>NZ_ASXG01000001.1 GCF_000411975.1 Amycolatopsis orientalis DSM 43388
ACCCCAACAAACACCACAACCCCGCCCCCGCCAGCCCCCGCCGACCGGAATATTCCAACTCCCCCAACAATTCCGACCCTCTAAACCAGACCACAACAGAGGTCTAAACCAGCCAACCCAGACGCCCCGACAACCCCTGCCCCAGATGCGAACTCAACCGACAACACCGCACCCGTCGCCCCCACGAGCCGAGCTCGCTCCGCGAGCAACGGCCCCCCCCAAACCCAACGGACACTCCCGCACCCAACGCACCCACCACGGGGGTCCAGGGGGCGAGCCCCCTGGCGGGGGTCTGGGGGTTCGACCCCCAGGGCAATAACGAAAGAGGCCCGCCTCGCGCAGTACGCGAGGACAGGCCTCCTACCTCTGTAGCGGGGACAGGATTTGAACCTGCGACCTCTGGGTTATGAGCCCAGCGAGCTACCGAGCTG
>NZ_ASXG01000002.1 GCF_000411975.1 Amycolatopsis orientalis DSM 43388
AGCACCCCAAGACCGCAGGGCGGCTTCGTATCGGGGTGCAGGGCGGGGGCTGGGTGCCTCGATGGTTGGGTGCGGCGGTTGCGGTTTTGGTGGTGGGGCTCGTGCTTGCGGGATTCGGGGTGCGGGGGTCGGGCTGGGTGCTTCGATGGTTGGGTGCGGCGGCTGAGGGTTGGTGGTGGGGCTAGTGTCTGAGGGATGCGGGGGTGGGGCCGGGTGCTTCGATCGTGGGTGCAGCGGTTGGGGTTGGTGGTTGGTGCCTGCGGGGTTCGGTGTCCGCGGTCAGCGTCTGGCTACTGCGTTTGTCGCGATTTCCGCTACTGAGGCCAGGGCTTCGCGTTCTGCTCCGCGTCGGGACATTGTTCGGAGGCCGGAGATGGTGGCGTGGATGAAGTTTGCGATGTCGGTGGCGTCGCGGTCGCGGGTGACGCTGCCGTCTGCTTGGCCGGTGCGCGCGAAGTGCACCAATGCGGACAGGTGCGCTTCGGTGTCCGCGTTCACCTGTGCTGCGATTTCCGGATCGGTGGTGCCGAATTCGGAAATCGTGTTCACCATCAGGCAGCCGCGCCTGCCGTTTTCCAGTTCGTCGTCGATGGTCGAGGCTAGGAGCAGGCGGATGGCGCCGAGTCCGTCCGGTGCGTTGTCCAAGAGGGTTTCCCGCAGGCGGATGCCGCGGTGCGAGTAGTGGTCGAGCACGCGCCGGAACAGTTCGTGTTTGCTGGAGAACGTGTTGTAGATGCTGCTGCGACCGAGTCCGGTGGCGGCGCACAGTTCCTCGGTCGAGGTCGCTTCGTATCCGCGCGCCCAGAAGGCGTTCATCGCGCCTTCGAGCGCTTCGGTCTCGTCGAACTCTCGTGGCCTCGGCATGCGACCACGCTAACACATTTTGGACAGAGCGATACACAACTGGGCCGCCGAGGCGTGCGGGGCGCCACAGGGGCAGGATGAGCACCGTGGGTTACGACGCGTTGCTATGGCTTTCGTTCGGCGGTCCGGAGGGGCCCGACGAGGTGATGCCGTTCCTGGAGAACGTCACCCGGGGCCGGGGGGTGCCTCGCGAGCGGCTGCTCGAGGTCGCTGAGCATTACCAGCACTTCGGCGGGGTCTCGCCGATCAACCGGCTCAACCGGGCCGCGATCGCCGCGGTCGAGAAGCAGCTCGCGGCGGAGGACATCGAGCTTCCGGTGCACTTCGGCAACCGCAACTGGCGGCCGATGGTCGAGGACACCCTGGCGGAAATGAAGGACGCGGGCGTCCGCCGCGCGCTGGTGTTCCCGACGAGCGCGTACGGCGGCTACTCCGCGTGCCGCCAGTACGACGAGGACATCGAACGGGCCCGCGCCGCCCTCGGCGAAGACGCGCCGGAGCTGGTGAAGCTGCGGCAGTTCTTCGACCACCCGCTGTTCATCGCCGCGGTCGCCGACGCGGTCCGCGCCGCCCACGCGAAACTCGGCGACCGTCCCGGCACGCGCACGGTCTTCACCGCCCACTCCATCCCGGAAAGCGCCGACCTCGCCTCCGGCCCGCCTTCGGAAGGCGGCCGCCGCTACTCGCGCCAGATCGCCGAGGCCGCCCGCCTCGTGGCCGCCGAGGCCGGAATCGCCGAGTACGACGTGGTCTGGCAGTCCCGCTCCGGCCCGCCGCAGATCCCGTGGCTGGAACCGGACATCGTCGACCACCTCGACGCCCTGCACGCCCAAGGCGTGGAATCAGTGGTCGTCAGCCCGATCGGCTTCGTCGCGGACCACCTCGAGGTGATCTGGGACCTGGACAACGAAGCCGCCGACCGAGCCGCCGAACACGGCATGGCCTTCGCCCGCGCCGCGACGCCGGACGCCGACCCGAGGTTCGCGGAAATGGTGGTCGAACTGGTCCGCGAACACCTGGCCGACGCCGCCGCCCGGAAGCTCTCGCCGTTCCTGGCAGCGGGTTGCACCGTCAACGGCGCCCCCTGCGCAGTCGGCTGCTGCGAACCCCCGCGCCGCCCCGGCCGCTGACCCGTCCCCTCACGACCAGTCCCCGGTGCGACGCCGTGAGGGGCCCCTTCACGGCACGCGCCGAGGCCCCACCCACCGCAGCGATGCACCTAACCGGGCATTCGGGGGGCGCAAGCCCCACCACAAAACCGCCGCCACTGCACCCAACTCATCGAGGCACCCAGCCCTGGCCCTGCACCCCGATACGAAGCCTCCCTGCGGTCTGAGGGTGGTTGTCAAGGCACGCTTTCCCGCCTTGACAACCACCCTCAGACCGTCAGCACA
>NZ_ASXG01000003.1 GCF_000411975.1 Amycolatopsis orientalis DSM 43388
AAATGGAAGCACAGTAATGTGTTGTCGAGTTGACTGGTACTAATAGGCCGAGGACTTGCCCACGAAGATGTTGCGCATCCACTCTACGGTTCTGAAACACCACACCGGCATTCTTCCCCTTGCGGGGAGGGCGGGTGTGTGTTGTTTCGGAGTGTTTCGGTGGTTTTAGCGTCAGGGAAACGCCCGGTCCCATTCCGAACCCGGAAGCTAAGCCTGACTGCGCCGATGGTACTGCAACCGAAGGGTTGTGGGAGAGTAGGACACCGCCGAACT
>NZ_ASXG01000004.1 GCF_000411975.1 Amycolatopsis orientalis DSM 43388
CGCTCTTCCGATCTCTTCCCCGGTCGCGGCGGCAGCCGGTGACGAGGCCGCACCCCTCGGAACGGCGGCCTCGTCACCGGCCTGGCCCAGGTCAGCCGTGGTACCCGGCCACGATCTTCGTGAACGCGTACTTCGGCTGCGAGATTCCGCTGCACTCGCCGCCGCCCGAGCAGTCGCGGTTGGTCGCCCAGAAGGTGAAGCGGCCGAGGTGGTGGCTGGCGGCGTAGTCGCGGATCGCGGTGAAATCGGACACCGACACGACCTCGCCGGCGTTGTCCGTCTTGCCGTTCATCGACGACAGGCCCGCGTGCCGGTACGCGGTGGCGCTGTCCCAGCCGAACGTCGACTTGAGCTGTCCGGCGAGGCCGTCCACCGCGGACTTCGTCTTGCCCGCCATGTCGCCGCCGCTGGAGAAGTCGAACGGCATCACCGACCACACGTCCACCGGCGCGCCGATCGCCTTCGCCTGCTTGATCAGCCGCTTGCCCCAGTCGTTCGGGCCGGACGTTTCGGTGCCGATCGTGATCACCACGCGCAGGTTCGGGTTCTTCTGCTTGGTGATCTTGACCGCGTTCAGGATCCGGTCCTGCACGGTCGCGTTCTCGAACTCGTCGGTGTTCTCGATGTCGAGGTCGATCGCCTTCAGGCCGTAGGCGTCGATCACCTTCTGGTACGCCCCCGCCAGGGCGGCGGCCGAGGAGCACTTCGCGCCGAGTTTCGTGCCCGACCAGCCGCCGAAGGACGGGATGACGTCGCCGCCCGCGGAGCGGATGCCCTGGATCAGGGTTTTGTCCGAGCCGGTCAGCGAGCGGTCGCCGTCCCACTTCGGGTTGCACCCGCCGTCCGACAGTACGAACGCGAGCGTGAACGTCTTGATCCCGGTCGCGGACATCGCCGCCGACGCACTGGTCTGCCCCGCCCACTGGTACAGGTACGGCGACGCCAGAACCGGGTCCGGAGCGGCCGCGAGCTGCGGTGCGGGCGCGGCCGTGGCCACCCCGGCCGCGGTCGCGAGGGCCGCCCCTGCCGCCGCCGCGAGCGCGGCCAGCCGACGCACTGAGTTCATCGTGTTCCTCCCACGAGCACCACGGAACACCTCCGGTTTGAGGCGGCGGGATCAACCCGGGAGGAGTGCACCCGGAAGGGTGCGGTCACACACTGGACTAGACCAAATCGGCGTGTCAAGAGCCGCAGCCCGAACGGCGCACCGGAGCGGAAAGCCCGCGCCCGGCCGGATTTCCCCCGTCCGGGCGGGTCCGGAAGTCAGGGGCGGCCGGCGGCGGTCCCCTCGCCGAGCCCGTCGGAGAAGTCATGGTCGCGGGTCTCCGGCAGGGCCTGCACGCACAGGAAACTCAGCACCCCGAGCGCGACCAGCACCAGCGCGACCGGCACCGTCGAACCGGTCGACGCCCACAGGCCGGTCGAGATCAACGGCACTACCCCGCCGCCGATCACCCCGGCGACGCTGTACGCGATCGACGCGCCGGAATACCGGTAGCGCACCCGGAACAGTTCCGGCAGAAACGCGCCCGTCGGCCCGTACCGCATCGCGAAACAGGCCATGCCGCCGACGAATCCGAGCGTCAGCAGTACCGGATTTCCCGTCTGCAGCAAGGCGAACAGCGGAAATGCCCACCCCACAGAAACCGCAGCCGCCGCGCTCAGCCGGCGACGGCCCCACTGGTCGGACTTCATCGCGAACACCAGCGTCGCCACGCCCATCACCGCGGCCGCGATGAGCAGGCTGATCAGGACAGTCGTGCGCGGGATGCCGAGCGTGGTCGTCGCGATCGAAAGACAAAATGTCGTGACGGTACAGAAAGCGCGTGCGCAAGCACGAACGACAACGTCGAAAGCACCAAAACGCGCGGTTGTATCCGCACCAGCTCGAACATCGGGACCTTCGCCTGTTCGGACTTGTCCAATGCGGCCTGGAATACCAGCGTCTCGGCGATTTTGATCCGGATGTAGAACCCGACCGTCAGCAGGATCGGCGACCGGAGGCCGAGCGTGCCGTAGTCCGGCACCAGCCCGGCGGCCACTGTGGACAGTCCCATCACGAGCAACGACGTGACCAGCATGGACTTGCGGCCGATCCGGTCGCCCCAGTGTCCGAACAGGATCGCCCCGACCGGGCGCGCGACGAACCCCACCGCGAAGGTGCCGAGCGAAGCCAGCACCCCGGCGGTGGAGGAGAACGTCGAGAAGAAAACCTTCCCGAACACCAGCGCCGCCGCGGTCCCGTAAATGTATAAATCGTAGAACTCGATAGCGGTGCCGATACTGGCTTCGCAGCAACGGTTACGTGCCGGGTTGGGGTCGGTCTGCTTTTGGTCGGATTAGCGAATAATCGCGATGCGCGACATGTCGGTCCGCGCGAGTGCGGTCATTCCGGCTCCCTGTTCTCCCCCGCGGCCCCGTGCCGCCCCGGGGAGAATATCGGGTCACGCGTCGCCGGGCAGCGCCTCCATTTTCCGCTGCAGTTTGTTCATCCCGCCGAGCCAGCGGTCGGTTTCGGTGGCGCGCAAGGCGTAAAAGTCGGCGACCTCGGCGTGCGGCAGCACCAGGAACCGGTTCTCCGCCATCGCGGCGAACAGCGCGTCGGCGACCTGCGGCGGGTCGATCGCGGTCGCGCCCATCAGCAGCTTGCCGCGTTCCCCGGTCTCCTCCAGCATCGCGGTGCGCACCCCCTGCGGGCAGATCGCCTGCACGGTGATGCCGCGGTGCCGGTAGGTGGCCGACAGCCATTCCGCGAACGCCAGCGCGCCGTGCTTCGTGACCGAATACGGAGCCGAGCCGAGACTGGTGAGCACGCCCGCCGCGGACACCGTCGCGACGAACCGGCCCTCGCCGCGCTCCAGCCACGCCGGCAGCAGCAGCCGGGCCGCGCGGACGTGCGCCATCACGTTCACGTCCCACGCCAGCGACCACGCGTCCTCGCCCGCGTTGGCGTCGCCGAACGGCGCGACCCCGGCGTTGGCACAGAAAACGTCGATCGCGCCGAGCGTTTCGCGAGCCGCGTCGATCAGCGCGGCGACTCCGGATTCGCTCGCCACGTCGCCGGCGAACGACGTCCCGCCGACCTCCGCCGCGACCTCGGCCGCCCGGTCGCCGTCGAGGTCCGCGACGACCACGCGAGCCCCGTCCGCCGCGAACCGGCGCGCCAGCGCCGCCCCGATCCCGCCGCCACCGCCGGTGATGACGACCCCGGCGCTCACAGGCCGCCGCCGAGCGTCACGCCGCCGTCGAGAACGACCGTCTGGCCGGTCATCCAGCCCGCCTCGCCGGACAGCAGGAACGCCACCGCGCCCGCGATGTCCTCCGGCACCCCGAGCCGCTTCATCGGATACGCCGCCGCAACCTCCTCCTCGCGCCCTTCGTACAGCGCGGTCGCGAACTGCGTCTTGACGACCGCCGGAGCCACCGCGTTCACCCGGATCTTCGGGCCGAGTTCCGCGCCGAGTTCCTGGGTGAGCCGGATCAGCGCGGCTTTGCTGACGCCGTACATGCCGATGCCCGGCGAAGTCCGGATGCCCGCGATCGAGGCGACGTTGACCACCGCCCCGCCGTGCTCGCCCATCCACGCGTCCCGAGCGGCGCGGATCCACGACAGCGGCGCGATCACGTTGACCGCGAAGATCTTGCTCGCCGCGGCCGGGTCGACGTCCAGGGTGGGCCCGTAAACCGGGTTGATGCCGGTGTTGTTGACCAGCAGGTCGAGACTGCCGAACTTCTCGATCGCGGCGGCGACCGCCTCCTGCTGATGCGCGGCGTCGTCCGCCTTGCCCGGCACCGCGATCGCGACGTCCGGCCCGCCGAGCTGCTCGACGGCCTCCGCGAGCGGCTCCGGCTTGCGCGCCGTGATGCACACCTTCGCCCCGCGCTCGACGAGCCCCTTCGCGATGGCCAGCCCGATCCCCCGGCTGGCCCCGGTGACCAGGGCAACACGATCCTTGAACGACTCCACCACACCGTCTCCTCGTCCGACGTTGGACAGCCACCGCTAAGCGCTTGCTTAGTGGCAGGATAACGGTGCTGGCTCGCCGTGCAACCTCGAACCGCCCCAGTGACGGTCGCGACACAGTCAGTGACCGCCATCGCGGCCCGCCACCTGGGCTCGGGATGGGCGGGTGGCCGAACCCTTGGATGCCGCGTGCGTGCCAAGGTCGCCCGTGCGAGTCGGGACGGCGGCGGGCGGGGGGCGATGTGGCCGCACAGGCTGCGGATCACCGGCTGGCGGTCGTCACCGCGTGGTTCGATCGCTGCGGACCAGCCCAGTCGTTCGTCCCGGACGGGCATCAGGCCGCGGTGCGGGTGGTCCGCGACGCCACCTCCTTGTCCACAATGGACCTCAGAGTGATGAGCGAGAAACCCAGGAAGGCCGGAAACGGCACGGAGACGACGCTCGCCAAAAACCTCTGCGACGTCGGGAACAACGAGCACAAAAAGCTTCAACCGCGAGCAGCGGAGCACACCGGCACGCCGGCCGTCAAGGGGGCGCTCGCCCGCCCCGGACTGGTGGTGTCCCGCCGATGCGCGTACCGTCGGTGCCAGCAGGCTCGAGCCGCGCTTTTCGACCCTGGGTCATGAGGTGCCTTGCCGACGCTGTCCGACCTGCGACCAAGCCTCTGCCCGACGCCGGCGCGCCGACCTGCTCGACGCCGCCCGCCGGTGCTCATGCCTCACCCGTCGGCCGTGTTCACGTGCCCGGCCCTTCCCCAGGAGTTTCTTTTGTCGCGCAACCCAGTACGTTCGCCCAGCACCCGGGCCCCGGTCTCGCCGGTGCTGTTCAGCCATCCGGTCTCGTCCGCCGCCAGGCGCCCGCTCTCCGACGCCGACCAGCGCCGCAGCCGCGGCGTCCGGTTCTCCTCCGGAGCCCCTGCGACGTCGCGCCGATGACCGCTCCGGCGGCGTACGGCAGCCTGCTCTCCGAGATTCGCGAAGCCGGGCTGCTGCGCCGCCGCCACGGCTACTACGCGGCGATCATCACCGCGAACCTGACGGTGTTCTCCGGAGCGTGGGTCGGCTTCGCGTTCCTGGGCGACTCGTGGTGGCAGCTGCTGATCGCCGCCCTGCTCGCGGTCGTGTTCGCGCAGCTGGCCTTCGTCGGCCACGACGCCGGGCACAAGCAGATTTTCCGGACCCGCCAGCCCAACGACGCCGTCGGCGTCGCGCACGGCGGCCTGATCGGGATGAGCTACCAGTGGTGGATCGACGGGCACAACCGGCACCACGCCAACCCCAACCACGAGGACCACGACCCCGATCTCGACATCCCCGCGCTGGCTTTCACCGGCGGGCAAGCCCGCGCGAAACGGGGTTTTCTCCGCTGGATGGCCAAGAACCAGGCGTTCCTGTTCTTCCCCTTGCTCGCCCTCGAAGGGCTCAACCTGCACGTCTCCGGAATCCGGGCGGTGTGGCGCGGCGAGACGAAAAAGCGCCGGCTGGAAGGGGTTTTGCTGACCGCGCACGTCGCCGGGTACCTCACCGCGGTGTTCCTCGTGCTCTCCCCCGGTCTCGCGGTCGCGTTCGTCATGGTGCACCAAGCCCTCTGGGGGGTCTACATGGGATGTTCGTTCGCGCCCAACCACAAGGGAATGCCCACGATGACCGGGCAGCCGGCGGACTTCCTGCACCGGCAAGTGCTGACCTCGCGCAACATCCGCGGCGGGAAAGTCGTCGATTTCGTGCTCGGCGGGCTGAACTACCAGATCGAGCACCACCTCTTCCCGAACATGCCCCGCCCGCACCTGCGCCGCGCTCAGCCGATCGTCGAGCGCTTCTGCCGCCGCCACGAAATCCCGTACGCCCAAACGGGTCTGCTGCCCTCCTACCGGCAGGTCCTCGGCCACCTGCATCAGCTCGGCGCCCCGCTGCGCGCTGCGGATCGAGTCCGCGGCGACTGAGCCGGCTCAGCACACCGTCGCGGACGGGAGCGGTCGGCCCGGATCGAGCCGCGGCAGTGCACGGAACAGGATTCAGCGCCGAGTTCGGGACCGGGGCGGACGCGCGTGCTGCTGTGCCCGGGCGCGGACGTCCGGGCACAGCAGCTCCGCGTCAGTGCGCTGCCTTGACGAACTTGTCGGTGTAAGTCCTGCCGAGGTCGATCTGCTTGCCCTTCACGTCCGGGTTGAACGCCTGCAGCACGGCGAGGTTCGTCTTGGGACCGTCCGGGGGCATGATCCCGGTCGGGTTGTAGATTCCCTTTTCGTTGTCGAAGGCCTTCGCGTAAGCGTCCTTGCCGGGACCGGCGTAGTAGTCGGCGGGCATCACGTCGGCCAGCTGGGCGCCGTTGTGCGCCTGGATCCACTTCAGCGCCTCGACGTACGCGTTGACCAGTTTCTGCACCACGTCCGGGTGGCTGTCCACGTACTTCGTGGTCATGTACAGCGAGGTCGCCGGGTACTCGCCGCCCAGCTGCTGTTTCGTGCCGGCTGCCGAGCGCATGTCGAGCAGGATGAACGCGGCGCCTTGGGCCAGCGCGGTCGAAACGGTCGGCTCGGTCGTCATCGCGCAGTCGACGTTGCCGTGCTGCAGGGCGCCGATCAGCGTGGCCCCGGACTGGACGCCGACCCGGTGGATCTTCGCCGGATCGACGCCGTTCTTCTGGGCGAGGTACTGCGTCAGGAAGTCGGTCGACGAGCCGAGGTCGGTCACGCCCAGGTTGCGTCCGGCCCAGTCCGCGGGCGAATGGATCTGCCCCCGCACCTCCGGGCGGCACAGCTCGACCTCGCCGGGGGTGGTGAGCATCGAGACCACGGACTCCAGCGACTGGCCGAGCCCCTGCATGGCGATGGTGTGGTCGTAGAACCCGCCGACGCCGTCGACCTTGCCCGCGATCATGTTCGTCGTCGCGTCGACGCCGGCTCCCTCGTCCTGCAGGGTCACGTTCAGCCCCTGCTTCTGGTAGTAGCCGAGCCGCTGGGCGAGCATGAACGGCAGATAGATCTGCTTGTTCAGGCCGCCGACCATGATGCTCACCGGGGTTCCGGTTCCGCCGGTCGAGCTGGTGCCGGCGTTCTGGCTCGCCTTCGAGGCACAGCCGGCCACGGCGAGCAGCGCCGCCGCGAGAACGGCCGCCAATTTCTTCGCGGACACGGGCATCTCCTTTGTTCGTGCGGGAAAACGGGGGTTCACAGGTCCGGTCCGGACAGCTGCGCGGGCCGCCAGCGCAGCAGCCGGCGTTCGAGGCGGGTGATCAGCCATTCGGCCAGCAGCGCGACGATGCCCATGATCACCATCGCCGCCCAGACGCCGCTCGCGTCGAACGTGCCCTGTGCGTTCTTGATCAGCACGCCGAGACCGGCGTAGCCGCCGAGGAATTCGCCGACGATCGCGCCGATCAGCGCGAACCCGAAGCTCACGTGCAGGCTCGCGATGATCCAGGTGAACGCCGACGGCAGCACGACCTGGCGGGTCACCTGCCACCGCGAGGCGCCGAGGATGCTGGCGTTGGCGATGAAGGTGCGGTCGACCTCGCGGGTTCCTTGGAAGGCGTTGAAGAACACGCCGAAGAACACCAGCACGATCACCAGCAGGATCTTCGATTCCAGGCCGAGGCCGAACGCCAGGACGAACACCGAGCCGAGCACGATCCGCGGAATCGCGTTGAGCACCTTGATGAACGGCCCGAACACCTCGGACAGGAACCGGATCCGGCCGAGCGCGATGCCGCACACGATGCCGAGCACCGTGCCGATCGCGAACCCGATCAGCGCCTCTTCGATCGTGGTCCAGATCTGGCTGCCCAGCGAACCGATCGCGGTGCCTTCGGTGACCCACGAACGCAACCGGTCGTAGATCCCCGAAGGGAGCCCGTACAGCACGATCGCGTGCTGATCGCCTTGCACGAGCAGCTGCCAGCCGCCGAGAACGACGACCAGCACGGCCGCCTGGACGGTGTGCACCAAGACGGTGCGCGTCCGGCGGCGCGAACGGCGCGCGGCCGCGGCTTCCGTGCCCGCGGCGGCCTTCGCGGGCGATTTCGCTTCGGCAGTCATGCTCCCCCCTCCCCGCCGACCCGGGTGGTCTGCGCGTACGCCAGGTCGACCTCCGTGCGCAGGGCGTCCCAGATCCGCTGGTACAGGTCGACGAACCGGCGCTCGAAGCGGATTTCCTGCACCACCCGCGGGCGCGGCAGGTCGATGGCGAACCGGGCCTTGACCGTCGCCGCCGGGCCCGCGGTCAGCACGACCACCGTGTCCGCGAGCGCGATCGCCTCTTCCAGGTCATGGGTCACGAACACCACGGCGGGCCGGGTAAGTTCCCACAGCGACAGCAGTTCGTCGGACATCTTCGCCCGGGTCTGCACGTCCAGCGCGCTGAACGGCTCGTCCATCAGCAGGATCCGCGGCTCGTTGATGAGATTCTGCGCGAGCGCCACCCGCTTGCGCATCCCGCCGGACAGCTGGTGCGGGTAGCGGTCCTCGAATCCGCTCAGCCCGACCCGGCGGATCCAGTCCCGCGCGCCGGACACCGCCGTCCGCTTCGCGACTCCGCGGAACCGCGGGCCCGCGGAAACGTTGTCCAGCACCGTTTTCCAGGGCAGGATCGCGTCCGTCTGGAACATGAACCCCACCCCGGGCGTGATGCCCGAGACGGGCGCGCCGTGCACCCGGACCGAGCCGGCCGACGGCTGCTCCAGGCCCGCGACGAGGGTCAAGGTCGTGGACTTGCCGCAGCCGGTGGGGCCGACGACCGCGCAGAACTCTCCGGGCGCCACCTCGAGGTCCAGGTCGCGCAGCGCGGTGTAGGGCTGCGGCCCCTCGGTGGCGAACTGCTTCGTGACGTCCCGCATGGCGATGGCGGCCGGTGCGTCGCCGCCGGGCGGTCCGGATCTGGGTGCGTGCACGGGGGCGTCCTCTCGATCGGGGCCGATTCCGTTCGAGGAGGCTAAGAAGCGCCGCGGCGCGGCGGAACGTTGCGTGCGATACCAGCGATCAGTGCGCTTTTCTCGGTTTCTGCTCATTAAGTGCACGCCGGACCGGACGATCCGGGCGTACCGGCCGCGCGTTCTTGGCATCCGCGCGGTCTCGTGGTGTCATGCGGGACGCCCCTATGACAAGTGGCAGAGCGGAGCGATCATGTGGCGGTCCCGTCCTCTCGCCTCGCAGATCCTGCTCGCCGTGCTCGGGATCCTGCTCGCCACCGTCTCCGCCGGGGCCCTGCTCTACGTGAAGCTCGCCGGGCAGACCCTCGACACGCAATACGGCCAGCGAGCGCTCGGGATCGCGAACACCGTCGCGCAGATGCCCGCCGTCCGCGACGCCCTCGCGCGGCGCGATCCCGGCCACGCCATCCAGGCGGAGGCCGAGCAGGTCCGCCGGGCCACCGGCGCGTCCTACGTCGTCGTCACCGACCGGTCCGGACTGCGGTACTCCCATCCCAACACCGCACTCGTCGGCGAGCGCATCGAGGAACCCGTGGCGGCCCTGGACGGGCAAGGCCATCTGGGCATCGACAACGGCAGCCTCGGCCGGTCCGCGAACGGCAAGGCGCCGATTCCCGGCCCCGGCGGCGGGATCGAGGGCCAGGTGTCGGTGGGAATCCTGGAAGAACAGGTCACGAGCGAGCTGGTGAGCGACATCCCCTGGGTGCTCCTCTATTCCGGGCTGGCGCTGGCGATCGGGACGGCGGCGTCCTGGCTGCTCGCGCACCGGATCAAGCGCGCCACCTTCGGGCTGGAGGTCTCCGAGATCGCGGCCCTGCTCCAAGAACGGGAAGCGATGCTGCACGGCATCCGCGAGGGCATGGTGGGGCTCGACCGGCACGGCCGCGTCGAGGTGCTCAACGACGAAGCCCGCCGGCTGCTCGCGCTCCCCTCCGCCGCCCGCGGCCGGGACCTGAGCGAACTCGTGCCGCCCGGCCGGCTCCGCGACCTGCTCACCGCGCCCGCCGCCGACGACGAGGTCGTCCTCACCGACGAATTCCTGTTGGTAGTCAACAAAATGCCGGTCGTCCTCGCCGGGCAGGACGCCGGTTCGGTGATCACCTTGCGCGACCGCACCGAGATGGAAGGCCTGGTGCGCGAACTGCACGCCGTCACCGGCCTGACGACCGCGCTGCGTGCCCAGGAACACGAATTCGCCAACCGGCTGCACGTCCTCTCCGGGCTCCTGGGACTGGGCGAGGCGGAAGAAGCCGGCCGCTACCTCACCGAAATCGCGCACGGTCCCGCCGCGCAGGCGACCGATTTGCGCGCCCGGTTCTCGCCGCCCGAACTCGCCGCGCTCCTTTCGGCCAAGATCGCCATCGCCGCGGAACGCGACGTGCGCCTCGAGGTCGACCCGGGTTCGGGGCTCGATCTCAGCACCACCGACCCCGGCGCGCTCGTCACTGTTCTCGGCAACCTCGTCGACAACGCCGTCGACGCGGTGGCCGGGCAGCCGGGCGAACGACGAGTGCGCGTTCTCGTCGACGCGCTCGGCCCGGACGTCCGCATCGTCGTCTCCGACACCGGCCCCGGCATTCCGGAAGACGCGCTGCACGAGATCTTCGCCGACGGCTACACCACGAAACCCGCGCGCCCGGGCATGCGCCGCGGCCTCGGTCTCGCCCTCGTTTACCGGCTGGTGCGCCGGGCCGGCGGGTCGATCACCGTGGACGGCTCGGCCGGGGCGCGATTCGACGTACTGCTGCCGAACTCCCGTTCCCGCGCCGAGCTCGAACCCGCGGAGCACGCATGACCATCCGGACTCTCGTCGTCGACGACGACTACCGCGTCGCCGCGATCCACGCCGCCAGCATCGACCGCGTGCCCGGGTTCGCCGCCGTCGGCCAGGCGCACACCGCCGCGGCAGCGCGTGCCCGCGTCGAAGAACTCCGGCCGGACCTGCTGCTGCTCGACATCTACCTGCCCGACGAGGACGGCCTTTCCCTGCTGCGCGACCTGCGCTCGGCCGGCACCCCGCCCGGATGCATCGTGATCACCGCTTCCCGGGACCTCGGCACGGTCCGTTCCGCGATCCGTCTCGGCGCCGCCTACTATCTGGTCAAGCCCTTCGGGTTCGAGCAGTTGCGCGAGCAGTTGACGGCGTACCGGAGCTGGTGCGAACGCGCCGCCGGAAGCGGCGAGGTCGACCAGGCCACTGTGGACAGTCTGTATTCCATTCTCCGCGGCGCCGCACCGCGCCCGGATCCGCTTCCCCCGACCATGCGCAAA
This sequence comes from Amycolatopsis orientalis DSM 43388, assembly GCF_000411975.1. Taxonomy (GTDB): domain Bacteria; phylum Actinomycetota; class Actinomycetes; order Mycobacteriales; family Pseudonocardiaceae; genus Amycolatopsis; species Amycolatopsis orientalis_D. Next base: position 11,162 of record NZ_ASXG01000004.1, read on the forward strand.
GTGCTCGACACGCTCCGCCGCGCCGGGGAGCCGCTAGGAGCCGAAGCACTCGCGACCGCACTGGGCATCAGCCGGCCCACCGCGCAACGCCACCTGAGCGAACTGCACCGCCGAGGATTCCTCAGCCTCGAACTGGAATACGGAAGCGCGGGCCGGCCGACCCACCGGTACGCGGTCGCCGCCGAACGCTGATCCGCGCAGCCGGGCGCCCGGCGCGAACCCGGCGAACAGCTCCTTCCGCGCAATCGGCGATATCCCGGGCAGGACAAGGGAATCCGGTTGCTCTGATCGGGTCTTCCGGTGGCCGCCGCGGCCGCGGCGGGCGATCATTCAGCGGAACCGGCGCGACCGGAGCCCCCGGCCGCGCGGCCCGCCCGCCGGAGCAGCGAAGGGATCGCCATGGCCGCCACCGGCCCGATCGACCACGTCGTCGTCCTGGTCCAGGAAAACCACACCACCGACAACTACTTCCGTTCGATGGCCGCGTTCGGCGCGAACGTCGCGACCGACTGGCCGGTCTCCCCCAACCCGCCGAAATCCGACCAGCCGCACGACCGCAAGGCCTACTACCGCTGGCTCACGAAGAAGAGCACCGGGGCGCACGTCCAGTTCGACACGGTCGCCGATCTGCCGTTCTACGCCTGGCTGGCCGCGAGCGGCGCGTTCGTCGAAAACCACTGCGCCGGGTACGGCACCAACTCGACCCCGAACCACCTGCTCATCGTCGGCGGCCAGACCCCCACGCTGCGCAACCCGCCTCGCAGCCAGGCCGACCCGGTGTGGGACATGCCGTCCCTGCCCGGGCTCGCCGCCGACCACGGGGTGAGCTGGAAGGCCTACACCGGCACCAGCGGCTATCCCGTCGAGTTCTACCAGCAGCTCAAGGGGTCGCCCAACATCGTGCGCTCGGCCCAGATCATCGCCGACGCCCAAGCCGGCGCGCTGCCCGCGCTGTCCATGGTCTGGCACGACTCCCCCTACGACGAGCACCCGCCCGCGGACGTCAGCAAGGGAGAGGACGCCGTGTGGCAGGTCGTCGACGCGATCGTGAAGGCCGGGCTCTGGAACTCGACGGTCTTCCTGCTGACCTGGGACGACTGGGGCGGCTTCGACGACCACGTCGCCACGCCGAACGTCGAGATCACCCCGGACGGCGTTCAGCTCGCCTACGGGCCGCGCGTGCCGCTGCTGATCTTCGGCGGACGGGTCAAGCCCGGCATCGACCACCGCTGGTCCTGGCATCCGAGCATCCCGAAAACCGTGATCGACCTGCTGGGACTGCCGAAACTCGGCGTCCCGCGCGTCGACGGCGACCACGGCCTCGCCGACCTCGTCGACCTCTCCGCCGGCGCGAAACTGAACCCTCCGCCCCCGGCGCACGGCACCGCGATCACCCAGCCGGCACCGCCGAAACCCACTCCGACCCCGACCCCGGTCCCGCCGCCCCCGGTCGCCAAACCGGCACCGGTCGGGCCCGTCCTGCTGCGCGGCGGCGGCACGCTGCCCCCGCCGAACGACGTGCCGCTGACCACCCACTGAGGACTTCACGCGTTCGCCTGGGCGCCCCCTTGCCCGCTGGGGATCTCAGTCGCGGTCGTGCTTGCCGGTGTCCCCGGGCCACTGGCCGGTGAGCTTGTCGTAGCCGGTCGCGCCGCCTCGGTCGACAGCTGCCTTCACCAGGCCGAAGATCGCTCCCTGGACGGACGCCGCCAGGAGCACCTCGCCCCATCCGCGGTCCTTCTGGGTCGGGGTGGGCGCCTTCCGGCTGCCGGAGATCAGCCTCCACACCCGCTCGAACACCGCGTTCGCGGCCAGCCCGCCCAGCACGCCGAACAGCATGCCCAGCGGCCGGTACAGCAGCTTGTTCATCGCCGCCTCCTCTCGTTCGATCAAGCACTACCCGCGATAACGGAGGTATATGCGCGGGATCGGCGGAAACCCGCACGCCCGGCGGCGCTGCTGGTGCTGAGCGCGGCACCGAACAGCTGGGCTGCCTGCTCGGGATGAGACAGCGCCCGTGCTCTTCCCCCGCGCATCGACGCCGCGTTTGGCCCGTGGTTGCCGGGTATCGCCGAACGCGCGGCAGCCCGGCTTCCCGGCCGTGACCGCCGGGGTGCTCGCGTCGCCGAGTTTCGGATTCTCCGCGGCTACGGCGCTCCCGCCGGGACGGCGTCGCTTCCTCCATTGTGGACAGAACCGGTCCGGGGCTTCCGGCGGGGCGACCGGACCACCGGATTCCCGTGCTCCCCGGCCGCCTGCCTCGCGAAAGTGCGCCACCCAGTCGGCCGAGCCGCGGCCGAGCCATGGTTGCCATCGTGTGCAAAGCGGCAGTACCCTGCTTGCACACGATGGCAAAATGACCCGCCGCGAGCACGCGAGTCGTGCCGCAACGCTCGTGCGTTCCGCTGCGACGCGCGACGAGGCTCCGCGCCTGGGTGCGCCAAGCCGTCCGCGGGCCACCGCGCCTTCCCGTCCGAGGAGTGAGGTCCCATGGCCCCTGGTCCCCTGGTTTTTCGTCCCCGCTTCAGACGCGCCGCGCTGGTCGCGGCGGCAGTTCTCGGCGCGGCGGTGCTGGCCGCCGCGCCGGGACACGCCGCGACCACGTCCGGCGGAGTGCTTTACCGGCCCAGCACCGCGGCCGGTTCCACTGAGGACGCGAGTTATCCGCGCGTCGTCCGGCTCGCGCACAACGGCACCGCGAACGGCACGCTGCTGGCGACTTTCTCCCACTCCGGCACGGGCGTCGGGAAGGCGAATTTCCCGCTGTACCGTTCGACCGACAACGGCGTGACCTGGACGTCCTCGCCGATCAGCACGGTCACCGACACCCAGCACGGCTGGGATCTCGACGGCCCGACGCTGTACGAGCTGCCGCGTGCCGAAGGCGCGTTGCCCGCCGGAACGCTGCTCGCCGCGGGCACCGCGTGGAACCACGGCGACTACACCCAGCAGGCAGTCGAGGTTTTCGCGTCCACCGACCAGGGCGCGAGCTGGACCTACCGCAGTTCGTGCGCGGCCGAGTCGGGCATGGCCAACACGATCGGCCACGGCATCTGGGAACCGGAGTTCGCCGTCACCGACCGCGGCCTCCTCTGCTATTTCTCCGACGAGCGTCCCTCGGTGAACGACTATGCCCAGGTCCTCGCGCACGCCGTCTCCACCGACGGCGGCCTGACCTGGGGCAACGAGGTCTACGACGTCGCCTTGCAGAACGGCGTCGACCGGCCCGGGATGGCCAAGGTCGTCCCCTTGCCCAACGGCTCCTACGTGATGACCTACGAGGACTGCAAAGCCGGCGCCGATCCGGACCAGGCTTGCGACGTCTATTTCAAAACGTCCCCGGACGCCGAATCGTGGAATCCGGGCAGCCTCGGCACACGGATCGAGACCGCCGACCATCGCTTCCTGCTGCACACGCCGTACCTGACGTGGTCACCGGCGGGCGGCGCGAACGGCACGCTCATCGCGTCCGGTCAACGGGTCGTCGCGGGCACGGACGGTTCGCTGGCGATCCAGCCGGAGGACGGGCACGTGCTGTTCGTGAACCGGAACCTCGGGTCCGGGGCCTGGCAGGAGATCACCACGCCGGTGACCACCGCCCCGACCGGCGGCTACGACGCGGGCGAGACGGCCTGTGCCGGGTACAGTTCGCCGTTGCTCGGCGCGCCGTCGGGGAACACCTTCCTCATGCTCGCGGGGACGCATCTGTCGACCGGCAAATGCGAAACCGACTTCGGCACCGCGACGCTGCCGAACGCACAGGGGCAGATCACCGGCCCGGGCAGCACGGGCAAATGCGTCGACGTGAACACCAACCGGTCGGTCAACGGCAACGCGGTTCAGCTCTACACCTGCGGCATCGCGACCGGCCAGCAATGGTCGCTGGAAACCGACGGCACGATCCGCGCCTTCGACAAGTGCCTCAACGTCGTCGGCGGCGCGACCGCGAACTCGTCCAAAGTGGAGCTTCGCGACTGTCTCGGCACGCCCTCCCAGCAGTGGCAGGTCCGGTCGGACGGATCGATCTACAACCCGGGCTCGGGTCGCTGCCTCGACGATCCGCAGGCACAGACCGCGGACGGCACGCAGTTGCAGATCTACGACTGCAACGGGCTGTTCACCCAGGTCTGGCACGTCCCGGCCTGAGCGGGAAGGGGCGGCTGGCTTGCGGGCTGGCCGCCCCTTTCCGCTGCACCGCAAGGGTTTCGTCTGGAGAAGCCGAGTAGGACCACGCGATCCCCGAGGAACCATCGCGAACGCCACTGTGCCGGACTGCGACCCCGCAGCGACCCATTCACCCCGAGCACAAGGGAAGGGCGGCCAACACCCCTTCCCCATACCGTCAATCCCGTGCGCCGCGCCGGTTCAGCTCCTCCACCGCCGCAGCTGCGCCGGGCCGTCCGAGGCCGCGCCGGTCAGCGGGCACGCGCCACTGAGCCGGAGCGGCTTAACCTGCGCGGCAAGAGAAACCGAACCCCACACCAACCCGACGCGGCCTCCAGCAGGCAACATCCCCTCGACAGCAAGCACTCGCCGATCCAGCGCCTCCGTACGCCCCCAGAGCATGTTCCGACCGGAGCGGAAAGGGCGGCCAGCACCCACGCTGACCGCCCTTCCCCATACCGTCAATCCCGTGCGCCGCGCCGGTTCAGCTCCTCGACTACCGCCGCGTCCACGAACGTCCGGGCGGCCACCTCGCCGTCCGCTTCCAGCCACAGATGCAGCCGCGCCGGACCGCCGGGAGCCGGGACGGTCAGCGGGAACGCGTCGCTGAGCCGGAACGGTTTCGCTTGCGCGGCAAGAGAAGCCGAAGCCGAGGGCAGGCCACGCGAGCCCGACGCGCCCCACCCCGCGTGCAGCGTTCCCGCGATCGGTTCCTGGCCGGTGTGCGAGACGTGCACCTCCAGGGTCAACGGCCCGGTCGGGACCGGCAGGTCGGCGCCGGCGTGCGCGGGCACCAGGTCGACCACCAGCGTCGTCTCCGCGAAGGCGTCGGCCGGGTTCAGCCCGCCCCAGTCCTTCGGCCGCCGGTGCGCGTCCAGCAGGCCCGCCATTTCGTGTTCGACGTCGGTCAGTTCCGTGTAGATGTAGCCCGAGAACCGGTCGTGCCTGCGGATTTCCTGGGTCTGCCAGCGCACGTGCCACGCCCGTTCCAGGCTGGTGAACCCGGCGCCGTACTCGCTGTTCAGCACCGGCACGCCGGAGCGCGGGAAGCCGGCCGAACCGTAGAACGATTTGTCGACCAGGAAATCCGGCCGGAGCTTGACCTCGAACGTCTCCCGCTCCCCAGCCGCGAGGGCGGCGACGTTTTCCGCCCAGCGGCGCGGGTTTTCGTCGTAGTAGTGCCAGTCGACGAGGTCCGTCTTGACGTGCGCCCAGCCGGAGTTCTCCACGATCGGCCGGGTGTCGTCGAGCGAGCGCATGAGGTCGTACGCGTGCTCGGCCGCCGCGGCGCGCTCCGGGCTCCCGGGGATGTCCCAGTCGAGGCCCCATTCTTCGTTGTACAGGCCCCAGATCACGATCGACGGATGGTTGCCGTCGCGGCGCACGAGATCGGGCAGCTGTGCTTCGAAAGCCGCCGCGGCCGCCGGGCTGAACCGGCTCGGGCCCGGCGGTTCGGCCCAGACCAGCATCCCGATCCGGTCCGCGTAGTCCAGCCACCGCGGCTCCTCGGCCTTGAGATGCTTGCGCACCAGGGAAAAGCCGAGTTCCCGCGCCAGGTCAAGATCGCGGACCAGCGCTTCGTCGTCCGGGGCGGTGAGCCCGCTCTCCGGCCAGTAGCCCTGGTCGAGCACGCCCCGCACGTACAGCCGTTCCCCGTTGAGGTACAGCGCTTCGCCGCGCGTTTCGATCCGGCGCAATCCCCCGGTCACGGTCAGCCGGTCAGCGTAGTCGCCCTCGCCCACGCGCACTTCGATGGAGTAGAGATGCGGCGATTCCGGGCTCCACAACCGCGGTTCGGGAACGTCCAGCCGTCCGGAGAACCGCCCGTCGCGCACCGGAAGGACGATCTCGCGCCCTTCGAGCCGAGCGACCACGACCGCACTGTCCGGCGCGTCGCCCGCGAGTTCGCCGGCGAGGTCGAACCCGGTCAGCGAATCTCCGCGCACCGAGACCTCCGCGGCATACGTGCGACCGCGTGCCTCCAGCCAGACGGGCTGCCAGATTCCCGACGTCGGCGTGAACGACACGCCGTCGTAGTCGTCGCGCGGGATCGAACGCTGTTTGCCGTGCGGGATTTCCCGTTTGTCCGCCGGTGCTTCGACCTCGACGGTCAGTTCGGCCGGCCGGCCCGGTTCCAGCACGTCGGTGACGTCGAACTCGAACGAGCTGTGCCCGCCGACGTGCGAGCCGATCGGCACGCCGTCGATCGAGACGACCGCCCGGTGGTGCACCGCGCCGAAGCACAGCACCACGCGGTGTCCGGACCACTCCGGCGGAACGGTGACGGTGCGCGCGTAGACCACGTGCGGCAGCCAGGTCCGCTGCACGCCGGAAGCCGCGGTCTCCCACGCGAACGGGACCACGATCGAGTCGGGCGCTCCGTCGTCGGCGGTGAATCTCCAGCGGCCGTTCAGGGTGAGCCACCGCGCGGACCGGTCCCGGTCGGGACGCGGATACCCGGGCCGCGCGACCGCCTCCGCGACGGTCGGCTCGGCGGCGTTCTCGGCAATCGTCATGTGTGTCAGCCCTTTACGCTTCCGGCGAGGATGCCGTTGATGAAATGCTTCTGCAGCACGATGAACAGGATCAGGAGCGGGACGAGCGCGAGCGACGCGGCGGCCAGCAGCTCGCCGGTGACCGTCGCGTAGTCGGCGTCGACGCGGTTGCCCGAGATGTTCTGGGCCAGCGTCGAGAGCACCACCTGGAGGGTGGCCATCCGGCTGGAGCTGGCCGCCACGACCGGCCAGACGAAATCGTTGTAGATGTTCATGATCGTCAGCACGCCGAGCCCGGCCAGGCCCGGCCGGATCGCCGGGACGACCACCCGCCAGAAGATGCCGAACTCGCCGCAGCCGTCGACGCGGGCGGCGTCGAGCAGTTCGTCCGGGACCGCCGCGATCACCTGGCGCATCCAGAAGATCGCGAACGCGTCGACCGAACCGGGCAGGATCAGCGCCTGGTAGGTGTTGACCCAGCCGAGTTCCTTCATCTCCAGCAGCAGCGGGATGATCAGCACGATCGTCGGCAGCATCAGCGTCAGCAGCACCGTCCCGAAGATCAGGTTCCGCCCCGCGAAGCGGTACTTCGCGAACGCGTACGCCGCCAGCGGCGCGCAGAACATCGTGATCGCGCCCTTCGCCGCGAGCACGACGCCGGTGTTGAGGAACCCGCTGCCGATCGGGACGTCCTGGAACATCCCGCGGAAATTGGCGAGGGTGAAGGTGGCCGGATCGAATCCGAGCGGGTCCCGGATGATCTCGCCCGCCGGTTTGAACGACGAGAGGATCGCCCACGCCACCGGGGCGAGCAGGGCGACGGTCAGCACGATCAGGAACGCGTGCGAGCCGAGCAGCGGCCGGGCGGTGGTCCGCCGGGCGCGGACGCCGAGGGTGGTCATGTCAGTCCTCCGCTCGCAGCATCCGCACGAAAAGCAGCGACACCGCCATCACGACGATCACCAGCAGGAACGAGTTCGCCGCCCCGGTGCCGAGGTCCGCGCGGGTGATGTGCTGGTAGAGGTAGAGCCCGGCGGTGGTGGTCGAGGTGTACGGTCCGCCCTTCGTCACCACGTACGGTTCGGCGAACATCTGGAACACCGCCAGCGTCTGCAGGACGACGCTGAACATCAGCGAACGGCGCAGCAGCGGAACAGTGATCGACCACAGTTGCCGCACCCGGCCGGCCCCGTCGAGCGAGGCCGCCTCGTACAGGCCGCGGTCGATCTGCTGGAGTCCGGAAAGGACGATCAGCACCACGAACCCGGTGGTTTTCCAGAGAAACAGCAACGCGAGCGTTGGTTTCGCCCATCCGCTCGTGACGAGCCAGCCGACCGGCGGCAGCCCGACCGCGCCGAGCAGCGCGTTCACCGCGCCGTTGTCCTGGTCGAACAGCACGATCCAGATCTGCGCGACCGCGACCAGCGGCGTCACGAACGGCACGACGAACGCCACCCGGTAGAAGCCGCGCAGCCGCTTGATCGCGTTGAGCAGCACCGCCACAAGCACCGCCAGCACGATCTGCGCCGGGACGATCAGCAGCCACAGCACGCCGGAATTGCCCAGCGACGACCAAAAGCCGCCGTTGGTCAGCAGGTACCGGTAGTTGTCGAGGCCGACCCAGTGCGCGGCGCCGGAGCCGTGCCAGTCGGTGAAGCTCAGGCGCAGCGTGAAAAACAGCGGGTAGACGCTGAACGCCAAGAACACCAGCACGAACGGCAGCACGAAGACATACGGGGCGAGCCGGCGGCGCAACGGCAGGGCGCTCCGCCGCCGACGGGGCGCCCGGGTTCGCCGGGCGACAGCCGGCGGCGGTTCCCGGAGCGCCTTCGCCGGGACGGAAACGGATCGAGTGGTCATTTGCGGTCGATCAGGTTGGTCTGGATGTCCTTGCCCGCCTGGTCGATCACCTGCTGCGGGGCGAGCGCGCCGTCCAGCATTTTCTGCAGGTCGGTGCCGAGGTAGTCGACCGCGCCGGACCACCAGGCCGGGATCGGCGCGCCGCCGGGGATTTCCCGGCTCGCCTCGACCGCGGTCTTCCACAGGTCCTGGCCGCCCATCGCGTCGATCGGGCGGAACAGCGGTTTCGCCGGGTCGGCGGCGGGCCGGTACGCCGGGATCGACGTGTTCAGGCCGCCCGGGTAGACCGAGTTCGGGCCGTAGACGCCGGTGTAGCCGGCCTGGTCGAACGCCAGGAAGCGGTAGAACAGCCAAGCCAGCTTCGGGTTCTTGGCGTCCTTGGGGATGACGAACGACGAGCCGCCCATCGCGCCGCTGCGCGCGCCGCCCGCGGTCCACGCCGGCAACGGCATCGCCCGCCAGTCGCCCTTCGTCGCCGTCAGCTGCTGCTGCGGGGCGAAATCGAACCAGATCGCCCACGGGTAGAAGACCTCGTCGCCGGAGTCGAGTGCGCTGACGTCGCTGGGCTTGAGGTACTCCGCGCGGGTGCCGAGCCCGTCCTTCCGCACGGTGTCGAGCCAGGTCAGGATCTGGTGGTACTGCGGCGAATTCAGCCGCAGCGCGCCGTCCGGACCGGCGAGGCTGGTGCCGAGCTGGCTGGCGAACATCTCGAGCTGGAGCTGGCTGTTGAAGGCGTTCTGCTCCAGGTGGATCGGCTTCGCTCCCGGCTTGTACTGCTGGTACTTCTTCGCCGCGGCGAGCAGATCGTCGTACGTCTTGATGCCGTTCGGGTCGATCCCGGCCGCGCTGAGCGCCTTGGCGTTGTAGAACAGCAGCCCGGGGTCGAGGTCGAAGGGCACGCCGTAGATGCCGCCGCCCACGGTGTTGACGTCGACCTTCTGCTTGGCGATGTCCTTGGTGTAGGGCGCGAGCACGTCCTTGAGATTCCACAGGTGGCTGACGTAGCCGCCGACCTTGGCGTCGTCGAGGAAGACGCCGTCGGGCACGTCGGTGCCGGTGATCAGCGTGTTCTGCAGCTTGGAGTCGATGTCGACGGCCTCGTGCCTGACCGTGACGCCGGGGTATTTCGCGGTGAACTTCTTGATCGCGGAGTCGAAGACCTTGTACAGGTCGCCGGAGCGGTCCCAGATGGTGATCTCGCCCTTCGGCGCGTCGTCCGCCGGGGCCTGCAGGACCGCGCTGTCCGCGGCGCCGCCGGAGCCGATGTCCGGGCCGCAGCCGGTCAGCCCGGCGACGAGCAGGGCCGCCGCCGCGACCGTTCCGCCGCGGCGCGCGAGGAGGCGGGCGGTGCGTCCGCTCCGTCCGAGAGTGGATTTCATGGCACTCCTTTGTGCGGGACGGTGACAAGGCGGCGCGCGGAGAGGGGCACCGCTCTTTTGCCATCGTACGCAAACTCTACGACATGCTTGCACACGTTGCAAAAGGTAGGGTGTCTTCCGGACGAAGGGGGTCTTCATGGCGGCGACGTTGCGGGACGTGGCGGATCGGGCGCAGGTTTCGGTGCGGACGGTGTCGAACGTCGTCAGCGGCTACGAGCACGTGAGCGCCAAGATGCGCCAGCGCGTGCTGCGGGCCATCGAGGAGCTCGGCTACGTCCCGAATCCGGTCGCGCGCACGCTGCGCACGGGCAAGACCGGCCTGCTCTCGCTGGTCGTGCCGGAAATCGACGTGCCGTACTTCAGCCAGCTCGCGCGCGAGGTCATCGACGCCGCCGCGGGGCTCGGCTTCCAGGTGATGATCGATCAGACCGGGCACGACCACGAGCGGGAACGCCAGCTGCTGCGCGGCGGGGGCAGGCGCAACCTGTTCGACGGCATGCTGTTCGCGCCGCTCGCGACGAGCGACGAACTGCGCGACGTCGACCCGGCCCGGTCGTCGCCGCTGATCCTGCTCGGCGAGCATGTCTTCGACCAGCGCTTCGACCACGTGGCGATCGACAACGTCCTCGCGGCCCACGACGCGACGAAGCACCTGCTCGACCGCGGCCGCACCCGCATCGCCGCGATCGGCGCCCAGCCGAAACAGACCTACGCCACCCCGCTGCAACGCACCGAGGGCTTCCGGAAAGCCCTGGCGGAGCGCGGGCTCGAACCGGTGAACGCGCTGCAACGCACCGCCGCCCACTACGGCCGCGCCGACGGCTACGCCGCCGCGACCTCCCTGCTGCGCAAGTCACCGCCGCCGGACGCGATCTTCTGCTACTCCGACCTCCTCGCGATGGGCGCGATGCGCGCGGTGTTCGACGCCGGTCTGCGCGTGCCGGAAGACGTGGCGATCATCGGCATCGACGACATCGAGGAAGGGCGCTACTCCCGTCCCTCGCTGAGCACCGTTTCCCTGGACACGCCGTTCATCGCCCGAACGGCCGTGGCCCGTCTCGCCGCGCGGATCGAGGACCCCGGGCTGCCGGCGGAGGAGTTCATCGCACCGCATACGCTGCTCGCCCGGGAAAGCACCGAAAGCAGCTGACCCGGCCTCGCTCAACCCGCCCGGTCCGTTCCCTCCCCGCGAACCGGCTCCGCACCCGCCGGCCACCGCTCTTCCAGCCGCCCCAGCTTCCACACCCCGATCGCGATCGCCCAGCCGAGCGCGAACACTCCGACGATGCCGAACCCCATCCGGTTCACGTCGAGTTCGGCGACCCAGTCCCAGAGCCCGCCGGTCAGGCCGAGCTTTTCGGCCAGTACGGACAAGAGCTCGACCGTGCCGATGAGCAGCGCGACCGCGACGGACAAGCCGGTGAGCGTCAGGTTGTAGTAGACCTTGCGCAGCGGCTGAGACAGCGCCCAGCCGTAGGCGTAGTTCATGAACGATCCGTCGATGGTGTCGAGCAGCGACATGCCTGCCGCGAAGAGGACGGGCAGGCACATCACGGCGTACCAAGGGAGTCCGGCGCCGACGCTCGTGCCGGCGAGCACCAGCAGGGCGATTTCGCTGACCGTGTCGAAGCCCAGTCCGAACAGGATGCCGACCGGGTAGATCTGCCACGGCGCGGAGATCGCGCGCATCGTCCGGCGCAGGATCCGGGTGACGAAACCGCGGTTCTCCAGGTGCGTGTCCAGCGCGGCCTCGTCGTACTCGCCCCGGCGCATCCGGCGGAACACGCGGACGATCCCGACGAGCACGACCAGATTGACGATGCCGAGCAGCCACAGGAACCCGCCGGACACGACCGTGCCGATCAGGCCGCCGAACTTCCGCAGCGGCGACCCGTCGTCGGCCAGTTCGATGCCCAGCGTCCGGATCCCGGACGCGAGCAGCAGCGTCAGCACGACCACCACGGTGGAATGCCCGAGGGAGAACCAGAATCCCACTGAGAGCGGGCGTTTGCCCTCGGCGATCAGCTTGCGCGTGGTGTTGTCGATCGCGGCGATGTGGTCGGCGTCGAAGGCGTGCCGCAGCCCGAGCAGGTAGGCGGTCAGCCCGGTCCCGGCGCCGAACACTCCCGTCCCGATCCGGTAGTGGCCCGGGACGACGAGCAGGAGCAGCACGCCCCAGCCCACGACGTGCAGCAGGGCGATGAACGCGGCCATCCCGCCGACGTGCGCCCGTTCCCGGCGCGACAGCGGGCGGCGCGTTTCCGGGCGGGTACTCGCGATCGACGTCATCAGGCATCACCTCAGGTTTCGCGGGCGCGGGCCGGTCCTCCGCCCGACGGTAGGTCCCGCCGGACCCGGTTCTCGCCGTGCTTCCGGTCGCGGCGTACCTGTCCGGCCGGGCAGGTACGCCGCGACCGCGCCGCGCACCTGGCCGATCGGACAGGCGGGCCCCGTCCGATCGTGCCGAGCACGGTCTCCGGACGGCCGGGATCGGCCCGCGCCGGGTTCCCGGACCGCGGCGCGGCGCCTAGCTTTCCGGATGTCCGTGCTCTTGCCGGAGCAGCCGCCCGCCGCACGCACGTCGCCCGGACGTGCGGAGAGGACCAGTGCGATCATGCAGGTCGATGAGCTGTTGAAACCGTTTCCCATCAAGGAGTTCCACCCGTTCCCCCGGGCGTTGCTCGGTCCCGGCTCGCACGAGCTGATCGGGCCGGAAGCGCTCAAGATGGGGTTCAAGAAGGTGCTGGTCATGACGTCCGGCCTGCGCGGCACGGACATCGTGCACAAGATCGTGGAGTCGATGAAATACCACGGTCTCGAGGTCGTCGTGTACGACCAGGTGGAGTCGAATCCCAAGGACTACAACGTCATGGACGCCGTGACGCTGTACCAGGAGAACAAGTGCGATTCGTTCGTCTCGATCGGCGGCGGGTCCTCGCACGACGCCTGCAAGGGCGCGCGCATCTCGGTCGCGCACGACGGCCGCAACGTCAACGAGTTCGAGGGGTTCAACAAATCCGAGAACCCGAAGAACCCGCCGCACATCGCGGTGTCCACCACCGCGGGCACCGGTTCCGAGACGTCGTGGGCCTACGTCATCACCGACACCACGACCGACCCGGAGAACCCGCACAAGTACGTGGCGTTCGACGACGCGTCGGTCACCACGCTGGCGATCGACGACCCGGTCCTCTACTACGACTGCCCGATCGACTACACCGCGCAGTGCGGTTTCGACGTGCTGGCGCACGCCTCCGAACCGTACGTGTCCCGGCTGAACTTCGAGCCGTCGCTGGGCAACGCGCTGCACGCGATCAAGCTGACCGGGGAGAATCTGCGGGCCGCGGTGTGGAACGGCCAGGACCTGGCCGGCCGCGAAGGCATGATGTACGCCCAGTACATCGCCGCGCAGGCGTTCAACTCCGGCGGGCTCGGGATCATCCACTCGATTTCGCACGCGGTGAGCGCGTTCTACGACACCCACCACGGCCTGAACAACGCGATCGCGCTGCCGCGGGTGTGGGCGTTCAACATGCCGGCCGCGTACAAGCGGTTCGCCGACATCGCCGAGGCGCTCGGCGTCGACACCTACGGCAAAACCGACGTGCAGGCCGCCGACGCCGCGCTGGCCGCGGCGATCCGGCTGCTGCGCGACGTGGGCATTCCGGAGAAGTTCACCGACGTCACCGCGGACTCCTACTCGAAGAACCGGCTGGGCCAGGGCCCGACGAAGTACTACGAGCGGGCGAAGGTGATCAAGGGCGACGACGCCGACGCGGACCGCATCACCAACCACGTCCTCGGCGACGCGTGCACCCCGGGCAACGCGAAGGAATGCACCTTCGACACGGTCCGCCCGGTCGTCGAGCACTGCCTCAATGGCGATCTCGACGACCTGCTCGGCTGAACCCGCGCGGCGGGGCTCGCTCCGGCCCCGCCGCGCCTCCTCCCGACTTCGACGCACCGGAGGCGACGTGCCCACCGCAACCCCTGACCACGCCCGGTTCGGCTCGATCGAAGAGGTGGCCGACCGGTTCGCCGGCGCCGGCTACATCGCGGACCGCAAACTGGCCGCCACCGTCTACCTGATGTCCGCATTGGACAAACCGGTGCTGCTGGAAGGCCCGGCCGGCGTCGGCAAGACCGAACTGGCGAAGACTCTCGCCGAGGTCACCGGCCGCCGGCTGCTGCGGCTGCAGTGCTACGAGGGCCAGGACGAGACGAAAGCCCTGTACGAGTGGGACTACGGCAAGCAGCTGCTGTACATCCAGATGCTGCGCGAGAAGATCGGCGACGTGATCGCCGACGCGCCGGATCTGGCCAGCGCGGTCGCCCGGATCGACGCGCAGGACAGCGTGTTCTTCTCCGACCACTTCCTCGCGCCGCGGCCGCTGCTGGAGGCGGTGCGCGGCGAGGAGCCGGCGGTGCTGCTGATCGACGAGGTGGACCGCGCGGACGAGGCGCTGGAGGCGGTGCTGCTGGAATGCCTTGCGGAGTACCAGGTTTCGGTGCCGGAGGTCGGCACCTACACCGCGAAGGTCCCGCCGCTCGTGGTGCTCACGTCCAACAACACGCGCGACCTTTCCGCCGCGTTGAAACGGCGCTGCCTCCACCTGTTCCTGGACTACCCGGACACTGAACGCGAACTGGAGATCCTGCGTTCCAAGAAAACCGGCCTGCCCGACGCCGCGGCGCGCACGCTCGTCGAGGTGGTGCGGAAGCTTCGCGGGCTGCGGCTGCGCAAGAGCCCGAGCATCTCCGAAACCATCGACTGGGCCCGCACGCTCGCCGTGCTCGGCGTCGAAGAGCTGTCGCCGGAGGTCCTCGCCGAGACGGCGAATGTGGTGCTGAAGTACGAACGCGACCTGGGGCGCGCGTTGCAGGTGCTGCCGGATCTGGTCGACCCGAACCGGGAACTGCCCGCCGAACTTCCGCACAGCCACGGGCACGGGCACGGCCACGACGGCCATTCGCACCACGACGACGACGGAGGCCGGGCGGCGCGGCTGGCGAAGGACCAGCCCGGCCGCCACGACGAGAACTACTACGGTTCTCCGGGCGCCGGCCCGGCGCAGCGGGCCGGCGGCAGTCAGGGCGGGCGGGCGTTCGACGCGTTCACCCGACGGCGTCCGGTCTGAGGCGGCGGCCGTGGAAAGCAGCCTGCACCGGTTCGTGCGCCTGCTGCGCCTGTTCGGCTTGCGCATGTCGGTTTCCGAGGCGACCGACGCGATGCGCGCGGCGGCCCAGGCCGGGGTGCTCGCGGAGCGCGCCGCCCTGCGCGAGGCGTTGCGGATGACGCTGGTCAAGGACCAGCGCGACGACGAACTGTTCGAGGAAGCGTTCGACGCCTACTTTTCGCTGCGGGAGATCGAGCGGCTGCGCGAAGAAACCGGCCATGGGCACGGCCACGACGACCTGTCCGACACCGGCGAACTCGAAACGTTCACCGTCTCGCCGGAGCCGTCCGACACTCCGGAGCAGGGGCACAGCCACGGCAAGCCCGCCGACATCCGGGACTATTTCGATCAGCAGGACCTGGCCCAGCAGTACAACCTGCACCAGGAAGCGAACAAGATCGATCTGGCCGCGATGACCGACGAGATCGTGGTCTCGAAGGACACCGCGTCCGGCGGAGCGGCCACGCCGAGCGTGCAACTGGAAACCTCGTCGCTGCACAACGCCGGCGTGCCGGGCAAACTCGCGCCCGCCACCGGGCGCCGGCTCGACGTCGAACTCACCGTCGCCCAGGAAAACGCCCTGCTCGGCTGGTTGAACGACGCGGAAGTGGACCTCGCGCAACTGGCGCCCGGACTGGCTGGGGTGCTGGAGAACCTTCCGGAACTCCTGCGGCGGCATCTGGAGAAGCTGGCCGAACTCGCCGAAACCGCGGTGGAGACGCGAGTGGTGGAAGCCGCGCGGGCCGAGCGGGTCGACGAACGCGAACGTGCACAGCTGGAAGAGTCGTTGCGGCGGTTGGCACATACCTTGCGCGGCGCGCTGACCAGCCGCAAACGCAACACCTTGCGCGGCCGGGTGCATCCGGCCCGCACGATGCGGCGGAACATGCGGTACGACGGCGTGCCGTTCCGCCCGGTGACCGTCACCCGGGCCGAGGACAAGCCGCGGCTGCTCGTGCTGGCCGACGTTTCGCTGTCGGTGCGCGCCACCGCCCGGTTCACCCTGCACCTGGTGCACGGCCTGCAATCGCTTTTCGGGCAAGTGCGCACGTTCGCGTTCGTCGACGAACCGGCCGAGATCACCGAGCTGTTCGCCGAACACCCGCTGGAACGGGCACTGGGGCTGGTTTTCGACGGCCTGCCCGCGGGCGGGCTGCTGGACGTCGACGCGAACTCCGACTACGGACAGGCGTTCGAGCAACTGCTCGAGGACCACAGCGCCGCGCTGAACCGGCGCACGACGCTGCTGGTGCTCGGAGACGGCCGCGGAAACGGGAACGATCCGAAGCTCGAAGTGTTCGAGGAAATCACCCGGCGCGTGCGGCAAACCCTGTGGCTGACCCCGGAACCGCGGTATTCGTGGCGGCTCGGCGGATGCGATCTGCCCGCGTACGCGGAGTTCTGCGACCACGTGCAGGTGGTCGCGGACCTGGCCAGCCTCGACCGGACAGCGTTCCGGCTGGCCGAGGACGTGCTGGGATGACCACGACCGCGCCGAGCACCGCCGGCCGCTATCTCGATCCGCTCGCCCCCGTCCTGGCCGGGGCGTACTTCGCGCGGCCGCTCGCCGTGGCCAGGGAAACCGCGCGGCGGGACGGGAGCGAACCGCTGGTCCGGACCGAGCACTTCAGCCTGCACAAGGACGGCCGCCGGGTGGAGCTGCGGCACCGGCTGCGCCCGGAGGACCTCGACAACGACCTGGCCGGGTTGCTGGCCGACGAACTCTTCGCGCCCGGCTGGCTGTCCGGAGCCGAGGTTTTCGAGCACGCGTTCACCGGCATCGTCAAGTCCACTGTGGACGATCCGAGGCGAGCGTGGCTGCGGTTCTACGACAACACGCTCGGCCGGATTCGCGCGTGCCTGCGGGAGCCGCCGCGGCGGCCCGGCCGCTCGGTGATCGCCGGGTTCGCGCCGGTGTACGAGCACGCGCTGCGCCTCACGCCGCCCGGACGGGTGCTGGACCTCGGCTCGTGCTTCGGTTTTTTCGCGCTGCTGCTCGCCGAACGCGGCCGCAACGAAGTGGTCGCCTCGGACGTGTCAGCTGGTGCCATGCAGCTGCTCGAGGCGTACGCGACGCGGCGGGACCTCCCGCTGGAAACGCTCGTGTGCGACGCGGCCCGGCTGCCGCTTCCGGACGCGTCGGCGGACACCGTGACCTTGCTGCACCTTCTGGAGCACCTGGATCCGGACGTCGGCGAAGAGGTCGTGCGCGAAGCACTGCGGCTCGCGCGCGGGCCGGTGGTGATCGCCGTGCCGTTCGAGGACGAACCCGCCGATGAGTACGGACACGTCCGCGTCTTCGACCTGCCCGCACTGCACCGGCTCGGAGCGCGCTCGGGCCGCCGGTTCAGCGTGCACCAGCACCACGGCGGCTGGCTCGTCCTGCATCCCCGCTGACTGCCGCGCAGGCGATGCGCGGCGACCTAAGGAGGAAATGATGACTGCAGCGGAAATCGACGTCCCTGTTTCGCCCGCGGCCGCCGAACCGGACCCGGCGCCCTCGCCGCTCGGCGGCGATCCGGCCCTGATCGGCGTGCCGACCTTCCTCGTCGGCTCGATCGCGCTCGGGCTCACGCTGGTCGGTTTCGTCCCGGCCGCCGCGGTCGGCGCGCCGCTGGCGATCATTCTCGTCGCCACCGGGATCGGCCAGCTCGTGTCCGCGGTGTGGGCGGCGGCGCTCGGGCAGAACGCGGTCGCCGGGATTTTCGGCGTCTTCTCCGGATTCTGGCTCAGTTACGCGGTGCTGGTGTTCGGCCTGCTGCACAACTGGTTCGCGGTCCCCGCCGCGAACACCGCCGCGACGCAGGAATTGTTCCTGCTCTCCTGGCTGGTCACCATCGTCCTGCTCACCCTCGCCACGCTCCGGCTGCCGCTCGCGTTCACGCTGCTGTTCGTGCTCGTCGACGTGGCGCTCGCGCTGGTGCTGACGGCGACCGCCCAGGGCTCCGCGACACTGCAGACCGCGGGCGGCATCGGGGTGTTCGCGTTCGTCGCGGTCGGCGTCTACCTGTTCTTCCACGCCGCCTCGCTGGCCACCGGAGGAAAGGGGCTCCCGCTCGGCCGTCCGGTGGTCGGCTGAAGCAGGCCCGGCCGGTCCGTCGCGTGGGTTCCGTCCGCGGCGGACCGGCCGTTTCAGATCACGCCCGCCTTGCTGGCCTCGTAGACCGCTTCGGCCCGGCTGCTGGCGTCGAGTTTGCGCATGATGTTGCGGACGTGGAACTTCACCGTGGTTTCGGAGATGTACAGCTTGCCGCCGATGACGCGGTTGCTCAGGCCGTTCGCCAGCAGCCGCAGCACGTTCAGCTCGCGGTCGGTGAACGACGGCCGTTCCCGGGCCACCCGCATCGACCGCGCCATCGCCGCCGCGGACCGCGAATCGAAAGCGCTTTCGTTGCGCGCCACCGCGCGGATCGAGCGCAGCAGCTCGGTGGTGTCCACGTCCTTGACCACGTAGCCGCGCGCGCCGTGGTGGACCACGTCGACCACCAGCGCGTCGTCGAGGAACGTCGTCAGCACGAGCACCCCCAGGTCCGGATAGCGCCGCGTGAGCCGGGCGCACAGGTCCAGCCCTTCGGTGTCCGCGCCGGTGGACAGCTTGAGGTCCAGCAGCACGATCGACGGCCGCACGGACTCGATCACCGCCAGCGCCTCGTCCGCGGCCCCGGCCTCGCCGACGACCTGCAGGTCGGTTTCGCGCTCCAGCAGCGAGCGCAGGCCCTGCCGGACGATCGCGTGGTCGTCCACGAGCACGATCCGCACGGGGCCGGCGGGCACGGTCTGCTCAGCCGTCATCGGGTGCCTCCCATTCCGCGGGCACCGGCAGCGGCACCCGGACCTGCAGGCGGATCCCGCCCATCCGGGAGCGGCGGATCGTCAGCTCCCCGCCCAGTTCCTCCGCTCGGGCCAGCATGTTCGCCAGGCCGCGGTGCCGCCCGGAAAGGTCCGCCGCCTTGGTCAGCCGCAGCGCCCGGCGGATCTGCGCGGGATCGCCGTCGCCGTCGTCGGACACGCTGAGCACCACGGCCGAACCGTCCGGCCGGTACTGCAGCCGCACCAGCGCGCGCTCGGCTTTGCCGTGCGCGGCCGCGTTGAACAACGCCTCGCCGGCCATCCGCACGATCGACTGCTCCGCCCGCGGCGGCAGCGCCACCGGGCTGCCCGCGACCCGCACCTGGACCGACAGTTCGGTCAGTCCGTGCACAGTGGACAGCCGTTCGAGCAGCACCGGCAACGGCCCGGGCGTTTCGCCGGAAGCGTGGTGCAGCGCGTAAATCGACGCGCGCAGCCGCTCGACCGCCTGCCTCGTCATTTCCTTCGCGGGCGCGAGCTGCTCGGCGATCTCCGCGGCCCGGCCGCCCAGCGCGGCCAGCTCGGCCCGGCAGACCTCGATCGTCATGCCCGCGCCCAGCACGGACTGCGCCACGCTGTCGTGCAGTTCGCGGGCGATCCGGTGCCGTTCGTCGTCGAGCACCTGCCGCTGCATGACCTCGACCAGCCGTTCCTGCGTCTGGGCCAGCTCGGCGCTGCGCGCGGCGAGGTCGCGGGCCTGGCGTTCGGCCGCCTCGGACAGCCGTTCGGTGCGGCCGCGCAGCTGGGCGGCCGCGTGGAACAGGAACGAGTTGTGCAGCGCGACCGCGGCTTGGTTGCCCAGCACGCGCAGGATGGCGACGTCGGTGGCGGCGACCTCCAGGCCCGGCGCGGGCCGGGCGACGATCCCGCCGACCGGTTCGTCGTCCAGCGTCATCGTCGCGCGGACCAACCCGTCGCGGTGCGGCCACGCGTCGAGTTCCCACGGCCGGGTGCGCAGCACGTCGAGATGTTCGAGGACCTCCTCGGGAACGTCCGCCCGGTCGTCGACGATCGTCCCGCCGACGTTCAGCACGAACCTCGGCCGCGCCGCGCGCAACGCGCCGTCGGCCACCGCGAGCAGCAGCCAGTCCGCCTGCAGGTGCTCCGAAGCCGCCCGGAGCACCGCTTCGACCAGCGCCCGCGGCCCCTCCGCGGTGCGCACGAGCGCCCGGGAGATGCCGTCGAGCGCTTCGACCGCCCGCGAAACCCGTTCGGTCGAACGGACGTACTCCGGATAGAACGACCGCTTGCCCGACCGCACCCCGGTCAGGACGCCCAGGTCGGCCGCGACTCGCTCGGGATCGTTCACAGCGCCGCCCGGAACAGCGCCTCGATGTCTTCCACCCGGGCCTGGCGCGGGTTGGTCGCCAGGCACGCGTCCTTCATCGTGGTGCGGGCCAGCGTGGGGATCTTGTCCTCGGTGACGCCGAGCCCGGCCAGTCCGCGCGGCACGCCGACCTCGTCGGCGAGCTGGCGGGCGCGGTCGGCGAGCAGGTGCGCGGCTTCGAGCCCGGGCAGCCCCTCGGTGTCGATCCCGGCGGCCGCGGCGAGCGGGACGAACCGCTCCGGCTCCCGCGCGGCGTTGAACCGGATCACGTGCGGCAGCAGCACCCCGTTGACCACGCCGTGCGGCGCGTCGAGCAGACCGCCGACCTGGTGGCTCATCGCGTGCGTAGCGCCGAGGATCGCGTTGGTGAAGGCCATCCCGGCCTCCAGCGAGCCCTGCGCCATCGCGGTGCGCGCCCGCGCCTCGCGCGGTTTGAGCTGCGTGCGCAGCAGGTTGCGGGTGATCAGCCCGACGGCCTGCAGCGCGTGGTTGTCGGTGAGCGGGTTGTGCGCCTTGGAGACGAACGCCTCGATGCCGTGGGTCAGCGCGTCGAGGCCGGTCGCCGCGTTGAGCAGGTCCGGCATCGTGGTGAGCAGCCGCGGGTCGATCACCGAGATCTCCGGCACCAGCGTCCGGCTGATGATGGTGATCTTGACGTGCTGGCTGGTGTCGGTGACGACGGCGAACTGCGACACGTCCGCGCCGGTGCCCGAGGTGGAGGGCACCATGACCGTGGGCGGGATCGGGTGCACGACCTTGTCCACGCCCTCGTAGCCGAGGATGCGCCCGCCGTTGCCGGACAGGATCGCGACGCCCTTCGCCGCGTCGATGCACGACCCGCCGCCGAGTCCGACGATCACGTCGCTGCCGCTTTCGCAGTAGCGCTCGAAGGCGCTCTGGATCTCGTGGTCCTTGGGATTGGGCGTGACGCCGTGCCAGACGACCGGAGCCAGCCCGGCCAGCCGCAGGTGCCCGATGGCCTCGTCGACCCAGCCCGCCTCGATCAGCCCGGGGTCGGTGACCAGGAACGGTCGGCGCGCGCCGACCCGCAGCGTGCAGTGGCCGAGCTCGGCCAGGGAACCGGGCCCGAAGACGATCTCCGGGGCGTGGAACTTCGCCAGCCCCGCCGGTCCGCGCGCCGGGTGCGCGCCGACGACCTGCGGGCCGGACAGCTCCGCCGGCCCGTCCTCGCCCGCCCCGTGGTCCATGGTGATCGCAGCGCCTTCCGCGAGTCGGAGCATCGGGACCTCCCGACCTGCTGAGGAGCGTGATGCCTGCACGAGGGTAACCCCTCCGCCGCCCGGCGCAGCGTCCTCCAGCGTAAGCCCCCGCCGCCCGCCGCGCCCCCTCCTTCGCGGCCGTTCGCACCTGTCCGGTCGGACAGGTGCGAACGGCGGAAGCGCTTGCGAGGATGGACGACTGGCACACAAGACGACGACGTCGGGATGTCCATGCACGAACTCGATTCGCTTCGCCGGCGCAGGATCGATCTCGAACAGCGGTGGGCGGAGGCGGTGCCCCGGCTGCGGCAGGCGGCGCCCCGGGCCGGATCCGGCGACCTGATGCTCCGCCGCGAGGTCGCCGAATCGTGGATCAGATCGCTGTCCACCGTGGATCCCGCGACCGACAGCGCTCCGGTCGCCGACGGCGGCGTCGTCCGGCCGCGCTGGGCCGGGTCGCCGCTGCGCGAGCCGGTGCGGCGCGTCGAGGACGAACTGCGGACGATCGCCGACGACGCGGGCTTCATCGCCGCGGTGACCGACGAGACCGGCACGATCCTGTGGACCTGCGGCGGCCGGGTGATGCGCCGGCGGGCCGAGCAGGTCAACTTCGCTCCCGGCGGGCGGTGGGACGAAACGGCGATGGGCACCAACGCGCTGTCGCTCGCGCTGCGCACCGGACGGCCGAGCGCGGTGTTCTCGGCCGAACATCTGGTGGCCGCGCTGCACGGCTGGGTCTGCTACTGCGCTCCCATCCGGGACGCGCGAGGCCAGGTGCTCGGTGTCCTCGACCTGTCGAGCACCTGGGACCGTTCGCATCCGCTGGCGATGTCGACGGTGCGATCGCTGGTCTCGGCCATCGAGTCGGGACTGCCCGCGGCGCCGCCCGCCGGACTGCGGGTGTCGGCGCTGGGAGTGGCCGCGGCGGCCCGCGACGGCGTGCGGCTCAACCTGCGCCCGCGGCAGCTCGAGATCCTGACTCTGCTCGCGCTGCAGCCGGAGGGATACTCCCTCGACGCGCTGCGCGAAGCGCTGTACGGCGACCGGATGGTGAGCACGACAACGGTCCGCGCCGAGGCCTCCCACCTGCGCAACGCGCTCGGCGGCGTCCTCACCGCCCGCCGCTACGCCTCGACGGTGCCGATCGAATGCGACGCGGTGGACGTGCTGAAAGCGTTGGAGCGCCGGGATTTGGCCACGGCTGTGCGGCTGTACCGCGGTCCGTTGCTGCCGCAGTCGGAAGCACCCGGCATCGTGCGCTGGCGGGACCACCTGGAGGTGACCATGCGGGAAGCGGTGCTCGCCAGCGAGGCGCCGGAACCCGCACTCGCTTACGGCGAACGTGCCTGGTACGACGCGGAAATCCACGAGCACGCCCTCGGTTCGCTCCCCCGCGGCGACGCCCGCCGGGCCCTCGCCGCCGGCCGCCTCGCCGTCGCCCGGCAGGAGTGACGCCGGGCGCCAACCCCGTGCCAACCTTCCGCGCGCATCGTGAGCCCCGTCACGCGAGACCGGCGAGGAAGGGGACACGGTGGAAGGACAATCCGGGACGGCGACCGGGCCTTACGTCCGGGTGCGGATCACCCGGGCCGCCGAGGACCTGATCCTGCGGCTGCGGCGGCGGCACGGCCCGCTGATGGTCCAGCAGACCGGCGGCCGCGGCGACGGCAGCGAGCCGATGTGCCATCCGCACAGCGAATTCCGGCTGGGCCGTTCCGACGTCCTGATCGGCGAACTGGCCGGCGGCACGCCGTTCTGGATGAGCGCCGACCAGTACGAGCACTGGCGGCACAACGACCTGACCGTCGACGTCGTGCCCGGCCGCGGAAACGAGTTCTCCCTCGAAGCCCCGGAAGGGGTCCGGTTCCAGGTCCGGTCACGGGTGCTTCCGGGCCACGGGTAGCGACTCCCCTTTCCGCCGGCACTGCTGGGTCCTCAGTGGACAGTGCACCGCCGTCTACGCGGCAAGGGGAACGCGGTCTGCTATCCCGGCAGGTGGGCGAGCACGTTGACGACAGTGCCGCCTGGGTCCTCGACGAAGAACCGCCGCACGCCCCACGGTTCGTCGGTCAGCGGATAGACGACGCGCAGCCCGCGCCGGACCGCCTCGGCGTGCGCCGCGTCGACCGCCTCCGGTTCGCCGAGGTCGATTCCCCAGCGCGGGACCGGGTCGGTGCTTCCGGGCGGGAGGACGAGCACCTGAGCAGCCGGGCGGTCGCCGCCGCGGAAACCGAGAACGGGGTCGTCCATGGCGACGTCGAGCCCCAGGACGCGGACGTAGAAGTCGCGGGTCGCGGCGTCGTCGGAGCCTTCGGAGTAGGCGATGATGCGCTTGATCACCCGGCCAGCGTCGCAGACCGCCGCGGCCGACGGCTTGGAGAAACGGGAGCTAGCCGCCGGCGGAGTAGGCGACGCGGCGGTGCCGTCCCGGACGCTGGACCCGCCAATGCCGTCCGCGCGACGACGACCGGCCGTCGCCGCGGGCCGCGAGGGCCAGGTGACGTTCCGCGAACTGCTCCGCGGTGATGCTCATCAGAACCGGGTACTTGACTTCCCCGCGCAGCAACTCAGCGTCGCGGAGCCGGCCCTCCTCGCGGAAGCCCAGCTCGCCGTGCAGCGACAACGACGCGAAGTTGCTCCCGTTGACGCTCACCTCGCACGCCCGGTACCGGCACCGCCCGAACATGAACGCCAGCAGCAGCGCGACCGCGTCGGCGGCGTAACCGCAGCGGCGGTGCTGCGGGCCGACCCCGATCCCGTAGCTGAACCGGCCGGCGACCGGGTCCGTTTCGACCCACACGGAGCCGACCAGCGTCCGGTTGTGCAGCGTCTCGATCGCGAAGTGGAAGCCGTCCGGGGACGAGTGCGCGCGGTGCGTCGCCCAGTGCCGGTAGCCGCCGACCTGCGGATCCCGCGCCCGGACCGAGTCCCGGTCGAACCCGGCGAGGGTGCGCTGGTCGCCGGGGCGGACCTCGCGCAGCCGCACCTTCCGGCCGACCTCGTCGACCCGCCACGGGGCGACGACACCGGACGCGGACCGCCGAGACGCATTCGTGATCATCGGGAGAGATGGTACCGGGCCGTGCCCGGGCGGCCGCCAGAGAATCCCCCGTTCGGTTCCGGGCTTGGTTACCGAGTGCAGTTTCCCTTGGTGGGCAAGGGTTTGTCCGGGTCGAACTGACCCGGTTCCCGGCTCAGCGGGGGAGCGCCGTAGTCCGGGTCGCTGAACGCGGGCGCGAGGTCCTCGGGGTTGCCGGTGTGGCACGCGATGCTGGTGTAGAACCCGCCGCCGTCGCCGAGCCACAGGCCGCGGCTGCCCGGCGCCCACCGCGAGCCGCTGCGCAGGATGTAGTCGCGGTCGACCCGGACGAACGGGGCCAGGTCGCCAGGCCCCTCGACGACGCGGTTGCCCGGGTCGAAGGCGTAGGCCACCACGTAGGAGACGTGCACCGTCAACTCGCCGGGTGCGCCCGGGCGGACGGTCATCTTCCCCGTCATCCGCGGCGGCACGGGAAGCAGGTGGTAGCCCTCGGCGAAGTAGGTCACGTAGCCCTGCACGTGGTCTTCCACGTCCTTGCGCGCGTCCGGGGCGAAGAGGCCGACGTACCCGCCCGGATGCCGCCCGACCTGGGTGTCCGGGTCGAACTGCGCGATCTCGACCGCGTGCTTGACCTGCTCCTGCGCCTCGCCCACCTGCTTCGCGGAGAACGAGCCGGCCTTCGCCGGGGCGGGGATCGCCAGCCCGGCGATGCCCTCCGGCCAGTTCTGCGCCGGGGTGTCGAGGAACGGCCGGGCCAGGTCGACGTGCCCCGAGTCCGGGAGATCGGTCGGCGCGGGCGCGGTGGTGGCGGCCGGCGCGGACGCGGACGCAGCCGGGCTTTTCCCGGCGACTTCCTCCGGGCTGGTCCCCTGCTTCCACACGTAGAACCCGGCCGCCGCCACGACGAGCACCACCCCGGCCCAGATGGCCGCGGTCCTGCGCCGGCGCGCCCGGCGGCGGTCGCGGCGCAAGCCGGTCCAGGCTTCCTTCTCGGCGTGCCGCTGCCAATCCGGATCCATCAGGTCCGGGTGGCGCTCGATGTCGTGCTCGTCCACTTGCCCGCCTCGCGTCGTCGATCCTGCCTCGAAGATCGACAACCGCGGGGAGGCGTTACGAGCAGCGGTGCTTCGCAATCATTTCGGGATCTTCGCGGCACTCAAATCAATTTGCACGGAATGTCGGCATTTTCGTCGAGGTGATACGAAGCGCACACGCGGTGGTAACCGTCCGCGATGACGAGATCGTCGGCCGTCTCGAAACCGGGGTGGCCGTGGCCGCGGACGAGCAGGACCGGCGAGAGTGCCTTGCCGTTCTTGACCTTCTCGAGGTCCTTCGCGACGTGCACGTTGTCCTCGGGCAGGAGCTTCAGCCTGCTGGCCCGCAGGATGTCCTTCGCCTTGCGGTGGGTCAGCTCCGCTTCTTTCAGCTGGCCGATCAAGCCGGTCGCGGTCTCCTCGGGCGCGACGAGCGTGAGATAGTCGAACGCGGCCGGATAATCGTGGTCGTCCGGCTCGTTTTTCCAGTGTTCCTTCATGGGTCCTCCCTCGATTCGGCAGCGCGGACCTCGACCTCGTGGACCGCGCGGGACGCGGCCCACGCGGTGACGCCGACGCTGATCAGCGCGGCGGCGAGCATCGCTCCGCCTTCGCCCGGAGCGAGCAATCGTTCGTGCGTGCCGATGGTGACCGCCGCGACCGGCACGCCCAGCTGCGCGCCCGCGAGCACCGCCAGCGGCAACGGCTGCCCGAGCAGCCGCGTCGCACCGTGGACCACCACCGAGCCGGCCGCGAGCAACGCCGCCAGCACGAACATCACCGGATGCTGGCCGAGCGCGCGCAGATCGAGCGAAGCGCCCAGCCAGACGAAGAACACCGGCCCGAGGAAGCCGTCGGTCACCGCGAACAGCTGCCGGGCCAGCCGGCGCGGCTCCCCCACCGCGGCCAGGGCGAGCCCCGCGACGAACCCGGCCAGCATCACCGACACCCCGACGAGCTGCGCCAGCCCGGCGAGTCCGAAAAGGACAATCAGCGCGATCCGCAGTTCGAGTCCGAAATGCCGGGACTTGCTGAGGTCGTGCGCTTTGTCGACGAGCCCGCGGGCATGCAGCCACCGCAGGACCGCGAACCACACGGCACCGGCCGCGACGACCGCCAGCGCCCCGAGCGCGGCCCGCCCGGCCCGCGCCGGAGCGGCCGCCAGCGGCAGTGCCACGATGCACGCCGTGTCCGCGATCGCGACCTGCACGGTCAGCGCCAGCGCGGGCGGCGTGCCGAGTTTCGCCTCGTTCAGCACCGGCATCACCAGCGCCGCGGAACTGGACGCGATAAGGACGGCGTAGAGCAGCCCGTGCCCGGCGCCGACGAGCGCCGCCACGCCGAACCCGGCGGGCACGGACAACACGCCCGCCGTCGCGGCCAGCAACGCCCCGCGCCCGGCCGCGACGCGCAACGCCGGGTCCCGCAACGGCACATGGCTTCCCGCGACCAGCATCACCAGCGCGAACCCGGCCGACGCGACGTAGGAGAGGATCGGCTCCTCGGCGTTCACCCAGCCGAGCCCGGTCCGGCCGACCGCGACGCCGAGCAGGATTTCCCCGACGACGATCGGGATCCGGGCCCGTCGCGGGGTGGCGAGCAGCGGCCCGGCCAGGCCGGCGAGAAGGACGACCGCCATCGCGAACAAGGTCATCGGCGCGCCTCCTCCCGCCGAGCATTGTCGCCCGGCGCGGCTGCCCGGGCTAGTCCGCATCACCTGGATGCGGTCCGCTCGCGGAACCGCGGCGCGCGATCGGCCGGCCGGGCACAAGCACGCCGCAGCTCGGCGCTTTCTCCGCAGCGGACAGTGCCCACGGCGCGCGAAGCGATCCCTGCCCGCCCGACGAATGTCCGTGAAGGGCCCCTTGGGGGAATCTGATTCCCGCAAGGAGTCCTTCACGGACCTCGGCGACGGAGGCCGCGGGTGCGCAGCTGCCTGCCGTCAGCGGCGGATCAGCCCCTGTTCCTTCCCCGCCGCCACCGCCGCGGTCCGGGAATCCACCCCAAGTTTCGAGTAAATGTGCACCAGATGCGATTTCACCGTCGCCTGGCTCAGGAACAGCCGCTTGCTGATCTCCAGGTTCGACAATCCGTCCGCGACGAGCCCCAGCACCTCGATTTCCCGCGGCGACAACGCGGCGGCCGGGGTGCGCATGCGGTTCATCAGCCGGTGGGCGACCGCGGGGGCCAGGACGGTCTGCCCGGCGGCGGCGTTCCGCACCGCGGCGGCGAGGTCTTCCGGCGGCGCGTCCTTCAGCAGGTACCCGGTCGCGCCCGCTTCGATCGCGGCCAGGATGTCGCCGTCCGTGTCGTAGGTCGTCAGGACCAGGACTTTCGGGGCGTCCGCCGGCGCGGTGATCGCCGCGGTCGCTTCGGAGCCGGACATGCCAGAGCCGAACTGGAGGTCCATCAGCACGACGTCCGCGCCGCCCGCGAGGCGCACGGCCTCCTCGGCGGACGACGCTTCGGCGACGACTTCCAGGTCCGGTTCGGTTTCCAGGACGGCGCGCAAACCGGCGCGCACGACCGGGTGGTCATCGGCCAGCAGGAGGCGGATCATCGCGCGTCCACGGGGAAGCTCACGGCCAGCGCGGTGCCGTTGCCCGGCGACGATTCCACTGTCCACGAGCCGCCAAGGGACCGGGCGCGGGCGCGCATCGCGGGCAGGCCGAAGCCGCTGCCGCCGCGCACTGCTTGCGGGTCGAAGCCGATGCCGTCGTCCACGGCGTCCAGGGTGATGCTCGTGTCCATGTAACTCAAGGTCAACTCGGCCCGGCTGGCCGCGGCGTGCCGGACGGTGTTGGCCAGTGCTGACTGGGCGATCCGCAGCAGCGCGACCTCGTACGCGGTGGGCACGTCGAACGGGGTGCCGCTGAGGTGAAAGTGGACAGTCAGGCCGGAACGCTGTTGCGTGGTCGCGCACAGTCGTTCCAGGGCCGCGGGCAACGAAGCGCCTTCCAGCTCCACCGGGGCCAGCGCGTAGACGAGGCGGCGGGCTTCGGCGAGGTTGTCCTGGGCGGCCTGCCGGGCCTGCATCACGTGCGGGACCGCGGCGTCCGGACGGTCCGGGAGCGCGCGTTCGGCGGCGCGGAGCAGCAGGTGGATGCTCGACAGGCCCTGCGCCAGGGTGTCGTGGATTTCCCGGGCGAGGCGTTCGCGTTCGGCAAGGACGCCCGCGGAGCGTTCCATCGCGGCCAGGTCGTTGCGGGTCTCGCGCAGTTCCTCGATGAGCTGCCGCCGCTGTTCGCTTTCGCGGTAGAGCACCTGATAGCCGAGGACGGTGGCTATCGCGACCGCCGCCCCGAGCGCCGGGCCGAGGAGCACGCCGACGCTGAATCCGCCTTGGTGGCGGGTGAAACCGGCGATCGCCAGAACGGTGGTCAGCGCGACCACCGCCGGACCCCAGCGCGTCGGCAGCAGGTGCATCTGCAGGAAATACAGCGGGAAAGCCAGCCACACCCCGTCCGGGGTGAGCCACAGCAGCGCTAACCACGCGACGCCGAGCACGGCCAGCCATCCGGCCGTCGCGCCCGGGAACCGGCCGACCCGGGGCAGCAACGGACCCGCGGTGTAGACGCCGCCCATCACCAGCGCGCCGGCCAGCACCGCGGGTGCGTTCGAGAACCCTCCGGCGAACGCGCGCGCGACGGCGAGCACCAGCAACCCGGCCAGCAGGAGGTGCAGGCAGACGCGCAGCACGCGCAACGGCCGGTCGAGGGTGTGCGGGTTCACGAAAGCCTCCTGTCTCGATTGTCCGGGTCCGCTGCGGAATCCGCATCAATCGAAAGGTTGAGCGCCGGGTGCACCCATCGATTCCGGGAAGGCCGTCCGCGGCGCGATGTTCCCGCGTCCCCGCCGGACGAAGCTGGACGGCACACCGAGAAGGAAGGTACGCACATGTTCGTCGCGTGGCGGGATCTGCGCTTCGCCAAGGGCCGGTTCGCGTTGCTGGGGACCGTCGTCGTGCTGATGACGTTGCTGGTCGGGCTGCTGTCCGGGCTCACCGCGGGACTGGCCGAGCAGAGCACGTCCGCGATCACCGGGCTGAAGGCCGATCATCTGGTCTTCGCCGAACCCGGCAGCGGCTCGCTCTCGTTTGGACAGTCCACAGTGACCCGCGAGCAGGCCGGGCAGTACGCCCGCGTTCCGGGAGTGACCAGCGCGGAGCCGATCGCGATCAGCACGGCCGGCGCGGCGGGCGGCGGGCGCACCGCGACGGTGGCGGCGTTCGGCGTCCGGAACCCGAGCCCGGGCACGGTCGTCTTGTCCGCGGGGGCGGCTGACGCGTTGCAGGCCAGTGCAGGCGACCAGCTCACCCTGCAAGGCGAGAAAGTCACCGTGTCCGGCATCGACGGAGACGCGTTCTACAGCCATCTCCCGGTCGTGTGGACGCACTTCGCCGGTCCAAACGCGACAGTCCTCGCGGTGACCGCGGACTCCTCCGCCGATCTCGCCGCCGCGGACGCCCGGCTCGGCACCCAGACCGTCACGAAGGACGACGCGTTGTCCGCGATCGGTTCCTATTCGGCGGAAAACGGCTCGCTGCGGCTCATGCGCGGCTTTCTGTTCGTGATCGCGGCACTGGTCATCGGCGCGTTCTTCACCGTGTGGACGATCCAGCGCAGCCGCGACATCGCGGTGCTGAAAGCGCTCGGCGCGACCACGAAGTACTTGCTGCGCGACGCGCTCGGCCAAGCCGCGGTGCTGCTGATCGGCGGGACCGTCCTCGGAACCGGGCTCGCCGCCGCGCTCGGAGCGGTCGCGTCCGGAACCGTGCCGTTCGTGCGCAGCGCCGGCACGGTGCTCGGCCCGGCCGCGGTGCTGATCGTCCTCGGCGTGCTCGGCGCCGCGCTGGCAGTCCGCCGCATCACCTCCGTCGACCCGCTGACCGCCCTCGCCTCCGGAGCGCACTGATGAGCCTGCATCTGTCCGGCATCACCCTCACCTACCCCGACGGCGATTCCCGCCTCACCGCGCTCGACCAGGTCGACCTGCACGTGCCCGCCGGGAACGTCGCCGCAGTGGTCGGACCGTCCGGATCGGGCAAATCGAGCCTGCTGGCCGTCGCCGCGACGCTCATCCGGCCCGATCGCGGACGCGTGGTCGTCGGCGGCGTCGACACGACCGACCTGGACCGGGCCGGGCTGGCGGAGCTGCGGCGCACCACGATCGGGATCGTGTTCCAGCAACCGAATCTGCTCGCCTCGCTCACCGCGGTGGAACAACTCGAAGTCATGGCGCACCTCAACGGAACTCCGCGCCGCGAGGCGACGAAACGAGCGAAGGAGCTGCTCGACGCGGTCGGGCTCGCCGATCGCGCGGCACACCGTCCGGGGCGGCTTTCCGGCGGACAGCAGCAGCGGGTGAACATCGCGCGCGCCCTGATGAACGAGCCGGCCGTGCTGCTGGTCGACGAACCGACGAGCGCGCTGGACCAGGACCGCGGCGCGGCGGTGGTCGATCTGCTCACTACGATCACGCGTCAACAGGCGACGGCAACCGTGCTGGTCACCCACGACCGCTCCCACCTCGAAGGGGTCGACTCGGTGCACGAGGTCGTCGACGGACGGATCCACCAGCCGGCCCGGGCCGGCGCCGAGGAGAACCGATGACGAAGAAGATCTACTGGGCCGCCGCGATCTACACGATCCTCGGCCTGCTGGCCGGGCTCTACTACCGCGAACTGACCAAGGCGGAGCACTTCACCGGCGACACCCAGCTGTCCGTCGTGCACACCCACCTGCTCGCGCTCGGGACGCTGGTGTTCCTGATCGTGCTGGTGCTGGACAAGGTGTTCACGCTGTCGGCGACGAGGTCGTTCGCGCCGTTCTTCTGGATCTACCACGCCGGGATGCTCCTCACCGTCGGCGGGATGGTCGTGCACGGCACGCTCACCGTGCTGGGCAAGGAATCCGGCGCGGCGATCGCCGGGATCGCCGGGCTGGGACACATCCTGCTGACGGTCGCGTTCGTCCTGCTTTTCGTCGGCCTGCACGGGCGGATCGGGAAGGCCGCCGAAGCAAAGGCGTGACGTGAAGGGCTCCTTGCGGGAATCTGCTTCCGGCAAGGAGCCCTTCACGGACTTACCGGCGGCGGAAGGTCAGAGCGGCCAGTCCGGCGCCGGCGAGCGCGATCACTGCCGAGCCGATGAAGGCGACTGAGTACCCCTGCGTCAACGCCGCCGGGTCGCCGAGCGCACCCGCGCCCGAAGCGGCCGCCACAGCGGTCAGCACGGCCAGGCCCAGCGCCGAACCCACCTGGTAACCGGTGTTCACGATCCCCGACGCGAGCCCGCCTTCTTCCGGCCGAGCGGCGGAAATCGCGGCGCTGAGCGACGGGATGAACGCCAGCGACATCCCCAGCGCCGCGACGAGCGACGCGGGCAGGACGTCGGCCCAGAAGCTGCCGTCCGCGCGCACCAGCGCCAGCCAGCCCAGCCCGGCCGCCAGGATCAGCAGCCCGGCGACGATCGGCGGTTTCGGGCCGAAGCGGCCGATCACCCGCGGGGCCAAGGCGATCATCCCCAGCATGATCAGCGCGGTCATCGGCAGCAGCGCGGCGCCGGCCGGGAAGGCGCGGAAGCCGAGCACCTGCTGCAGGTAGAGGTTCAGGAAGAACCACATCGGAATCCAGGCCGCGCCCAAGAACACCTGTGCCAGGTTCGCCGCGCCGAGCCGCGGGACACGGAAGATCGACAGCCGCATCAGCGGAGTACCGGCTTTCGCCTGCCGGACCAGGAAAACCGCGAGCAGCGCGAGACCTGCCCCGAGCGCGATCCCGGTGGCTGTCCAGCCCGCTTCCGGCGCCCGGACGATCCCGTACACCAGCGTGCCCAAGCCGAGCGTGACGGTCAGCGCGCCGAGGAGGTCGACGCTGCCGCGGGCGCCGGTCGCTCCCCTCGGCAGAACGGCGGGAGCGGCGAACAGAGCGAGCACCGCGATGGGCACGTTCAGGTAGAACACCCACGGCCACGACAGGTACTCGGTGAGCACCCCGCCGAGGAACACTCCCGCGGTGCCGCCAGCCGGGGCCGCCGCGCCGTACCGGGCAAGGGCTTTGGTGAGCTCCTTCGGGGTGCCGCCGAAGAGCAGCATCAGCAGCGTCAGCGCGGACGGGGCGATCAGCGCCGCTCCCGCGCCCTGCACGATCCGGCCGGCGAGTTCGACCGGCACGTTCCCGGCCGCTCCGGCGAGCACCGAACCGGCCAGGAGAATCGCCCAGCCGGCGGCGAAAAGCCTTCTGGCGCCGAACAAATCCGACAGTCGTCCGCCGAGCAGCAGCAGCCCGCCGAAGGCGATCACGTAAGCGTTGAAGACCCAGGACAGCGTGCTGGGCGTGAAGCCGAGCGCGTCGCGCATGCGCGGCAGGGCGACGCCGATGATCGAGGTGTCCATGATCACCATGAACTGGGCGAGGGCGAGCAGTCCGAGCGCCCACCAGCGGAGGGTGTCCGGCCGGGTTTCCGGCGGAGTAGTCATCGTTTTCTCTTTCTCTTCAAGGGGATCGGCAGCACGGCATAGAGCTGCTCAGGCCGCGTCGAGGACGAAGGCGGCGGTGCGCACGACGCCCTCGGCCTGGAAGTCGAGGTACAGCAGGTACCGGCCGGTCGTCGGGGCCTCGGCGTGGAAGCGGATTTCCGGACCGGGCTTTCCGTCGTCGAGCGCGTGGATGTGCAGGTAGGCGAGGTCGCCTTGGCGCAGCGCGACCAGGTGGCCGAACGAACCGAGGTACGGCTCCAGGTCGGTGACCGGCTCTCCGCCGCGGGTCACGCGGGCGGTCAGCATCGTCCCGGCACCGGCGGCGAGCGTGCCTTCGAGGGTCACTTCGTAGCCGTCCACCACGCTCTGCGCGACCGGTTCCGCAGCCCGCGGCTGGTAGTCACCGGCCACTTCCACCGTCCGCGACAGGGTCACGCTGTCGCCGCCCGCCGGGGTCAGGCCGGTGAAGACCCGGTACGTGCCTGCCGCGTCCCAGGTCCACGGGATCGTCCAGACGCCGGTTTCCGGGTCGAGCACTGGATGGCGGTGCCGGAAGTGCGCGCCGTCGGTGCGGACCACGATCAGGTGCAACTGCTTGCCGTGCGCCTCTTCGTATTTGGTTACCGGCTGTCCGCCGGCAGTGGTGACGGTGAACGAAAGCTCGCCGTCCTCTCCCGCCCGAACCGGGGCGTGCACCACGCCGAGCTGGACCTCGCCGGTCGAAAGTGCGGTGCCGTTGACGTTCATCGCTTTCTCCTTCGCTCGTTCTCGACGACCCGGACTTTATACCCCTATGGGGTATATGGAAGTGTGTCCTGGGTCTCCTTCCCGGCGACGCGGACCCTTGTCTCGGGCTGTGCCCGGCGTTACGCTTCGTCAACGGCGGTGCGCCCGCACCGCCCGTTCCGTTCGCTCTCGAGGAGGTGCGCGTGCTTCTGACTTCCGGACAGCTCGCCGACCTCCGTCAGCGCACGCGCCAGTCCGCCTGGAACAAGGGGCGCGTCGCGCACGGCTGGCCAACGCGGCACTGAGCGGTCTCCCCGCTCGGTCGCGTTCTCGCACGGGCCCTGGTCCCGTTGCACCCCCACGGTCCCTGACCTCCGCCGAATCGGCGCGTCGGCGGCCGTGGCCCCAGCCGAGAAAAGACGAGAGGAACTCCGATGGTCGACCCCGAGGTGACCGTCAACGGGAAACGCACCGCGATCGGCGCCGTCCCCGTGCACACCACGGCACTGGACTGGCTCCGCGGGCAGGGCCTGACCAGCTGCAAGGAGGGCTGCGCCGAAGGCGAATGCGGCGCGTGCGCGATCCTGGTCGCCCGGCCCGGCGTCGAATCCCCGACCGACCTGGTCGCGATCAACGCGTGCCTCGCCCCGGTCGGCGCGCTGGACGGGCAGGAAGTGTGGACGGCCGAGGGCCTCGGTTCCGCCGAGGACCTGCACCCGGTGCAGCACGAAATGGCCGTGCGCGGCGGATCCCAGTGCGGCTACTGCACGCCCGGGTTCGTCTGCAGTATGGCCGCCGAGTACTACCGCGGCGATCGCGAAGCATCCGGCGACGACCACGCGCCGAACGGTTTCGACATCCACGCGCTGAGCGGAAACCTCTGCCGCTGCACCGGATACCGGCCGATCCGCGATGCCGCACACGCGCTCGGCGCTCCCCCGGCCGACGACCCGCTGGCGCAGCGACGCACGCGAGGCGCACCGAAACCCGTTGCGACCCAGCTGCACCGCGACGGCCGCGCCTACCTGCGTCCGGCGACCTGGGCCGAAGCACTGCAGCTGCGGCACGACCGTCCTAACGCGACCTTCGTAGCCGGGTCGACGGACTGGGGCGTCGAGGTGAACATCCGCGGCGTGCGAGCGGACTGCGTCGTCGCCATCGATCGCGTGCCGGAACTGCAGGCGCTGGACATCGGCGCGGACACCATCGAAATCGGGGCCGGGCTCAGCCTCACCGAAATGGACCGCCGCCTCGACGGCCGGGTTCCGTTGCTGAGCCAGCTGATTCCCCAGTTCGCGTCGCGGTTGATCCGGAACGCCGCCACCCTCGGCGGAAACCTCGGCACCGGCTCGCCGATCGGCGACTCCGCGCCGGTGCTGCTCGCGCTCGGCTCGAGCGTCGTTCTGTCCTCAGTGGACGGAGAGCGCGAGGTGCCGCTCGACGAGTACTTCACCGGTTACCGGCAGAGCGTCCGGCGGGAGGACGAGCTGATCCGTTCGGTGCGGATTCCGTTGCCGCTGGCGGGGACCACCGCGTTCCACAAGGTCGCCAAACGGCGGTTCGACGACATCTCCAGCGTCGCCGTGGCGTTCGCGCTCGACATCGAGGACGGTCTCGTGCGCACCGCGCGGATCGGGCTCGGCGGGGTCGCCGCGACGCCGATCCGCGCGAAAGCCACCGAAGCCGCGCTCGTCGGACAGACCTGGAACGAGGAAACCGTCCGCACCGCGGCGGAAATCCTGCGCGGCGAGGGCACGCCGATGGACGACCACCGCGCGAGCGCCGCCTACCGCGCCGCGACCTTGGGCCGCAGCCTGCTGAAACTTCACGCCGACTCTCTCGAGGGAGCACGAGCATGAGCGCACTCTCCGAACGCCCGGAAAGCCCGTCCATCGGGATCGCCCGGCCGCACGAAGCCGCCGCGGCGCACGTCCGGGGCACCGCGCTGTACACCGACGACCTCGTCGCCCGGACCAAAGACGTCCTGCACGCATACCCGGTACAGGTACCCGAGGCGCACGCGAAGGTGCTCGCGATCCGCACCGAAGCCGCGGAAGCCGTCCCCGGCGTGGTCCGCGTCCTCACCGCAGCGGATGTGCCCGGCGTCAACGATTCCGGCGTGCACCACGACGAACCGCTGTTCCCGTCCGAGGTGATGTTCTACGGCCACGCGGTGTGCTGGGTGCTCGGCGAAACGCTGGAAGCGGCGCGGCTCGGCGCGGCGGCCGTCGAGGTCGACACCGAAGCGCTGCCGTCGCTGGTGACCGTCGGCGACGCGATCGCCGCGGGCAGTTTCCAGGGCGAGCCGCGAGTGGTCGCGCGCGGCGACGTCGACTCGGGGATGGCCGGCTCGGCGCACGTCTTCCGCGGCGAGTTCGACTTCGCCGGCCAGGAGCATTTCTACCTGGAAACCCAGTGCGCGCTGGCGCACCTCGACGAGTCCGACCAGGTTTTCGTGCAGAGCAGCACGCAGCATCCGTCGGAAACGCAGGACATCGTGGCGCACGTGCTGGGCAAGCACAGCCACGAGGTCACCGTGCAGAGCCTGCGGATGGGCGGCGGGTTCGGCGGCAAGGAATGGCAGCCGCATGGATACGCCGCCGTCGCCGCGCTCGGCGCGACGCTCACCGGACGTCCGGTGCGGCTGCGGCTGACTCGCACGCAGGACATGACGATGACCGGCAAGCGCCACGGTTTCCACGCCGAATGGAGCGTCGGTTTCGACGCCGACGGCAAGCTGCAGGCGCTCGACGTCGTGCTCACCGCGGACGGCGGCTGGAGCCTCGACCTGTCCGAGCCGGTGCTCGCCCGGGCGCTGTGCCACGTCGACAACGCGTACTGGATTCCGCACGTGCGCGCGATGGGTCGGATCGCCAAGACGAACAAGACGTCGCAGACCGCGTTCCGCGGATTCGGCGGGCCGCAGGGCATGCTGGTGATCGAGGACATCCTCGGCCGCTGCGCCCCGCTGCTCGGCATCGACCCGGCCGAGCTGCGGCGGCGCAACTTCTACACCGAAGGCCAGGACACGCCGTACGGGATGCCGGTGCGGCACCCGGAACGCATTCACCGGATCTGGCAGCAACTGCTGGACTCCGGCGACGCCGAACGGCGGCAGGCCGAGATCGCCGCGTACAACGCGAAACACGCGCACTCCAAACGCGGCCTCGCGATCACGCCGGTCAAGTTCGGGATTTCGTTCAACCTCACCGCGTTCAACCAGGCCGGCGCGCTGGTGCACGTCTACAAGGACGGCTCGGTGCTGATCAACCACGGCGGCACCGAAATGGGCCAGGGCCTGCACACGAAGATGCTGCAGGTGGCCGCGACCGCGCTGGGCGTGCCGCCGGAGAAGGTGCGGCTGGCCCCGACCCGCACCGACAAGGTGCCGAACACCTCGGCCACCGCGGCGAGTTCGGGCGCGGACCTCAACGGCGGCGCGGTCAAGAACGCCTGCGAACAGATCCGCGACCGGCTGGTCGCCGTCGCGGCGGGCAAGCTCGGCGTGCCGGAAAGCGACGTCCGGATCGTCCGCGGGGCCGCGCGCACCCCGTCCGGCGAGGAGATCGGCTGGGACGAACTCGTGCACGCGGCCTACTTCGACCGGGTGCACCTGTCGGCCGCCGGGTACTACCGGACCGAGGGCCTGAGCTGGGATTCCGCCACGATGAGCGGCTCGCCGTTCAAGTACTTCGCCTACGGCGCGGCGCTGGCCGAGGTGGAGGTGGACGACTTCACCGGCGCGTACCGGACGCGGCGGGTCGACATCGTGCACGACGTCGGCGACAGCCTGTCCCCGCTGATCGACATCGGCCAGATCGAGGGCGGGTTCGTGCAGGGCATGGGCTGGCTGACCCTGGAGGACCTGCGCTGGGACGAGTCCGACCGGCCGACCCGCGGACGGCTCGCGACCCAGGCGGCCAGCACGTACAAGCTGCCGAGCCTGTCGGAGATGCCGGAGGAATTCAACGTCACGCTGCTCGCCGATGCCGCGGAAGAAGGCGCGGTCTACGGCTCGAAGGCGGTCGGCGAACCGCCGTTGATGCTGGCCTTCGCGGTGCGGGAAGCGTTGCGGCAGGCGGTCGCCGCGTTCGGCGAGCCCGGGCACAGCGTCGATCTCGCGTCCCCGGCCACGCCGGAAGCCGTGTTCTGGGCGATCGACCGTGCGGTCGCCCCCGCACCGGTGGTCGAGGAGCAGGTACCGGATCTGGTGGGCCAGCCGTGAACTGGATCAGCGCGGTCCAGCACCTGCGGGACGCGGGGCTGCCGGGCGTGCTCGTCACCGTGACGTCCTCGCGCGGGCACACTCCCCGCGAGGGCGGCGCGAAAATGGTGGTCGGCTCGGCGGAATGCCACGGCACGATCGGCGGCGGCAACGCCGAAGCCGTGGCGATCGAGCGAGCCCGGGAACTGTTGCGGGACAACGCGACCGCGCCGGTGCTGCAAACGCTTTCGCTGTCCGACAAAGCTCCTTACCAGCACGGCGTGCAATGCTGCGGAGGCACGATGACGCTGCTGTTCGAGCCGCTTCCGGTGCGTCCGGCGGTGGCGGTCTTCGGGGTCGGCCACGTCGGCCTGGAGCTGGCGCGGATCCTCGCCCGGCACGAGGTTTCGCTGCACCTGATCGACAGCCGGCCGGCGCAGCTGACCGCGGAACGGCTGGCCGTGCTCGACGACGCGGTGGCGAGCGTGCACGTCCACCAGGTCCCGCTGCTGCCGGAAACGGTGCTGTCGGAGCTGCCGGAGGGCACGCACGTGCTGATCATGACGCACGATCACGCCGAGGACATCGCGCTGTGCGACGCGGCGCTGCGCAGCGGCACGTGCGGGTCGATCGGGCTGATCGGGTCCGCGGGGAAATGGTCTCGGTTCCGCAAGCGGCTGACCGACCTCGGCCACGACGAGGCGGCGCTGTCCCGGATCACGACCCCGATCGGGCTGCCGGAGCTGACCGGGAAGGAACCGGCGGTGATCGCGGTGAGCGTCGCGGCGGCCTTGCTGCAGAAATTCTCCGCGCGGGTCCGGCCGGGAGCCCTTCCGGCGTAAATCGCTTGCCTGCCCCCGGGAGCACGGCTGGGATACGGGGAGACACCGTCAGCTCCTGGGGGCCTTCTGCGATGGAAATCCGGCGCAACAACGACTACGACGTTTTCTTCCGCACCGTCCAAGCCGCGTTCGGCCGGTACTGGCCCGACTCGCCGGGCAGCGGCATCCTGGGCGCGTTCGAGAGCGAACGGAGCTTGCTCGCCTGCGCGCCGGACGGGAAACCGGTCGGCACCGCCGGCGCGTACTCCTTCGACCTCACGCTGCCGGGCGACGTGCTCGCCTCCGCCGCCGGGGTGACCGCGGTCGGCGTGCTGCCGACGCACCGGCGGCAGGGCGTGCTCCGGGAGCTGATGCGGGAGCACCTCGCCGACGTCCGCGCCCGGGGCGAGTTCCTGTCCGTCCTGCTCTGCTCCGAAGCGGTGATCTACCGGCGGTTCGGCTACGGACCGGCGACCTACACGGAGCGGATGACCGTCGAGCGGCACCGCTCTGCCTTCGGCGTCCCGCGCGGAGGTACGGCGGTCGCGACCGGCTCCGTCGAATTGCTCCGCCGCGCCGACTGCGGCGAGCTGCTGGAAGAGATCTACGACCGCTACCGCCGTACGCAGCCGGGCGCGCTGTCGCGGCCGCACCGCTGGTGGGAGCTGGGCGCGGGCCATCCGCCGACCGGCCCGGAGCCGCGGTACCTGGCCGTGCACCGGGACGCTTCGGGAACGGCGGACGGATACGCGAGCTACCTGGTCAACGACGGCACCCTGACGGTCGACGAGGTCATCGCGGCCGACGACGCCGCGTTCGCCTCGCTCACCCAGTTCCTGCTCGGCCACGACCTGGTCGGGAAGATCGAGTTCAAGCACCTCCCGCCGGGCAACCCGCTGCGCTGGCAGCTGGCGGACCTGCGCGCGGGCGAGCCCACCACGACGGACTGGCTCTGGGTGCGCCTGCTGGACGTGCCGCGCGCCCTGACCACCCGCGGCTGGTTCACCGACGGTTCGCTGGTCCTCGACGTGACCGACCCGTTCCTCGAGAACCACGGCCGCTACCGGCTGACCGTGCGGGACGGGAAAGCGGAGTGCGTGCGGACGGACGTCGAACCGGACCTGTCGCTGGACATCAGCGACCTCGGGTCGATCTACCTCGGCGGGACACTGCCGAGCGTCCTGGCCCGGGCCGGGCACATCCACGCCCACAACAGCGACGCAGCCGGGCTGGCGGACACGCTGTTCCGGTCCGACCGCGCGCCGCATTGCGTGCACTGGTTCTAAGCCCCCGCCCGCCCGCACGGACCGGCCGCTACGCCAGCACCTCAGCGGCCAACCGGCGGGCATAAGCAGCATCAAGACCGTACGGGCGAACGGACCTCGCGCCGGACCTGTCGCCCACAACACCGAGGCGGCCGGATTGGCGGACGCGCTGTTCCGGTCCGACCGCGCGCCGCATTGCGTGCACTGGTTCTAAGCCCCCGCCCGCCCGCACGGACCGGCCGCTACGCCAGCACCTCAGCGGCCAACCGGCGGGCATACGCAGCGTCAAGACCGTACGGGCGGAACAGGATCCGGTACATGATCGGAGCCACCACGCGGTCCATCACCGTCTCCGCGGACGGGGCCGCCTCGCCCCGGGCGGCCGCCCTGGCCAGGACGACTTCCACCTGGTCAGCGGCGTACGCCGAGCACTGTCCGGCGTTGCTGCCGTCCGGGTCGCCGAGCAGTGCGTCGCGGATGTACGCGCGGCCCGCGGGTGAGGACATTTCGTCCAGGAACAGTTCGGTCCACGCCGTCAGGTCCGCGGCCAGCGAACCGTGGTCTTCCGGCGGGGCTTCCGGGCGCAGCCGCTCGACCGCGACGTCTGACAGGAGTTCCTGCAGATCGCCCCACCGCCGGTAGATCGTCGACGGCGTGACGCCCGCCCGCGCGGCGACCTGCGGCACGGTCAGCGCGTCCCGGCCCGATTCGGCGATCAGGTCGCGGACGGCGGCGTGCACCGATTCCTGGACTCGCGCGCTGCGCCCGCCCGGACGCACCATCCGCTTCTGGCTCACCGTGCCACTTTAAGCCGCGTCCGTTCCAGGGCATGTCCGGTCCGCAGCAGCACCGGCTCGCCGTACGGCCGGGCGAGCAGTTGCAGGCCGATCGGCATCCCGTCGAGGTCCTCGCCGACGGGCAGGGTCAAGGCTGGCACACCGGTGATGTTCGCCGGGGCCGACAGGCGCACGTACGCGTCCGAGACTGCCTCGACGCTCCCGTCAGACCAGGTGACCGTCTCCTGACCAGCCGGGACGGCGGTCATCGGGACGGTCGGCGCGGCGAGCACGTCGATCTTCTCGAACAGCTGCGCCCACTCCTGCCGCATGAGCGTGCGAGCGCGTTGGGCGCGCAGGTAGTCGCCCGCGCTCATCAGCTCGCCGGCTTCGAGCAGGACGCGGACGTCGGCGGCGTACTGATCCGGCACGGTGCGCAGGCTGCGCTCGTGATAGGCCGTTGCCTCCGGGACCATCAGGCCCCACTGTGCCGCCTGGAGGTAGCGCGTCATCGCGATTTCCACGTCGACCAGCTCGGCACCCAGTTCCGCGAGCTCGTCGACAGCCGCTCGGACGGCGGCTTCCACTGCCGGGTCAACGTGGTCGAAGTAGTAGTTGCCGGGAACTCCGACGCGCAGCCCGGCCAGGTCGCCGCCGGCCGGTAACGACTGTCCGATGAGGACGGACAGCACGAGTGCGGCGTCCTCGACGGTGCGGGTGATCGGGCCGACGTGGTCCAGCGACCAGGACAGCGACGTCACGCCGTTGCGCGGGATGAGGCCGTAGGTCGGTTTCAGGCCGACGACTCCGTTCAGCGCGGCAGGGACCCGGATCGAGCCGCCGGTGTCGGTGCCGAGGGCGAACGTCGCGGTGCCCGAGGCGACGGCCACCGCGGAACCGCCGCTGGATCCCCCGGCGACGCGCGACGGATCGCGGGCGTTGTGCGTCTGCGGAGTCGTGAGGCCGTAAGCGAATTCGTGCGTGTGGGTCTTGCCGAGGAGGACCGCTCCGGCGGCCTTGAGCTGGGCGGCGACGGTGGCGTCCCGCTCGGCGCGATGCCCGGCGCGGACCTGCGAACTGGCGGTGGTCGCGGTTCCGGCGACGTCGATCAGGTCCTTCAAGCCCATCGGGATGCCGTGCAGCGGGCCGCGGATTTCCCCGAGTTCCGCCGCTTCCGCGCGGGCTCGCTCCGCGTCGACCGCGACGTACGCGTGCAGCCGGGGTTCAACCTCGTCGATGCGCGCGAGGACCTCCTCGACCAGCTCGACCGGCGACACGCGCCGGTCCCGGATCGCGGCGGACGCTTCGGCGAGGGTGAGGTC
This sequence comes from Amycolatopsis orientalis DSM 43388, assembly GCF_000411975.1. Classification (GTDB taxonomy): domain Bacteria; phylum Actinomycetota; class Actinomycetes; order Mycobacteriales; family Pseudonocardiaceae; genus Amycolatopsis; species Amycolatopsis orientalis_D. The sequence continues at coordinate 53,299 of NZ_ASXG01000004.1, forward strand.
AGCCAGCGACATGACGGCCGCCCTCCTCCACTCGATACGCGGAAGCCGGTGGCGTGTCGCCGAAATCCAGGTCGCGCAGCACGCTCACGACGGAATGGATGTGATTGGCGACGGCCGCCACCGTGGTGTGTCTGGCGGCAGCCAGCGGCAACCCGGCGCGTGCGGCGAGACGAGCCGCCTCGTCGGGAGTCAGTTCGGACACGAGCACTCCTAAAAGCTAAGTGTTTGCGTTAAGCGACGGTAGCCACTATCGTCGCTTAACGCAAACATGTTGCGTTAAGGAGGCGCTGGCCATGTTCTGGACCATCGGCGAGATCACTGTCCACCGGATCGACGAGATCGAATTCCCCGCCGCGACCGGACCGTGGCTGCTTCCCGGCGCGACCGCCGAGGTCGTCGCGCGCGAGGCCTGGCTGCGGCCGGACTTCGCCGACCGCGGCGCGATCCGCTTGCACAGCCACAGTTTCGCGTTCGAGAAGGACGGCACGAAGATCCTCGTGGACACCGGGATCGGCAACGGGAAGACCCGAGCCAACCCGGCATGGCACGACCTCGACACCGGCTACCTCACCGCGCTGGCCGCCGCCGGATTCGCGCCGGAAGAGGTGGACCTCGTGTTGCTCACCCACCTGCACGCGGACCACGTCGGCTGGAACACGCGCGAGCAAGACGGCGAGTGGGTGCCGACGTTCGCTTCCGCCCGGCACGTCACCGCACGCGCCGAACGGGAGTTCTGGGCCGGCTACGACATGGACGGACCGCGGCGGCAGATGTTCGAGGATTCGGTGCTGCCGGTGGAACGCGCGGGACTGCTGGACCTGGTCGACATCCCGGCGGACGGCGTGGAAATCGTGTCCGGCGTGCGGTTGCTGCCGACGCCCGGCCACACCCCCGGGCACGTCTCGATCGAGCTGAGCAGCGCCGGCGAAACCGCGCTGATCACCGGGGACGCGGTGCACCATCCCGTGCAGTTCGCGCACCCGGAGATCGGCGCGTCGGTGGACATCGACCCGGCGGAATCGGACAAGACCCGCCGCCGCCTTCTCGCCGAGCTGGCGGATTCGGGAACTCTCGTGCTGGGCACGCACTTCACCCCGCCCACCGGCGGCCGCCTGATCCGCCACGGCTCCGGTTACCGGCTCGCGGAAAGGCCGTGAAGGACTCCAGGACCACGGTGCGGTGCCGGATGTCGCTAGTGGAGGACTCAATCGACGGCAACTACTCCGCGACCGAGGCAGGGTCGCCGAGCTCCCGCCACACCGCGTCAGCGGGGGCGTGGAGCAGGACGTGGACAGGAAACCTTCTTGCTAGTTCAGGGAATCCGCGGGCTGCTGAGTGCGGAGACGGTAGTCGCTTCGGTCCCCCGTTTTGGGCCCGGACAGCAACACTTCCGGCGGATTCGCGGTGATCGCCACCGTCGCGTCGGCTTCGCTGTGGAAAGTCGGGCAGCTCCGGCCGGGCCGAGACACCGTCACGTTCCGGGAAATCGACCTCGACCAAGCGGCGGCGCTCACCGCGCATGTCAATCAGTTGCTGCATGTCCGGGCGCTGTCTTGAGTTTCGCCTCGCGGTGCAGGGTGTCACCTTCATTCAGCGCCGCGATGATCGCCTGGTGATCCATTACCCGGCCGAAACCGCGCCGGATGGTGCGGAGGGTGGCGCGGTGTGCTTCGGCATTGTCCGTCGCGTTGACGTCTGAACCGAACACGATGTGGTAGCCGAGGAAATAACCGGTGCGAGCGGTGGATTCGCAGCAGAAGTTGGTAAGCGTGCCGCAGACGATCAGCGTCCGAATTCCCTGACAGCGCAACGCGTAGTCCAGATCCGTGCCCGCGAAGGAATCGTACGTGTGCTTCGCGGAGATAATGCGCTCGTCGTCCCGCGGCTTCAACCCGTGGTACAGCTTGGCGCCAGGCGTGCCCTCCGCGATCGCGCCGTTCGCGATCGGCGGCCAGAAGGCGTAGAAGTCGTGTGCGACATCCGGGGCGATCGTGTGCTCGGTGTAGAGCACCGGCACCCCAGCCTCCCGGCACGCCTCGATCAACGCCTGCACCCGCGGCAATTGCCGGTAGGCCTCCGGCACCCGCATCGGGCCGTCCGGGCGGACGAAATCCTCCTGGAGGTCCACCACGATCAGCGCGCATTCTTCGGGCTTGATCTCGAACGCCCAGTGCTTGTCCGTAGCGTAGTCCGCATCGGCGGCCGCGATCTGCTCGCGTTCGCCGTCGAGAAGCTCCTCCTCGCTGCGACCGTAAGCGTCCAGATACTCATTCAACGGGTGCACGAACTTCCTCCTCCGCCTTCTCCGCCACTGCACCGAGATCGACCGACTTCGTCTCCTTCGCGATCAGCGAGGCGACAAGCGAAATCAAGCCCATCACCGCCAGGTACGCCCCGATCGCATACCCGGTGCCGAATTTCGCGTACAGTCCGATCGCGATGATCGGCGCGAGCGAACCAGCCAGCACCGACGCCAGGTTGTACGCCAGCGAAACGCCGGAATACCGCACCTCAGTCGGGAACAACTCCGCGAAGAACGCCCCGATCACCGAGCTGTACGCGGCGAAGATCAGCAACCCGCCGGCCACCGCGACCGTGATCAGTCCCGGACTCCGCGTGTCGACCAGCGCGAAAAACGCGAACGCCCAGCCGATCGTGGCCACCGAAGCGACCACGTAGATCGGCCGCCGGCCGACCCGGTCGGCCAGCAGCGCGAACAGCGGGATCGTCACCACCGCGCACGCCTGGCCGGCCAGCACCGCCGTCAACCCGACCGAACTGTCCATTTTGAGCACCGTCGTGACATAAGTGATGACGAACAACGAGAACAGGTAGAATCCGGCGTTCTCGCCGAAACGCGTCGCCGCCGCGAGCAGCACACTTCGCCAATGCTTGCGGACTACGACGCCGGCAGGCAGTCCCTTGGGCTTCGGCGCTTCCTTGAACAACGGAGTCTCCGCGACGTAAAGCCGCAGCCACAACCCGATCAACACCAGCACCGCGGACAATCCGAACGCGATCCGCCAGCCCCAGGACAAGAATTGCGCGGACGGCAGCATCGCGCCGAGCACTGCCAGCACGCCGGCCGCGAGCAGGTTGCCCAGCGGCGGCCCGACGTTCGGCCACGAAGACCAGAACGCCCGGCGCGCGCTGCCGCCGTGTTCGGACACCAGCAGCACCGCCCCGCCCCATTCGCCGCCGAGCGCGAAACCCTGCACCAGCCGGCAGCCGACCAGCAGCAGGGGCGCGAGCACGCCCACCGCCTCGTATGTGGGCAGCAGAGCGATCAAGAACGTCGAAGCGCCCATTAACACCAGGCTGGCGATGAGCGTCGACCGCCGTCCCTTGCGATCGCCAAGGTGACCGAGCACCACCGCGCCCAGCGGCCGGGCGAGGAAGCCGACGGCGTAGGTGGCGAAGGCCAGCACCGTGCCGACCAACGGGTCGTGCGACGGGAAATACAGCTTGTTGAAGACCAAAGTGGACGCGGTGCCGTACAGAAAGAAGTCGTACCATTCGACGGCGGTGCCGGCGAGACTCGACGCCGCCACCACCCCCAGCCGCGTGTGCGGGCGTTTTCTGTTACGTTCGCGAGAGGTATCGGCCATTTCGGCTCCTGGAGTCGGAGGGTCCGTGACGCGGATGAAGTGCTGATGCCGGAAGCCTCGGTGGCTGTTGGCGCAGCCACCGAGGCGCGTTCCCCCCTTGGGAACTACCTCAGAAGAACCAGTGCACAGGCTCGTTGGCCCGGTCGGCGAGGTCCGCGAACCGTCCCCCGTGAAACGCCAGCGGTTCGCCGTCGCGCTCGCACACACTGCGCACGTGCCCGAACACGACCACGTGGTCGCCGGCGACCAGATGCCGCTCGACGTCGCATTCGAGGTGCGCGAAAGCGTCCGGGATCACCGGCACGCGGTGCCTGCCCTCGGTCACCTCGAGCCCGGCGAAGTGGTCCTCGCCGCGGCGGGCGAAGCGGAGCGCGAGCTGTTCCTGCCGCGCGGACAGGATGTTGACCGCGAACCGGCCGGCTTCGACGACCGCGTCGGTGCTGCGCGCGCCGATCGTCAGGCACACCAGCAGCAGCGGCGGGTCCAGCGAAACCGAGGTCAGCGAGTTGACGGTCATCCCGTGCGGCACCCCCGCCGCCCGGGTGGTGACCACCGCGACGCCGGTGGCGAAACGCCCCATCGTTCGGCGCATCGTTATCGGGCCGACCTCGGCCTCGGAAGTCGACGGAGTGGTGATCATGGCGTTCTCCTTGGGGAGGATCTCGGGAGCGCTGAGCGCGGTTCTCCCCGGGACCAGCGCTCCCGAGCGGGTTCAGGCGGGGTAGCGGACCTCGAACGTGACGACCCCCTCGTCGGTCCGCCACGGGCCGTGCGGCATGCCCGGCGGACGGCAGGCGTACATCCCCGCGGTGAACGTGCGGCCGAGCGTGAGGTCGGTGAACGAGCCCTCGAGGATGTAGACCTCCTCCCAGAAATCGTGTTTCTGCACGCCCATCGGCGTCGAATCGGCCCCGGGCTCGTACCGCAGGATCCGCGTCGCCACGCCGGTTTCCGGGTCCTTCGCGAGAATCCGCTCGGTGATCTTCGGGTCGTCGCCCGGGCACACCGTGAAGGGGACTTCGGTCACCGGGAAGAATTCGTGTTCCGGTTTGTTCATCGGGCGGTCGCTCCGTCGAGGTCGTAGCTGGAAAGGAAGGCGTCGATGTCGCCGAGCGCGCCGTCGAAGCCGTAATTGCGGAAGGCGTAGCCCTTCACCACGAACGGCGCGCCCGCGTAGAACATCTCGTATTGGTGGTGCCGCCCGGCGAATTCGCTGCCGACGACGTCCCAGGCGAGCTTGAACAGCTTCACCCGCTCCTCGGCGGGCGCGGACGGGCTGTAAATGTATTTGTCGATATCGGCGCGGGTCTCCGGGTTCGTCAGGTCCGCGACGCTGGAGGGCACCTGCAACACCCCGCCGCCGACCAGGTCGCGCAGGATCGCCAGCAGCCGCGGGTACAGCTCGGCCTGCAGCCCCATCGCGCCGTAGACGGCGCGCGCACCAGGCCGCCACATGCCGTTCTCGTCCGGCTCCGCGGTGTATTCCGCCGCCAGCACCGCGGATTCCACAATGGACGCGAGACTCGCCAGCTCGCCGAGTTTCTCGACCACGCCGGGGAATTTGTCGACCCCGTTGACCGCGGCGACCTTGCGCGCGAGCCCGGCGATGAACTGCGTCTTCACCATGAACCGGATCTGCGCCTGCCAGTTGCCGAACACGTGCGCACCGGTGTCGAAGAACTGCCGCCGCAATCCCGCGACATCGCGGTAGACGAAGACTCGCTCCCACGGAACGAAGACGTCGTCGAATACCACCAGGGCATCGGTTTCGTCGTAGCGCGAGGTGAGCGGGTAGTCGTATTCGCTCGTGGCAGCCGGGGCGTACGGACGGCGGCAGTAGAGCTTAAGCCCCTCCGCGTCGACCGGAACCGCGAAGCCGAGCGCGAAATCCGCGTCCTCCGGTCCGAGCGGCTTGATGCAGGACACGAAAATCTCGTCGGCCACCGCGCCGCCGGTCGCCAGCATCTGCGCACCGCGGATCACGATGCCGTCCTCGCGCTCCTCCGCGACGCCCGCCTGGATCAGGTCGCCTTCCCAGGCGTGCGCGGTCGTCGCCCGCGACACCTGCGGCGGAATGATCGCGTAGGACACGTACAGGTTCTCTTCCAGCACCCGCTTGTGGTACGCGGCGATGTTGGCGGAAAAGTCCCGCTCCCCTTGCGAAAATGCCTCCGGGTGTGCGGAAAACGCCGCGACGAAAGCGCCGACGTGGTCCGGGCTGCGGCCGACCCAGCCGTGCGTGTGCCGCGCCCACGTCGTCGCCGCTTCGCGGTAGGCCTTCAGGTCTTCCCGGCTGCGCGGCGGCGTGAACAGGCGGTTGACCGCGGCCCCGGTCGCCGGGTCGGCGACCTGGATGCCGGTCTCGGGGTCGGCCGCGAGGTCGAACAGTTCCGCGATGGTCTTCGCGATCGGCGCGAACGCCGGGTGGTGGGCGACGTCCTCGACCGGCGCGCCGTCGAGGTAGATCCGCCGGGGGCCTTTCAGTGCGGCCAGATAGTCGGCTCCGCTGCGCATCACTCGCTCCTCTGTTTCGTTTCGTACGCGTGGGTCAGGGTCGGGCCGCCGGGCAGCTCCAGGTGGACGCGCCAGTACGCGCCGTAAGCGAATTCGCCGCCGAGCAGCGGCAGCGTGCCGCAGTACAGCGCGAAGTCGCCCTCGACCGGGCCGAGCCGGTCGAGCAGGTCCGCCGGATGCCGCAGCGCGGCCAGTTCCCCCTTCTGATACGGACATCCGTCCACACTGGAATCCGCGACGACGTGGTTCCAGTCCGGAATGGACACCCCGGGCCCGATCTCGGCGACCACCTCGCCCAGCGGCTTCGGACAGGCCGCTTTGGACAGGGCCACCCCGTCCCGCTCGAGATCGCGGTCGGTGTGATCGGACCCGACCCCGAGGAAATACCGCCCCTGATGCCGGATCAGCACCGGCTCGACCTCGCCGGACGTCCCCGGCGCGGACACCCCGACGACCGGCTCGGTGGTCAGCAATTCGGGGTCGAGATGGTAAAAGGCGGGCACCGATTCCGGCCTCGGCACGCCGATCGCCTCGAGTTCGGCGATGTGTTCCTCGACCGCGGCCTCGTCGCTTCCGGTGTACCCGGCCACCACCAGCCGCGCCGGGGCGAACGCGAGTTCCTCCCCGGTTCCCGCGACGTGCAGGGCAATCGTGCTCATACTCCCGCTCCCGTGAAGTCTGCTGTGGACACCGGCCACCGCCGGTCGGCCAGCACCGGGAATTCCGCCCGCACGGTGTCCACAATGGATTGGTCTATTTCGCAGCGCAGCACCTCTTCGCCGGTGCCCGCCTCGGCCAGCACCGCACCCCACGGATCGACGATCCGGCTGGTGCCGGCCAGCTCGACGCCGCCGTGCTGGGTCCCGGCCGCGTTCGCCGCGATCACCAGGACCTGTTCTTCCACCGCCCGGCACGAGGTGAACATCCGCCAGTGCTCGCGCCGCGCCGCCGGCCACGCCGCCGGAACCACGACTGTCTTCGCGCCGCGGTCCACGAGTCCGCGCCACAATTCGGGAAACCTGAGGTCGTAACAGGTCGTGGCCCCGATCGGCCCGAATTCCGTTTCCGCGACGCTGAGCGTTTCGCCCGGCGTAAGCAATTCCGCTTCCCGCGACGCATATCCGAACACGTGCACCTTGCGATAGGTGTGCGCGATCGTGCCGTCCGGGGCGAGCAGCACCGCGGTGTTGAACAGCCGCCCGGCCTCGTCGCGCTCGACCAGGCTGCCCAGGTGCACGTGCGCACCCAGCCTCCGCGCCCACTCGCGTCCCGCCGCGACCGTCGGCCCGTCGAGCGATTCCGCTTCGCCTGGATACGCGTCGAACGAGAAATACCCGGCCGCCCACAACTCCGGCAGCACCACCAGATCGGCCCCGCGCGCCGACTCCACCAGCCGCCCGGCCCGCACCCGGCGGTCCGCAGCCGTCTCGTCCGGCGGGCTGGCCAGCTGCACCAGCGCGACTTTCACAGCCGCTCCCCGACCCGCAGCGCCGTCATCGTGCTGGACAGGTGCTTCGCGAGCGCCTCCCCAGCCGCGGCCGGCTCGCCACCGCGCAACGCTTCGACAATCGCCGCGTGCTCCGCCAGCACCGTGCCCGCCCGGGTCTCGCTGCCCGCCACCGCGCGCAACCCCATCCGAACCTGCCGCTCCCGCAACGATTCGTAGAACTCGGCCAGCACCGGATTGCCCGCCCGCCGCACGATCGCCCGGTGAAACGCGCGGTCGAACTCGATGAACCGCACCGGCTCGTCCACCACCTCGCGCTGCTTCGCGAGAAGATCGTCCAGCTCGGCGAGGAAGCCTTCGTCGACGCGCTCGGCGAGCTTGCGGACGCACCAGTCCTCGACCAGCTCGCGCGCCTCCATCACCGCCCGCACCTCCGCGTCGGAGATCGGCGGCACGAACGCGCCCTTCTTCGGCACGATCTCGAGGAACCCTTCGGCCTCGAGCCGCAGCAGAGCCTCCCGCACCGGCGTCCGGGACGTCCCCGCCGCCTCGGCGACCTCCGATTCGGTCAGGAACGTCCCGCCGTCGCGGGGCAGCTCGGCGATGCGCTGCTTGAGGAACCGATAGGTGACGTCCTGCGCGGAGCCGGCCCGCCCAGCCTGTCGTACACTGCTCATGGACAAGATGTATACATCACGCATGGCAGCCGGGCAAGGCTGGTTCGCCGAGGTTGAGCCGACGGCGGCCGTCGTCTCGCCGTTGCGGGTCCCTCGTCTTCACCCCCGGCGGACGTGGTCACCTCAGCCTCACCAGCTAGCCGGAAAGTGCCTTCTTGGCACCATGATCACCGCCGCTTACGGTTCCGGAGTCGCTCTCGCACCACCTGCCAGGAGCCCTCCGTGAACCACTTCGTCATCGCCGGCGCCCGCGTCTTCGACGGCGAGACCTCGCTCGGAATCGTGGACGTGGAAGTCGCCGACGGGAAAATCGCCGGCGTCGGCGAGCGGCCCGAGGGCGCCGACCTCGTCGACGGGTCCGGGGCGACCCTGCTGCCCGGCCTCATCGACGCGCACACGCACACCGACGCGGAGGCGCTGCGGCAAGCGTTGACGTTTGGCGTCACCACCGAATTCGACATGCTCTCGATGCCGCAGCAGATGATCCCGTTGCGCCGCAAGGCCGCCGCCTCGAACGACCTCGCCGACGTCCGTTCCCCGTCGATCGGGCTCACTCCCGCCGGCGGACATCCGCAGCAGCTGAGAAAAGGCGAAGGCGACCCGCCCTGGCCGACCGCCGCGAGCCGGGAGGAGGTAGCGGCCTTTGTCGAGGACCGGATCGCCGAGGGAGCCGACTATCTGAAAGTCCTGGTGGAGGACGGTCGGCTGTTCGGGAGCGCTCCTCTGCCGCGCCTCGCTCCCGAACTGGTCGCCGCGACGGTCCGCGAAAGCCACCGGCGCGGGAAGATGGTGCTGGCGCACGCGATGACTGTGGAGACTGCCGAGCAGGTCGTCGACGCTGGAGTGGACGGTCTGACGCATCTCTTCTTCGATCGGCCGCACACCGCGGAGGTGGTCGGAAAGATCGCTGCTGCCGATACGTTCGTCATTCCCACGCTGACGGTGATCGCATCGATCACCGGCGAGCCCGCCGGCCGCCGGCTCGCCGAGGACCGGCGGGTCCGCCCCAAGCTGGCCGCGGAATGGCGGGAGAACCTGTCCGGCGCGATGGCGACCATCCCGCGCGAGCACTTCGGCTACGCGCTGGAAACGCTGTCCGCGCTGAAAGAAGCCGGAGTCGACGTCTTGGCGGGCACGGACGCGGCGCACCTCGGCGCGCCGGGAATGGCCCACGGCGCCAGCCTGCACGACGAACTCCGCCTGCTGACGACCGCGGGCTTCACCCCGACGGAAGCCTTGCGGGCAGCGACTTCCGTCCCGGCCCGGCGCTTCGGACTGGCCGACCGCGGCCGGATCAAGCCGGGCCTGCGCGCGGATCTCGTGCTGGTCGCCGGCGACCCGACGGTCACCATCGGGGACACTCTTTCGATCCGGCGCGTGTGGCGGAACGGATCCTGAGGCGCGTCATCCCGCTGGTGCCGGACGCGGCAGCTGCGGTCCACGCGCAGCCCTGGGGCCCACTGTGCGGGTGGACTCTTCCCCCTCGCCCGGGTGAATTTCCGCCCGCCCCGACCAGGACGGGCGGGTTAATACTCCAGCTGTAGTTCGTGATCGGGTGCTGGTTGTTGGTGTCGCTGCTGGTAGTGGCTT
>NZ_ASXG01000005.1 GCF_000411975.1 Amycolatopsis orientalis DSM 43388
ACCGCAGGGACGCTTCGTATCGGGGTGCAGGGCCAGGGCTGGGTGCCTCGATGAGTTGGGTGCAGGGGCTGCGGGTCGGGGGGCGGGCTTGCGCCCCAAGGTGGCGTTCGGTGCGTGGGGTGCGCTCAATGTGGCATTGGGTGCGCATCCCGGCAGGCGGGCGGGGGTCGTGAAGGGCTCCTTGAGGGAATCTAGGTCCGTGAAGGGGCCCCTCACGGGACAGCGGCCGGTCGTGAGGGGACCCCTGAGGGAATCAGCGTCCGTGAAGGTGGCCCTCGCGGACAAAACCCAAGCACGCCCGCGTGCGAGAAAACCTCCGAAAGCCGTGAAGGGCTCCTTGAGGGAATCGGTGTCCCGCAAGGAGCCCTTCACGGCCAGACAGTGCGTCAGTAGGTCGGCAGGCTCGGGTCGATCTGCCGGGCCCAGGCCAGGACTCCGCCGCCCAGGTGGGTGGCGTCCTTGAAGCCTGCGGCGTGCAGGGCGGCAAGGGCCTCGGCCGAGCGGGCGCCGGACTTGCAGTGCAGGACGATCGGCTTGTCCTGCGGCAGTTCCGCCAAGGCCTCGCCGGACAGGATGCGGTCCTTCGGGATCAGCGTGGCGCCCTTGATGTTGACGATCTCGTACTCGTGCGGCTCGCGGACGTCGATCAGCGCGAAGTCCTCGCCCGAGTCGAACTTCGCCTTGAGTTCCGCGGGCGTGATCGTGCTGCCGGACGCGGCCGACGCGGCCTCTTCCGACACCACTCCGCAGAAGGCCTCGTAGTCGATCAGTTCGGTGATCTTCGGGGTCTCCGGGTCCTTCCGGATCTTGACCTCGCGGTACTTCATCTCCAGCGCGTCGTAGGAGATCAACCGCCCGAGCAGCGGCTCTCCGATGCCGGTGATGAGCTTGATCGCCTCGGTCACCATGATCGAGCCGATCGACGCGCACAGCACGCCCAGCACGCCGCCTTCGGCGCAGGACGGGACCATGCCGGGGGGCGGCGGCTCGGGGTACAGATCCCGGTAGTTGAGACCCTTGCCGTTCGGGGCGTCCTCCCAGAAGACGCTGACCTGGCCCTCGAACCGGAAGATCGAACCCCACACGTACGGCTTGCCGAGCAGCACCGCCGCGTCGTTGACCAGGTAGCGGGTGGCGAAGTTGTCCGTGCCGTCGAGGATCAGGTCGTACTGCCGGAAGATCTCCAGCGCGTTCGCCGACTCGAGCCGTTCGGTGTGCAGGTGCACCTTGACCAGCGGGTTGATCTCGGCGATGGACTCCTGCGCCGACGCGGCCTTGAGCTTGCCGACGTCGGACTGGCCGTGGATCACCTGGCGCTGCAGGTTGGATTCGTCGACGACGTCGAAGTCGATGATGCCGAGCGTGCCCACGCCGGCCGCCGCCAGGTACAGCAGCGCCGGGCTTCCCAGGCCGCCCGCACCGATGACCAGGACCTTCGCGTTCTTCAACCGCTTCTGCCCGACCACCCCGACGTCCGGGATGATCAGGTGACGGCTGTACCGGGCCACCTCTTCCTTGGTGAGCTCGGCTGCCGGCTCGACGAGCGGCGGCAGTGCCGTGTCTGACATCGGGTCCTCCATACTCGCGCGGGTCGCGTAGTCGATCCCAGTATGTTCAACGCCCGCCCGCAAGGGACACTTCCCTGCTCTCAGATCGTGGGACGTTGTTACTGGCCGGGCGGAGTCGGGTTCGGCCACGCGTTCGGCTTGCACACGCGATGGTCCGCGGCGACCTTGCCCTTGTCGCCGCCGGGGATGTTGTTGAGCATCGCGACGTAGTCGTCCGCGACCCCGAACGACTGCTGCATCATCACCGGCGCCGGCTGATCGTTTCCTGGGCAGCCCACGTGATTGTTGCCCAGCGCGTGCCCGACCTCGTGGTTGATCGCGTACTGCCGGTAGCCCGTCATGTCCGAGCCGTAGACCTTCGCGCCGCGCACCCAGCGCGACAAGTTGATCAGCACGCGGCCCATGCTGCGCCGGTAGCAGGAGGCCTCGAACTTGATCTGGAACCCGCACGCGTCCGGCCGGTGCGTGGTGTCCGGCGTGGTGAGGCTCACCCGGAAACTCGGGTTCGGATAGCTCGCGTCGACCCGTTGCAACCGGATCTCGCCGTTCCACGTCCAGCTGCGCGGATCGGACAAAATGCCCTGCACCGCGGCCCCGAAGCTGTCGTCGCCGGCGTAGCTCGCCGGATCGATGCCGTCCTCGACCTCGACGGTGTAGGTGTAGAGCTTCCCGCTCTTGCCCACGACGTCACTGGACCCGGGCACGATGTGCCAGGTGCCCTTGCCGGTCTGCGTGAACGGGCCGCCGCTGGGCAGGTCGGCGGTGGGCACGTTGAGGTTCACCGGCTGCGCGGGGTTCTCCGGGATGCCGCCGCCCCCGTCGATCGCGCCGGAGGACGTGTCGCCGGACGCGACCTCGCCGCTGCTGCCGGTGCCCGCTTCGGGCGAGCTGGTGGCGGTGTTGACCGCGACCAGCACGGTGATCACGGCCAGGATCGGCAGCGCGTACACGCGCCAGCCGTACGTCCTCACGAACCGGGCGAACGTCGACTTCTGCTTCTTCGGCGCCGGGCGCTTCTCGGAGCTGTCGTCCTTGGGTTTCCAGGCGGCGGCGAGCGGCTCGGCGCTGGTGCGCCTGCCGCCGGGCCGGTACCGGTCCTCGCCCACGCGCTGGGCGGGTTTCCGCGCGGGCCGGTACTGGCCGACGCGCGGCGAATCGGACTCCGGATCCCCGACTCTGGAGGACGCTGAACGCCGGGCCGACCCGGCGGTCGGGCCCCGCCGGTCCTTCGCTCGCGCGTCCTGCTTCAGCCGGTCCACCGACCCAGGGTGCCACACGGCCGCGCCGTTCCCGGAAGCGACTGGCGGGCTCCCCAGCGATCCGCGGTCCCCCGTTCGGGCTACCAGGAGCCGTCGTCCGCGCCCTCCCACAAGCCGAGCACGGCACGGGCCACCGCCTGCGGACGCTCCATCTGCGCGACGTGTCCGGTGCGCGGCAGGACCAGCAGCCGGGCACGCGGAATCGTCTGCGCGGTCCGCAGCGCGCGCTTCACCGAGATCACCCGGTCGTGGAGTCCCCAGACGACCAGCGTCGGGGCCTGGACCTGTTTGGCGACCGACCACAGCGAAGCGGCGCCGAGCGCGGTCCAGCGCCGGAAGATGCCGAACGTGCTGCGTTCCATCGCGGCCAGCGCCCACGGGAACCCGGCGCGGGCGGAGTGCTCGTCGACCAGTTCGTCCAGCCGGGCGTCCGGGAACCGCGACGGGTCGTGGAAGCACAGCTTGATGACTTGCGCGGCGCGTTCGCGGGCGGTCATCCCGGCCATCCGGCGGCGCACCCGCGCGCCGATCACCGGCAGGTAGGCCAGCGCCATCATCGGGTCGGAGAGCCGGCGCGGGTCCGGACGGCGGTCCGGCATCGCCGGGGAGATCAGGGTGAGAGTTCTCACCAGCTCCGGCCGCCGCGCGGCGACCAGCAGTGAGATCGCGCCGCCCATCGAGTTGCCGAGCAGGTGCACCGGTTCGCCGAGCCGCTCCAGCCTGCCCGCGATGACCTCGGCGTGGTCGTCGAGGCTGTAGGCAAACCCTTCCGCGGGCTCCGAATAGCCGAATCCGGGCAGGTCAACAGCCTGTCCGGGCGCGGTCGGGGCGAGCAGCGCGGCGAGGTCGGTCCAGTTCGTGGACGAGCCGCCGAGCCCGTGCACGTACACCGCGGGCGTGCCGTCCGGCCCGGGCGTGTGCCGGATGTGCAGGCCGTCCTCGACCGTTCCCGGCCAGGCCGGCAGCGCCCCGTCGAGCGGCGGAAGGGGCGTAGTCGACAATGGCACCTGGGTCACCGGCGGGCGGACGGCCGCCGCGGTGGTGGGGCGGGAGGTCGTGGTCGTCACCAGTCCAGGATGCCTGACCCTTGGCATTTCGGGCGTACCCACGAGTAATGTCAGGTTCACTTCACGCGGTGGTGAACCCGCCCGGCGAAGGCTGCGGACGGAGGAAGAATGACGGAGATGGCGCGACTGCAACGAGGCGTCCGGTTGCCCCGGACCGAGCGCCGGGCCCAGTTGCTGACGGCCGCGCAGCGCGTCTTCGCCGAGCACGGCTACCACGCGGCGGCGATGGACGAGATCGCCGAGGAGGCCGGCGTCAGCAAGCCGGTGCTCTACCAGCACTTCCCCGGCAAGCTCGACCTGTACATCGCGCTGCTCGAAAGCCACGTCGACGACCTGGTCGCCCGGGTGCAGGGCGCGCTGAACTCCACCACGGACAACCGCCAGCGCGTCCCGGCCACGGTCGGCGCGTTCTTCGACTTCGTGAACAACGACGCGGGCGCGTTCCGCATGGTCTTCGAGTCCGACCTGCGCGGCGAGCCCGCCGTCCAGGAGGCGGTGGACCGCGCGACCTCGGCCAGCGTCGAGGCCATCACCGAGACGATCACCTCCGACGCCGGGCTGGACGAGGAGAAGGCCCGGCTGCTGGCCGTCGGCCTGGTCGGGATGAGCCAGGTCAGCGCACGCTACTGGCTGCAGCACAACCAGTCGATGAGCCGCGAGGACGCGGTCGCGCTCACCGCGAACCTCGCCTGGCGCGGCATCGGCGGCGGCTTCCCGCTCAAGGACAACTGACCCCCGTGCGCGTGGTCGCGGTGCCGGGCACGCTCTGCAGCCCGCGGATCTACTCCCCGCTGGCTTCCGCGCTGCCCGACGAACTGGACGCGGTCGACTGGATGACCACTCCGGGACCCTGGCGGATCGAAGACGTCGCGGCGCGGGTCGCCGACCGGATCGAGCAGCACGGCGACCCGGTCACCCTGATCGGGCATTCCACGGGCGGCTGCGTCGCGGCGGTCGTCGCGGCCACCCGGCCGGAGCTGGTGTCCGGGCTGCTGCTCGCGAACACCGGCGCGCACATGCGCGGGCACGGCGACGTCGACCGGATCCTCGCCACGATCGCCTCGGCCTGGGGCCCGGAACTGCACGCGGCCGTCCTCGACCGGTCGTTCGCCAGCCCGCTGCCGCCGGACCTGCGCGCTGAACTGCTCGGCTACGCCGCCCGCGTCCCGGCCGAAGCCGCGCTGGAAGTCCTGACGAGCCAACGGGATCTGGACCTCACGCCGCGGCTGGCGTCGATCCGCTGCCCGGTCACGGTGCTGCACGGAATCCACGACCGGGCCCGCACGCTCGCGGACGCCCAGCACCTCGTCGCCCACCTGCCCGGCAGCGAACTCGTCACCGTCGAAACCGGGCACTCGCCGATCTGGGAAGACGTCCCGGCCACCGTCGCCGCGCTCGACCGGTTCCGCTAGCTCATTCGCGCGGTTTTCGCTGGCGCGGAACCGATCTCGCCGCGCCCGGCAGTTCGACCAGCAGTTGCTCGAGGTGGACCGGTTCCGGCGGGGTGCCGCGCTGATCGGTCAGCCAGTCGTCGGATTTGCCCCGCCGGGCCGGTTGTCCGCCATCCGACACCAGGGCGACGTAACAGCCGTAGTCGATGGCGAACCCGTCGTAGAGCGTGCCCGGTCGCTTCCGGTTGACGATGCCGCGGCGCACCAGGTGAATGAGCCGGGCGTCGTGCAGATCGCGGATGGTCTCGTCGTGGGCGCCGCTGGCGTGCTCCAGCAGAAACGCGCGCGAACGCCGCCGGCCGACTACCTCGTCGACCAGCCACCGAAGCGTCGTCAAGGCCGATTCGTTCCCGGCGATGGCGGCGTATTTGTCCCGCAGATACCAGTCCTGCGCGGCTTGCCGGACGTGCCGGATCCCGATCGTCGCCGTGTTCGCGTGCTGCGCGGCCAAGGCGGCGATGTTGATCGCGTCCCGGGGGACGCCCTCGGCCGCGCGCACGAGCTCGGGAAACGCGGTGCGGCTGAACGCGGTAGCCACGAATTCCGCGGCGTCGTCGGTCACCGGCATCCGCGGTCGTACGTGATTGAGGAACAGTTCGGCGAAAAACTGCCTCGACTGGGTCCGGCCGTGATCGAACCGGAGCACGTCGTCGAAGCTGACCGCGGAGGCCGCGTCCGCGCCGACCTCGATGCCGACGTAATCGCCTTCGCCGCCTGGTTCGCGGAATCGGGACCGACGTTCGATCGCCGCGATCTTGACCGTCGTCCCGCGCGTCGGGAGCACGCTGCGGCGCAGCAGATCCGCCAGCAACGGTTGCAGCTCAAGAGGAATCGAACTCCACTCGTCCAGCAGCAGCCACAGCCGGGCCGGCGCCAACGCGGCCGTGATCCGGGCCAACGCCCGGCTGAGCGGCCCGAAAATGACCTGATGATGCTCGGTCCCGGTGCGCCGCAACCGATCCGAAGCGGTCACCGAATGCCGGCTGCTGCCCGACATCGTCACGTGGCCGCGCGGGCCGCCGACTCCCCAGGACGCCGACGCCCCGGCGCTGGTCGCCTGCTCCGCGGAACCCCCGACCGTGGTTTCGCGCTCGACGTTGCCGACGACCTCGACCGTCGTCGCCGCCTCGGTCAGCTCGTCCAGTCCCTGCAGCAAGCCTTCCTGGTCGGAAACCCGCTTCTCGATCGCCGTGGTCAGCAGCTGTTCGTGCACCGCTTCCAGCGTGTCCACCAGCAGCTGAGTGCCCCGAAGCGAAACCGGCAGCTGCTGATTCGCGTACAGGCCGCTGGTGGAACCGATCGTGCGCAAATCCAGGTATACCGCGACATCGCGGGTTTCCTCGACCAGATCGGCCAGGTAAAGCAAGGCATGCGTCTTCCCGGTGCCGCGGCGGCCGTAGAAGATCTGGTGGTCGGCGGAATGCAACATCGCCGAAAACGACCCGGCCACCACGAAGGTCTTGGCCAGCGTATGCCGGTCCACGCTCTCCGCCCGCCGGGAAATCGCCATCAGGCTCCGGTTGACGTGCGCGCTCAGCGGCTGCCCCATGCCCGTCCTGTTCTGTCGGCGACATCCCAGCCACCCAGCGTGACAGCGCCGGGCGGCCGAGAACAGCCGACAGTCAGGTACGAGCGCGAACGCGCACGGTCACGAAACCCGAAGCAACGCCCCGATTCGTTTCGCGACCTCGCCCGCGCGTTCCTGCGGAAGCATGTGCCCCGCACCGGGAAAACGGACGAACTCCGCGTCCGGCAGCTCGTCCGCGATCACTTTCGCGTGCGCCAGCGGGCACAGCCGGTCCTTCTCCCCCGCCAGCACCACGGACGGAGTACCGCGCAAGGTCGCCAGCGCGACCCGGCGGTCGTGCGTCGAAATCGCGTCCTGGAACGCGCCGAGACTCGCCGGATGCGCGCACAACAGCTGCTCCGCCACCAGCCGGAGGTCCGCCCGCCGCGGGTGGTCGCCGAACACGAGGAACCGCGCACCCGAACGCACCATCGCCGGGCTCAGCGGCAGCCGCTCGCCTTTGCGGTGCGACAACGCTTTCGCCAGCCGGCGCTCGAACCGCGCGGAGAACTGGCCCGCCATTCCGGGCAGCCCCAGCGTGATCCGGTCCATCTGCCCCGACGACGTCGCCACGAACGCCGCGCCGACCACCCGGTCCCGGACCAGCTCCGGATGCCGTTCGGCGAGCGCCATCATGGTCATGCCGCCCATCGAATGCCCGGCGAGCACCAGCGGACCCGACGGCACGCGCGCGGCGATCAGCTCGGCCAGATCGTCGGCCAGCCGCGGAATCGTCCCGGTCTCCCTGGTCGCGGGCGCGGAACCGCCGTGCCCGCGCAGGTCGTAGCGCAGCGTCCGGACGCCCGGGCCGAGGTGCTCCATGACCCCGTCCCACGTGCGGTGGTCCTGCGTCCAGCCGTGCACCAGCACCAGCGTCACCGCGGCATCGGCCGGGCCGCTCAGCTCGACGTGCAGCGCACAGCCGTCACTGGTGACGAACCGGTGCTCCCGGGCCGGGTTGCGCAGCCGTTCGACGGTAGTCATTTCGCCTCCGCGGGAAAAAGTACGTCGGCGGTAGTCATTTCGCCTCCGCGGGAAAAAGTACGTCGGCAGTAGTCATTTCGCCTCCGCGGGAAAAAGTACGTCGGCGGTAGTCACTTGCCCTCCGGAAGCAGGAAAGACTTGCGCCAGAACGGTTTCCCGGGCAGCCCGACCAGGCCGGACTCCTGCAGGAACGGCATGATCTTCTCCCCGGCCCACGCGATCGTCGCGCGCCAGTGCGGGTTGTTCAGCGCCGTCTCGACGCCCTCGCGCGGCCGGATCCCGACCGCCTTGTAGACGTTCGGGTTGATGAACGCGCGCGTCACGAAGTACGAGATCAGCGCGATGCTGAACTGCTGGTAGGCGATCTCCGCGCGGCCGAGCTTCGCCATGCCGCGGGTGACTTCCTCGCGGGCGAAGGTGACGTGCCGCGCCTCTTCCAGCACGTGGATCCGGTTGACCATCCGCACCAGCGGCTGGATCTGGTCGTCGTTCATCTGCTCGCGCTGCAGCCGGTCGAGCACCTCCTCGGCCACCAGGATCGCGCCGTAGCGCGCCGGGCCGTAGGAAATCGTCGGCATCAGCTTCGCGACCTGCCGCAGCACCGGCACCGGACCGTAGGTCGGGCAGCCGATCCGCGCGGACATCCGCGCGAACATCGTCGAGTGCCGGCATTCGTCGGCGATCTCGGTGAGCGCGAACTGCGCGTGCGCCGTCGTCGGGTCCTGCTCGTAGACCTCCTTGAGCAGCATCTGCATCAGGAGGATCTCGAACCACAGCCCGGTGGTCGCGATGCTGGCCATCTCGTGCTTGCCCAGCTCGATCCGCTGCTCCGGGCTCAGCCGGTCCCACAGCGGAGTGCCGTAGAGCGAAGAACGCTCCGGCAGGATGTACCGCTTGCCCTCGACGAGCGGCGCGTCCCAGTCGATGTCGACATCCGGGTCGTAGAACTTGTTCGCCGCCGACTTCAGCAACCGCTGTGCCGTCGTCTCCCGGTCGGTCACCTTCAGCGTCCGCGTCATCATCAGCCCCTTCCAGCGCCTGACTCGCCGTTGAATCGAGAAGCCGCGTCCCCGCCTGCCCCCACGAACATGTAACCCGTGGTAACAGTTACCTCTGGTAGCATGACCCCCGTGATCGAACGTGTCAAGCGCTCCAGCAAGCAGTCCGGCAAGCAGGCGGCCGACACCGAGACGGGCTCCGGCGGCACCGGGGACGCCCGCCGCGATCGCTGGCGCAAGCACCGGATCGCCCGCCGCGCGGAGTTCGTCGAAGCGGCGCTGCGCGCGCTCGACGCGCACGGTCCAGAGCTCGGCATGGAGGACGTCGCGGCGGAAGCCGGCGTCACGAAACCCGTGCTGTACCGGCATTTCGAGGACAAGGCCGACCTATACGTCGCGCTCGGCCAGCGCGGCACGGAGATCCTTTTCGAGCGGCTGATCCCGGCGATCAACGCGGAGCTCGCGCCGGTCCCGCGGATCCGGATGGCGCTCGACGCGTTCTTCGGCGTCATCGAAGAGCACCCGAACCTGTACCGCTTGCTGGCACACGGCGGGCTGCCGGGCAAAACCGCCGATTCGGACGTCGTCGCGGAGGACAAGGAGGTCATCGCCACCGCGCTGACCGCCCTGCTCGGCGACTACATGCGGATGTTCAACATGGACTCCGGCGCGGCCGAACCGTGGGCGCACGGGATCGTCGGCATGGTCCAGAGCACCGGCGAATGGTGGCTGGACCGGCGCTCGATGGGCCGCGATTCGGTGGTCGAGTACCTCACCCAGATCATCTGGGCGGCGATCGACGGGCTGACCCGCCAGCAGGGCGTGGTGATCGACCCGAACCTGCCGCTCGAGGAGAACAAGGTCGTCCAGCTCGGACGCACCGAGAACGACACCGCCGCCGGCAACGAGGCCGGCTGACGAGAGGACCCCGGATGAGCGACGAAGACGGCTACACCGGCTCGGCGACGCTGGTCGTCGACGGCACGGAAATCGCCGCGGACGTCGATCTGCGCGGCTATTTCCAGCCGATCGACGGTTATTACCACTGGTACGGCCGCGTCGCCGCGAACCCGGAGCTGGCCGAGGCGATCGGGGGGCGCAAGAAGGCGTGCGAGGTGCGGATCGGCGAGCACCGGTCCGAGGGCGAGCTGTCCGATCCGGATCCGTGGGGCCGCTACCGGCTCACCGGCACGTCCACGCCGCCGTTCTCGGTCCCGAAGACGCTGGCCGAAGTCGAGGAAGCCACCGCCTGACCCACCCGCTGACCACGCGAAAGGCCGCCCCGGAGAGCGCCCGGAGCGGCCTTTCGCGTACGGCTGTATCAGTCGCCGACGCCGAACCCGACCTTGCGGACGTCGGACGGGGCGATCTCGACGTACGCGATGCGGTCGGACGGGACCAGGTACTTGCGGCCCTTCTCGTCGTTGAGGCGGAAGAGCCCGTCACCGGCCGTCAGCGCCTCGGCGACCAGTTTCTCCACCTCGTCGGGAGTCTGGCCACTGGACACCACCAGCTCGCGCGGCGTGTCCTTGATGCCGATCTTGACCTCCACGTGGGACCTCCGCTGGAAACTCGTTGTGACTACGCCCGGCAAGGCTAACCGAAGCGGGCCGCCGCGGTGGCGTGCGACCGGAAGGTGACTCGCGACCACTCGCTCAGCCCAGCCCCAGCGCCTGCATGCGCTTGGTGTGCCCTTGCTGCAACCGGCGGAACAGCGCGCCGATTCCCGCGAGATCGCCGGACCCGGCGATGATCAGCTCGGCCAGCCCGTCGCGTTCGGCCACCACGTACTGCGCCTGGGTGAGCGCCTCGCCGAGCAGCCGCCGCCCCCACAGCGCGAGCTTGTCGCGTGCCTTCGGGTCGGCCTTGATCCCGGCCGCGACTTCGCGTTCGGCGAACGCCGAATGCCCGGTGTCGGCGAGCACCGTCAGCACCAGGTCCTTGGTCTCCGGGTCCAGCCAGTTGGCGACCTCGCGGTAGAGGTCGGCCGCGAGCCCGTCCCCGACGTACGCCTTGACCAGCGACTCCAGCCACGATTTGGGCCGGGTAGAGGCGTGCCAGGCGTCCACTTGGGACACGAAGGGGGCCATCGCGTCCTCGACCGCGACGCCGTTCGCGGCCAGATGCTTCGAAAGCAGATCGAGGTGCCCGATCTCGGCGGCCGCCATCGAGGCGAGCGCGGCGCGGCCGGCGAGCGTCGGCGCGCTGCGGGCGTCCTCGGCCATCCGGTCGAACGCGGACAGTTCCAGGTAGGCGATCACGCCGAGCAGGTCGACGACGCCTTCGCTGATCGTGGGCGGGGATACGGCGGACGCCGCGGGCGCGGCGGCTTCGGCGGGGTCGGTCACGGCGACGAGGGTATCGCCGAACCGCAGGCCCGTGCCGCGAAGAGACCGATCCCACGCCGCGCCGCCGCTCCCGGTATTCCCCGGAAAAGACCTGACCAGGTACACTGCGAATGGATCAACAGAAGCTTCGCCGCACCGGCCCCCCTTTTTCCGAGAGGTCCCAGGAGCGGCGGGAACCAGGCGAGCGGCCGGTGCCACCAGGGCGACCGGAGTTCGCCGCAAGTGTGCGTGCACGCCTCCCAGCGGCATTCCCGGGAGGGCGGCTCCGGCACCACTGGCCTCCGCTGAAGAGGCCGCGGTGCGAGTCAGGCCCCCGGTCGAGTGTCGAGTGACAACCGGCCTGTGCGCGCTGGTCACGAGAGAGGCGATCACCCTGACCGCAGAACAGTCCACAACCGAACAGACCGAAACCGCGCAGACCACCGCCGCTGTCGCCCTCGAGCACAGCGAAAACGGACCGGCCGCGCTGGACACGTCGCACCCGCTGCAGGCCGGTGCCCCGGTGACCGAGGAGTCGCCGACGTTCGCGTCGTTCGGAGTGAAACCCGAAATCGTCAAAGCGCTCGAGGAAGCGGGCATCGAGCGCACCTTCGCCATCCAGGCGCTGACCCTGCCGCTCGCCATGGCCGGCGACGACCTCATCGGCCAGGCCCGCACCGGCATGGGCAAGACGCTCGGCTTCGGCGTCCCGCTGCTGCACCGCGTGCAGGTGCCCGGCGACGGCACCCCGCAGGTGCTGGTCGTGGTGCCCACGCGCGAGCTGTGCATCCAGGTCGCGAACGACCTGAAGGGCGCGGGCAAGCACCTCGGCATCCGCACGCTGGCGATTTACGGCGGACGGCCGTACGAGCCGCAGATCGAGGCGCTGCGCAAGGGCGTCGACGTCGTCATCGGCACGCCGGGCCGGCTCCTCGACCTCGCCGAACAGCAGCACCTGGTGCTCGGCAAGATCCGCGGGCTCGTCCTCGACGAGGCCGACGAGATGCTGGACCTCGGCTTCCTGCCGGACATCGAGCGGATTCTCCGGATGGTGCCGGACGAGCGGCAGACGATGCTGTTCTCCGCCACGATGCCGGGCCCGATCATCACGCTCGCGCGGACGTTCCTGAACCAGCCCACGCACATCCGGGCCGAGGAGAACGACGCGGGCGCGGTGCACGAGCGCACGGCGCAGTTCGTCTACCGGGCGCACTCGATGGACAAGACGGAGCTGATCGCGCGGGCGCTGCAGGCCGAGGGCCGCGGGCTCACGATGATCTTCAGCCGCACCAAGCGCACCGCCCAGAAGGTGGCCGACGACCTGGTGGAACGCGGTTTCGCCGCGGCCGCGGTGCACGGCGACCTCGGTCAGGGCGCGCGCGAGCAGGCGCTGCGCGCGTTCCGCTCGGGCAAGGTCGACGTGCTGGTGGCGACCGACGTCGCGGCGCGCGGCATCGACATCGACGACGTCACGCACGTGATCAACTACCAGTGCCCGGAGGACGAGAAGACCTACGTGCACCGCATCGGCCGCACCGGCCGCGCGGGCCGCACCGGCGTCGCGATCACCCTGGTCGACTGGGACGAGGAACCGCGCTGGAAGCTGATCTCGGACACGCTGGGCCTCGACCTGGCGGAGCCGGTGGAGACGTACTCGTCGTCGCCGCACCTGTTCAGCGACCTGGGCATTCCGGAGGGCACGAAGGGCCGCCTGCCGCTGTCGAAGCGCACGCGAGCCGGTCTGTCCGCGGAAAAGGAAGAGGACCTGGGCGGCAAGCGCCGAGGCCGCCGCGGTCCCGCCGCCGGTTCTTCGGACGAGGAAGCCCCGCGCAAGCGCAACCGGGCCCCGCGCAAGCGAACCCGCGGTGGCGCCCGCGCCGCGGCGGCCGTCGAAGCCGCGGACGCCGCCGCGTCGTCCCCGTCCGACCAGCAGGAAGAGCGCCCCCGGACCCGCCGCCGCACCCGCTCGGGAGCCGACGCGACCGGCCCGGCGACCTCCACCGGCAACGCGACCCCCGCGACGACGTCCGACTCCGGAGAAACCTCGGAACGCCCGGCCCGCCGCCGCCGTCGCCGCCGTTCGTCTGATACACCTGCGTCGGCAGACTGAGCGACACACCGGGAGTCAGTTACGTGAACGACCACGGGAACGGCACCGACGAAACGCCCCCCGAACCCGGATCGAACGTAGCGGGCACTCCCGACGAACGCCCCCGGCCGGATATTCCGGCCGGGGCATCCCTTTCGGATGGGTCGGCTCCGGAAGAGTCGGCTTCCCCTGACCGGGACGCGGTTTCGTCGTCTTCGGATGCTGGTGTGCCGACTTCCGGTGGGTCGACGGACAAGGCTTCTGATTCGGCGGACCGGCCTGCTGGCGACTCCGCTTCCGGCACGTCGCCCGTTTCGGGTGCGCGGGGCGCGGGCTCCGTCGCGACCGCCTCGGGCGATTCCCGCGAGCACACCCCCGCCACGCCGCCCACTCCCGGCGCGCAAGACGCAGGCCCCGCCTCGCCCGCCTCGGGCAGTTCTCGCGAGCACGCCCCTGCCACGCCGCCCACTCCCCGTCCGCAGGACACAGGCCCCGCCTCGCCCGCCTCCGGCGATTCCCGCGAGCACACCCCCGCCACGCCGCCCACGCCCCGTCCACAAGACGCAGGCCCCATCTCGCCCGCCCCGGGCAATTCCGGCGAGCACACCCCTGGCACGACCCCCGCTCCCGGTCCACAAGACCCAGACTCCGTCTCGCCCGCCCCAGGCAGGCCCGGCGAGCACGCCCCCGCCACGCCCACCCCGGGCAATTCCCGCGAGCACACCCCCGCCGCACCGCCCACGCCTGACTCGCCGACCGCCGACCCGGTCGCGCGACCTGGCGGAGCGGCTTCTGCCGAGCCCCACGGGCCGTACGCGGCAACATCCGGCACTGACGGGAACACTTCCGCCTCGTCGGCCCTGCCCAGCCCGGAGAACGCGGATCCGGCCGCTGAAGGCACTGTCTTCGAACCGGTCAAGTCCTCCCTGGACTCCCCCTCGACAGCCCCTGGCCCCGCCGAAAGCAGCGCCATCGCGTCGCCAGTCGCGGAAAACACTTCCGCAGGCCCCGCCGGCCGTGCGGAGACCACGCCCGCCGCGTCGGCCCTCCACCGCACGGAGACCGCCGAAAACACTCCCGCCGGCCCGGTCAAGCCCTCCGCGGACACCCCAACCCCCGCCGGAAGCAGCGCCACCGCAGCGGCCCTCCCTGGCGTGCCTGCCGAAGACCCGACCGTCGCGAAGGCTGGCCGCCATGCCGCCGTCCCGCCGGTCACGGCTGAGGAACAAACCGGCCCGATCGCGCGCGTCACCGACGAACCGGCCGGAGTCAGCAGCACTGCCGCCGGGTCGTATGGTTCCGAAAACCTCCTTCCCCGCCCGTCCGCGGCGGATTCCGTTGCGCCGCCGGGGAAAGCTCGCCGTTCGCCGTGGAATCGCGGGCGGGACCGGCTGATCGCGGGGGCGATCGTCGTCGTGGTCGCGGTGGTCGCCGCGATCGTCGCCGCCACCAGCGACAACCTGCACACCAGCCGCGCGCTGGCCGCTCCGCCGCCCGCGCTCCCCGCGCCGCCGAACGCCGTGCCCGGGTCGATGACGCAGCTGTGGCAGGCCCCGAGTTCGGCGACCCCGATCCCGATCGGACAGTCCGACACCGTCACCACGGCGGACGGCAGCGAGGTCGCCGGTCGTGATCCGCTCACCGGGCAGATCCGCTGGCACTACACCCGCGAAAACCTGCAACTGTGCACTGTGGACACCGCGTGGGGCAGGGTGAACGCGGTGTACCACAAGAGCATGGGCTGCAGCGAGGTCACCCAGCTCGACCCGGCCACCGGCCGGATCACCGCTCAGCGCAACGGCGACGCCGAACTCGGCACCCGCCTGGTCAGCGACGGCAGCCACGTCACGACCACCGGCAAACATCTCCTCGACACGTGGCGCGACGATCTCGTGAAGAGCATGGAGTACGGCAAGGTCCCGTTCCTGCAAAACGCGAACAAACAGCCCCGCCCCAACTGCACCTACGGCACGGTAGCAGCCGCCGCCGACAAAATCGGCGTGATCGAACGCTGCCCCGGCGACCGCACGGACCGCCTGACCGTCTACAAGGCGACCGCCGAACACGAGGACGAACCGAAGGTCACCTACACCGCCCTGCTGGCCGGGAAGCGGGCCAGGGTGATCGCCATGTCGGGCGACCTCACCGGAGTGCTGCTGCCGGACCAGAAGCTGTACGTCGTCTACGGCGCGGACGGTACGCAAAAAGCCGCGTACCCCATGGATCTCCCCGCTTCGGACACGGCGAACGATCCGGTCGGCGGCACCGAAGCGACCACCCGCACGGCGGCGGGAATCTACTGGTACAGCGGCTCCAAAACCGTTGCCCTGTCCCGAGACGACCTGTCTCCCCGCTGGACCCTGGACGGCACGCTCGGCCCCGGAATCACCTTCGCGTCCCAGCTGGTAGTGCCCATCCGCGGCGGCCTGGCGGTGCTGGACGAAACGAACGGCGCGACGCTACGGACAGTCGGCGTCGACCGGGGCTCCTATACCGGCCCCGTCCGCCTCACCGCGCTGGGCCCGGTGCTGCTGGAACAACGCGGCCCGAACGTCGCCGCCCTGCGCTAGCTGGCTCAGAACCACCACAACACACTGAACGCCACCCCTGCGACGACCAGCACCCCAACCCCCGCAGCCACCGCCACTTTCCCCACGCGACGGTCGGCAACCCGTTGCAGCGCAAACATAATTAGCGCCGCGACCGGATGCCCGACCAGCTTGAGCACGCCCGGCCCGGGTGCGCCGTTCACGAGGCACAACACGCCCACGACAAGCACGCCGACCGCCAGGACCGCCATTCCCGCAGCGACTGAGCCGGTGAACCCGCGCCACCACCGTCCACGCGGTTTGCGCTTCGCGGACGCCCCGTAGTGCTCGGGTGCCGCCTTGGCTAGCGTCTCGCCGCCGGTTTCCTCAGGCGCGGGTGTTTCCTGGACAACCGCGTTCTCCCGGCTGGTGACCGCGTCGTCGGCCGACGCCGAGTCCTGGATAACTGCGCTATCACCGAGCGCCGAGTCTTGCGGGCTTCGCGACGGCTGGATTCGGCGGTCTGACACCGGCGGCACCGGGACTGGCGTGGTCGCTGGGCCGGAGTTCGGTCCGGACAACGTCGCTGGCGACTGCGCCTCTGCTGCCTCGCGCACGGTGCGATTGCTTGCCGCTGAGTCATGGATAACCTCAGCTGTGTGCCCCGCTGCCGCACCGTCGTTCTCGGGCTGGCGGCGGGTCACGTCGTGGTCCGCGACCGCGCGATCCTCCGTCGCCGCACCGCCATCGATAGCGGAGCCACCGTTCGTGCGCGCAGCATCGGCGCGGCCTGCCAGGCGACCAGCAGCCGCATGACCATCCACCGCCGCGCCGCGACCGTCGTCCACACCACCGGCACCTGCACGACCGTCCCCCGCCGCGCGGGTAGCAGCCACATGACCGTCCACTGCCGCGCCGCTGCCGTCCTCCACACCACCGGCACGCGCATGACCGTCCCCCACCGCGCAGGTAGCGGCCGCACGACCATCCACCGCCGCGCCGCGACCGTCGTCCACACCACCGGCACCTGCACGACCGTCCCCCGCCGCGCGGGTAGCAGCCACATGACCGTCCACTGCCGCGCCGCTGCCGTCCTCCACAGCACCACCAGCGCGCGCACGACCGTCTCCCACTGCGCGGGTAGCGGCCGCACGACCATCCACCGCCGCACTGCCACCGTCGTCCACCGCACCACCGGCACCCGAACGACCGACCCCCGGCGCGCGGGTAGCGGCCGCGCGATCTTGAGCCGCAGCCCCGTTCGTCGCGCCGCCAGTCACAGTCGCGCTGCCGTTCCGGCCCGCGGCGTCCGCACGACTACGGCTCCCCATCCGACGCTGCTCCCTGTCGTTCCCCACCGCGGCGAGATCTTTCCCAGCGGCACCGCGAACGTCCCGGGCCTCAGCCCCACGAACGTCGCGATCTTCAGCCGCCACACCACGAACCGCCCCATCACCCGCGGCACCGCGAACGTCCCGATCTCCGGCCGCCACACCGCGAACCGCCCCGTCAGCACCGCGGCCGCGGACCCGGCCCCGCGCACCACCACTCCGGCCAGGGGTCGTTTCCTCGATGTCCGGTGCCGCCACGATTCTCGGGTCCAATCCACATCTCGGGAAATCCCTACGGCGCAAGCAAATCCCACGGTTGCGCGGCAGGAGCCGTCTGCTGTCCCGCCACGCAGCTCGGGCGGAAGTCGCACCATGCGCAGCGGCGGTCGGGGCGGGCGGGGAACAACGCGTCTCCGTCGCCGCCTGCGTCCAGGGTATCTGCTGCCATCCGCAAATCCCCGGCGGTCTCCTCGGCGCGTTCCAGGTGCCGCTTCAAGGTTTCCGGCGTGTGTTCCGCCGCGGCGATCGTTCCGGACGGCAGGTGGTGCAGCTCGACCTTCGTGCACGGCATCCGCAACGTGCGGCTCGCCGCCACCGCGTACATCGCCAGCGCCTGCGACGCGCGCGCCTCGTGTTCGTCCGGGGCTCGGCGGCCGGTTTTGTAGTCCACGATCACCAGTTCGCCGCCGCGCTGGTCGATGCGGTCGGCTCGGCCTTCGATGATCATCGTCGGGCGGCCTCCGGTGGTGCTGACCGGGGCGGAGACCCAGCGTTCCAAGCCGACCGGATCGTCGCTGACGTCGTTGTCCTCCACGTACTCCGCGACCCAGCCCTTCGCGCGCGCACGGTAGCGCGCGGCCTGGTCGTCGTCGGCGAAACCGGCGTCCTTCCAGTGTTCGGCCACCAGCGCGATCGCGCGCTGCGGCGTCCGTTTCGCCACCGGCAGGTCGAAAAGCGCCCGCAACGCGTTGTGCACCACCGCACCCAGCGTGCTGTGCGCCCACGGCCCGGTGCGCTGCGGCGTCGGCCGGTCGAGATACGCCAGCCGGTACCGGCGCGGACAATCGTCAAAGGTGCTCAGCCGCGCCGGCGACACCTTGGTGAGCCGCTGCGGTTGCTCGACGCCGAAGTCGAACCCCAGCTGTTCTTTCACGCCGCCCCCTTCCGTCGACGCCCACGCTACGCACCCCCACCGACACTTTCCGGCGCGGGCCGTCGGCTAACCGGCGCCGGCGATGAAGCCCTGCACCGAATTCGCGACCAGCTCGACCGCGATCGCGGCCAGCAGCAGACCGGCGATCTTGGCCAGGAGCGTGATGCCGCTTTCCTTGATCAGCCGGATGACCACGCCGGAGAACCGCATGCAGGTGTACAGCACGAAATGCACGGTCACGATCGCCAGCGCCAGCGCGATGTAGGCGCCGAGGTGACCGTCGGCCTGCCGGACGAACACGATGGTCGCCGCGATCGCACCCGGACCGGCCAGCAAGGGCGTGCCGAGCGGGACGAGGGCGACGTTGACATCCTCGGCCGCTTCGGGTTCGTTGCTGCCCGCGTTGCCGGTGAGCAGTTGCAACGCGATCAGCAACAGCAGCAGACCGCCCGCGCCCTGCAACGCCGGGATGCCGATGCCCAGATACGCCAGGATCGCCTGCCCGGCCACCGCGAACAGCGAGATGACCAGCAACGACACCAGCACCGCCTGCCGCGCGGCCTTTACCCGCGTCGCCATCGGTTTGCGGCCGACCAGGCTCAGGAACACCGGCACCGTGCCCGGCGGGTCCATGATCACGACGAGGGTGATCGTCGCGCTCATGAAGAGCTTGGCGTCGAAGAAATCCGAGACGGCCATCTCAGCCCTTCACCACTTGGAAGCCGGTCGCCCGCCCCACCAATTCCTCCAGCTGGTCCGGTTCGGTCGTTTCCTGGCCGAGTCCGATGGTCTTGTTCGTGCCGTGGTAGTCGCTCGACCCGGTGCGGATCAGGCCCAGCTCGTCGGCCAGTTCGCGGGTGCGCGCCCGGGTGGCCGGATCGTGGTTGGGATGATCGACCTCGACGCCGGTCAGTCCGCGGGCGGCCAGGTCGCGCAGCGTGTCCTCGCTGATCGTCGCGCCGCGGCTGAACGCGAAGGGGTGCGCGATCACGGTGACCCCGCCGGCGGCGGTGACCATGTCGATCGCGTCCTCGACCGGAGTGTCCCGGCGCGCGACGTAGTAGCCGCGGCGGCTGTGCAGATAGTCGGCGAACGCCTCGTCGACGGAGCTGACCAGCCCGGCCCGGACGAGCGCCTGCGCGAGGTGCGGCCGTCCCGCGGGCGAGTCCTCCGGCAGCAGGCTCAGGATTTCGTCGGCGTCGACGGGAAGGCCGTCGGCGGCCATCCGCTCGGCCATCCGCCGCAACCGGGTGCGCCGTTCGACGCGCAGCCGCGTCTGTTCCGCGACGATCGCGGGCGCGGCCGGGTCGAAAAGATACGCGAGCAGGTGCACGCTGATCTCGTAGCCGGTGTCCGGGTCGATCGAGACCGTCGACAGTTCCGCGCCCGGCACCAGCGTCATCCCGGCGGGCAGAGCCGCGGCGGCCGGTTCCCAGCCCGCGGTGGTGTCGTGGTCGGTGATCGCGACGACGTCGAGACCGGCACGCGCGGCAGCGCCGACAAGCTCGGCAGGGCTGTCGGTACCGTCGGAGGCCGTGGAGTGGGCGTGCAGGTCGATGCGCATCGAAACCATTCTCGACGATGCGCTGCGTCACCTCGGCGCCGGGACCAGTGCCGACGCGCTCGAGGTCAGCCGACCGGCTTCTTGCCCCGCGCCGCCCGCTGCGCCTTGATCATCGAGAATCGTTCGGCCTGCTTCTGCTTGTCGCCGAACACGAGCTCGGAGATCGTGTCGTAGAACTCCTCGGGCCGCGGCAGGTAGTCGATCCGGTTCAGCGCCTGGATCTGCCCGGCCGATTCGACGACCATCGTGCCGTAGCCCAGCATCCGGCCCCAGGCCGAACGCTGGTAGGTGAGGTCGGTGACCTTGCTGATCGGCATCATCAGCACCTTGGTGGTGAAGACACCGGTGGTCATCACGAACCGTTTGTCGGTGACGACCAGCCGTTCGACCCACCACTCGATGATCACGTAGGCGAACCGCAGCACCACCGCCAGCGCGACGTACCAGAGGATGTTCTGCACCACCCACAGCGAGGGCGGCAGCAGGTACGACACCAGCACGCACACGATCAGCAGCGCGGCTGCCTCGAACGTGTCCCAGAGGAGCACCGCCCAGTGGCGGCGGATCCGGATGACCCGCCGCTCGGTGTCGAGGAGGTACTCGTCAGGGTCGCGTGGCGCGAACATGGTCCGAGGGTATCCCCTGTCGTCAGTGGAAGACGTTGCTGACGAACGTGATCACCGATTCGGCCGAGCTGCGGAGGAAGTCGATAATGTTGCTGACAAGTCCCGCAGCATGTCCCGGCTGGGCGATCACGAAGAACAGCACCAACGCGATACCCACGAGTCCCGCAAGCTTCTTCGCGTTCACAGCGATCAATCCCGTCTCTTCCATGACACCCGGAAAACTGACTTTCTACGTTGTACCGCACTGACCACCCACGCGGGAGGAAAGTCCCGCGCATGGGTCAGCCGGCCGCTCGAAGTGTACCGTACGGCTACTCTCCGTGTACAGCTTCCCGGAAGCTAGGGGGTGCGGCCGGGGTCGGCTACCGTCGCGGCATGGACGGCCTCGAGCGCTGCGTCGGCGGCATTGTGTTCGACGACCAGGGCAGACTCCTGCTCATCCAGCGTGCGAACGAGCCGGGAAAAGGACAGTGGTCACTGCCCGGCGGGCGAGTGGAACCGGGCGAAACGGACCACGAGGCCGTGATCCGCGAACTTCGCGAGGAGACCGGACTGGACGTGAGACCGCACACACTGGCCGGCTCGGTCCGCCGCGGCCGCTACGACATCCACGACTACGAATGCACGTGGATCGGCGGAATCCTCACCGCGGGCGACGACGCCTCCGACGCACAGTGGGTCGACTCGGCCGAACTGGTCGCTCTGGACGAAGCCGGCCACCTGACGGACCAGCTCTTCGTAACCCTGCGTGATTGGAATGAGCTGCCGACCGCGTAACCCGGAGCGGTCATTTCCGCATTGCCTCGGGCGGCGTCCGCGATTCGGAACGGATTGCGGAGTTGGCGGAAAGTTTCCCCGCGGTTCAGTTATCCGCGATGAGCACGGAAAATGCGCGGAACGCGTATTCGATATTGCCGGACTCGCATCAGTAGCGCAGACCCGGCCCCTGCGGTGCAGTGTGACTGATGGGGTGAATGTGACACAGGTTACTCAGGGTGCCGAGGGATGACGAGTGGATTGGCCGGCCTGGCCGCTCACGCGAGCCAGGTCATCCGCTGCCCGTGCGGTGCCGTCCGGGCCACCGCGCGGGCCTCGGGCTTCCCGTCCACCCAGCTCGTCAGCCCCAGCACCGCCATCGCGGGCTCGCCCGGGGCCGCCTCGGCCGAGGACAGGTCGTCCCGGCCGGGCAGAACCGCTTCCAGCCCGGCCCGGTAGAACTCCTGGCTCACCCACCACACCGGCCGGGACGAGGACAACCGCGCCAGTTCGGCCACGAAATCCGCCCGCCGGTCCCCGAGATACGCCAGCGCGTGGCTCGTCAGCACCACCAACGGCAGTTCCGCGGGCAGCCGGGCGGCCGCCGAGGCCAGGTCGTCCACCGCGTCCCCGGCGATCAGCTCCGGCACGTGCTTCCGCTGTTCCGCGGCGGCTGTGCGCAGCAGCCGGATCCGGTCGACCTGGTCGGCCCAGACGCACGCCTCCAGCCAGGCCAGCTCGTCCTCGTCCGACAGGTCCACCGGAGCCCGGTCCAGACCCGCGCGGGCCGCCACCGCGACCTTCTTGGGCAGCTTGGGCAGCCGAGCGCCCGACGCGACATCGATCGAGCAATGCAGCCCGACCGCGGCCTTCGCCGGACCGGCCGCGAGCTGCTCCCCGCCGTCGCATTGGTAGCGGTAGCCGAACCGGTCGAGCCCCAGCAGCAATCCCGCGCTGCAGCCGACCTCGAGCAGCGCGATCTTGCCGCCCGCTTCCTTCGCCGCTGCCGCGACCGCCGGATACAGCAGCGCGGCGCGGCGCACCTCGTTCGTCTGCGTGTAGCGAGTCGAGATGAGCTCGCGGGCCTGGTCCGCGCGCTCCAGCAGGAAGGAACGGAACAACGGCCAGGTCTCGCCGTCGACGCCGTCGAAGCCGCCGACCGACGGGTAGTACCGCGACAGCGGGTGGATCGGATCCGCCTGCACCAGCCGGTGCGCCGTGGCGAACAGCAAGGTGCCGCGCGCTTCGCCGTCGCGGGCGTCGGTCAGCAGCGCGGCGACGTCGTCGTCCTCGGCCGCGTGCGTGGCGAGGTGGTCATACAGCGGCGAAACGCCGCGCGCCTCCACCTCGGCGAACAGGCGCAACCGGCGCTTGATCTCTTCCAGGGCAATGGCCACCCGTGCTCCTCTTCGCGGCGGATCGATCACTCGTGCGGCGTCGGACGGCCGGGCTGCTCCCCGCCGCGGGTGTCCCCGTAGGACCGCTTCGGCACCATCACTTTGCGCCGGAAAATGCACACGATGGTGCCGTCCTGTTTGTACCCGCGCGTCTCGACGTACACCACTCCCCGGTCGTCCTTGGACTTCGACGGGGTCTTGTCGAGCACCTCGGTCTCGCCGTAGATCGTGTCGCCGTGGAACGTCGGCTTGACGTGCTTGAGCGATTCGACCTCGAGGTTCGCGATGGCCTTGCCGGACACGTCGGGCACCGACATGCCGAGCAGCAGCGAGTAGATGTAGTTGCCGACCACGACGTTCTTGCCGAAATCGGTCGTCTCGCCCGCGTAGTGCGCGTCCAGGTGCAGCGGGTGGTGGTTCATCGTGAGCAAGCAGAAGAGATGGTCGTCGTATTCGGTGACGGTCTTGCCGGGCCAGTGCTTGTAGACCGCGCCGACCTCGAACTCCTCGTAATACCGGCCGAATTGCACGCTTGCGCCTCCTGTCCGGGTAACACCTGCCGAACCAGGTGCGACACGTATCCGTGGTGAGGAGTACCCTCGACCATCGGTGATCGCGCGTCAACGCGACCCCCGCCACGTCGCACGCCTGCGCGTGCCCCGGCCGAAAGGAGGTGAGGAACCGCTCATGAGCAGTGGTGATAGTCCGCTCCCTAGTAGTACGTGCGTTCCCGCCTCGCCAGCCGGCCGTTTTCCCTCCTGGTAGGCCCGCGTCCGGGAACTCACGGTGCCGCCGGACGGACACCGCAGTCCGCCTGGCCGTCGTCTTCGTGCTTCACGACGTCTGCCCAGGAGAACCCATGCCTGCCATTCCCTCGCTAGGCGGCCTTCGCGGCCGCGGCAACAACCGGGCCAAGGCCAACCTCGAACGGCCGATCCCGGTGCCGCTGTCCGCCTACGTCGTCGACTGCGCGGTGTATGTCGACGGCAAGCGGCTTCCCGGACGCTGGACG
This sequence comes from Amycolatopsis orientalis DSM 43388, assembly GCF_000411975.1. Taxonomy (GTDB): domain Bacteria; phylum Actinomycetota; class Actinomycetes; order Mycobacteriales; family Pseudonocardiaceae; genus Amycolatopsis; species Amycolatopsis orientalis_D. The sequence continues at coordinate 23,678 of NZ_ASXG01000005.1, forward strand.
CACGCCGAGGCCATCCGCGAGGTGCGCAAGCGGCACGCGGGTTTCGTCTGGATCGGCCTGCACGAGCCGGATTCCGACCAGATCCAGGGCATCGCGGAGACCTTCGGCCTGCACGAACTGGCCGTCGAGGACGCGCTGGAGGCGCATCAGCGGCCGAAGCTGGAGCGCTACGACGACACGCTGTTCCTGGTCCTGAAGACCGTCCGGTACGTCGAGCACCAGTCGCCGACCACGGCGAACGAGATCGTGGAAACCGGCGAGCTGATGGTGTTCCTCGGCCGCGATTTCGTGATCACCGTCCGGCACGGCAACCACTCCGGGCTGGCTCGGCTGCGCCGTGAACTCGACGAGGATCCGGAGCGGCTGTCGCTGGGCCCGGCGGCGGTCGTGCACGCGATCGCCGACCACGTGGTCGACCACTACCTCGAGGTCACCAGCCGGATCGAGGCGGACATCGACGAGATCGAGGCGCAGGTGTTCGCGCCGCGCTCGTCGGTGAGCGCCGAGCAGATCTACCTGATGAAGCGGGAAGTGCTCGAACTGCGGCGCGCAGTGGTCCCGCTCGCCACGCCGGTGTCGCGGCTCGCCGAGGGCTACACGCGGCTGGTGCCGGACGAGGTCCGGTCGTATTTCCGCGACGTCGCCGACCACCTCGCCACCGTGTCCGAACGCGTGGCGGCGTTCGACGAACTGCTCAGCACCCTGGTCGACGCGACCGTCGCGAAGATCTCGCTGCAGCAGAACACCGACATGCGCAAGATCACCGCGTGGGCGGCGATCATCACGGTGCCCACGATGATCGCGGGCATCTACGGCATGAACTTCGACTACATGCCCGAACTGCATTGGCAGTTCGGCTATCCGATCGTGGTCACGGTCATTCTCGCGATCTGTCTGCTGCTGTACCGAATATTCCGGAAGAACGGCTGGTTGTAGCCGCCCCTCGCGGTCCCCCTTTCTTCCCCCGGTTGCAGGAGGTTTGTCTCGTCATGTCCCGGTTGCTGTCCAACCTCAAGTTCTGGGCGCTGGCCCTGTGCCTCGTCTGGATCGTCGGCATCGTCGCGATGATCGCGCTCAACCCCGGGTTCGCGCACGGCATGAAGTGACGCCGCGTGCGCCGTAACCTGGGCGTATGCCAAAAGCGCTGGTGGTGGCCGACGAGGCCGACGAGCGGCTGTGGACCCCGGCGGTCCGCTCGCTGCGGGTCGACCTCGTCGTCGCCGCCGGCGATCTGCCGTTCGCGTATCTCGAGTTCCTCGCCGGCATGCTCGACGTGCCGTGCGTGTTCGTCCCGGGCAACCACGACCCCGACCTGAGCGGCTTCACCCGCTACGGCGGACTGTCCATGAAGGACGGTTTTCCGGCCGAATGGCCCGGCCCGGCCGGCGGCATCAACGCCGACGGCCGGATCGTCGACGTCGGCGGGCTCCGGATCGCCGGACTCGGCGGCTCGATCCGCTACCGCGACGGCCCGAACCAATGGACGCAACGGCAGCAGGCGCGCCGGGCCCGGCGGCTGGAGCGGCGGTTCCGGTGGCGGAAATGGCGCGACGGCAACGGAATCGACATCCTGCTGACGCATTCGCCGCCGCGGCATCTCGGCGACCGCGAAGACCCGCCGCACCAAGGTTTCACCTGTCTGCACCGCACGATCGAAACCCTGCGGCCGCGATGGCTGCTGCACGGACACATCCACCCGCACGGCGAACCGGTGCCCGACCGCGTGGCCGGCCGCACCCGGATCCGCAACGTGGTGGGCTATCAGGTGATGGAGTTCCCGCGATGACCCGACCGACCGGTTTCCCGCGCGCCGACGCCGAAAACGACTTCCTCCGGGCCCGGCGGCGGCAAGTGCTGTCCCGGCTTTCCACCTGGCTGCGCCGGGAACCCGACGACGTCAACATCATGCTGCCGTTCCACGAGGTGGTGCAGGCGCTCGGGTACGTCAGCGAGACGCGGATCGGGACCCGCGTGATCGCCTTGGACTCGATTGTCGGCACCGTCGACCGGAGCCGCGATTTCGACCGCCGGTTCCGCCCGACGTCCGCCCGCGTCCGGCAACGCTGGGAACGACTGGCGCTGGCCGCCCGCCGCGGCGAAGCGATCCCGCCGATCGAGGTGTACCGGATCGGCGAACTGCACTTCATCATCGACGGCCACCACCGGGTTTCGGTCGCACTCGCGCAGGGACTGTCCACAATAGAGGCGTCGGTGACGGTGGTGCGCACCAAGCTGAACCCGAGCGGGATCCGGTACCGGGGCGACCTGATCGTGAAGGACTACCGGCGGCTGTTCCTGGAACGAGTCCCGCTGTCCGGTCACGCCCGGGCTTCGGTGCTGGTGCCGGATCCGTGGAACTACGCCCAGCTCGGCGAGCACGTCGAAGCGTGGGGTTTCCGGCTCATGCAGGACGAAGGCCGTTTCATCGACCGCGCGACCATCGCGCAACGGTGGTTCGACGAGGAATTCACGCCGGTGGTCGCGATGCTGCGGCAAGCGGATCTGATCGGCGACCGCACCGAGGCCGAGGCGTATCTGTGGGTCGCGTGCGAGCGGTACCGGCTCATCCGGACGCACCGCTGGGACGAGGAGGTCATCGAAACGCTGCGCTCCCGGAAGTGACTTGTCCGGCAGCACCTGCTCGGCGAGGCGCTCGGGATGCCGCGGCAATCGGCCTGGGGGGGGTCCACCGAGCGAAAATGAGAACGGCCCGCTCCCGGTGGCGCCGGGAGCGGACCGAACGATCTCGATGGGGTATGGGGCCAGCCCGGCCGGGCGACGGCAGGTCAGTCGCTGGGGATGATGGCCCACAGGATCAGGTACGCGACGAACTGCGGCCCCGGCAGCAGGCACGACAGCAGCGCGAGCACCCGGACCTTGCCCGGCGTGGTCCCGAAGCGACGAGCGAGCCCGGCGCAGACGCCGCCGATCATGCGCCCCTCTCGCGGCCGGCTCAGCCGGTGAGTGACAGGTGCGGTCATCGTGTTCCCCTCCCGTTTGGGTTCGTACCTCCATGGCACCACGTCCGGCGTGCGGGCACATCGCTCCGCGGGACGATCCGGACCCCTAAGGGGGTGGGGTCCGGCATGGGGGAGGAATCGGGGTCGGGGCGGGAACTGGCTGGTCAGCAGTCGGCTGAGGCAGGAAAGACCCGGCAGACGCCACTCGCCCCGAACAGGGTTTTCTCGCCGGTGGGCGAGGGCGCGCGAAGCTGTCCCTGCCGATGCGCTCGACCCAGCACGGCGAACGTCCGTGAAGGACCCCTTGAAGGAATCTGATTCCCTCAAAGAGCCCCTCACGGACATCGGCGAGAGCGAAGAGGCACGCGATCCGCCGCGCCAGCGAACTTGACACCCCGGTCCTCCTGAGCCAACCGCTCGTCGTTGCCCAGTAGACCCGTCCGCGGAGCGGAGCGTGCCCGGAAACGGCGTTCGCGCGGTTGCCCGGCAAAACCCGCCAACCAGCGGTGATGACTCAGCGAAGTGTGGGATTTCCCAGCGAGGGCTGGATTTTTCGCCACTCACGGTGATACTGCACCCCGTGCGTAACCCACTCGGAGTCCTCGCGGTCGGCTGTTCGGTGCTCTTCGCCGCGGCGGCCGGATGTTCGGCGGAGTCCGCCCCGGCGCCGGCCCCGCAGTCCACGCCGGTGCCCTTGACCGCGATCGCGGCGCTCGGGGACTTCGCCACGCTCGACTATTGCAGCCTTCTCGACCCGAAGCGGCTCAAGAACACCACCGCCGACACGCCGGATTCCTCGTTCACCGCGTGCCAGGCGGACTTCGTCCAGGCCGGCCGCCCCCGCACGGTCACCATCGGGCCGCTCGCGGCTGACCGCGATCCCAACCTTCAGGCCTACGCCTGTCCAGGCAAGGTGCCGGACGGGGTTTCCGTGCAGCAAGGCGGTTTCGTGCCGGATCGGACGTGCGGGCGGGCCATCACCTTCGCCGACGGGGTCCGGCTGGCCGTTTCGATCACCGACGGGGACGACCGCGGCAGTGCGGAGGACCGGTGCGCCGCCGCGGACGACGTGGTCGGCGGGGCGCTCGACGCGGTGACCGGCAACCGGGTGCGGCATCCGCAGTTGCCCGACCGGTCCTGGGGGCGGGTGGATTCCTGCGCGATCCTCAGCGCGTCCGGGGCGCAGGGCGGCGACGCGACGGCCGGGTTCGCCGGGCATTCCTGCATCCTCGACAAGGTGAGCCTGGAGTTCGCGGTGGTGCGGCAGGCTCCGGCGGGGCCGTCGGAAACGCTCGGCAACCGGACGGCGCGGGTGGCGGCCGACGGGGCGTTCTGCCGGGTCCGCACGGTGCAGCCCTCCCCCGCCACGCCGGGACGCGCGGAGCAGGCGACGGTGAGCGTGGTCGACACCAGCGGTGCGGGCGGGGAGGCGGCTTGCCCCGCCGCCCGCACCGCTGCCGCGACGATCTTTTCGAGAATCCCCTGAACGTTCGTGAAGGGCTCCTTGCGGGACTCAGCTTCCCGCAAGGAGCCCTCCCCGGACCGCTGGCTCAGTCGGCGTACGTGAGGTTCCGGCCGTCGGACGGGTCGAAGAGCTTCACCTTGTCCGCGTCGAACCACATCCGCAGGTCCTGGTTCTCCGCGGCCGCCGATTCCGCCGACAGCCGGGCCACGATCAGCGATTCCGCGCCGGGGACGTCGGCCGAACCGCTGTCCGCGGCCAGCTCCGCCAGTTCGGCCGAGGTCGCCGCCTCGCCGTCCACGGTGAAGTGCGCGAACTTCTCCGAACCCATCGACTCCAGGACGTCCACGTGCGCGGTGAACGTCGCCCCTTCGCGGCCCGATTCGACCAGCGCGGCGTCCTCGAAGTGCTCCGGGCGGATGCCCATGATCACCTCGCGCGGGGCGTTCGCCGCCTCGGCCATCCGGCGGATCCGGTCGGTCAGCGGCGTGGCACCCAGCGAACTGCGCAGCTCGCCGTTCTCCAGCGTCGCGGGCAGGAAGTTCATCGACGGCGAGCCGATGAAGCCGGCCACGAACAGGTTCGCCGGATTGTCGTAGAGGAACTGCGGCGAGCCGATCTGCTGGACGTACCCGGCCCGCAGCACCACGACCCGGTCGCCGAGGGTCATCGCCTCGGTCTGGTCGTGCGTGACGTACAGCGTGGTCGTGCCGAGCTGCTTCTGGATCTTCGACACCGACGTGCGCATCTGGCCGCGCAGTTTGGCGTCCAGGTTGGACAGTGGTTCGTCCATCAGGAACGCCTTGGGGTTGCGGACGATCGCCCGGCCCATCGCCACCCGCTGCCGCTGCCCGCCGGACAGGTTGGCCGGCTTGCGGTCGAGGTGCTGGGTCAGGTCGAGGATCTTCGCCGCTTCCTCCACTTTGGACCGGACGATCTTGTCGTCCACTTTGGCCAGCCGCAGCGGGAACGCCATGTTCTCCCGCACGCTCATGTGCGGGTACAGCGCGTACGACTGGAACACCATCGCGATGTCCCGGTCCTTCGGCGCTTTCTCGTTGACCCGCTTGCCGTCGATGCGCAGTTCGCCCGAGGAGATGTCCTCCAGCCCGGCGACCATGTTGAGCGTGGTCGACTTCCCGCAGCCGGACGGGCCGACGAGGATGATGAACTCGCCGTCGGCGATCGTGATGTCCACTTCGGACACCGCGAGCGCGCCGTCGGGATAGCGCTTGGAAACCTTGTCGAGAACGATTTCAGCCATGGGTCAGCCCTTCACCGCACCGGACGTCAGCCCCGCGACGATGCGACGCTGGAAGAACAACACGAACAGGATGATCGGCACCGTGATCACGACCGCGGCCGCGCACACCTGGCCGGTCGGGTCCTCGAACTGCGAGGACCCGGTGAAGAACGACAACGCCGCGGGCACCGTGCGCGACGATTCGGTGGACGTCAGCGAGATGGCGAACAGGAAGTCGTTCCAGCAGAGGATGAACACCAGGATCGCCGTGGTGAACACGCCCGGCGCGGCCAGCGGCGCGATCACCTTCCGGAACGCCTGGGCCGGCGTCGCGCCGTCCATTTTCGCCGCCTTTTCCAGCTCCCACGGGATTTCCCGGAAGAACGCGGACAGCGTGTAGATCGACAGCGGCAGCGCGAACGTGATGTAGGGCAGGATCAACCCCGGCCAGGTATCGAAGAGGCCGAGCCCGCGTTCGATGTTGAACAGCGGGGTGACCAGCGATACCTGCGGGAACATCGCGATCAGCAGGGAAAGCCCGACCAGCAGCTGCTTGCCGGGGAAATCGAGCCGGGCGATCGCGTACGCCGCCATCGTGCCCAGCACCACCGCGATGACCGTGGAGATCACCGCGATGCCGATCGAGTTCACCAGCGCGTGCAGGAACTCCGTGGTCTGGAAAATGTCCGCGTAGTTCTTGAGCGTCCATTCCACCGGGATGAAATTGCCGTCGGTGAGCGTCGCTTTCGTCTTGAACGACAGCGAAAGCACCCACAGCACCGGGACGATGGCGAACACCACCACCAGGATGTCCAGCAGGCTCCAGGTGACCTTGCGGCCGGTCGTGACCGCACCTCCGATAGCCATCAGCGCTTCCCCCCGTCGTCCGTGCCGGGCGCGGCGGTGCCGAACACCTTGATGAAGAGGAACGCGATGATCGCCACCGTGAGGAAGATCAGCACCGCCATGGTGGAGCCGATCCCGAGGTTGAGCCCCTTGACCAGGTTGTCGTAGGTCTGCATGGACACCGATCCGGTGTCCTGCGCGCCGCCGGTCAGCACGTAGATGTTGTCGAAAATGCGGAACGCGTCGAGCGTGCGGAACAGCAGCGCGACGAGAATCGCCGGTTTCATCACCGGCAGCATCACCTTGGTGAACCGCTGCCACGCGGTCGCGCCGTCCATCGCCGCGGCCTTCAGCAGGTCGTCCGGCACCAGCGCCAGCCCGGCCATGAGCAGCAGCGCCATGAACGGCGTCGTCTTCCACACCTCGGCGAGGATGATGATGAACAGCGACGGCCACTGGTCGGTCAACGGCGCGACGCCTTCGCCGAGCGCGTTCGCCAGGTACCCGGTTTTGGGCGTCCAGGCGAAATACCACGAGAACGCGGCGACGACGGTCACGATGCCGTACGGGATCAGCGCGACGGTGCGCACCAGTCCTCGGCCGACCAGCGTGCGGTGCATGATCAGCGCGAGCCCCATGCCGAGCACGAATTCGATCGCCACCGACACGACGGTGAGGAACATCGTGGTGCCGAACGCGGTCCACCAGTAGGAATTCGTGAGCACCGCGGCGTAATTGTCGAAGCCGATGAACTCGTGCCTCGCCGGGAACCGCAGGTCATAACGTTGCAGCGAAAGCCAGATCGAATAGATGATCGGGTATCCGGTCACGGCGACCATCACGACGAACGCGGGCGCGCACAGCCACAGCCCGAGCCGCCGTTCCGCCTTCTTGCCTTCGGAAAGCGCGGGCTTTCCCTTCCGGTGCGCCGCCTCGCGGCTGGTCGCGGCGGGATCCTGGACGGTCACGGGATCACTCCCTTCGACTGGAGCGCGTCATCGAGCTGTTCCCGCAGTTTCCGCGCGGTCGTCTGCGGATCGATCGCCGACGGCGGGGAGAGGATTTTCGACATCACCGTGGACAGGTTCTGGTACACCGGCGTGAGCGGCCGGACCGCGGCCGTTTTGAGCGCCGACAGGATCGCGTCGCGCATCGGGTACTTCTGGGCCATGTTCGGGTTGTCCGCGGACACCGGCTTCGCCGGGTCCACCGGAACGTCGTCGTGGTACACCGACTCGATCGTCGGCGGCACGCCGTCGTTGATCGCCGACACCTTCTGGTTTTCCTTGCTGCGCAAGCACAACGCCGCTTCGTAAGCCTCGGGTTTGTGCTGCGAGTAGGCGCTCACCGCCAGGTCGAACCCGCCGATCGTGGTCTTCGCCGGCATGCCTTCCTTCGCCTGCGGATACACCGCCCATTTGAAGTGCGGCAGGTCCTGCGGCTTTTCTTCGGCGTAGGAGGCGTACACGAACGGCCAGTTCAGCTCGAACGCGGCACTGCCGCGCTGGAACGTCTGCCGGACGTCGTCCTCCTTCTGGTTCGTCAGCGACGGATCGGTGATCCCCGACGAGGTGACCTTCTTCAGCAGTGCCAGCGCCTGCACCGCGCCGTCGTCCATCACGACGGATTTCCCGTCGTCGGAGAGGATGTGCCCGCCGAGCGACTCGACCAGCGTGTTGTAGATGACGACCAGGCCCTCGTACTGCGCGCCGGTGAACACGATCGAATACGGCTTGTGCTCGCTCTTGAGCCGCTGCGACATCTGCATCATCTCGTCCCACGTCTTCGGCGGGGTCGGGGTGATGCGGTCGTCGTACCAGAGCAGCTGCACGTTGGTGTTCTTCGGCGCGGCGTAGAGCTTGCCTTGATACGTCGCGGTTTCCAGCGGGCCCTTGAGCACGCCCTCGGACGCGGCCGTCTTGTTCTGCCCGGTCCACTCGTCGACCCAGCCCGCCTCGGCGAATTCCGGGACCCAGGTGACGTCGAGGCCGAGCACGTCCATCGACGTGTCGCCGGCGGCGAGCCGGCGCGCCATCTGGATCCGCTGGTCGTCCGAACCGCGCTGCAGCTTGTTGTAGACGATCCGGTACCGCCCGGCGGCGGCCTTGTTGCAGTTGTCGACGACCGTCTGGAAATGGTCCTCCGGGGAGTAGTAGACGTTGATCGTCGTCCCGGAGGCCGTTCCGCAGCCCGCCACCAGACCGCTGCCCGCCACGCCCGCGGCGAGCAATGCCGCCGCGCGGGTGGGTCCTCGTTTCTTTCCGCTGGGCCGTTTCTTCCCCATCCAAGCCTCCTCGCCCAAGTGCACACGGCGCCTTCCGGCACCGCCCCCAGAAAGCACGCCGCGGCGAGGCGACCCGAGCCAGCACCCCGACGTGCCAGTTGCCGGCAGGCCGCGCTGGAGGACACGACCGGCCAACCGGTGTCGGACAACCTATGCCCGGCGATCACCGGCCGCAAGCAGGGTCGGTAACGATTCAGCCAGGTGCGCGCGAACCATCGGAAGGACGGGTGAAGTCCTCCCCCGGGCCGTCAGGCCGTGGCGGGCGGCGGCGGGCGGAGCGCCAGCTTGGCGAGCAGCTCGCGTCCCTGCTCCGCGCTGCGCGGCTGGCACAGCACGTCGTACCGGCCGGCGACAAGCTGGCTCGCCGACGAGAAATCGCGGCGGCCGCGGGAGGCGCGGTAGCCGATCGCGGAGAACGCCAGCCCGGACAGCACGCCCAGCACCAGGCCGGTCAGCAACTGCAGCGTGAACCCGCCGGTGTTGACGAACATCCCCAGCAACAGCCCGGCGAACAGGCCGAACCACGCGCCCGACATCGCGCCCGCGGCCAGCACGCGGCCCCACGACAGCCGTCCGATGACGCGTTCGACCAGCATCAGGTCGACGCCGACGATCGTCACGTCGGTGACCGCGAACTCGCTTTCGGCCAGGAAATCGACCGCTTGCTGCGCCTCGCCGTAGGTCGAGTACGACCCGATCGGCCAGCCGGTGGGCGGCGTCGGGAGCCGCGGCAGCCCGGCCGGGCCCTGACCGCCACCACCAAAGGGACTGCTCACCATCATCACCTGCGCTCGTCCGGTCCGAGGGTTCCATCTTGTCAAGAACCGGACGAGCGCGCGAACTCCGGCGAAGCGGGGTCAGACCTGGTAATCCCGCAGGAGGCCGCGGCTGATGATGGTTTTCTGGATCTCGCTGGTGCCCTCGCCGATCAGCAGGAACGGGGCCTCGCGCATGAGGCGCTCGATCTCGTATTCCTTCGAGTAGCCGTAGCCGCCGTGGATCCGGAACGCCTCCTGGGTCACCTCGGCGCAGTACTCGCTGGCGATCAGCTTCGCCATCCCGGCCTCGACGTCGTTGCGCGCGCCGGAATCCTTGAGCCGCGCCGCGTTGACCATCATCAGGTGCGCGGCCTCGACCTTGGTGGCCATCTCCGCGAGCTTGAACGCGATCGCCTGGTGCTGGGCGATCGGCTTGCCGAACGTCGACCGCTGCTGCGCGTACGCGATCGCCAGCTCGAACGACCGGATCGCGATCCCGCACGCCCGCGCCGCCACGTTCACCCGGCCGACCTCGACGCCGTCCATCATGTACGAGAAGCCCTTGCCCGGAGCGTTCCCCAGCACCTTGTCCGCGCCGATCTTGAAGCCGTCGAACACCGCCTCGGTGGTGTCCACGCCCTTGTAGCCCATTTTGTCGATCTTGCCCGGGATCGTCAGCCCCGGAAGCACCTCGCCGAACCCCGACGGCTTCTCCACCAGGAACGTCGTCAGGTTCTGGTGCGCCTTCTCCGCGCCCTCGTCCGTCTTCACCAACAGCGCGATCAAGTTCGAGGACCCGCCGTTGGTCAGCCACATCTTCGCGCCGTCGATCACGTAATCCTCGCCGTCGCGGCGAGCGCGGGTCTTGATCGCCGCCACGTCGGACCCGAGATCGGGCTCGGACATCGAGAACGAGCCGCGGACCTCGCCGGTCGCCATCCGGGGCAGGAAGTGCTGCTTCTGCTCCGGCGTCCCGTGCTGCTTGATCATGTGCGCCACGATGAAGTGCGTGTTGATGACGCCGGACACGCTCATCCAGCCGCGCGCGATCTCCTCGACCACCAGGGCGTAGGTCAGCAGCGATTCGCCGAGGCCGCCGTACTCCTCCGGGATGGTGAGCCCGAACAGGCCCATCTCCTTCATGCCCTCGACGATGTCCGCCGGATACTCGTCGGCGTGCTCCAGCGCCTGCGCGTGCGGGATGATCTCCTTGTCCACGAACGACCGCACCGTGGACAGAATCTCCTGCTGCACATCGGTCAGACCGGCGGTCCTGGCGAGACGGGCCATCGGTGGGCTCCCTTCGGCGGTGCGCACCGGGGCTCCCGGCACTGGGGTTACCGCGGAGTATGACTGGTTCGCGTCCGGGCTGCTATGAGGGTGCTCACGCCCGGCCCCGGTTTCCCCCGTTAGGCTGCTGATCCACCGAAACCGCGAGAAGGATCCCGATGAGCGAGGCCAGCGAGGACCGGGACGAGCCCTCCGGCCGCGACGGCTACGAGCACCCGTCCTACGAACACCAGCCCTACCCGCCGCGGGGTCCGCAGGCAGGCGCGGGGCTCGCGCTCGGGTCGCTGGTGTGCTCGATCGCCGGGTTCGTGCTGTGCGCGCCGATGGCCGTCGCGGGGATCGTGATGGGGCACGTCGCCTTCCACCGGGCCCGGCGCGGCCGCGGCACCGGCGGCGCGCTGGCGGTCGCCGGGTTCGTGATCGGCTACGCCGCGCTGATCGTCTGGATCGTCTTCGTCCCGATGATCGTGCGCGCGCTGGTCCGGTCCGGAGTTTTCGGCTGATGCCGCCGCGATTCCCCGGTAGCGTCGTCCTTCGAACCCGGCACCCGAGGGAGCCCCGATGACCACTCCGTCCGACCGCGACCCGGCGCCGTACGAGCCGCCGCCGACCGCGGACCCCGCTCCCTACGAACCGCCGGCCACCGCCGAGCCCGCGCCGTACGAGGCTCCGGCGGACGCCGTCTCGCCCGTCGCGGAGCCGGACTCGCCGGTTCCGCCGCCGGGGTGGACCGCGCCCGACCCGGGCCCGGTCGCGGTGCTGCCGGGCGAGCAGCCGCCGGCCGCCGCACCACCGCCCGCGACGCCGTATCCCGTTGCGCCGCAACCGGATCCGTTCGCGCCGCCGCCCGCGTACCAGAGCTTCCCGGCTCCGCCGCCGTACGGCGCGGCCTACCAGCCGTACCCGAACAGCAGCGACAGCGGACTCGCGACCGGCGCGCTGGTGTGCTCGCTGATCGGGCTGTTGACCTGCGTACTCGCGATTCCCGGCATCGCGATGGGGCACGTCGCGCTGGCCAAGGCCAACCGCAACGAAGCGGGCGGACGCACCATGGCGCTCTCGGCCGTGGTGCTCGGCTACGTGACCGTCGCGCTGTGGGGCAGTTTCTTCGTGACGCTGATGGTCCTCGGCTTCAACGGCTACCTCGACCGCTGATCCGGCACCTCGCTCGCCTCGCCCTCGAGCGGGGCGACCTGGCCGTTGCCGACCTTTTCCGGGACCGACTCCGCGGGAGACCGCGGCTCCGGCGGTTTGCCGGCCGGTTTCGCCGACGGGTCGGTCCGCGCGTCCAGGAAGCGCAGCAACTCCACCGGGAACGGCAGCACCAGCGTCGAGTTCTTCTCCGCCGACACCTGCACCACCGTCTCCAGCAGCCGCAGTTGCAGCGCCGCCGGGGTGTCCGCCATCGTCGCGGCGGCCTGGGCGAGCTTGTGCGACGCCTGCAGTTCGCCGTCCGCGGAGATCACCCGGGCGCGGCGTTCGCGTTCGGCTTCGGCCTGGCGCGACATCGAGCGTTTCATCGATTCCGGCAGCGCGACGTCCTTGATCTCCACCCGGTCGATGTGGATGCCCCAGTCCAGCGCCGGGCTGTCGATCATCAACTCGAGGCCCTGGTTGAGCCGTTCGCGGTTCGACAGCAGGTCGTCCAGATCGCTCTTGCCGATGATGGACCGCAGCGACGTCTGCGCGACCTGGCCGATCGCCGACCGGTAGTCCTGCACGTGAACCGCGGCCAGCACCGGGTCGATCACCTTGAAGTACACGACCGCGTCCACCCGGACCGTGACGTTGTCGCGGGTGATGCCGTCCTGCGCGGGCACCGGCAGCGTCACGACCTGCATGTTCACCTTCTGGATGCGGTCGGCGATCGGCAGCAGCAGCGCGAGTCCCGGCTCGCGGACCTGCGGGCGCACCCGGCCGAACCGGAACACCAGCCCGCGCTCGTACTGTTTGACCACGCGCACCGCGGAGGCGAGCCAAGCCCCGCCCGCGACGACCACCGCGCTGACAATCTCGACGATCATGGCAGCTCCCGGGTTCGCCAAACCCTTATTCGTTCACTGTACGCGCGCGCGACAGCCCCGGAAACGGTTTGCGCGGCCGACCAGGATGGGCGTTGTGACCGGTTTGAACATCCCGCCCGTCTTCGCTGAACGCGCGCCGAAGGTGCTCGGTCCGGAAGCTGTCCCGTGGCTCGCGTCGCTGCCGTCGCTCGCGCAGCGGTACGCCCGGAAGTGGGGGCTGGAATTCGAGGACACCGCCCGGCACGGCTACGTCGGCGTCGTCCAGCCCGCCCGGCGCGCGGACGGCTCCCGCGTCGTGCTGAAACTCGGCTGGGTGGAAGAAGAATCGCGCGACGAGCCGCTCGCACTGTCCACCTGGGCCGGTCGAGGATCGGTGCTGCTGCACGAATCCGCGCCCGAGGACGGCGCGATGCTGCTGGAGCGGCTCGACGACAGCCGGACGCTGGACGACGAACCGCTGCTGCCCGCGGTCGAAATCCTGAGCGAACTCGCCCGCAGGCTCGCCGTGCCCGCGCCCGCCGCGCTCACCCGGACGCTGTCCGGTCTCGCCGGGGAACTGCTCGAAGAACTGCCGCGCTCGTGGCGGGAACTGGGCGAACCGCTCCCCCGCCGCGAACTGGACGCGGCGCTGGAGGTCTGCCGCGACCTCGGTCCGGAAGCGGGAAACGCGCTGGTGAACGAGGACCTGCACTACGAAAACGTGCTGTCCGCCGCGCGCGAGCCGTGGCTGGTGATCGACCCGAAACCGCTCGCCGGCGACCTCGAATTCGGGGCGCTTTCCTTGCTGTGGAACCGGTTCAGCGAATCCACACTGGACTCGAAGCTCGCCGCGAGCGGTCTGGACCGCGACCGCGCCAAAGCGTGGACCCTCGTCCGGGCCGTGCAGAACCGGCTGTGGCACGCCCAGGATCTGGTGGATTTCGGCGGATTGCCCGAGGACGACGACGGGCCCTCCGCCGCCGCGCTGCCCGCGCTGACCCGATGGGCACTGGCTAGCTGAGAATTCGCCGAGTCGCGGCACGAGCGCGCCGCGGCGCCAGCCGATAGTGTCGGCGCCATGGCGGGCACAAACCGGGTTTACGCAGCACAGCTCGCGGGTCTGCCGGTGTTCGGGCCCGACGGGGAATCGATCGGCAAGGTCCGCGACGTCGTGGCCGGGCTGCGGCTGGACCACCAGCCGCCGCGGATCCTCGGCATGGTCGTGGAGCTGGCGACCCGGCGGCGGGTGTTCGTGCCCATGCTGCGCGTCACCTCGATCGAACCGAACGCCGTGACGCTGGCCACCGGTTCGGTCAACATGCGGCATTTCCACCAGCGGCCCAACGAGGTCCTGGTGTGCGGGCAGCTCCTCGACGCGCACGCGACGCTCGCCGGCACGGACACCCGGGTGACCGTGGTCGACGCGGCGATGGAACCGACCCGCACCCGGGACTGGGTGCTGGCGAAGGTCGCCGTCCGCGAACGGTCGGCCCGGCTGGCACTGGGCAGGCGGCGCGCCGCGATGCAGGTGCTGCCGTGGAACGAGGTCGGCGGACTCGGGCTCACCGACCTCTCCGGGCAGCCGCAAGGCGCGGGTCAGCTGCTGATGCTGTTCGACACGATGCGCGCGGTCGACGTCGCCGCGACCCTGCGCGACCTGCCGATGAAGCGCAGGCACGAGGTCGCCGACGCGATGGACGACGAACGACTCGCGGACGTCATCGAGGAGCTTCCCGAGGACGACCAGAAGGAACTGCTGTCCTACCTCGCCGAGGAACGCGCCGCGGACATCCTCGAGGCGATGAACCCGGACGACGCCGCCGACCTGCTCGCCGAACTCGCCCCGGCCGAGCAGAGCAGGCTGCTGGAACTGATGGAGCCGGAGGAATCCGCGCCGGTCAAACGGCTGCTGGCGTATTCGTCGGACACCGCGGGCGGGTTGATGACGCCGGAACCGGTGGTGCTTACGCCGGACGCGACGATCGCCGAGGCGCTCGCGCACATCCGCAACGCCGAACTCCCCGCCGCGCTCGCCAGCATGGTGTTCGTGTGCCGCCCGCCGACCGAAACGCCGACCGGCCGGTTCGTCGGCGTCGTGCACTTCCAGCGGCTGCTGCGCGAACCGCCCGCCGAACTGGTGGCCAGCGCGGTGGACACCGACCTCACCGCGTTGCGCCCGGAGGCGACGCTGTCCGAGGTCACCCGGTATTTCGCGGCGTACAACCTGGCCTGCGGCCCGGTCGTGGACGCCGAGGACCATCTGCTCGGCGCAGTCACCGTCGACGACGTGCTCGACCATCTGCTGCCCGACGACTGGCGCGAAACCGGGCTGCACGATGTCACTGACGGCGCTGACAGTGCCGATCTTCAGGAGGCCGACCGTGGCTGAACTCAGGACCGGCCGCAGGCTCGACCAGCCGCGCAGCCAGGCCCGCCTGCGGCTGAACATCGACCCGGACACCTTCGGCCGCTTCACCGAGCGGGTCGCGCGGTTCCTCGGCACCGGGAAGTACCTGTTCTGGCAGACGCTGATCGTGGTCGTCTGGATCACGCTGAACCTGGCCGCGGTGTCGCTGCGGTGGGACCCGTACCCGTTCATCCTGCTCAACCTGGCGTTCTCGACGCAGGCCGCGTACGCCGCGCCGCTGATCCTGCTCGCGCAGAACCGGCAGGACGACCGGGACCGGGTGTCGCTGGAGGAGGACCGCACGCGCGCCGCGCAGACCAAGGCGGACACCGAGTACCTGGCCCGCGAACTGGCGGCGCTGCGGCTGGCCATCGGCGAGGTCGCGACCCGCGATTACCTGCGCAGCGAACTCGACCGGCTGCGCGATGATCTCGACGTGGACTCCAAGCCGCGCAAGGCGAAACAAAGCTGAACTGGGCAGTACGTACGATGGAAGCGTGACTGGTACACAGCAGCTCCCCAGCGTCGACGACGTCCGCAGCGCGCTGAAGGACGTGTACGACCCGGAAATCAAAAAACCGATCACCGACCTCGGCATGGTCAAGGACGTGGCGGTCGGCGACGACGGGCTGGTCACCGTCGGGATTTACCTCACGGTCGCGGGCTGTCCGCTGAAGGCGACGCTGACCGAGGACACCAAGAAGGCGGTGTCGAAGCTCCCCGGCGTCGCCGACGTGCGGGTCGAACTGGACGTGATGAGCGACGAGCAGCGTGCTGAGCTGCGCAAATCGTTGCGCGGGGACGCGGCGGAGCCGGTCATTCCGTTCGCGCAGCCGGGTTCGATGACGCGGGTGTACTGCGTGGCGTCGGGCAAGGGCGGCGTCGGCAAATCGTCGGTGACGGTGAACCTCGCCGTGGCGATGGCCGAGCGCGGGCTGTCAGTCGGCGTGGTGGACGCGGACATCTACGGCCACTCGGTGCCGCGCATGCTGGGCGCGCGCGAGAAGCCGACCAAGGTCGACACGATGATCATGCCGCCGCAGGCGCACGGCGTGAAGGTCATCTCCATCGGCATGTTCACGCCGGGCAACACCCCGGTCGTGTGGCGCGGCCCGATGCTGCACCGCGCGCTGCAGCAGTTCCTGGCCGACGTGTTCTGGGGCGACCTGGACATCCTGCTGCTGGACCTGCCGCCGGGCACCGGCGACATCGCGATTTCGGTGGCACAGCTGATTCCGAACGCGGAAATCCTCGTGGTGACCACGCCGCAGCAGGCCGCCGCCGAGGTGGCCGAGCGCGCCGGCGCGATCGCGATGCAGACGCGCCAGCGCGTGGCGGGCGTGATCGAGAACATGTCGTGGCTGGAAACCCCGACCGGCGAACGCATCGAGGTCTTCGGCGCGGGCGGCGGCCAGACGGTGGCGGACTCGCTGTCGAAGTCGGTGGGCTCCACCGTGCCGCTGCTCGGCCAGGTCCCGCTGGACCCGCGGCTGCGCGAGCAGGGCGACGAGGGCACGCCGATCGTGCTGGCCGAACCGGACGCCCCGGCCTCGCTGGTGCTGAAGGACGCGGCGAAGCAGCTGTCGGTCCGGGCGCGCGGCCTGGCCGGGATGATGCTGAACGTCAGCCCCGCCGGTCGCTGATCCTGCTTAGCGAAAAGCGGCGTGCCCCTGGTTCAGGGGCACGCCGCCTTTTTGGATTCTCAGGAGGCGTGCACAGTCACCAGCAGCGCCCCGGACTCGCGGAGCGTCACCTTGGTGTCGCCCGGCTTGGTCACCGTCCAGTCGATGTCCTCGGGCTTCTTCGCGGACACGTCGCCCGACTTGTCCGGCAGGTCCTGGACGTCGATGTTCTGCGGCTGGTCGGACGACACGAGGATCTTCACCTTGTTGCCGACCTTCACATCGACGACCCCGGCCGGCGGCGTGACCTTCCCGCCCTGGTAGGCGACGGTGATCAGCACGTCCACGCCTGCCTCGCCGGTCTCTGCGCCGCGCTTGACGTTCGGCTGCTCACCGGTGGCGTTGCCGTTCCCGGGGGCGCTCGACGGAGCGTTCGACGGGGCCGAAGAGGACGGCATCGCCGGGGCGGGCACCGAAGTGTAGGTGGCGGGCGCCTTGGTGCTGGGCTCGTCGTCGGCACTGCACCCGGCGACGGCGAAGGCGGCCGCAGCGATCGTTCCGGCCAGCGCAGCCGCACGGCGTGACATATCGGGAACCTCCAGGGTCGGTTGAGCTGATGCCCTGAGGCTACCCAGCCTGATCAGCGCGTCGCGCGTCGGCTTAGCCCGTCGTGACCGGCGCTTCCCGCGGCGGCGCGAGGATCAGGTGGCGTCCGGGTCGATCGGCGGGCGCTCGCCCGGCTTCAGCGGTTCCGGCTGCGGCACCGCGGTCTGCGGTTTGATCGTCGGCGCCCCGTTGGAACCGTGGGAACCGTTCGAGCCGTTGAGGTCGTTTTTGAAGCCGTTCAGGCCCAGCGGGTCCGAATCACCGTCGAACAGATGCTGCGTGACGACCCGCTTCGGGTCGAGATTGCGCAGGCCGCGCAGGTCTTCGAGGGGTTTGCGCAGCTGGTCGAACTCGGGACCCATTTCCTCGCGCAGCTGCTCGCGCGCGCCGGTCGCGAAGTCGCGGGCCTTGCGGACGCTCCTCGCCAACCAGGCCGCCGCCTCGGGCAGCCGTTCGGGTCCGAGAATGAAAAGCCCCGCGATGATGAGCACGAGGATCTCGCCCCAGCCGACACTGTCGAACACCCGTGAAACCTCCGCTCGGTGCTGCCCCGCCCAAGACTACCCGGGCCGTTTCGCGTCCGGGCAGGCCCGAACGTCGCACGGCGGCTACTGAGCCGATCGTTACCAACCCGACCGCAGGCACGGCCGAATGGCTTCGCAGCAACCGTTACGTGCCGCGCGGGGCCGGCCTGCTTTTGGCCGGATCAGCAGGAAGGGGTGTCAGTCCGACCCGAGCGTGACGTCCACCACGAGCAGCGCGCCGTCGCGGGCCAGCTGCACCGGGACGACCTGACCGGGGTCGTGGCTGCGCACCGCGACGGTCATCTCCGCGGAGTCGCGCACGACGTGGTCGCCGACCTTGGTGATCACGTCGCCTTCCTTGATTCCCGCGGACGCCGCCGGTCCGCCCGGCGCGACGTTGCGCACCTGCGCGCCCATCGTGGTCGAACCGGCGACCGTCGAGGCCGCGTTGATCCCGATGTCGGCGTGCTTGACCTTGCCGTCCTTGATCAGCGCCTTGGCGATCTTGATGGCGTAGTCGCTGGGAATGGCGAACCCGATGCCGATGCTGCCGCCGTCGGAGCTGGAGGACCGGATCGCGGAGTTGATCCCGACCAGCGCCCCGGTCGAATCGACGAGCGCCCCGCCCGAGTTGCCGTGGTTGATCGCGGCGTCGGTCTGGATGGCCGAATAGGTGACCGGGGCGGCCCCGTTGTCGCCGCCCGCGGTGACCGGCCGGTCGAGCGCGCTGACGATGCCCGCGGTGATGGAGTTCTGCAGCGCGAGCGGCGAGCCGACCGCGATCACCGCGTCCCCGACCTGCAGATTGGACGACTTCCCGACCTGCATCACGACCGGATTGGTCACGTTGACCTTCACCACGGCGAGGTCGGTCTTCTGATCCGCGCCGACGATCTTGGCTTCGGTGCGCGTCCCGTCGTTGAACACCGCGGTGATCTTCGTGGCCGCGTCGCCGACCGCGCTCGCGACCACGTGCTCGTTGGTGAGCACGTACCCCTGCGGATCGATCACCACGCCAGAGCCCTGCTCGCCGCTGTCCGCGCCCGGCTTGACCACCTCGAGCGAAACCACCGCGGGCGACACCCGGCGCGCGATGTCCGCGAGCGACCCCGGCGGCCGTTCCTTGGCCGCCTCCGCCTCGGAAATCGTGGCGCTGCCGGTCAACGCGGACCCAGTGTCCGCGACCCACCAGCCGACCAGCCCGCCCACCGCGCCGATCAGCAACGCGACGACGCCCAGCATCGCCAACGCCTTCGGCTGCACCCGCCGCCCGAACAACACCTCGGGCAAACTCAACTGCGCGCCGCTAGGCAGCTTCGGCTTCTCGGTCTCGTCTTCCTCGGGAACGACCGCGGGCCCGCCCAACACCGCACCGGACGCCGGGTCACGCCACGGATCGCTGGTGTCAGTCCACAACGGATCTTCAGAAGTGCCGCTCTCGCCGGCAGCCTCGAGCGGGCGTTGCAACCGCACCCCCTCGGCCCCCGGGGGACGGCTGAACGCTTCCGCCAACGACTCCGGCGTCGGCGGCGCGAGATTGAGCTTCTGCCCGTTCCCGTTGGGCGCCGGGGTGTAAAGCTTGTCGAACGCCCCCTCGACCCCGTGCGGACGCCCGAAGACAGCCGCCTGCTGCTGGTCGACCGCGGGCCGCTCAAGCGGCCGGGGCCCCAACCGGTCCGTCCCGACGGCACCGGACTGATCAGAATTAGCGTTCGGCTGGTCGGTCATCATTCCCCGGATACGGTTCAGTTCGGCTGGGAGTCGACGATACCCAAGCCTGGGAAGAAGTGTGCCCACACCGCAGTGAAATGCCTGTTGCCTGCCCCCGCGCCCTCAACGCCGCTTCCGTGAGGGCCACCTTCATGCCCCCTGATTCCCTCAGGGTTCCCCTCACGACCCACCCACCACCCGGCCCGCGCGCCGGCACCCGGGCTGCGCCCCAATGTGGCATTGGGTGCGTCCCACGCACCGAACGCCACATTGGGTGCGTCAGATGCACCCAACGCCACATTGGGTGCACCACACGCACCCAACGCCACATTGGGGCGCTAGCCCCACCCCCACGATCCGCAACCGCTGCACCCGACGATCGAGGCACCCACACCACCCCCGCACCCCGATACGAAGCCAAAAACACGGCACGGGGGTGCTTGTCAAGGCATCTTTCCCGCCTTGACAAGCACCCCCGTGCCGTAGTCACACTCAGCTTCGGAGTGCCCCCACGCAACCCTCTTCTTTTCGCGGCCCCGCCGCTCTTTCCCACAACAACAGCCGCGCTCTTCCGCCGCTCTTTTCGCAGCTCCGCCGCTCTCCCCCGCAGCGCACCTACCGAGCCGCGAAAGCAGCCCCAGCCCGAACCGCCTCCGGCGCCTCCGCCGTTTCCGGCGCCTCCGACTCAGGCGCCGAAGCCCCAGGCTCCCCCTCCGCGGCCTTGGGCACAGTCATCTTCGCCGGCAGCAAATTCGCATTAGGCACCCGAGCGGGCCCAGTCCCGGTGGACCCTTCCCCGCTATCGGCCGCCGTCCCGACGAGCGCGAGAGCGCTCAGCACGAGCCCGGACACCACGACTCCGGCTCCTTGCGCCGCCCGCTTCCGGCTGAAAGCGAACCGTCCGCCGCCGAGCACGTTCGCCGACTGCCCGAGCGGCGCGGTTGTTCCCAACGGCGCGGCACCTCCGAGCACCCCGGCGTCGCGCAGTCCGGCCACGCGCTCCGGCCGCTGGATCGCCACCAGCTGGCCGTCGGCGGTGACCGCGAGGTTGTCCGGCGCGCCGGGCAGGTCGGTGTGTTCCGGAATGGACCGGAGGCTGGCCAGGAAGCCCGCCGACATCGCCGGCGCGCCCGCGTCCTTCACCGCTGCCACGGCCTGCCGCTGCGAAGCCACCTCGGCCGCGCAGTCCGGGCAGCGCGCGACGTGCGCGAGGGCCCGGTCGTGGGCGGCGGGCGTCAGCTCGCCGTCGACCAGTGCGACTACCGCGTCGGGCATGAGGTGGGATTCGGCGAAACGCCAGCCGGTCATACGGACACCTTCGCAGATTCCTCCCGGGTCGCGCGACGGCGCTCGAGCGACGCGCGCAGCGCCGAGCGGCCGCGGTGGATGCGGCTGCGCACGGTGCCGAGCTTGACGCCCAGCGTCGCGCCGATCTCCTCGTACGACAGTCCTTCCACGTCGCACAGCACGACCGCGGCCCGGAACTCCGGGGGCAGCTCGTCGAGCGCCTCCTGCAGGTCGGGGTCGAGGTGCGTGTCGCTGTAGTGCTGCTCCGGGCTCGGGTCGTCGCCGACGATCCGGTCGGTGTCCTCGGGCAGTCCCTCCATGCGCACGCGCGAGCGGCGGCGCGCCATGTCGAGGAACAGGTTCGTGGTGATCCGGTGCAGCCAGCCCTCGAAGGTGCCGGGCTTGTACGACGCGAGCGACCGGAAGACGCGGATGAACGTCTCCTGGGTCAGGTCCTCGGCGTCGTGCGTGTTGCCGGTGAGGCGGTAGGCGAGCCGGTAGACGCGGTCGGCGTGTTCGCGCACGACCTCGTCCCACGAGGGCGGCGTCCAAGCCGCCTCGGCTGCGTCCACGGTCACCGGAGCGGCCTCCGGCAGTTCGGCGTTCTGCATCAGGGGAGCAGGCACCTCCATCTGGGTCAACTCCTCTTCACCTCTGCCAACGCGGGCCGGGCACACGGTGTTCCCGGGTGGTTGAGACTCAGTCTGTCGGCCTTCCTTATGGAACTCATGAGACCGATCTGAGAGCAGCCTGAGAAGTTGGCCGGCCGGGGTCTTTCCAGGGCTTTCGCGGGCTTTCCCGCGGGCCGGAGGGCGCTTACCAGGGAGCCTTCGCTGATTTATCGACAACCAGCGCTAACCTTCGCGCGTGAGTTCGGGGACAGAGGCGGCGGCCGAGACCGGGGCGGTCGGCGCCGAGCAGGTCGACGGGTACCTGCCCGACGACGACGTGCTGGCCGCGGCGCGGATGCGCGCGGCGGACCTCGGTTGCGCCCCGCTGGCCCCCGGAGCAGGCACGACGCTGCGGTTTCTCGCCGCGACGGTCGCCGCGCGGGCGGTCGTGGAGGTCGGCACCGGCTCCGGTGTGAGCGGCCTGTACCTGCTGCGCGGGATGGCTCCCGACGGCGTGCTGACCTCGATCGACGTCGAGCCGGAGTATCAGCGCGCGGCGCGCAAGACCTTCCTCGAAGCGGGCTACCCGCCGGGCCGGATGCGGCTCATCGTCGGCCGCGCGCTGGACGTGCTGCCGCGGCTGACGCCGGGCGGTTACGACCTGGTGTTCGTCGACGCCGCGCGGATCGAGTACCCCGGCTACTACGAGCAGGGCGTGGCGCTGCTGCGCCGCGGCGGGGTGATCGTGTTCCACCAGGTGCTGGCCGGCGGCCGGCTCACCGATCCGGCCCGGCGCGATCCTGAGACGATGGCGTTGCGCGAGGTCGCGCGGGCGGTCCGCGAGGACGACCGGCTCATTCCGGCGCTGCTGCCGGTCGGCGGCGGACTGCTGGTGGCCACGGCCTGCTCGTGAGTGTTCAAGCCGGTTAGAACCGGCCTAGGCACTCACGACCCCACCAGCACCCGCGCCTGTCGCCGCACCCGCGTGCCTACCGAAACCGCCGCCACGGCCAGCCCCAGCCACACCACAACAGCCACGATCAGCCAGTTCCACCCGTCCCGTCCGTAGACGACGCTGCCGACCCCGCCGCCGATGCTGCTGCCCAGGTAGTACATGAGCATGTACAGGCCGCCGACCTGGCCGCGCGCGTTCTCCGGGGCGTCGGCCGCGGCCCAGCTGTTCGCGATCGAATGCGCGGCGAAGAACGCCGCCGTCAGCACGAGGAAGCCGACGACGATCAGCGGCAGCGAGTCCGGGATCGTCAGCAGCGCGCCGACCGCGGTCAGCACCAGCACCGCGACCAGCGCCTGCCGACGGCCGAGGCGTGCGGACAGCCGGTTGGCGGTGGCCGAAGAAACCGAGCCCAGCGCGTACGACACGAACACCAACGACGCGATCGCCGGCGACAGGTTCAACGGCTCGCCGGTCAACCGGAATCCGGCCGCGTTGTACAGCGCGACGAACGAACCCATCGCCAGCAGCGCGACGGCGTACTGCGCGAGCAACACCGGACGGCGCACCGCGGAAAGCAGGCCGGCCCCGATGTCGCGCAGGCCTTGCCGCTCGCCGGCCCGGACCGGCGAAGGCGGCAGCATCACCACGGTCACGACCGCGCAGACCAGCGAAAGCCCAGCGACCACGTACAGCGCGCCGCGCCAGCCGAACGGACCGGCGGTGAACCCGGTGGCCAGCCGTCCGGTCATGCCGCCGATGGTGTTGCCCGCGATCATCGCCCCGACCGCGGCCGCGACGCCGGTCTTCCCGAGCCGTTCCACGAGATAAGCCGTGGCCACGCCGGGGAATCCGGCGATCGCGACGCCCTGGATCGCGCGCAGGACCAGCAGCAGCGGATAGTTCGGCACCAGCGGCAGCAGAAGCCCGAGCACCGAGGACAGCACGACCGACGCGATGATCACCGGCCGACGCCCGATCGCCTCGGACAGCGCGGCGATGGGCAGCACGGAGATCGCCAGCGCGCCGGTCGCCACGCTCACCGCGAGCGCCGCCCCGCCGGGATCGAGGCGGTACTGCCCGGCGAGCTGCGGCAGGACCGCTTGCGGGGCGTAGAGCAGGGCGAACGACGTGAAGCCCGCGGCGGCGACCGCGACCTTCACCCGGCGGGCGGAGGAAAGCATGGGTCCGAAAGTAAGCTTCGCTAATCAATACGTCTAATACGCAGATCTGCCATCATTCATACCGTGCCGAATGAGAGCCTCACCGCGCAGCTCGTCCCGCACCTGTGTCTGCTGGCCACGCTGCGCAGCACCGGAAACGTCACTCGCACGGCCGAGCTCCTCGGAGTGCCGCAGCCCACAGTCAGCAGGCGGCTGGCCGCGCTCGGACAGGCCCTCGGCGCGCCGCTGACCGTGCCCGACGGCCGCGGCGTCCGGCTGACCCGCGCGGCCGAGTTGCTGGCCGACGCGGCGGAACGCGCGCTGCCCGCGGTCGACGCCGGAGTCCGCCTCGCGCGCGAGGAAATCGAGCCGGCGAGCGGCCGCGTCGTGCTCGGATTTCTGCACCTGCTCGGCCGGTCGCGGGTGCCGGAATTGCTGCGCGGGTACCGCGAACAGGCTCCGGCCGCGCGGTTCTCCCTCGTCCAGGGCTCACTGCAGGACATGGTCGATCGGCTCGTGTCCGGAGAGCTCGACCTCGCCCTGCTCGCCCCCGTCGTCGAGGACGAACGGCTGGAGACGGTCGTGCTCGACCGGCAGCCGATCCACCTCTCGGTACCCGCCGGGCACCGGTTCGCCGGACGGCGCGGCGTCCGCGTGGCGGAACTGGCCGACGAGCCGTTCGTGCTGCTCGAACCGGGTTACGGCCTGCGCCGGATCACCGACGACCTCTGCGCCGCCGCCGGTTTCACGCCGAAGGTGGCCTTCGAGGGGCAGGAATCCGACACCGTCCGCGGACTCGTCGGGGCCGGGCTGGGCGTCGCGCTTCTGCCTCGTTTCGAGCCCGGCTCCCCGGCCGGGGTCGCGGAGGTCCCGCTGCACCCGCCGGTCCACCGGACGATCGGGCTCGCCTGGCGCGCCGGGGAACCGCTTTCGCCCGCCGTGCAAGCGTTCCGGGACCACGTGCTCGGGAGCGCGCGCTAGCGGCCAGGGTGGTATTTGTATCCCGGCACCGTGCTACCGTTTCCGGTATAGAAATACCGGGCCTTGAGGACGCGAGGGTAGTCGTGATCGAGCTGAAGACGCCTGCGGAGATCGACCGCATGCACGTGACCGGGCGGTTCGTCGCCGAGGTGCTGACCGAGGTCGGCAAGCTCGCCGACGTCGGCGTCAACCTGATGGACCTCGAGCACCACGTGCGCGGCATGATCAAGCGGCGCGGAGCCGTCTCGTGCTACTGGGATTACGCGCCGTCGTTCGGCGAGGGCCCGTTCCGCAACGTCATCTGCCTGTCGGTCAACGACGCCGTCCTGCACGGCCTGCCGCACGACTACACCCTGCGCGACGGCGACGTGCTCACCGCGGACATCGCGGTGACCGTCGACGGCTGGGCGGCCGACTCGGCGCGCACCGTCATCGTCGGCACGCCCGCCGAGGAGGACCAGCGGATCATCCGGGCCACCGAGGAAGCGCTGGAAGCCGCGATCGAGGCGGCGCGCGCGGGCAACCGGCTCGGCGACATCTCGGCCGCGATCGAGGCGGTCGCGACCGGCTACGGCTACCCGGTCAACACCGAGTTCGGCGGCCACGGCATCGGCCGCACCATGCACGGCGAACCGCACGTGTCCAACCGCGGCAAGGCGGGCCGCGGCATGAAGCTGCGGCCCGGCCTGACGCTCGCCCTGGAACCGTGGCTCGCCCGCACGACAGACAAGATCGTCTACGACCCGGACGGCTGGACCATCCGTTCCGCGGACGGCTCGCGCACCGCGCATTCGGAGCACACGGTGGCGATCACGGACGGGGACCCGATCGTGCTGACCCGGCGCGACGACGAGCTGGCGGGGAAGAACTAGGCCCCGGCTCAGCTCAGGTAGGAAGCCGCGAACTCGACCAGCGTCCGCGCCGCGAACCCGGACGCGCCGGGCACCACGTCGTCGTACGCCTTGTCCGCGCGCGCCGGGCCCGCGATGTCCAGGTGCGCCCACGGCAACCCGGCCGTGAACTCGCGCAGGAACAGCGCCGCCATGATCCCGCCGGGACCGCCGGGTGCCTGCCGGACGTCGCCGAGCTCGCCCTCGACACCGGTCGCGTAGTCCTCGACCAGCGGCATCCGCCACCACGCCTCGCCGGCGCGGGCGCCCGCCTCGATCACCCGGGCGGCGAGGTCGTCGTCGGTCGCGAAGACGCCGCCGGTGCGCAGGCCCAGCGACACCTTCATCGCGCCGGTCAGCGTGGCCGCGTCGACGATCAGGTCCGGCTTGAACTGGGCGATTCCGTAGGCGAGCGCGTCGGCCATCACCATCCGGCCCTCGGCGTCGGTGTTGCCGATCTCGGTGGTCTTGCCGCCGTAGTGGCGCACGATGTCGCCCGGCCGGTACGAGCCGCCGGAGACGTGGTTTTCCGCCGCCGGCACCAGCGCGGTGACGCGCACCGGCAGTTTCAGCTCCCCGATCGCGCGCATCGCGGCGATCACGGCCGCGCCGCCCGCCATGTCGGTGCGCATCAGGTGCATGCCGTCGGCCGGCTTCAGCGAAAGGCCGCCGGTGTCGAAGGTGATCCCCTTGCCGACGAACAGCAGGTGCTTCGTCGCGCCGCGCGGGCGGTGCGACATCTCGATCAAGCGCGGCGGCGAAGCCGAACCGCCGCCGACCGCCAGAACTCCGCCGAACCCCTTGTCAGCGAGCCACTTCTCGTCTCGCACGGTCACGTCGACCGTGCCGCCCAGCACCTTCGACGCGGTGTTCGCCAGCCAGGCCGGGTTCTTGATGTTCGACGGCGTGTTCGCGAGGTCGCGCGTAAAGGCAGCGGCCGCCGCGAGAACGCGTACGCGCGCGACGGCGTCTGCGTACGCGGGCACAGCGCGGTCGTGCGCGACGACGACGCGTACGGCGGGTACCGGCGGCTTCGGCTCTGTCGTAGTGACCACGAACCGATAGCCGCCCAGCGACAGTCCAACGGCTAGCTCGGCGGCGTGCTCCGCAGTCGCGTCTTCGGGCAGTACGACCTGCACTGTCCGGATCGGACGGTTCTCGGCCGCTTCGCGAAACGAGCGCGCGAGCGCGGCGCCGGTCTTTCGAAAGTCCTTCGGCGCGCCTTCGCCGATACCGGCGACCCAGCGGGGACCATCGCCGTCTTCGGGCATTTCGCGCACTTCGGCGGTGCGTCCGCTCGACCCGTACGCAGCGCCTTCCTCCGCCTCGGCCGGCGCGACCAGCACTGCTCGCGGGATTCCGCGGCGCGTCGCGGCGACGACCTCGATTTCGGGCAGCTTCGTGGGAACGGGTGGTAGCGAGTTACGCACAGCGAGCAACCTTAGGGCGCAGACGAACCGACCCCGGCCTCCCAAGGGAGACCGGGGTGCACAGTGGACAGAGCGGCGAGGGCGGAGGTCAGCCAGTGACCTCCTGCAGTGCGGCGCCGAGATCCTTCGCTTCCTCCGCGGAGAGCTCGACGACCAGCCGGCCGCCACCCTCCAGTGGCACCCGCATGACGAGGCCCCGCCCCTCCTTGGTCACTTCGAGGGGACCATCTCCGGTCCGGGGCTTCATGGCCGCCATAGCGTGCTCCCTCCGTCTCAACCGGCGCGCCCGGGTCGCGCACTCCCATGCCAGCCGGGTCTCGTCCCCCATTGTCCCTCATCAGCGCCCGGGCGCGAACGCGGACCGATCATTTGCCGCCGCATCGGTGCTGGTATGCCGCCCGCCGAGGGTGCGAGACTCAGTGCCGGAAACCCGAGCCGCCGCTTCAGAGGAGCATTTCGTGACCACATCCGACGTCCTGTTGACCGCCGACGCCGACGGCGTGCGCACCCTGCGGCTGAACCGGCCGGAGGCGTACAACTCGCTGACCGTCGAGCTCAAGGAGCGCCTGATCGCCGAGCTGCGCGCGGCCGCCGAGGACCCGGACGTCCGCGCGGTGGTGCTCACCGGCACCGGCAAGGCGTTCTGCGCCGGACAGGACCTCAAGGAGCACGTCGGCCTGCTGCAGGCGAACGACCCGGCCCCGCTGCACACGGTCAGCGACCACTACAACCCGATCGTCAAGGCGATCACCGGGATGCCGAAGCCGGTCATCGCGGCGGTGAACGGCACCGCGGCCGGCGCCGGGGCGGCCTTCGCGTACGCGAGCGACCTGCGGATCGCGGCCGAGTCGTCGTCGTTCCTGATGGCGTTCGCGAACGTCGGGCTCGGGCCGGACTCGGGCGCGTCGTGGACGTTGCAGCGGCTGATCGGGTACGGCCGGGCGGCCGAGCTGATGCTGATGGCGCGGACGGTGGACTCGGCCGAAGCGCTGCGGATCGGGCTCGTCGGTGAGGTCGTGCCGGACGAGGAGCTGGCGGCGCGGGCGCAGAAGGTGGCGGCGAAGCTCGCGGCCGGGCCGACGGTGGCGTACGCGAAGATCAAGAGCGTGCTGGCGGTGGCGGCGGAGTCCTCGCTGGAGGAGGCGCTGGACGCGGAGGACGCGGCCCAGACTGCGTTGGGGGCCACCGCGGATCACACGGAGGCGGTGGAGGCGTTCGTGGGGAAGAGGAAGCCTCAGTTTCAGGGGAAGTGAGGGAGCCGCGGGAGGTGAGCGGCGCAGCTGCGGGAGGTGAGTGGCGCAGCCGCCGAAAGAAGAGCGGCTGCGCCGCGAAAAGATAGGCGGCTGCGCCGCCTAAAGAAGAGTGCGGTGGGGCACCCCGAAGCTTGATTGTGCTGACGGTCTTGGGGTGCTTGTCAAGGCGGGAAAGATGCCTTGACAAGCACCCCAAGACCGCAGGGAGGCTTCGTATCGGGGTGCAGGG
>NZ_ASXG01000006.1 GCF_000411975.1 Amycolatopsis orientalis DSM 43388
ACTCGCGCAAAAACGCGGCAATGACCTTCTCGGACGTCGTTTTTTCCTGCAAGTACAAGTTGGCCTGTTTCGCCAATTCAAACAATACCGCAATGCCGTTTGCGGTGTTGAAATCGTCGTCCATTTCACGGATGAACGAAGCGCGGATGTCAGCAAGGCGCGACAGCCATTCCTCATCATTGTCCGTCAAGTTCGTGCTTGCCTGCAGGCGATGCTGCAAA
>NZ_ASXG01000007.1 GCF_000411975.1 Amycolatopsis orientalis DSM 43388
ACCACCCTCAGACCGCAGAGAGGCTTCGTATCGGGGTGCAGGGCCAGGGCTGGGTGCCTCGATCGGTGGGTGCAGCGGTTGCGGATCGCGGGGGCCGGGGCCAGCGCACTAGTGGGCCGATCGGCGGGGCGTGAAGGGCTCCTTGAGGGAATCTAAGTCCGTGAAGGGGCCCCTCACGGACCGGCGCTGGTCGTGAGGGGGCCCGGAGGTAATCTGAGTATGTGAAGGAGGCCCTCACGGACTCTGCGGTTGCTCCTCGGCGGCGACCTTTTTCGCGCGGCTCGGCGCGACTCTCGGCGGTTCGTTGGGCATCTTCGGGTATACCGGGGGCCAGGGCGCGTCCATCAGCCCGCCGGCCAGGTCTTGGCGGGACATCTCCAGCAGGGGCTCAATCGACTGCGGGCGGTCGTTCGCCCCGGCCCATGGGTCTCCTCGCTCCGCGACCAGGGCGGGGACCGTCGACAAGGTCAGAGCGTCCGGTTCTACTGTGGCCAGTTCGTCCCAGGAAATCGGCGTCGAAACCTGTCCGCCCGCTCTTGGTCGTACGCACCAAGCGCCGAAGACCGTTTTGTGTGGTGCGTTCTGGTTGAAGTCCACGAAAACCCTTGAGCCGCGTTCTTCTTTCCACCATTGGGCGGTGATCAAGTCTGGGTGCCGCCGTTCCAAAGCGCGCGCCAAGGCCACTGCGGCGGCTCGCACTTCGTAGCCGTCCCAGTGCGGTTCCAGGATCGAGTACAGGTGCAATCCTCGTGAGCCCGAGGTCTTTACATAGACCTCTATCCCTAGCTCGGCGAGGAATTCTCGGACCAGCACCGCCGCCTCGCGCAGTTGCGGGAAGCCGATGCCGGGCGACGGGTCCAGGTCGATGCGGAGTTCGTCCGCGATCTGCAGTGCGGTCGCCCGGTTCGGCCAGACGTGGAAGCCCAGGCAGCCTTGGTTGACCGCCCACAGGATGTGCGCCAGGTCCGCGGCCACGAGTGCGTCGCTGGTGGTGCCGTTCGGGGTGGAGACGACGGCGGTGGTCAACCAGTCAGGCGCGTTTTTCGGCGTGCGTTTCTGGAACCACGATTTTCCGCCCGCGCCGTCCGGATAGCGTTCCAGCAGCAACGGCCGCCCGCCCAGCCGAGCCAATAGCGGCCCGGCGACCGCCTGGTAATAGCGGACCAGGTCGAGTTTGGTTTCGCCCCGCTTCGGGAAATAGACCTTGTCGGGACTGGAGATCGTCAGTTCCACGCCGTCGACATCCAGTGTCACGCCGCTCATCGGGCCTCCCCGAACAGATCCGCCAGCTCAGCCGGCGGGGCCTCTTCCAATTGTGCGTAGGTGCACGATTCCGGGGTCCGGTCCGGGCGGAAGCGCACCAACCGTCCGCCATGCCGGAAACGGCCGCCTTGCAGGTGTTCGTAGCGCACTTCGGCGACCTGTTCGGGGCGCAGCGGTTCCCACGACAGGTCCTTGTCCGGCGCCCACCGGCTGTTGGCTCCCGGACGGCGCACCTCGTCGGCCTGCCATTCCGCCCAGGTGCGCCACGGGTGCCCGTCGAGTGCGTTCTCCCGCAACGGGGCCAGCTCCTCGACCAGCTCCCGCCGTCGCGCCGCGGTGAAGCTGCTCGCGACTCCGACGTGGTGCAGCGAACCCTCGTCGTCGTACAGCCCGAGCAGCAGCGATCCGACGCCCTTGCCGTCCTTGTGCCACCGGAACCCGGCGACCACACAGTCCGCGGTGCGCTCGTGCTTCACCTTCAGCATCACGCGTTTGTCCTGCTCATACGGCAGATCGGCGGGTTTCGCCATGACCCCGTCGAAACCCGCGCCCTCGAACCGGGTGAACCAGTCCTGCGCGGTGTCCGGATCCGTCGTGAGCGGGGTCAGGTGCACCCGCTGCAAGCCGGACGAGGGGGCGAAAATCCCCTCCAACGCGCGCCGCCGCTCGGCGAACGGCTCCGCGGTCAGGTCCCGCTCCCCCAGCGCGAGCAGGTCGAACGCGACAAAACTGGCCGGGGTCTCCGCCGCGAGCTTCCGGACCCGGCTGGCCGCCGGGTGCAGCCGCAGCTGCAGTGCGCCGAAGTCCAGCCCGCGCGGCGTGACCAGCACGATCTCGCCGTCGACCACGCATTTGTCCGGCAACGCCTCCCGCAGCAGGTCGACCAGCTCCGGGAAGTACCGGGTGAGCGGCCGGTCGTTGCGCGAGCCGAGCTCGACCTCGTCGCCGTCGCGGAACACGACGCACCGGAAGCCGTCCCACTTCGGCTCGTACCAGAACCCGCCGTCGCGCGGCACCTCGTGCACAGCTTTGGCGAGCATCGGCCGCACCGGCGGCATCAGCGGTAGCTCCACCTGCGCGATCCTAAGCGGAACAGACGCTGACCTGCACCTTTTTACCAGCGCGCCAGCACCAGCCCGCCCCGCGGCTTGGGCGTGAAGTACGTGGCCTTCCGGGGCATCCTCCGCCCCGCCGCGTGCACGGCCCGCACCGTCTCGAACGGCACCGGAGCCAGCTGCACCACCGCGTCCGCGTCCGGCGGGACCGGGCTGCCCGGCAGCAGCGGACGCACGTGCGGGCCGTCCGGGTCGAGGCCCAGTGCCGAGCCGAGAAGCGTCTGCTCCACGACCTCGTGGTCGATGATCAGCGGATCCGAGCCGGGAAGCCGCACCCGCAGCACGCGCGAACCGGCCAGCACCACGGCCGTGCGAGGGCAGGCAGGCGGCGTCGCGTCGTCCGACCAGGCCACGTCGAGTCCGGCCGCTTGCCAAGCCGCGAACAGGCTCTCCGCCGAATGTCCGGCCCCGAGGAGCACCCGGTTGATCGCCCGGATCTCCAGCTGCGAACCCGCCGTGATCAACGCCAGCAGCTGCCCGCTCCCGGCCGCGGCCGCGACCCGGTGGTTTCCGTCCGCCACCAGCAGATCGCTCGCCGACGCGGCCTCCAGCAGCCGTTCCCGCATCTCCCCCGGCCGCACCACCCACAGCTCGTGCGGCAGCCCGGTGCGGTCCACAGTGGACACATCAGGATCGGCGGAACCCGTCGCCTCCTTGACCGCGGCGGTCAGCTCCGCGGCGTCGCCGACCGGCACCAGCAGCGCGGCGCTCGTCGCGCAGCCGAGACCGTCCAGCACGGCCGCGCGTTCCGCGACCACCTCCGGATAGACCTCTTCGGTGTGCTTCACGTGCGCCCCGCCCGACGTCAGCTCCCGGACGTCGACCAGGCACAGCACGCCCGCGATCGTCTCGCCGATCCGGTAAGCCGCGACGAAGCCGGTCTCCGGCCGGTAATGCCTGCTCAGCAGCCGTTCGAGCGTGGCCCGGGCCTCCGGCAGCGCGGCCTCGACGTCCAGCCCGGCCGCCAGCGCGGCGGGCGTCCGAGCCGGATGCTGCGCGGCCAGCAGCGTGTCCCCCTCGGCCGCCGCGAGCGCCCGCTTCACCGCCTCGGGCTCGGCGAACTCGTCGACGTCCGGTCCCGGCACCGCGCCCTGAACGACCCAGCCCCGCTCGATCGGCCGCACCCATCTGTCCATCGCTCCATGATGACGGCAGGCGCACGCCCGGGCACCGATCGATCGGCTGGGGAATGCTTGCGAGGGCCAAGGAGTTTATTCCCGGCATGGGTAGCACGAGCAGTCCGCCCGCGGCGAAACGCGCCGCCGTGGGCCTTCGGTCCGAGCGGGGTCCCGTCCTCGCCGCTGTCATGCTGAGCACCGGCCTCGTGGCCCTCGACAGCACCATCATCGCCACCGCGGTCCCCTCGGTGGTCCGCGACCTCGGCGGGTTTTCCCAGTTCCCGTGGCTGTTCTCGATCTACCTGCTCACCCAGGCCGTCACCGTGCCGCTGTACGGCAAGTTCGCCGACGTCCTCGGCCGCCGCCCGGTGATGTTCTTCGGCATCGCCGCGTTCCTCCTCGGCTCGGTGCTGTGCGGGGTCGCGTGGAGCATGCCGGTGCTGATCGCGGCGCGCGCGGTCCAGGGCATCGGCGCGGGCGCGGTCCAGCCGATCAGCATGACGATGGTCGGCGATCTGTACACGGTCGAGGAACGCGCCCGGGTCCAGGGCTACCTCGCCGGCGTGTGGGCGGTCGCCTCGGTGATCGGGCCGACGCTCGGCGGCGTGTTCGCGGAGTACCTCAGCTGGCGGTGGATTTTCTTCGTGAACCTGCCGCTCGGCGCGCTCGCCGCGTGGATGCTCTACCGCAAGTTCACCGAGCAGGTGAAACGCACGCGGCACAAGGTCGACTACCTCGGCGCGACCCTGCTGACGGTCGGCTGCGCGCTGCTGATCCTGGCCCTGCTGGAAGGCGGGGTCGCGTGGAGCTGGACGTCCGGGCCGAGCCTGGCGATCTTCGCCGTCGCCGTCGTGCTGCTGGTCGCGTTCGTGCTGGTCGAGCGGCGTGCGGAGGAACCCGTGCTGCCGCTGTGGGTGTTCACCCGCCGCACGCTGATCGGCGGGAACCTGGTCGCGCTGGTCACCGGCGCGGTGCTGCTGGGCTTCAGCTCGTTCCTGCCCACTTACGCCGAAGGCGTGCTCGGCACGGACGCGCTCACCGCGGGTTTCGCGCTGGCCGCCCTGACGATCGGCTGGCCGATCGCGGCTTCGCTGTCCGGAAGGATCTACCTGCGGATCGGATTCCGCGACACCGCGCTGATCGGCAGCGGATTCCTGCTCGTCGGGACGGTCCTGGCGGCGTTCCTCGGACTGGACTCGGTGGTCTGGACGGCCGCGGCGGCGGTGTTCGTGGTCGGGGTGGGACTCGGTCTTTCGTCGAGCCCGACCGTGGTGGCCGTGCAGTCCACGGTCGGCTGGGAGCGCCGCGGCGTGGTGACCGCGACCAACATGTTCAGCCGCTCGCTGGGCAGCGCGGTCGGCACGGCGATCTTCGGCGCGATCGCCAACGCGACCCTCGCGGGCCGGTTCGCGAACCCGCCCGCGGCTGTCGCCGGACATCTCCCGGAGAGCGTCGACGCGACCAGCCGCATCCTCAGCGGCGCGCACGACAACTCACCGGCGACGGCGTACGTGCGCGAATCGCTCGCCGGGGCCACGCACAACGTGTTCCTCGCGATCGTCGCCGTCTCGGTGGTGAGTGTCGTCGCGCTGCTGCTCATGCCGCGCAAAACCGAGCAGCTGACGTTCTAGTTCTGCAGCGGCCCGAGTTCGCGCACGAAATCGTCGAGGAACTGCCGGTAGTCGCCGGAGTATCCAGGCCGGACCACGAATTTCGTGAGTCCGGCCTCGATGTGCTGCTCGATCATCCGGCGCGCCCCGGCCCAGCTGGTGGGCACCAGGTCGGCGGCCGGACGGCCCGGATTGCGCTGCTCCGCCACCGCGCGCAGCCTCT
The DNA here is from genome assembly GCF_000411975.1 of Amycolatopsis orientalis DSM 43388. Taxonomy (GTDB): domain Bacteria; phylum Actinomycetota; class Actinomycetes; order Mycobacteriales; family Pseudonocardiaceae; genus Amycolatopsis; species Amycolatopsis orientalis_D. Next base: position 5,330 of record NZ_ASXG01000007.1, read on the forward strand.
CCGGGATTCCGTGCAGCGCCAGGACCATGCTCAGCCCGAAGTGGTCCGACTCGATCTCCCGACCGGCCTCCGCAGCCGCTGCCTGGATCGCCAGCCGCGCCGCCCGGGACTGCTCCGGCGTGTGGAAGCTGCCGAGCCATCCGTCGGACAACCGGCCCGCGCGACGCAACGCCGCCGGAGCCGACCCGCCGAGCCAGACGTCGAGCCGCTTCGCCGGACGCGGCCCGATCGTCACGCCGTCAACCTGGAAGAACTCGCCGTCGAACGACACGTTGTCCTGTTCGAGCAGCAGCCGCAGCAACGCGAGCGATTCGTCGAACACCGCCGCGCGCCGGCCTTCCGGCACCGGGAACAAGGCGCGTTCCGCGGGCTGTGCGGGCAGCAAGCCGAACACCGGAAGCACTCGTTTCGGAGCCAGCCCGGCCAGCGTGACCAGCTGTTTCGCCACCAGCACCGGATTGCGTCCGGGAAGGATCGCCACGCCCGTGCCCACCTTGAGCCGCTCGGTGCGCGCCAGCGCGTGCGTCATGCCGATCAGCGGATCGACGTCCGGCGAATAGACGACTTCCGACAGCCACAGCGAATCGACGCCCGCCGCCTCCGTCAGCTCGGCCAAACCGGTGAATTCCGCCGGCCCGGTCCCGAGTCCCGGCGCCACCCCCACCCGGATCTTGTCCACGCCCGCTCCGCTCTGCTCGACACGTTCTCCTCGGCAGAACCGGATCCCGGCGCGAGTTCTTCCCGCTAGGCGGTCGCTTCGATCACCCGGCCCAGCGCGGCGTGCAGTGCCTCCAGTTCGGACACCTCCATGCCGAGCCGCTCCACGACGCGATACGGGATTTTCTCCGCCTCCGCGCGCAGCTCCCGCCCCTTCTCGGTGAGCTCGACGGTGAGCTGGCGTTCGTCGGCCCGGCTGCGGCCGCGGGTCACGTACCCGATCGCCTCGAGCCGTTTGAGCAGCGGCGACAGCGTCGCGGGCTCGTGCCGCAACGCCGTGCTGAGGTCCTTGACCGACCGCGGCGACTGCTCCCACAGCGCCAGCATCACCAGGTACTGCGGGTGGGTCAGCCCGTACGGCTCCAGCAGCGGCCGGTAAATCGCGATCACGCTGCGCGAAGCGACCGACAGCGCGAAGCACACCTGCCGGTCGAGCTTCAGCGGGTCCTCGCCAAGGTCGATCTCGGCCACTCGTCCTCCTCGTGCTCGGACCCACTCTAGCGCGGGCTGCACCACACTAATAGTTAGTGTACTAATCATTAGGGTACTGTGGCGGCTGACCCCGAGGAGGCACGATGACCGACCGGCCCGGCGTTCTCCGCTGGTTCTGGTATGCCGTGAGCGGACGACTCCCCGAGCGCTACCGCGACTGGCTGCTGCACGACGCGACGTCCAAGCACTGGAAGGCCCGGCACGTCCTGCGCGCGACGGTCGGCATCGCGCCGCTGTGCCTGGTCTGGCTGCTGCTGCCGGCCCCGCTCGGGCTGCGGCTGGCGATCGTGCTGATGGCCGCGCTGGTGTCGTACTTCTACTCGTGCGCGTACATGGAAGAAAGCATCGACCACCGGTTGTCCCGCAACGGGTTCCCGCCCGGCACCGGCAAGCGGATCCGGCGGGAGAAGGCCGCCGAGGCCAACGCCGAGGCGACCGCCCGCTACATCGCGGCCTACCGGCAGGACCCCGCCGACTAGACTCGGGAGCCGATGAGACGCAAGCGCCCGGCCCCGATCCCGCCCCGGCACGGCCTGGACCCCGCACGGCTGCGGCTGCCGGAAGAGGGTCCGTGGACGACCCTGCTGGAGCACCTGGTCGAACGCCTGCCCCGGGTCGCTCCCGCGCGGATCGAGGAAATGCTGCACGAGCAGCGGATCCACGGCGAGAACGGCCCGCTGGGGATCGACGCGGCGTACGTCCCCGGTTCGTTCATCTGGTTCCACCGCGATCTGCCGGACGAGGTCCCGGTGCCGTTCGACGTCGCCGTCCTGCACCGCGACGAGCACCTGCTGGTGGTCGACAAACCGCACTTCCTGGCGACCATCCCGCGCGGACGGCACGTCCTGGAAACCGCTCTCGTGCGGCTTCGCCGTTCGCTGGACCTGCCCGCCCTGTCCCCCGCCCACCGGCTCGACCGCGTGACGGCGGGGCTGGTGATGTTCGTGATCACGCCGTCCGCACGCGGGACGTACCAGACGATGTTCCGCGATCGGCTGGTGCACAAGGAATACGAGGCGATCGCGCCCTACGATCCGGCGATGGAGCTGCCCCGCGTGGTGCGCAGCAGGATCGTGAAGGAACGCGGTGTGCTGGCCGCGCAGGAGATTCCCGGACCGCCGAATGCCGAGTCCACAGTGGAGCTTCTGGAACACCGGGCCGGGCTGGGCCGCTATCGGCTCACGCCCGCCACCGGACGCACCCACCAGCTGCGGGTCCACATGTCTTCGTTGGGGCTCCCGATCCTCGGCGACGATTTCTATCCCGAGCTGCACGAGAAACCGCTCGACGACTTCACGAAACCGTTGCAGCTGCTGGCGAAAGTGCTGGAATTCGACGACCCGCTGACGGGAGAGCGCCGCCGGTTCACCAGCCGCCGGACGCTCGCGGCATGGGAATCGCCCGAAGAGTGGGCTAGGTGACGGCTACGGCCAGGAAATGCGCGCTGGCGTTCACCAGCAGCGGGTCGCACTCGACCAGGCGGGCGCAGCGGAGGGCGGCGTCCACGCGTGCGTCGAAGTCCTCGATTCCGGCCACGTCCAGCGCGGGCCAGGCTGGACCTTCCACGCCGTAGACGGAAATTCCGGACAGCCCAGCGGTTTCCAGCTCGCCGCGAAGCTCGTCCGCCGTGTGGAAGTGCGCGGGAACGAAGCCGACGTGGCCGTCGTAGCGGCCAGTATCGATGACGGCTCGCACCGCCGGGCTCAGCTGTTCGGTGAGCCGGCCGTTGGTTCCGGACTCCAGAATCGAGAGATAACGGCTGATCGCTGCGGCGAACAAAACGCCGCCGGGGCTCAGCACGCGCCGGGCTTCGGCAAGCGCTTGCGCGCGGTCGCCAGGTTCGGTGAGGTGGTAGAGCGGACCCATGAGCAGCACGACATCCGCGGTGTCGTCCGGCCAGCTCAAGGCTCGCGCGTCGCCGACTTCCGCCGTGACGCCTTCGATTTCGGCTGCCTCCGCGACGTGTCTGGCTACCGGATCGACGACGTGCACCGAATGTCCTTCCGCAGCCAGCCATCGGGCGTGCACCCCGGTCGCCCCGCCGACGTCGAGCACTCGCCGGCTCGACGCTGGAATCACCCGGCGTACGAGTTCCCGGGTGCGCAGGAATTCCAGCCTGCCGTGCGGCGATCGGGCCAGCCGGGTGTTCTCCGTGGTTGCGGTTTCGAGTGGTCGACCACAGTCATGGCCGCAACAGTGGCCGAATTCCCCTGCCGCGGCAACGGAAATTCTCGCCGCGACGGATGCCGGGCGGCGGCAGGCACCCGTCGCGGCGAGCGGCCGATCACCTGGTCCAGAACTTGATTCCGCTCCACTGCACGGTGATCGGCCCGGCTCCGCTCGCGGTCCGGTAGGACCCGAACTTGTCGTAATAACTACCCGATGGGCTGTCGTCGGTCTGCTTCAGCGAGCCGTTGATGTATACCTTGTGGGAGCTGCCCACTTCATTGATCGTGTTGACCCGCACCGAAGTCCCGACCGTCGCGCCGGTCGCCACCGTCTGGCCGTTCTCCACGGTGTAGAGCCGGCCGCCCTTTTCCACCGCCAGCAGGAAATAGGGTCCGGCGTTCGACCCGTCGCGGAAGGTCTGCTTCAGGCTGATGCGCGAGCCGCCCATGCTCGTGATCTTGAAGGAGCCCTCGAACTGGTGGCTGCCGCCGGTGTAGGTCTCGTAGCGGCGCTCGGCCCGCTGTTCGCCGCTGCCGTCGGAGCAGGTCAGGGTGAAGGTGAGGCCGCTGATCCGGCCGCAGCCCTTCTGCTGTTCTTTATAGCTCGGCGACCAGGGTTTCCAAGTGCCTCCGCCGACCTGGGCGTCCGCGACCGGGGCGAGAATCGCGATCCCGCACATCGCCGCCGCCAGCGCTCCGCCGATCCGGGTTCTCGTGCGCACGTGCCAACCTCCGTCGAACTCAGGGCGGCGGTAGCGGTACAGGTCCAGACCACTGGCTGATCACTGTAAGTCCCCGGCCGGTCGCGGACAAGGGCGTTTCCCTTGACGACTTTGTTTGTCACTGCTTGGCTCAGGGGATGCAGGACGTCGAAGTGATCGAGGACCCCGCCGTCGCGGCGGCCGCGCTGGACCCGGTGCGCGCTCGCCTGCTGGCCGCGCTGACCGAACCGGCGTCCGCCGCGGCACTGGCCAGCCAAGTGGGCCTGACCAGGCAAAAGGTCAACTACCACCTGCGCGCGCTCGAATCGCACGGCCTCGTCGAACCGGCCGGGACCCGGCAGTGGGGCGGCCTCACCGAACGGCTTTTCGCCGCCACCGCCAGCACCTACCTCGTCTCCCCCGCCGCCCTCGGCGCCGCCGGGTCCGCCCGGGTGAAGCCGGACCGCCTGTCGGTGAGCTACCTGCTGGCGGTCGCCGGCCGGACCCTGCGCGAGGTCGCCGGGCTGGCCCGCCGCGCGGCCCGTGCGGGCAAACCGCTCTCGACGCTGACCCTGGACACGGAGATCGCCTTCGCCTCCGCCCGCGACCGGTCTGCCTTCACCGACGAATTGACCACCCTCGTGACCGACCTCGTTTCCCGCTACCACAACGAATCCGCCTCCGACGCCCGCCTGCACCGGCTCGTCGTCACCGCGCATCCGAAACCCGCCGAGTAGTTCATCCGAACAGGTGTTCGATCGTCGGGTACCCTGGGGGCATGAGTCAGGCATTCCAAGGCTCGCTGTTCGGTGCCAGCGGGCCGGCGACGCTGGGCCCGCTGTCCGGCGTCCAGCGCACCGAACTGGGACAAGGCGCGTGGATCGACGTGCTGCCCGGATGGCTCGACGGCTCGGACGAGCTGTACGAGCACCTGGCGGCCGAGGTCCCGTGGTACGCGGAACGCCGCCAGATGTACGACCGGGTGGTCGCCGTGCCGCGGCTGCTGTGCTTCTACCGGGAGCACGCGCCGCTGCCGCACCCTGTCCTCGCCGAGGCCCGGGAGGCGCTGTCCGAGCACTACGCGGCCGAACTGGGCGAACCGTTCCGCACGGCCGGGCTCTGCTACTACCGCGACGGCCAAGACAGCGTCGCCTGGCACGGCGACGACCTCGGCCGCGGCCGGACCGAGGACACGATGGTGGCGATCCTGTCGGTCGGCGCGGCCCGCCACCTGGCACTGCGCCCGAGAGGCGGCGGGGAATCGCTGCGGTACCCGCTGGGCCACGGAGACTTGATCGTGATGGGCGGGTCGTGCCAAAGGACGTGGGAACACGCGATCCCGAAGACGGCCCGGGCGGTGGGGCCGCGGATCAGCATCCAGTTCCGGCCGAGAGGGGTGCGATGAGCTGACCGGGGCGGATCGGGAGGGAGCCGTGAGCGGGCTGGGTGACGGGTCTCCGGTCGCTCGCCGGTAGTCAGACGCGCGGCTGCGCCACCTTCTCCCGCAAGCAGAACACTTCCGGTTCAGCCGTGCTGCTCCCGCGAACTGGACAGTGCCGGTTCAGCCTGGCTGCTCCTGCCAGCAGAACACTGGCGGTTCAGCGGGGCCGCTCCCGCCAGCAGAGCACCGCCGGTTCAGCCGGGCCGTTCCCACGAGCAAAGCACCGCCAGCTCAGCCAGCCCACTCCCGCCAGCACAACACCGCAAGCTCAGCCCTGCGCTCCCTCGAGCAGAACACCGCCAGCTCAGCCGGGCGGCGTTGAGTACCGCACTCTCTGTGTGCGAGACATCAGCGCTCGCTGGTTCGCTCGTGCCGCCTTGTGGAGCAGGAGCGGGCCGTCGGTGACACCCCTGTCGTCGCCGGTGTACCCGCCCGGCTGAGCCGCCCACCGCATGCGGCAGTGGGTGGGCAAGCGCGCCAACGGTCACGGCAGTGCGGCGAATCCTCAGCACCGACCGGCCGCCAGCCCTTGGTGCTGCACGGTCCGCGTGCGAGAGCCGCTTCGGCCATCCCCGCGAAAGCCGTGCGCACCGACCGACCACCAACCCCTAGCCAGGCACTTCAGCCACCCCAGCCAGAGCCGCGCGCACCCCGTACACCGGCCAGCCAGTCACCGGCTCGACCGAGGGCAACCGCGTCAGCCGTCGCGGCGGTCAGCGATCCGGTGTCAGTCCACCAGCACCGGCAAGGAATCGAGCCCGTACACGATCGACACCTTGCGGAAGGCCAGCTCCTCCGGCTCCACCGCCAGGCGCAGGTTCGGGAATCGCCGGACCAGCGCCGGGTACGCTGCGCGCAGTTCCATCCGGCCCAGTTCCGCGCCGATGCACCGGTGGATCCCGTACCCGAAGGCCAGGTGCGAGGACGGCTCGCGGGTCGGGTCGAAGCGGTCCATGTCGCCCTTGCCGAGCACCGGGTCGCGGTCCGCGACCGACAGCGACACCAGCACGATGTCGCCCTCGCTGATGTGCACGCCCGCGATGTCCATGTCCTGCTTCGCGAACCGCGGGAACGCCATCTGCACCACGGTCAGGTAGCGCAGCAGTTCCTCGACGAACCGGTGCACCGAATCGTCATCGCCCCGGACCGCTTCGAACGCGACCGGGTCGCGCAGCACCACCAGCGCGCCCAGTGCCAGCATGCTCGCCGTGGTCTCCAGGCCGCCGGTGAGGAGGCCGTCCGCGAGACCGGCGAGTTCGCGGTCGTCGATCTCGTCGCCGTGCTCCTTGATCAGCATGCCGAGCAGGCCGTCGCCGGGCTGTTCGCGCTGTTTGCGCACGATCTCCAGCAGGTATCCCAGCGACTCCGAGATCGCCCCCAAGGACGCGCCCGCGCCGCTGAACAGGTCGAACCGCGCGGTGCTCAGCCGCTGGAAGTCCGCCCGGTCTTCATAGGACACGCCGAGCAGCTCGCAGATCGTCAGCGACGGGATCGGCAGCGCGAACTGCTCCCACAGGTCCACCGGCCCGTCCGCGGCGGCCATCGCGTCCAGCTGGTCCGCGACGATCTCGTCGATCCGCGGCGTGAGCCGGGAAAGCCGGCGCATCGTGAACTCGGGCGTCAGCAGCTTACGCAGGCGGGTGTGGACCGGCGGGTCGGCGAATCCGAGGCCGCCCGGGTTCTGGTCCTCGGTGACGCCCGCGTTGCCGACGAGGTTCGTGAAGTCGTTGCTGAACTCCGTGCCCTTCCCGAGGACGGCCTTGGCCTCCTCGTACCCGGTCACCAGCCAGGCGTTCATCCCGAACGGCAGGTCCAGCTTGCTGATCGGCGCCTCGGAGCGCAGCCGGCCGAGGCCCGGAACCGGGTCGAGACCCTGGCGGCGCAACGGCTCCAGCGCCGAATCCGGCAGCAGTGCCATTTTCTCGAGATCGAAACCGCGCTTCTGCTGGCGGGCGAGGTACCGGCGGCCGGCCCAGGCGAGGATGCGCGAACGGAGACTCCCCATGGCCGCGACAGTACCGCAACCACCCCTTCCGCCGGTCCCGGGCGGAGACGGCCGTCACGCCGTGACCAGCCCCGGTCCACAGTGGACTCCGGTCACTCGGTCAGGTGACCGGAGCCCGGGAATTGTCAGACCCGCCGGACAGAATGGCCCGCATCGGCATCGGCTTGCGTGACCAGGCGGTCGCAGTCGGTGAAAGCACGCGAGTCCGGGAGCGACTCACAGAAGAAAGGGAGGAACCGGACATGACTGCGGCGCTGATCGGGCGGACCACCCCGCCGCGGCCTTGCGTGCGCCGCTCTCGCGCGCCACGGCCAGCCGCGGCGGCCTGGCCTTGGTCGCCGGTGAGGCCGGAATCGGCAAGACCACGCTGGTCAGCGCACTGCCCGACGACACGCGCGAGGCACGCGCGCTCGTCCTCGGTGGCACCTGCCGAGAGCCCGGCACCGGGCCCGGGTACCGGCCACGGGCCCAGTACCGAAGCACACTGGCCGACGACGCGCACGAGGCAGCCACGCTCGTCCCTGGCCGCACCTGCCGGGAATCCAGCGCACGCCCGCGTACCGACCAGCGGCCCCGGCACCAAAGCACACCAGCCCACCACGCACCCGAGACAGGCCCACTCGACCCCTGCCGCACCCGCCGGGAATCCAGCACCACGCAGGGATACCGGCCACGGGCCGACACCAAAGCACACCAGCCCACCACGCACGCGAGACAGGCCCACTCATCCTCAGCGGCACCCGCCGAGAGCCCTGCGCCACGCCCAGGTACCGGCCATGAGCCCAGCACCAAAGTGCACCGGCCCACAACACACACGAGCCAGCCACGCCCGACCTCGGCGACACCTGCCACGAATCCAGCACCACACCCGAGCACCAACCATGGACCCGGCACCGAGACACTGGACCGCGCGAACGGGCCGTCGCCAGCTCGCCGAAGCCATCAGCGGTTGGTGCCCGTGACCGGCGGAGCGCGAAGGCCAGCCCCGCCGGTCACGGAGTCTCACTCGCGCAGCGCCAAGGCCACCGCGCCCAGCAGCGAAGCGTCCTGGTCGAACCGGGCGGGCACCAGCTCCGGCGGGAACGGCACCGCCGCCGCCAGGCGTTCCCGCAGGGCAGGCAGCAGCACATCCGCCGACCGGACCAGCCCGCCGCCGACAGCGATCCGGGACGGGTCGAAGGCGATCGCCAGGTTGGCCACGTGCATCGAAAGCTCGTCCAACGCGGAGGTGACCAGCTCCTTGGCCTCCGTGTTTTCCCGCGCCAGCGCGAACAACTCCCCCGCCGTGACCGGGCGGCCGAGCAGCGCGGATGCCCGCGTGCCCAGCCACCGGCCTCCGACGGCTTCTTCCAGCGGCGCCGCTCCGCTGGCGAATCCGTCGGTGTCTTGGGGGGTGCGCAGGTTGTACCCGATCTCCCCGGCCGCCCCGTTCGCGCCGGTCAGCAGGCGGCCGCCGACCAGGACCGCGGCGGCGATGCCGGTGCCCAGGGACAGGAAGACCGCGGGATCGGCGCCGGCCAGGGTGCCCCAGGTCCATTCCGCCAGTGCCGCGGCTTTCGCGTCGGTCCCCACCGCGATCGGGACCGAGGGGAAGGCCTCCGCCACCAGGTCGGCCAAGCGGAGTTCTTCCCAGCCGGGCACGTTCGGGGCCAGCAGGATCCGGTCCGGCAGCACGATTCCCGGGCTCACCACCCCGATCGCGGCTGGCCGGGCGCCCCCGGCCAGCTCGGCGGCGGCGGCCAGCGCCCGGGCGACCACCTGTCCGGCGCCCGCTTCGGCGTCGGTGTCCAGGCGGCGCGTGGCGAGCAGCGTGCCGGTCCGGTCGGACAGACCCAGCGCCACTTTCGTGCCGCCGAAGTCGATGCCCAGGATCAGATCGTCCGATGTCACTCGCGGGTCCCCTCGATGACCGGCGGGACAGCGCCCTGGCTGTCCCGGTGCGGACCGGCCGGCACCACGACCCGGCCGGTGTTGAACCCGTCGACGCTGACGGTCGGGGCCGCGCCGCGGAGGTCGGCGGCCCGGTAGCGGACGGTCAGCGTCTGCGACTGGCCCGGCCACAACGTGATGTCGTTGTCGTCCCACGTCGCGGCCGGCAGCTGCGACCCGTCGGCGGAGCGGCGCAGGTCCGCGCGCAGGAAGAAGCTGACCGCGGAAGTCTTGGAAGTGTTGGTGACGGTGACCGTCGTCGCGGTGTCCGTGCCGTCCGGGCCGCGCGCCGGGCGGGTCGACGCGGTCACGCCGATCTGCGACTTCGGCAGCTCGCGCAGGGCGGTGAGATCGCTGTACTGGCTCATCGTGGCCTGCGGGTTCTGCAGGGTCTTCGCCCAGTCCACGACGTCCTTCTGCGTGGACATCCAGTAGACGTTCCGGTCCACGACCTTCCCGGCCTGCCGCACCTGCAGCTCCACGAAATACACCTGCGCCCGCGCCGGCGCCTTCGTCTCCGCCGGGACCTTCGGCTTCAGCAACCCGGTCGCGACGCCCTGGCTGTCCAGCGAAACCGCCGGCGCGGTCTGGTCGTCGAGGACCTTGCCCGCGGTGTCGTACACCTTGGCCTGCACGGAAATCCCGCTCTGCCGCGCAGCGCCCAGGTTCGACAGCGCGACCGTGCCGGTGTCATAGGCGTACAACGCGTGCAGCGGCTTGTTCGCCTTCTGCGCACCGAAATACGCCCCCGGCTGGTCGCCGTCGTTGTTGTACAGCGACCACAGCAACGTCGGCCAGCCCTTGTTCAGCTGCCAGTACACCACGCCAGTCGACGGATTCTTCTTGTCGTTGGCGTGCGCGAGGAACGCTTCGAACTGGGAACGGGTGTTCTCGTAATTCGCGATCTGCGCGGACCCCACATAGGACTCGAGCGAATCCCATGTGCCGTACCGGTGCGCGATCGACTCGTCCAGGGTGTACAGCGTGCCGAACTTGTAGCCGCCGTGCCCAGGCTCGTAATTCGCGTGGTACTGGTTGTACCCCGGGTCCTGCCACAGCTTCGCCTGCTCTTCGGGCGACAGGAACCGCCGGAGTGAATCCAGCGTCGGGACGGTGTGCCCGGCGCTCTGCTCGCTCGCGAAACCCCAGGCGCCGCCGGCGTTCGTGCGGCTCGGGTCGGTCTTGTCGAAGGTCGACGAGTCGTACCAATACGCTGGCGGGACCCAGTCGTACGGGCCTTCCTTCTCCCCCGACGGGCCGAGCGTCTTCGTGCTCTTGTATTCCGCCGACGCGATCACCGGCACGTCCCAGTCGGCTGCCTTGAACGCGCTCAGCGTCTCGGTTTCCTGGCGCGGGATCGGCTCGTTGTCGCTCCAGCCGTACGTGATCACACTGGGGTGAGTGCGTTCTCGCTGCGCGATCGAGTACGCGGAATCGTGCATGATCCGGTAGTCGCGGTCGGTCAGTTTCTCCGGATGCTCCGGCTGCCAGGCGTCGCAGCAGAGGAATCCGCCGAGCACCAGCAGTCCGGCGCGGTCGGCCTGCTCGTAGAAGTCCGCGGGCATGTCGTGGCCTTCGAGGCGGACGCCGGACAGGCCGAGGTTCTTGATCAGCGCGAGCTGGTGCGCGATGTCGGCCTTGTCGTAGCGCAGGAACAGGTCCGGCGCGAAACCGCCGCCGCGGAACACGAAGTCGCGGCCGTTGACCGCGAACTTCCGCGCGCCGTCCGGCAGCGCCGGGGACTTGCCGATCAGCTTCGACGTCACCGTCCGGATCCCGAACGTCTCCGACGAAGAGGTGGACACCACGCCGCCCTGCGAAACTGTCGTACCCAGGGTGTACAACGGCTGGGCACCCATCGAGTACGGCCACCACACCTGAGGCTTGACGATCTTCAACTGCGGGAACTCCGCCGGCGTGAACGTCACGGTTTGCTTGGCGTGCGCGGGAACCGTGACGCTCCGCTTCGCCACGATCGGCCGGCCGCGGTCCGGCGGCGTGACGGTGGCGGTGACCTCGCCGGTCTGCGGCGTGTCCGCGTCATTCGTGACATCGACCTTCGCGGTCAGCGAGGACGTCGACAGATCCGCCGCGTTGTCCTGCACGACGTGCGCGTTGTCGCCGCTCAGCGCGTCCGACAATTGCAGCGTCGGCGGGAACTGCAGACCGGTGTTGTTGTCCGGCACGATCTGCGCCCAGTCCGCCTGGTCGAGCGTGTACATCGAATTCGGGTCGTTCGGGTACATCTTGACCGCGAGCGTGTTCTTGCCCGGCCGCAGAAGTTTCGTGACGTCGAAGGTGTGCCCCGCGTACGCGCCGCTCACCACGTCCTTGCCCGCGACGAGCGTGCCGTTGAGCCACACGTCGCCCTCGCCGACGACGCCCGGGATGGTCAGCTTCGCGTTCTTGCCCGGCCGGAAACCGGGGTCGAAATCGGTGCGGAACCACCACGGGTCCTTGAACTGCTTCGTGACGACCGGCCCGCGCTTCGTCTGATAGCCGAAGCACTTGCGCATGTTGTCGGAGTAAAAGACGTCCGGGCACTTGCCGTTTTGCACCAGCGCGTTGATCTCGGTGCCCGGTGCGCCCGCGTCGTCCGCCTTCACCTTCAGCCAGCCCGGCGTCGGATAACCCGGCTTCGACACCACCGTGCCGTCGTCCTTGACCTGCGCGGTCGTCAGCACCTGCCAGCCGCCGAGTCCGATCGTCGACGGACCTTGCGGACGGGACGCCGCCGCTTCCGGTTGCTGCGCGGACGCAGTGGCCGTGACGATGCCGGGAACGAGGACCAGCGCGGCGATCCCGGCGATCAGCGGTTTCTTCACGACTCCACCCCCGCGGACTGGGAAGCGAATGCTTCGCGGATTTCCTTGGGTCCGAACGGCCACACCTTCTCCTTCGAGGCATAGATCAGGAAGGCGGCGATCCCGAGGACGATCCAGCCGATGGAGAGCCAGATCGAAAGCCAGCTGGCCGAGATGTACACGTAAACCCAGCCGGCCAGCGCGATGATCGTCGGCACCGGATACAAAACCTGCCGGTACGGCCGCTTGAGATGCGGTTGCCGGCGCCGCAGCACGATGATCGCCGCGACCTGCGCCAGCGACTGGATGATCACCAGCACGGTGACCGCCGCGTTGATGACGTCGGTCAGGGTGAACAGCGAACCGATCGCGGTGATGATCCCCATGGTCAGCACGCCCGCGGTCGGGAGGTTCAGCTTCGGGTGCAGTTTGCCGAACACCGGCAGGAACACCTTGTCGCGCGCGGCTTCGAACGGCACCCGCGAACCGCCGAGCAGACCGGCGAACACCGAACCGACCGCGGCGATCACGATGAAGACGGTGACGATCTTCGCGGTCGCCGAACCCCACGCCTGCTCCAGCACCGACGACGCCACCGACGTCGCGTTCTTGAGTTCCTCCAGCGGAATCGAGCCGAGGACGCCGACCTGCAGCAGGAAATAGAGCGTCATGATGCCGAGGATGGAGAAGATGATCGAGCGCGGGAGCGTGCGGCCCGGATCGCGGACCTCGCCGCCGAGATAGGCGCTCGTGTTGTAGCCGAGGTAGTCGTAGACCGCGATGACCAGGCCCGCGCCGAGGCCGGCCCAGAACGCGCCGCCCGAGCCGAACGCGCCCGGGGTGAAGGCGAACGCCTGGTGCGCGTCGAAGTGCGTGAACGCCGCGACGATCACCGCGAAGACCGCGAACAGCATGATCAGGAACAGCGCGGTGGTGAGCTTGCTGATCTGGCCGATCCGGCGGAACAGCGCGAGCACGATCAGCACGACGAGGCCGATGCCGATGAGCTTGCCCAGCGGGGTGACGCCGCCCGCGTCGGTCACGCCCGGCACGAGGTAGCCCAGGTACTGGACCAGCCCGATGATGCCGGTGGACATGATGAGCGGGATGAACAGCACCGCGCTCCAGGCGAAGAGGAACGGCATCAGCCGCCCGGAGCGGTACTGGAACGCTTCGCGCAGGTAGATGTAGGTTCCGCCGGCCCCGGGCAGCGCCGCGCCCAGTTCGGCCCACACCAGCCCGTCGGCGAGCGCGATGATCGCGCCGATGATCCAGCCGAACATCGCCTGCGGGCCGCCCATGGTCGCGACCATCGCGGGGATGGTGACGAACGGGCCGATCCCGCACATCTGCGTCATGTTGATCGCGGTCGCCTGCAGCGGCCCGATCCGGCGTTCGAGACCGTTCCCCGGAAGGGTCGCGGAGTCCCCCGGGCGGGTGGGTGAGCTCACGTCGTGCCTCCATCCAATAGTTAGTAAAGCTTCTTAACATATATGGAACGCGGCGCGGAAGAGCTGCGTCCGGAAAGTTGCCGAAACCGGTGCGGGAGTGGGAGAAGGGGACGGTGGGACACGCCGCCCCGCTGGGACGGGAAGGGCCGCGCGAGCACGAGCGGAGAACCGGCTGACCTGGTTGCCGGGCCAGCCGTCTACCCCACGGCAACGTTCGCCAACCAGTCTGTCCGACCGACCGCATCCGGCGACCCCCGCCGTCCGCCGGGAACCTCGAGCACGCGGAGAGCGGCTGGCCCGCGACTAGCGGAAACACATTCACCCCGGCGCGCCGCGGAGGCGGATGGCGACCCCGCGCGGCGACCCCATATCGTTGCCCGGGCAGCCGTCCGGAGGTGGAACCCGACTGTGCCCGACTACTACGCGGTACTCGGCGTGGGGAAAACCGCGTCCCCCACGGAGATCAAGGCCGCCTACCGTCGGCTGGCCAAGACGTTGCACCCGGACGCGGGCGGCACGGTCGGCACCTTCCAGCTGTTGCGCGAGGCCTACGACACCCTCGCCGACCCCGATCAGCGCGCGCGGTACGACGCCGGCGTCCCGGCCGCCTCGGTGCCCAGACCCCGGCCGCGGCGGCGTTTCGGCGAGCAGCCCGGCTACCGGCCGGAACCGCCGGACATCGATCCGGAAAGCCTGGAGTGGTGGTCGTTCGCCGCGGCCGACCCGCGGATGCGGCACGGACGGCGGCGCGGGCCGGGGCACACGCCGGTCGTCGCGGCGCTCGCCGGTTCGGTGCTGGTGCTGCTGCCGCTGCTCGCCGGGATCGAGTTCACGCCGCCGGTGCTGATCGTCTGGCTCGCGCTCACCGCGGGCACCGCGCTGCTCGTGCAGCGGCTCGCCCGCGGCTTCCTGGCCGCGCGCCGCGCCCGGCACGAGTTCGCCGAGGAATTCGGCGGCAGCCCGGTGTTCGGCTCCCCCGGCGGCGAGGCCGACGAGCTGGCCGAACGGCTCACCGCCGACCTGCTGGAGCGGTATCTGACCCGGCTGCCCGGCGCGCGCATCTTCCACGGGCTCGCCTGGCCCGGTTCGGTGTTCGCCGACGTCGACCACGCGGTGCTGTGCGGGAAACGCCTGGTGCTGATCGAATCGAAGCTGTGGCTGCCCGGGCACTACGAAACGGCCGAGGACGGACGGCTGCTGCGCAACGGCCGCCCGTTCCGCGGCGGCGGCAGCCGGCTGGAAGAAAGCCTGGAGCGCTACCGCGAACTGCTGCCCGGCGTCGCGCTGCGCGGCGCGATGATCGTGTACCCCAGCCGCGACGGCGAGGTCACCACCGCCGAACCGGACGGCGAACCCGGCCCGCCGATGACGCCGGAGCAGTTCCTGCACGAGATCGGCGGCTGGCTGTCCGCCGAACCGTCCACTGTGGACCACAACGCGCTGCGCACGGTGCGCGCGCAGGTCACCGGGTCCGGCCGGGCCGCCTGACTCACCGGGGACATATCCGGCACGTGTCACTGTGAGTACATGACGACCGTGCACGCGGACCGCCGTCCCGCTCTGCTCGCGCTGGCCGGGATCGCCGCGCTCGCCCTCGGCGCCGTGCTGGTGCTGCTGTTGCAGGTGGTGCCGCCCACCGACGAGATCAGCGCGACCCGGCGCACTATCAGCGAATACGGGCTGTCGGACCACAAATGGGTGTTCGACCTGGCGGTGCTGCTGGTCGCGGCGGGTTCCGCGGTCGCGCTCGCCGTGCTGCGGCTGCAGGGACGGCTGCCGGTCCTCGCGGCGGTGCTCGGAGCGTTCTGGACGGCCGGGTTGCTGGTGGTCGTCGCGTTCCCGAAAACCGACTGGACCAACGCGGCGGCGACCGGCACGGGCGGCACGCTGCACCGGATCGCCAGCGTCGTCGCCTTCGTCTGCCTTCCGCTCGCGGTGCTCGTCTCGGCGCGCGCGGCCTTCCCGGACTCCCCGCGCCGCCGGTTTCTCGCCCGCGCGCTCGCCGTGGCGTCGCTCGCGTGGTTCGCGGTGCTCCTCGGCGCGGTCGCCGTCGCCGCGTTGACCGGCCAGCGCTGGTGGCTGCTCATCCCGCTCGGCCTCGTCGAACGCGGGATGGCGCTCACCGAACTCGTCGCGCTCGCCGCGCTGGCCGCCCCGCTCCGAAGCCGCCGCTGAGCCCTCCCCGATCGGACGAGGGGCTCGCGATCGCCGCGTAATAAGCGTACGCTTAGCCGCCAGCGCCGGGTGCCGCGCCGTGGCATCCTGCGCAGGCAGTCCGAACGTGCCCGACCTGTCCGGACGTGCCGCCCGAGCAGGTTTTCCCCGACGATGAGGAGATCCCCGTGACCGCTTCCCGTGTGGCCATCGTGACCGGCGCCGGCCGTGGCATCGGCGCCGCCGTAGCCCGCCGCCTCGCCTCCGACGGGTTCGCCGTCGGCCTGCTGGACCTCGACGAGGCCGGGGTGAAACAGGGCGCCGAGGCGATCGTCGCCGACGGCGGCCGCGCGATCGGCGTGCCTCTGGACGTCAGCGACGCCGAGCAGGTCGAGGCCGCGGTGACCCGCGTGGCCGAGGAGCTCGGCCCGCCTACCGTGCTGATCAACAACGCCGGCATCACCCGCGACAACCTGCTGTTCAAGATGACCGAACAGGACTGGGACTCGGTGCTGAACGTGCACCTGCGCGGTTCGTTCCTGATGACCCGCGAGGTGCAGAAGTACCAGACGCAGGAGAAGTGGGGCCGGATCGTCAACCTGTCCAGCACGTCGGCGCTGGGCAACCGCGGGCAGGTCAACTACTCCGCGGCCAAGGCGGGCATGCAGGGCTTCACCAAGACGCTGGCGATCGAGCTGGGCAAGTTCGGCGTCACCGCCAACGCGATCGCGCCCGGGTTCATCGCCACCGACATGACCGCGGCGACCGCCGAGCGCGTCGGCATGAGCTTCGAGGACTTCAAGGCCGCGGCCGCCGCGCAGATCCCGGTGCAGCGAGTCGGCACGCCCGAGGACATCGCGAACGTGGCGTCGTTCCTGGTCAGCGAGGGCGCGGGCTTCGTGTCCGGCCAGGTCATCTACGTCGCCGGCGGACCGAAGGACTGATCGCGATGCGCGTGTTCTCCGATGTCGCCGAACTCGCCGAAGCAGTGGGCGGGACGCTGGGCACGAGCGAATGGCACACCGTCTCCCAGGAGCAGGTGCAGCTGTTCGCCGACGCCACCGGCGACCACCAGTGGATCCACCTCGACGCCGAAAAGGCCGCGGCCGGCCCGTTCGGCACGACGATCGCGCACGGATTCCTCACCCTGTCGCTGATCCCGGCGTTCCTGCCGGAGATCTACCGGGTCGAGGGCCTGAAGATGGGCATCAACTACGGCCTCAACAAGGTGCGGTTCCCGCAGCCGGTGAAGGTGGGCTCGCGGGTGCGCGGGACCGCCGAACTGGTCGAGCTGACCGACGTGCCCGGCGGGAAGCAGGCCGTGGTGCGCTGGACCGTCGAAATCGAAGGCGAGGCCAAACCCGCCTGCGTCGCCGAGATGGTTTCCCGGCTCATCCTCTGACCCCCGCCCCCCGCCCCGTCCCGCACCCCAATGTGGCATTGGGTGCGTCGCATGCACCGAATGCCACATTGGGTGCGTCAGATGCACCCAATGTGGCATTGGGGGCGTTCGGCGCAACCGGAGCGATCGCCCGACCTCGCACGAACTGGAGTCCTTCCGATGACCGAAACCGACCCGCCCGGCCTCGACCTGGCGAGGCTGCGCGCCCATCTCGACCGCGAGCGGCCCGGGCTCGTCTCCGGCGCTCTCACCGCGGAAGTGGTGCAGGGCGGGCGGTCGAACCTCACCTACCTCGTCTCCGACGGCACGGGGCGCTGGGTCGTGCGCCGTCCGCCGCTCGGCCACGTGCTGCCGACCGCGCACGACATGCGCCGCGAGTTCCGCGTGATGAGCGGCCTGGCCGGGACTCCGGTGCCGGTGCCGGAAACCGTTCTGCTGTGCGAGGACGCGGACGTGCTCGGCGCGCAGTTCTACGTGATGCAGTACGTCGAAGGCACGCCGTACCGCACCGCCGAGGAGCTGGAGCGGCTCGGCCCGGAGCGGACGAGGGCGATCGCCGATTCGCTGGTGGACACGCTCGTCGACCTGCACGCGGTCGATCCGGAAGCGGTCGGGCTCGGCGATTTCGGCCGTCCGGAAGGCTTTCTGGAACGCCAGCTGCGCCGGTGGAAGAAGCAGCTCGACGGTTCGCGCAGCCGCGACCTGCCCGGCGCGGACCGGTTGCACGACCAGCTCGCCGCGGCGATCCCGGCGTCCGGTCCGCCGGCCATCGTGCACGGCGACTACCGGCTCGACAACGTGCTCGTCGACGGCGACGACAACATCACCGCAGTGCTGGACTGGGAGATGTCCACGCTCGGCGACCCGCTCACCGACCTCGGCCTGATGATCACCTACGCGCAGCGCGACCAGCTTTCGCTGCCGATGGTGTCCAACGCCAGCAGCGCGCCAGGATATCCGGACACCGACGAGACGATCGCCCGCTACGCGCAGCGGTCCGGCCGCGATCTGTCGGCGCTGAACTGGTACGTCAGCTTCGCGTACTTCAAGCTCGCGGTGATCCTCGAGGGCATCTATTTCCGTTTCCAGCAAGGCAAAACCGTCGGCGAGGGCTTCGACCAGATCGGCGCCGCCGTCGCTCCCCTGATCGAGCAGGGCGCCAAGACGCTCACCAAGGAGAACTGATGGACTTCGCGTTCGACGCCCGCACCGAGGAGCTGCGCGGGCAGCTGCTCGAATTCATGGATTCGCACGTCTACCCCGCCGAGGCGGTGTTCCACGAGCAACTGGCCGCACGCACCGATCCGTGGTCGCCGCCGCCGATCGTCGACGAGCTGAAGGCCGAGGCGCGCAAGCGCGGGCTGTGGAACTTCTTCCTGCCCGGCGACCACGGCGCGGGCCTGACCAACCTGCAGTACGCGCCGCTGGCCGAGATCACCGGCCGCAGCCCGCATCTCGCGCCCGCCGCGGTGAACTGCGCCGCGCCGGACACCGGGAACATGGAAGTGCTCACCATGTTCGGCAGCGAGCAGCAGAAGAAGCAGTGGCTGGAACCGTTGCTGGCCGGGGAGATCCGCTCCGCGTTCGCGATGACCGAACCCGACGTGGCGTCGTCGGACGCGCGCAACATCGCGACGAGCATCCGCCGCGAGGGCGACGAGTACGTCATCAACGGGCGCAAGTGGTACATCACCGGCGCGATGAACCCGAACTGCAAGATCTTCATCGTGATGGGCAAGACCGACCCGGACGCGCCCGCGCACAAGCAGCAGAGCATGATCCTGGTCCCGCGCGACACGCCGGGGCTGACCGTCGTGCGCGGCATGCAGGTGTTCGGCTACACCGACGGCGACCACGGCGGGCACGCCGAGGTGCGGTTCGACGACGTCCGGGTGCCCGCGGAAAACCTGATCGCCGACGAGGGTTCCGGGTTCGCCATCGCGCAGGCCCGCCTCGGGCCGGGCCGCATCCACCACTGCATGCGCGCGATCGGCATGGCGGAACGCGCGCTGGAGGCGATGTGCCGCCGCACGCTGTCGCGCGAGACCTTCGGCCGTCCGATCGCCGATTCCGGCGTGGTGCAGGACTGGATCGCCGAGGCGCGCGTGCGGATCGAGCAGCAGCGGCTGCTGGTGCTCAAGACCGCGTGGCTGATGGACACCGTCGGCAACCAGGGCGCGCACACCGAGATCCAGGCGATCAAGATCTCCACCCCGCTGGCCGTGGAATGGATCCTGGACAAGGCGATCCAGGCGCACGGCGCGGGCGGCGTTTCGCAGGACTTCCCCCTGGCGGAGATCTGGGCCGGGGTGCGCACGCTGCGGCTCGCCGACGGTCCGGACGAGGTGCACAAGCGGTCGCTCGCGCGGCGCGAGCTGAAGAAGTACCGGACGGAGGCGGGCAAGTGACCGCCGAGGAGCTGCGCGCGCAGGTCGCAGCGTTCCTCGCGGAGCACGACCCGGCGAAGCTGTCCGCATTGGACTTCCTGCGGGCCCGGTTCGACGCCGGGCTGGCCTGGGTGCATTTCCCCGAGGGGCTCGGCGGGCAAGGAGCGCCGCGCGCGCTGCAGGCCGAGGTCGAGGCGGCGTTCGCCGAGGCGGGCGCACCGGACAACAACCCGCGCCGGATCCTGATCGGGCTCGGCATGGCCGCGCCGACCATCCTCGCGTTCGGCACCGAAGAGCAGAAGAAGCGCTACCTCCGTCCGCTGTGGACCGGCGAGGAGGTGTGGTGCCAGCTGTTCAGCGAACCCGGGGCCGGCTCCGACCTCGCCGCGCTGGCCACGCGCGCGGTCCGCGACGGCGACGACTGGGTCGTGACCGGGCAGAAGGTGTGGACCTCCAGCGCGCATCTCGCGCAGTGGGCCATCCTCGTCACCCGCACCGACCCGGACGTGCCGAAGCACCAGGGCATGACGTACTTCCTGTGCGACATGACCGCGCCCGGCGTCGAGGTCCGGCCGCTGCGGCAGATCACCGGCGAGGCGGAGTTCAACGAGGTCTTCCTGACCGAGGTGCGGATCCCGGATTCGCAGCGGCTCGGCGCGGTCGGCGAGGGCTGGAAGGTCGCGCAGACCACGCTGATGAACGAGCGCGTCGCGATCGGCGGCACCGCGATGCCGCGCGAGGGCGGCATGATCGGGCTGGTCGCGAAGACCTGGCGAGAGCGTCCGGAGCTGCGCACGCCGGAACTGCGCGACCGGCTCGTGCAGCACTGGGTCGAAGCCGAATCGCTGCGGCTGGCCGGCGAACGGCAGCGGCAGCAGCTCGCGGTGGGTGCGCCCGGACCGGAGGGGTCGGCGATGAAGGTGGCGTTCGCCGAGCTGAACCAGCAGCTGTCCGGCCTGGAGCTGGAACTGCTCGGCGAGGAGGGCCTGCGTTACGAGGACTGGACGATGCGCCGTCCGGAACAGGTCGACTTCTTCGGCCGCGACGCTGGGTACCGGTACTTGCGCGCCAAGGGGAACTCGATCGAGGGCGGCACCTCGGAGGTGCTGCGGAACATCATCTCCGAACGCGTGCTGGGGCTGCCGTCCGAGCCGCGGGTGGACAAGGACGTCGCCTGGAAGGACCTGCCCCGATGAGCACGCCGGACCTGCTGTACTCGGACGTGGAAGAGGATCTGCGGTCCTCGGTGCGGGCGCTGCTCGCCGACCGCGCCGGGCCGGCCGCGCTGCTGGCGCGGGTCGAAACGGACACGCCGTACGACCTCGCGCTGTGGAAGACGCTGGCCGCCGACCTCGGCGCGGCGGGGCTGATGGTGCCGGAAGCCCTTGGCGGGCACGGGGCTTCGCCGCGCGAGGTCGCGGTCGTCATGGAGGAACTGGGCCGGAGCGTCGCGCCGGTGCCGTACCTGGGCAGTGCGGTGCTCGCGACCGCTGCCTTGCTGGCGGCGGAATCGGACCTGCTCCCCCAGCTCGCTTCCGGCTCGGTGATCGGTGCTTTGGCGGTGCCGTTGTCGACCGCTCCGGGTTCTCCGTTCCCTTCCGCGGTTTCGGTTCTGGACGGAGCGCTGACCGGGCGAGTGTCCACAGTGGTCGATGCTTCGGTGGCTGACCTGCTGATCGTTCCGGCGGTAGGCCCGGACGGTCCTGGCCTGTACTCGGTGGACGCTTCCGCGGCGACCGTGACCGAGGCCGTGTCGCTGGACCTGACGCGCAGGATCGCCGACGTGACGCTGGATTCCGCTGCCGCACAGGTGATTTGCACCGGTGCCGCTGCTGCGGAGGCCTTGGACCACGCCCTGACCACCGCGGCCGGCCTGCTGGCGTCGGAGCAGACCGGGATCACCGAGTGGGCATTGACGGAAACTGTCGCGTATCTGAAGGGCCGGTACCAATTCGGCCGTCCGGTGGGCGGTTTCCAGTCGCTGAAGCACCGGTTGGCGAACCTGTACACGGAACTGGTCAACGCGCGGGCGACGGCCCGGTACGCCGCGGACGCGCTGGCGACCGGGAACGACGTGCCGATCGCGGTGGCGGTCGCGCAGGCGCGGGTGTCGCCGGTCGCGGTGCACGCGGCGGAGGAAGCGATCCAGCTGCACGGCGGGATCGGGATGACGTGGGAACATCCGGCGCATCTTTACCTCAAGCGGGCCAAGAGCGACCAGATCGCGTTCGGCACGCCCGGGCGGCACCGGGCTCGGCTGGCTGACCTGGTGGATCTGCCCGCCTGACGGTTTTTGTCGGTGGCCCGGGCTAGCGTGCTGGGCATGGCTGAGCAGTCCGATGCTCCGGCCTGGGCCTATGCCCGGCCGGAAATCCATCCCCCGGATCCGGCGTGGGCGTCGCGGGGTTCCGCACTGTGCGCGGAACTCTCGCGACTGCTCGCGCCGTGGCTCGCCCCCGGGCGGGTGGAGCACGTCGGCTCGACCGCGGTGCCCGGCTTGGCGGCCAAACCGGTGCTGGACGTGATGGCCCCCATGCGGGATCTGTCCGCGGAAACTGTCTCGGCGGTGGTGCCGGTGCTTTCCGGTGCCGGATGGTGTTTCGTGCCGCCGTCGCTAGACGTCGCGGCCCCGTGGCGACGGTTTTTCGTGCTGCCGGACGCGGAGGGGCGGATTCGGGTGGCGCATCTGCACCTGCTGCCGGAAGGGCACCCGAGGTGGCACGCGCAGCTGAGGTTCCGGGATGCGCTGCGGGCTGATCCCGGGTTGGCCGAGGAGTATGCCGAGCTGAAGCGGCGGTTGGCGGCGGAGGCGACTGATCGGGAGGAGTACACGGCCGGGAAGACGGGGTTCGTGCGCCGGGTGCTGGGTGAGTGAGGGGGCCGTTCGGGTCTGGCTGCTCTCGCCGCGTCGAGCCCGGCGCGGTCGCGCCCCCGCCGCGCGACCCTGCTGACTTCTGCGCCCCTGGCTGCTGTCGCGACGGCTCGTGCTCACTCCGGTGTTGGAATGCTCGCAACCGAGGCGGATTACCGCCGTGCAGGGGTGCCACCGGACCGGCCGCGCTGCGCCAATCCGAGCGTGCCGTCGCCTCAACGACAGCACCGCGCCCAGCGCGCTCGACCGGCCAGAGAGCGGCTGCCGCACGACTGCTGCCCTCGTGCGCCAGGATCCAGTCGCTCCCGCCGACCGACCCCCTGTCCAGGCACACTCCATCCATCGGCCAGAGATCGAGTACCGCGCCGCCGCCGCAATCCCTCGCGCCCGACGCCACGCCCGCCAGTTCGACCGACGCCCGAGCACACTCCACCGGCCAGAGACCGACTACCGCGCGGCCGCGCTTTCCCCTGCGCCAAAACCCGGCCGAGCCCGCCAGTCCCGTCGGTCGTCCGAGCGCTCCACCGACCAGAGACCGACTGCCGCGCAGCCACCGCACCAAAACCCAGCCGCCCGCCAACCCGACCGACGCCTGAGCACACTCCACCGGCCAGAGACCGGCTACCGCACAGCCGCGCCTTCGCCCGCGCCACAACCCAGCCGCGCCCGCCAACCGACCACCGCCCACCGGCCCCTCCGAAGGCCGCCGCGGCCCAGCTTCCCCGGTCGCGGCGGCAGCCGGTGACGAGGCCGCACCCCTCGGAACGGCGGCCTCGTCACC
>NZ_ASXG01000008.1 GCF_000411975.1 Amycolatopsis orientalis DSM 43388
TTAGATTCCGGCTTGTGTGTGGGGACCGGTTGGATGGGCTGGCTGATCACTGGTCGTAGTCTGCCGGAGGCGTCGGGTCGGGATCGCTCGTGAGATTCCTGCCGCCTGTGGGGCTGGCTTGTTGAGGGTGTGCGTCCTGGCTTGGCGCCGGCTGCGGTCTGACTCAACAGAGGTTCGGGCGCGACAAGCTGGAAGTCGGAATGTCGACCGCGGTTTCCCTTGTCCGGTGCAGGAAAGGAGCGCGGTTGATGGTTGTGATCGGGGTCGATCCGCATAAGTCCAGCCACACGGCGGCGGCGCTGGAGCCGGGTGCCGGCGCGGCGCTGGGCACGGTGCGCGTCGAGGCGGCGTTGCCGGGGTATCGCAGGCTGCTGGCCTGGGGCCGGGGGTTCGGGCAGCGGCGGTGGGCGGTGGAGAACGCCTGGGGGCTCGGCCGTCATCTGGCGCAGTGGCTGGTCGCGCGGGGCGAGACCGTCGTGGACGTCCCCGCGACGGCGACCGCGCGGGTGCGGCAGCTGTCGCGGGGCCGGCGGAAGAACGACGCCCTGGACGCAGCGGCGGCGGCCGGTGTGGCGGCCCTGCAGGGCGACGGGGGCCTGGTGGCCGCGGAGGGCGCCTCGACGGTGCTGGGGATGCTCGACGAGCGGCGGAGCAACCTGGCACGGCAGCGCACCCGGACGGTCAACCAGCTGCATGCCCTGCTGCGCGACCTGCTGCCCGGCGGCGCGCCCGCCGGCCTGACCGCCGGGCGGGCCGCCGGGATCCTCGCGGGGATCCGCCCGGCCTCGCCGGCGCAGCGGGCCCGCAAGGACCTCGCACGGGATCTGGTCGAGGACCTCCGCGCGCTGGACGGCCGCCTCAAGACCAACCGCAAGCGGATGCAGGACGCGGTCGCCGAGTCCGGCAGCAGCCTGCCCGGCATCGCCGGCGTCGGGCCGGCGGTGGCCGCACGGCTGCTCGGGCGCACCGGCCGGGCCTCGCGATTCCCGACCGCGGCCGCCTTCGCCGTCCACGCCGGCGCCGCGCCGGTCGAGATCGCCAGCGCGGACAAGACGCGCCATCGCCTGTCCCGCCGGGGCGACCGCCGGCTCAACAACGCGCTGCACACGATCGCGCTGACACAGGCGCGCATGCCCGGAACCCGCGGGCGCGTCTACTACGACGCCAAGATCGCCGAAGGCAAAACCCGCAACGAAGCGATGCGCTGCCTCAAACGCCGCCTCGCCGACCACGTCTGGCGAGTCATGACCGCCGACGAACGACGGGAGGCGCCAGCGGCAGGCCCGGGAGGACACACGGGGACGACTCTGACATCCAGCGCGGCCGGCCCAACCCCGACAGCCGACTCTTCGGACAAGTCACTTCCCGGACCCGCCACCCACAACCCTACCGCCCCGAACCACACACCTTGACAAACACAGAGGAACCCTCAAGGAGCCCTTCACGGACGTTCGGGGAGAGCCGCGGCGCGTCAGAGGACCATGGTCCGGTTGCCGTGCACCAGAACACGGCCTTCCAGGTGCCAGCGCAGGCCGCGGGCGAGCGTCACCTTCTCGATGTCCCGGCCCTTGCGCACCAGGTCCGGCACCGAATCGCCGTGATCGACGCGGATCACGTCCTGTTCGATGATCGGCCCGGCGTCCAGGTCGGCGGTGACGTAGTGGCAGGTCGCGCCGACGAGCTTCACGCCGCGGGTATGCGCCTGGTGGTACGGCTTCGCGCCGACGAACGACGGCAGGAAGCTGTGGTGGATGTTCAGCGCCCGTCCAGCCCACGCCTCGCACAGTTCCGCGGGCAGCACCTGCATGAACCGCGCCAGCACGATCGCGTGCGGGTCGTGCGCGTCGACCAGTTCGCGGACCTTGGCGAACGCGGCCGCCTTGCCGTCCGGGTCGCCCGCCGGGAACGGCACGTGGTGGAACGGGATCCCGTGCGCGCGCGTGATGTCCGCGAGCGAATCGTGGTTGCCGATCACCGCGGCGATGTCGACGTCCAGCTCACCGGAGGCGACCCGGCCGAGCAGGTCGTACAGGCAGTGCCCGGCCTTCGAAACCAGCACGACCGCGCGCGGCCGCTCGCCGGTGTCGCGCACCTGCCAGCTCGACTCCGCGGACAGTTCGTCCGCCACCGCGCCGAACCGCTCGCGCAGTCCCGCGGCGTCGAACGGCAGCGAATCGGCGCGCACGACCTGGCGGGTGAAGAACCAGCCCGAGTCCGGGTCGGTGTGATACGCCGCCTCGACGATCATTCCGCCGTGGTCGGCGAGGAAGCCCGAGATGCGGGCGATGATGCCGGTGCGGTCGGGGCAGCCGAAGGTGAGCACGTAACGCTGGGGATCTGACACCCGTCCATTCTCTCCGGCCGCTGGTCAGGGCGCTGCGAGGGGCTCCAGAAGGGTGGCGTCGCCGACTTTTTCCGCGTGGTTCGGACGGCCCCACAGCGCGCGGTAGACGTCGTCGGCCGGGCCGGCGAGCGTGAGGTCCGGCACGCCTTCGCCCAGCGTCGGCGGCTGATCCGGGTGCAGCAAAACCGTCCATGTCCGCGTGTCGGTGGAGACCTGGACGATCCCGTCGCGGCCGCTCGGCCGGCTGCGGCGCGGGGTCAGGAAGGCGAGGAACTCGTCGATGCCGTCCTCGGCGAACTCCGTGCGGTACCGGGTGCCCGGCGGCGTGGGCAGGGCGCTTTCCGCGTCGAGCCGGTGGATGGCGAACTCGTGCGCGAGCCTCCGCGTCCAGTCGCCGACCGTGACCGGTCCGCCGTGCGGGAACGGCGAGCGCAGCGGGGTGTCCGCCGGGCGGCGCAGGGCCTCGCGCACGGCCATCCGTTCGCCGTCCCAGCGGCCGAGGGCGTCCTCCCAGGTGTGCGTACCGGGCCGGGGCTCAGCATTCCGGTCGGTGATCGCCGCGACCGTGTACGAGAGCACCGCCGTCAGGTGCGTCACCAGGTCCTGCACTGTCCACTCCGGACAGTTCCGGACCGGCGCGGCCGGACCCGCGGCGAGCGCCGCGGCCTTGATCCGGTCGGCGTGGATGTCGATCGCCTCCAGCAGGCGTGGCGCGTCCATGCCTCGACCGTAGCCTGCGCACCCGCACCCGCCGGCCGAATTCGATGAGCACGACCAGCAGCAACCCGAGCAGCAGCGAAAGCAGCAGGCCGTACCCCGGGCGGTCGGCGAAAGCCGCGCCTCCGGCGAGTCCGATCAACGCGCTGTACACCGACCAAAGCGTCGCGCCCACGGCGTCGAGCGGCATGAACCGGCGCAGCGGATAGCCGAGGCTGCCGTTGGCGAGCGCGCTCGCGACGCGGCCGCCGGGCAGGTAACGCGCGGCGACGATCAGCAACGGCGCTTGCCGGCGGACTTGGTCGCGAGCCCATTCGTAGCGTTGCCGCCCGGACGGTCCGCGCTCCAGCCAGGCCACGGCACGCGGTCCGGCGGCGCGGCCCACGGCGTAGCCGAGACAGTCGCCCGCCCACGCCCCGGCGGCGGAGACGGCGACCAGCAGCGCGAGCCGGCCCAGGTCCGGCCCGATCAGGACGGCGACGGTCACCACGGTCGTTTCGCTCGGCATGAACGGGAGCAGCGCGTCCAGCCCGGCGATCGCGAACACGAGCACCCACAGCCAGGGCGAGCCGAGCGTGCCCCGGATCAGCTCGGTGACGTGTTCCAGCAGTTCCACCCGCTCATCGTCAGCACTGAAGGTCACCACGGGATGACTCAGCGGGGTGCGGGTGGTGAACAGGTGGGTTCAGCGCGGCGCGACGCTCTCCCAGGCCACGGTCAGCTCGCCGAGCCGGCGGCGGTCCGGATTGCCGAAAACCGGCCAGCCGCGGTCGGCGAGCATGGCGACGGTGGCGGTCCAGCGAGCCCGCACGCCGAACGAACGGTGCGGCGCGGCGGCCGCCCAGCATTCGTCCAAAGTGGACATCAGGGCGTGCACGCGTTCGCCGGGAACGTTGCGGTGGATGAGGATCTTCGGCAGCCGTTCGGCCACTGTGGACGGACGGTCGAGTTCGGCGAGGCGCAGCGACAGGGTCAGGGTGCGCGGGCCGTCGGCCCCGACCACGACCCAGGTGACCAGCCTGCCGATCTCGTCGCAGGTGCCCTCCACGAGCAACCCGTCCGGCGGCATCGCGTCGAGCATCAGCTGCCACGCGCCGGGAACCTCTTCCTCGGCGTACTGCCGCAGCACATTGAACGCGCGCACCAGCACCGGCCGCGTTCCAGCCAGCTCGAAGCCGCCACGGCGGAAATCGAGCCGCGGCGGATCAGCGGCGGGCAGCGCGGCGGCCACGCGCACCGGGTCGAGCTCGAGCCCGAGCACCCGGATGTCCGGCCGGATCCGCGCCAGCCAGCGGGCCAGCTCCACCGTCGTGACCGGCGACGCTCCGTAGCCGAGATCGACGACGAGGGGACTTTCGCCCCGCCGCAGCAGCCGCGTGACGGCCGGGTCGCTCGCGAGCCAGCGGTCGACCCGGCGCAACCGGTTGGGATTGGTGGTGCCCCTGGTCGGGGCTCCCACCGGAGTCAGGCGTGCTCGGCCAGCCACTGTGCGGTGAACTCGTCCTCGTGCCGCAGCAGGTTGACCACCTGCCCGGAGACGAACTCCTCGATCCGGCCGCCGAAGAGCGGGATCCGCACGACGACCTCGCCGGTAGTGCGCAGCAGGACCTTGCCGTCCTTCGGGGTGAGGTAGGTCGAGGCGCTGATCTCGCCCGGCACGCCGCCAACGCCGACGTCGGACCGGCCGGTGTACTCGTCGCCGGACCGCTTCCACGTCTGGGTGCGGTTGACGATGATGTCGCCCTTGTGCAGCGCGCGGACGGCTTGCGGGAGTTTGGCCGCCTTGATGCCGTGCTGGAGTTCGTAGCGCACGGAGTCGCCTTCGGCGGTGTAGGACAGGAGCTTCGCGTCGTCTCCGCCTAGTGCGGCGAGGCGGGCGCGCAGTGCTTCCTCTCCGGCTACGGCGGTGAAGACGGTGTCGAGCGAGCCGTCGAATTCGCCGCGGTGCTCGATGCGGGATCCCATGTAGCGGACAGTACCTGGGCGGGGCGGCTCGTCGCCTGGCGGCGACATTGCAGTTGGGGGTGGCGTGGGGCACCCCGAAGCCGGATTGTGCTGACGGTCTTGGGGTGCTTGTCAAGGCGGGAAAGCGTGCCTTGACAAGCACCCCAAGACCGCAGGGAGGCTTCGTATCGGGGTGCGGGGGAGGGGCTGGGTGCCTCGAATTTTGGGTGCGCCGGTTGCGGTTCGGGGGTAGGTGGGCTGGTGCCCCCGCGTCCGCACAGTGGCTTGGGGCCTGTCGCAGGCGAGTGGGCACACTGGCGGGGCCGGCGGGCCGTGAAGGGCTCCTTGAGGGAATCTAAGTCCGTGAAGGGGCCCCTCGCGGACTGCGGCGGGCCGTGAGGGGAACGCTGGGGGAACCAGAGGTGGTGAGGGTAGCCCTCACGGACGGTCCGCGGGGGTGGTGCGGAGGGCGCGCAGTACCGTCAAGCTTCGTGGACATCGCTGAAACGCCTGGCCTGGCTCGTCTCGCCGACTTCACGACCCTCCGTCTCGGTGGGGCGGTGCGTCGGTTCGTCACTGCGACCACTGCGGCTGACCTTGTTGCCGCGGTGCGGGAGGCGGACGAAGCTGGTGAGCCCGTTTTGCTGCTCGGCGGCGGGTCGAATCTCGTGGTCGGCGACGAAGGCTTCGACGGCACCCTCGTGCGGATCGCCACTACCGGCTGGACCCGGGACGGCGACGTCGTCGAGGTGGCCGCTGGGCAGGAGTGGGACGCGTTCGTCGCCGCGCTGGTCGAGAGCGGGCTTGGCGGGCTCGAGTGTCTCTCCGGGATTCCCGGGTCGGTCGGGGCGACGCCGATCCAGAACGTCGGCGCGTACGGCGGCGAGGTGGCCGAGTCGATCGTTTCCGTCGAGTTGTACGACCGGGCCGCGAAGGAGGTGCGCACGGTCAAGGCGGACGAGCTCGGCTTCGCCTACCGCACCAGCGTCCTCAAGGGCACCGACCGCGGTGTCGTGCTCAGCGTGCGGTTCCGGATCGACCCGAGCGGGCAGTCCGCGCCCATCCGGTACGCCGAGCTGGCGCGCACGCTGGGGGTCGAAATCGACGCGAAAGTCCCCGCCGCGCGGGCTCGCGAGGCAGTGCTCGGGCTGCGGCGCGGCAAGGGCATGGTGCTCGACCCGGCCGATCACGACACCTGGAGCGCGGGCTCGTTCTTCACCAACCCGATCGTCCCCGAGGAAGCGGCTCCGGCGGTGCTGAACAAGATCGCCGAGTCGACCGAGGGCAAGGTTCCGCAGTATCCGGCCAGCGGCGGGGTGAAGCTCTCCGCCGCGTGGCTGATCGAGCGGGCCGGCTTCGGCAAGGGTTACCCCGGGCCGGGCGGCCGGGTTTCGCTGTCCACCAAGCACACTCTCGCGCTCACCAACCGCGGCGGGGCCAGCACCGGCGACCTGCTCGCGCTCGCCCGCGAGGTCCGCGACGGCGTCGAAGCGCGGTTCGGCGTGCGGCTGTATCCGGAACCACTGCTGATCAACTGTTCGCTTTGAGGTCCGCGGGGTAACCCGGGGGATCAAGCGAACGCGCAACCGGGCACCGGGTGAAACGTCTAGCCGGATAGAGAGGAATTTCCGGTTCGGCAGGTAACGTCGAATCGGTCACCGGCGCTGAGATGCGTGGGAGAAGCCGGTGCGGGGGACAAGTGGAGGTAGGACCGTGATCGAGCGCCGTACGGTGTTCAAGGCCGTTGCCGCGGCGAGTGCGGCGGCGCTGGCCGCCGCGTGCTCGGGCGGCGGCAACGACGGCACCGCGGTGCCGCAGGGCGGAAGCGGCGACAACGGCGGCAAGCCGGTCGCCCCGGTGGCGAAGCTCACCGCGACGCCCGCCGTCGGGGCCAAGGACGCGAGCGTGCGCGAGCCGGTAGTGGTGAAGGTCACCGAAGGCAAGCTCACCGAGGTCAAGGTGACCAACGAGGGCGGCGACGAGATCAAGGGCGAACTCGCCTCCGACGGCCTCTCCTGGACCAGTTCCGAACCGCTCGGCTACGGCAAGACCTACACCTACTCGGCCAAGGCGACCGGCACCGACCAGCGGCCCGCCGAACTGAAGGGGTCGTTCTCCACGGTCAGCCCGGCCAAGACGGTGCGCGCCACGCTCAACCCGGGCGACGACGCCGAGGTGGGCGTCGCGATGCCGATCAGCGTCAAGTTCAACGGGGGCGCGCCGAAGGACCGGGCCTCGGTCGAGAAGGCGCTGAAGGTCAAGACCAGCAACGACGTCGAGGGCTCGTGGGCCTGGCTGTCGCCGAACCAGGTCGACTGGCGGCCGAAGGAGTACTGGCCGGCCAACACGACCGTCGAGGTCGAGGCCAACCTGTACGGCGTGGACCTCGGCGGGGGCGTCTACGTGAAATCGGACGTCAGCACCAAGTTCAAGATCGGCCGCAACCAGGTGGTCAAGATCCACACGCCGGACCATGTGATGAAGGTCTACCGCGGCGGCGCGGAGAGCGCGAGCTACCCGTGCTCCAACGGACTGGACTCGGTCGTCGACCGCAACACCCCGAACGGCACCTTCATCATCATGTCCAAGGAGCCGCACGCGGTGTTCGACAACGCCCGCTACGGCTACACCAACGTCAACAAGAAGTGGGCCTGCCGGTTCTCCAACCACGGCGAGTTCATCCACGAGAACCAGGACAACGCGGCCGCGATCGGCAAGACCAACAACTCGCACGGCTGCGTCAACCTGCTCGAGGCGGACGCGAAAGCCTACTTCGATTCGGCGATGATCGGCGACCCGGTCGAGATCACCGGCTCGCGGCTGGGCAGCCCGACCAACTCCGACGTCAAGGACTGGTTCTACGA
The DNA here is from genome assembly GCF_000411975.1 of Amycolatopsis orientalis DSM 43388. GTDB lineage: Bacteria > Actinomycetota > Actinomycetes > Mycobacteriales > Pseudonocardiaceae > Amycolatopsis > Amycolatopsis orientalis_D. The sequence goes on from NZ_ASXG01000008.1 coordinate 7,870, forward strand.
CTGGGCCACCTGGAAGTCGATGTCGGCCGCGAAGTGATCCACTAGCCGTCTGCTAACAAGTAGAAGTGAACACTGAGGTAACCGGGGCCGGCGGCGTGCGGATCGCACTGCGCGCCGAGGGGCCGGAGAACGCGCGTCCGATCGTCTTCGTGCACGGCTGGGCCCAGTCCGCCGCGGCCTGGTCGGCTCAGCTGGCCGACCCGGCGCTGAGCGGGCAGTTCCGGCTCGTCGCGATGGACCTGCGCGGGCACGGCGGCTCCGACGTCCCCTCCGGCGGGTACGACGATCCGCGGCAGTGGGCGGGCGACCTCGCCGCGGTGCTCGACTTCGCCGGTCCGGACGCGATCGTCGTCGGCTGGTCCTATGGCGGCCTGGTGATCACCGACTACCTGCGCGTGCACGGCACCGCACGGCTCGGCGGCATTGTGCTCGTGGGAGCGATCACCGAGATCGGCCGCAACCGCGAAGGCGGGGCCACCGGGCCGATCATGCGGGCCGCGCTGCCCGCGGCGCTTTCGGAGGACGCTGAGGTGGCGATCCCCGCGCTGGTCGAGTTCACCCGGGCCCAGGCCAGCCCGAAGGTGCCCGGCGCGTACGCGCAGGCGATGCTCGGCAGCTCGCTTTCAGTGCCGCCCGCGGTGCGCGGCGCGCTGTTCCGGCGGGACATCGGCAGCGCGGACGTGCTCGCCGCGGTCGACAAACCGACGCTCGTCGTGCACGGCTCGGCCGACGGAGTGGTGGATCCTTCGGCGGCCGAGTATTCCGCCGGGAAGATTCCGGGGGCGGTCCTGCGTTGGTTCGTTGAGGCCGGGCATCTGCCGTTCGTCGAGGAGCCGGAGGACTTCAACTCCGCGCTGCGGCGGTTCGCCGGGGACGCAGCCGAGTAGCAGGAGTGACCAGGTGACCCTCAAGGGATTCATCGCTGAGCCGCGCCGGATCGCGGTCTTGTCCGTGCACACCTCTCCGCTCGAGCAGCCGGGCACCGGCGACGCCGGCGGGATGAACGTGTACGTCAGCCAGACCGCGCAGGAGATGGCGCGGCGCGGCATCGAGGTCGAAGTCTTCACCCGGGCGACCTCGTCGGACCAGCCGCCGCTGGCGGAGCTGGCGCCGGGCGTCACGGTGCGGCACGTGCCGGCCGGGCCGTTCGAGCCGCTGGCGCGCGACGAGCTGCCCGCGCAGCTGTGCGCCTTCACCTCGGGCGTGCTGCGCGCGGAGGCGTTTCACGAGCCGGGCTACTACGACCTCATCCACTCGCACTACTGGCTGTCCGGCCAGGTCGGCTGGCTCGCCCGCGATCGCTGGGGCGTGCCGCTCGTGCACACCGCGCACACCCTGGCCAAGGTCAAGAACGCGCTGCTCGCCGAAGGCGACAAGCCCGAGCCGCGGACCCGCGTGATGGGCGAGGAGCAGGTGGTCGCCGAGGCCGACTGTCTCGTCGCGAACACCCAGGTCGAGGCCCGGCAGCTGGTCGACCTCTACGGAGCCTCGACGCACGCGGTGCACGCGGTGCCGCCGGGCGTCGACCTCGAACGGTTCACGCCTGGGTCGCAGCTGGACGCGCGCCGCGAGCTGAATCTGCCGCCGGACGCGGTCGTGCTCGCCTTCGCCGGACGGATCCAGCCGCTCAAAGCACCGGACGTGCTTTTGCACGCGGCGGCGGAAATGCTGCGGCGGCGGCCGGAACTGGCGTCGCGGCTGGTGGTTTTGGTCGTCGGCGGACCGTCGGGCACCGGATTGGAGCAGCCGCAGGCGTTGCGGGAACTGGCGGTGTCGCTGGGCATCGCCGAACAGGTGCGTTTCCTGCCGCCGCAGAACGGGTCGAAGCTGCGCACGGTGTTCCGCGCGGCCGATGTGGTCGCGGTGCCGAGCTACAACGAATCCTTCGGGTTGGTCGCTCTCGAGGCGCAGGCGTGCGGGACGCCGGTGGTGGCGGCCGAGGTCGGCGGGCTGCCGGTCGCGGTGCCGCACGGCGTGTCCGGGCTGCTGGTTCCTTCGCACGGCGCGGCGGAATGGGCCGACGCGCTCGCCTCGGTCGCGCTGCGGCCGGAGCGGCGCGCCGAACTGGCGGCCAACGCGGTGCGGCACGCGCAGCGGTTTTCCTGGCGGCGCACCACGGATTCGTTGCTCGACATCTATGCTCAGGCGACCAGAGCGTTCCGGCAGGCGCTGGAACTGCGGGCGGAGGTGGCAGTGTGAGCCTGGACGCGACTATCAAGTCCACTTTGGACTCGAGTGGGCTGAAATACGACCGTCGCGGCGAAGGCCGTTATTTCGTGACGTTGCCCGGAACCAAGAAGCTGCAGACCAACTGCTGGCTCGTGGACGGCGACCACGCGTTCTCGGTGGAGGCGTTCGTCTGCCGCCGTCCGGACGAACGGCACGAGGACGTGTACCGGTTCCTGTTGCAGCGCAACGCCCGGCTCTACGGCGTGCACTACACAGTGGACAGTCTGGGCGACATCTACCTGGTCGGCCGCTTCGGCAAGGAGACGGTGACCGAGTCCGAACTGGACAAGATCCTCGGCCAGGTGCTCGAGGCCGCCGACGGCGATTTCAACATCCTGCTGGAAATCGGGTTCGCCACCTCCATCAAGCGCGAATGGGACTGGCGCGTCTCGCGCGGCGAATCGCTGGCGAACCTCCAGGCGTTCAAACACCTCGCCGAACCCGCCGGAGGGCACGAACCGGGGTTGACCGAGTCGTAACCGATTCCGTGCAACGGGTCCGCCCGGCCGGCCCGTCTCCCCGCCATCGACTGGAGGGAGACGGGAATGCGGACCCGATGGAGATGCGTGCTCGCGGGCGGCGCGCTGGTGCTGCTGGCCGGATGCAGCGGCACCAGCGCGGATTCGGCGAGGTCGGCTGTCGCGCCCGCGCAGCAGGAACAGGGGGCAGCGCCAAGGCAGGGCACCGCGCAGGCGTCCGTGCCGGAGCCCGGCGCGACTGATCGCAAGCTGGCGCGTAGTGCGCAGCTGGAGCTCACGACGCCGAACACTGATGAGGCCGTGTCGCGCGCCAAGGCGATCGCGGCCGGCGCGGGCGGTTACCCCGGACAAGAGAGTGCGACAGACGATTCCGCTTCGCTGACCTTGTCGGTGCCCGCGGAGAAGCTTGACGGCGTGCTTGACCAGCTCGGCGGGCTCGGCCAGGTGAAGCGGCGGGAAATCAGCGCACAGGACGTGACCGCGCAGGTGGTCGACGTGGACGCGCGGCTCGCGACTCAGCGCGCGAGCGTCGAACGGATCCGCGCGCTGCTGGCGAAGGCGCAATCGGTGTCCGAGATCGCGTCGGTCGAGAGCGAGCTGACCAGCCGGCAGGCCACGCTGGAGTCGCTGGAGCGGCAGCAGGCGTCGCTGGCCGGTCGGGTCGCGATGGCGACTGTGTCGCTGTCGGTGACGAAGGAGCAGGCCCCGGCGCAGGCGGGCGGCTTCCTCTCCGGGCTGTCCGGGGGCTGGGACGCGTTCGTCGGCTTCTGCCGCGGACTGGTGCGGGTGCTGGGCGTGCTGCTGCCGTTCGCGGTGGCGTTCGGGATCCCGGCGGGCGCGGTGTTCTGGTGGCTGCGGCGGCGCAAGGCCCGGCTCGCGCAGTAGCGGGGCTGGCGGAACGGCTCGAGGGAGGGGGGAGTCGCGATCTCGAGCCGTCCCGCTGCAGGTCCCGCCTTGCTGGACCCGGTGACGAGGGGGATGCCAACGGGGCCGGCGGGCCGCGGCTCGGCAGGGGGAGACGAGCCGCGGTCACTGCCCGTGATCAGCCGGGAGTGCGTGGAATCCGGCTGAGCGGGACATGCCCAACCTGTCAGATGTCGACCAGTAATCACAAGACTACTGGTTACTCCGTTCGAGTGAAATTCGCAGACAGGGATAACAGTGCGCAGCGCCTTGCACTCTTTGGCCTGCTCATGGGCAACCCGGCTGCGCGTCGGGTGAAAGTGTTACTCCCGGGTAACGCACTCTGGGTAGAGGGGTGGACGCACTACCGGCGGCGCTGGCGCGCTCTGGCAGGCTGGTGGCCATGGCCGAACTTGGGACCCTGGTGCTGCTGCGGCACGGACAGAGCACGTGGAACGCGGAAAACCTGTTCACCGGCTGGGTGGACGTGCCCCTTTCGGAGACCGGCGAGCGCGAAGCCCGGCAGGGCGGGCAGCTGCTCGCCGAGGCGGGGCTGCTGCCGGACGTGGTGCACACGTCGCTGCTGCGCCGGGCGATCAGCACGGCGAACATCGCCCTCGACGCCGCCGACCGGCACTGGATCCCGGTCAAGCGCGACTGGCGGCTCAACGAGCGGCACTACGGCGCGCTGCAGGGCAAGAACAAGAAGCAGACGCTGGACGAGTTCGGCGAAGAGCAGTTCATGCTCTGGCGCCGTTCGTACGACACGCCGCCGCCCGCCATCGACCCGAAGGACGAGTTCAGCCAGACCGGCGACGCGCGGTACGCCGACCTCGGCGACCAGGCCCCGCTGACCGAATGCCTGAAGGACGTCGTGGCCCGGCTGCTGCCGTACTGGGAGTCGGCGATCGTCCCCGACCTGCGGGCCGGCCGCACCGTGCTGGTGGCCGCGCACGGCAACTCGCTGCGCGCGCTGGTCAAGCACCTCGACGGGATTTCCGACGACGACATCGCCGCGCTGAACATCCCGACCGGGATCCCGCTGCGCTACGACCTGACCGAGGACCTCAAGCCGGTCAAGGCGGGCGGCGAGTACCTCGACCCGGAGGCAGCGAAGGAAGCCGCGGCCGCGGTCGCGAACCAGGGCCGCTGAGCCCTCGCCCGCGGAGTCGATTACGCCCGCTGTCCGCTTCCGAGCGGGCAGCGGGCGCAATGGCGTCCACAGCGGGTTCAGGATCCGGAGGCGGTAATCGCCTTCATCCCGGACACCTTCCATTCGCTGCCCTGCCGGACGAGGTCGAGGTGGATCGGCAGCCGGTTCTCCCCGGGATTCTGGCCGCCGGTGGTCGTCAGCAAGGCGGCCAGCAGCGCTGACGCGTGGGTGCCGTCCGGGCTGAGTTCGGTCAGCGCGGCCGTCGAGTCGACACCGTAGGCCGACTTCTTCCCGGTCTTCTTGATGCTGTCGACCGTCTCCTGGCGGCTCGTCCGGAACTGCGTCAGCAGCGGCTCGGCAGCCACGTTCTCCCAGTCCGCGTAGTTCCGGTCGATGTTCTGCGGGTCGACCGTCATCAGGACGCCGCCGTCGCGGCGGGCCGCGGCGACCGCGGAATCCCTCGTGGCGGCAAGGCCTTTCGCCGGGCCGGCGGCCGTGGCGATCGGGCCGCGCGGGTCGAAGTTCAAGTCCTGCAGCTGCCAGTGCCCGCTCGTCCGGACCGCGGTGACCAGCATGAGCGCGCCGGCCTGGTTCTTGGCTCCGTCGGGACGGGTGCTGTGCTGCGTGGCCGCCACCAGCATCCGCGCGTGGTCCGGGGTCAGCTCGGCCAGCCCCGTTTCCATGACCTGCGTCTGCGTGGTCACCGGCTCGGTGCGGACCTCGGCGAACGTCTTGTCGAACTGCGCGCGGGCCGCGCCGGTGAGGTACTCCTGCTCGGTTTTCGCGACCTCGTCCGGCTTCGTGGAGTCATAGCTGAACGCCTTTTCCACCGCGCTTTTGATGCCGGACACCGCGTCACTCGTCGCTTTGGCGTCCACATAGGCCACATTCGGCGGCGCGGGAGCAGGTGCGGGCGGCGCGGGTTGGGGGGACGCGGCGCATCCCGCGGTGAGCAGGGCCGCGGCGAGCACAGCGCGCCTCACAGCAGGCCCGCCTCCCTCGCGAGAGCACCCGCTTGGAACCGCGACGTCGCACCCAGTACATCCATCAATTCGGCCACCCGCCGACGGTACGTCCGCAGCCCGACGCCCATCTCTCGGGCCGCCTTTTCGTCCGTGGAACCGGAAGACAGCAGGTCGAGCAGCTGCGGGGTGTACTGGCGCAGTTCGGCGAACCGCGTCTCGTACGCCTCCATCGCGGTCGACGAACGCCAGGCGGCCTCGAACAGCGACGAGATCCCGCGCACCAAATCCGGGCCGGTCACGACGCTGTACCCGGGACCGGCGGCGAGAATGGCGACGCGGCCGTCGAGGAGGATCGTCTCGTTGATCTCGTGGTCGCTGATCCGGACTTCCGCGCCGAACCGCTGCAGCGTCTGCAGGTGCTCGGCGCCGGCCGGGTCGAGCAGGACCCGCGAGAGGTAGACCTTGCGGACCCGGAGTTTGCGCGCTTTCGGCAGTTCCTGGGCGAATTTCTGCATCGCCGACCAGGTGTGCAAGTCGTTCGCGGCGCAGGCGAACTCGGCGGCTCCGGCGAGCAGGTGTCCGGCGCGCTCGACCAGTTCTCGCTCGTCGCGCAGATTCGCGACTTCCTCGGCTCGGGGCACGTCCTCCAGTGTTCCCGCGTTGGCAGCTTGCTGCCAAACCCGCCGCCGGGCTCGCCAGGGAAAGCACGCTGGAGACATGACCGAAACGACACTTCCCGCCGCTGCCGCGGGCACCTGGCAGCTGGGCTCCCGCACCGTCAACCGGCTCGGCTTCGGCTCGATGCGGCTCGGCGGTTCGCTCGACCCGAACGCGCCGATCGACGCCGAACGCGCGATTGCGGTGCTGCGCCGCGCCGTGGAGCTGGGCGTGAACCACCTCGACACCGCCGCGTTCTACTTCGGAACCACCTGGTCGGCCAACGCGTTGATCAAGGCCGCGCTCGCGCCGTACCGCGACGATCTCGTGCTGACCACCAAGGTCGGCCCGTCCCGCGACGAATCCGGCCAGTTCCGGCCGTTCGCCCGTCCCGACGAGCTGCGCGGCCAGGTCGAGCAGAACCTGCGCGAACTCGGCCGCGACCAGATCGACGTCGTCAACCTGCGGATCGGCACCGGCCTCGACCGCGGCACCGGCTCGCTCGCCGAGCACTTCGGCGCATTGGCCGAACTGCGCGCCGAGGGGCTGATCGGCGAGCTGGGGATTTCCAATGTCGGCGCGGAGCACCTCGCCGAGGCGCAGGCGATCGCGCCGGTCGTGTGCGTGCAGAACCAGTACGGCCTCTCCGCCCGCCGCGAGGACGACGAACTGCTGCGGTTGTGCGGCGAACAGGGCGTGGCGTTCGTGCCGTTCTTCGCCGTAGCGAGTGGACAGTCCGACGAACGGGTGGCCGAGGTCGCGCGCCGGCACGACGCGACGGAGGCTCAGGTGCGGCTCGCGTGGACGCTCGCGCAGGGCCCGCACGTGCTGGCGATCCCCGGCACCAGTGACCCCGCTCACCTGGAACAGAACGTCGCCGCGGCGGCGCTGAAGCTGACCGACGAGGACCTCGCGACCCTCGACGGCCGCTGACCGGCATCCGGATCGATTTGGCCGAAACATCTCGATCGGGTGAACGGGGCCTGACCCCGAGGCGAATATGTACCCCTCAGGTGTCACTCGCCTCACGACAGGGCTTCCAGGACTAGGCCGGAAGGCTACCGGGATGCTTACGATTCCCTCGTGACCACGCCTGTTGTCCTGCTGACGGCCATCGGCGCACTTGTCGTCGGCGCGGTCGCCGGGTTCCTGGCCGCCCGGGCACGGGCCCGGCGCGAGGCGGTCCGGCCCACCGGCCCCACCGTCGCGGAACTGCTCGAACGGCTGATCCGCTCTTCGAACAACGGCGTCATCGTGCTCAACCGGTTCGGCGACCTGGTGCTGCACAATCCGCGGGCGTACGAACTCGGCCTCGTCCGGGTGAACCAGGCCGATCCGCGGGCGCGCAAGGCCGCCGAGCAGGTCGTCGAGACCGACGAGCCGATGGAGGTCGACCTCTCGCCGCTGGAGAACCGCGGCCGCCGCCAGCCCGAGGCGGTGCTCGGCGAGGTCCGGCCGCTCGGCGACGGGTTCACCGTCGTCGAGGCCGTCGACCACTCCGAGGCGATCCGGCTGGAGGCGGTCCGCCGGGACTTCGTCGCGAACGTCAGCCACGAGCTGAAGACCCCGGTCGGCGCGATCGCGCTGCTCACCGAGGCCGTGCTGGACGCCGCCGAGGACGTCGACGAGGTCCGCCGCTTCGGCGGCAAGATCCTGCGCGAGTCCACCCGGCTCGGCCAGCTCGTCACCGAGCTGATCGCGCTGTCGCGCCTCCAGGGCGCCGAACGGCTGCCCGACCTCAACGTGGTCGAGGTCGACGCCGTCGTGCGCGAGGCGCTCGGGCGCACCACGCTGTCCGCGGAATCCGCCGACATCACCATCACCACCGACGCGCCGAGCGGCCTGCTCATCGAGGGCGACCGGACGCTGCTGGTCACCGCGCTGTCGAACCTGCTGGAGAACGCGGTCGCGTACTCGTCGGCGGGCAGCCCGGTGTCGATCTCGCGCCGGCTCGCCGACGGCATGGTCGAAATCGCGGTGACCGACCGCGGCATCGGCATCGCCGAGGACGAGCAGCAGCGCGTGTTCGAGCGCTTCTACCGCGCGGACAAGGCGCGTTCGCGCGCCACCGGCGGCACCGGCCTCGGACTGGCGATCGTGAAACACGTCGCGGCCAACCACGGCGGTTCGGTCGGCCTGTGGAGCCGTCCCGGCACCGGGTCGACCTTCACCCTGCGCATCCCCGCGCACGTGCGCACCGAACCCGCCGACACCGCACGCAAGGTCGCGCCCGCGCGGCCGGACAAGACCCCCGAGCGGACACCCCGGCTCGTGGCAACCGGGCAGGAAGTCTCCAGCCCAGACCATGGAGGAAACCTGTGACGAGGGTTCTCATAGTCGAGGACGAAGAGTCCTTCGCCGACCCGCTCGCTTTCTTGCTGCGCAAGGAGGGCTTCACCGCCGCGGTGGCGGCGACCGGCCAGCAGGCGCTCGAAGAGTTCGACCGCAACGGAGCCGACATCGTGCTGCTCGACCTGATGCTGCCCGGGATGAGCGGCACCGACGTGTGCAAGCAGCTGCGGCAGCGTTCCGCGGTGCCGGTGATCATGGTGACCGCGCGCGACAGCGAGATCGACAAGGTCGTCGGGCTGGAACTCGGCGCCGACGACTACGTGACCAAGCCGTACTCAGCGCGCGAGCTGATCGCGCGGGTGCGCGCGGTGCTTCGCCGCGGCGGGGAGCCGGGCAGCGACGGCGAACTCGCGCCGCTGGTGCTGTCGGCCGGACCGGTGCGGATGGACGTCGAACGGCACGTGGTGACGGTGGACGGCGGCGAGGTTTCGCTGCCGCTCAAGGAGTTCGACCTGCTCGAGTACCTGCTGCGCAACGTCGGCCGGGTGCTCACCCGCGGCCAGCTGATCGACCGGGTGTGGGGCGCGGACTACGTCGGCGACACCAAGACCCTCGACGTCCACGTGAAGCGGCTCCGCTCGAAGATCGAGCCGGACCCGGGTTCGCCGCGGCACCTGGTGACCGTGCGCGGGCTCGGCTACAAGTTCGAGACCTGAGCGGTTCCCCGGCGGACGAGGGGTCGGCCGGGGTGTCGGGAACGGCCGGACGAGGGCCCCATGCGGGTAGCTGATGCCCGCAAGGGGCCCTTCACGGTTTTTGCCCGGGTTTCAACGCACACTGTGCTGGTTCGCGCACGCTGAGTTGGTGTCGATCCGAGTGGAGTTGGTTACAGTTTCGAGACCTGGCACTGGGACCGGTACGCTGAATCCTCGTGCGCCTAGGGGTACTCGACGTCGGTTCCAACACCGTCCACTTGCTCGTGGTCGACGCCCACCGTGGCGCCCACCCGACCCCGATGCACTCCGAGAAAACGATGCTGCGGCTGGCCGAACAGCTCACCGGGTCCGGCGAGCTGAGCCGTTCCGGCGCGGACGGCCTGGTCCGGGCGGTCGAATCGGCCAAGGCCGCGGCCGCGCGGCTCGGCTGCGAGGACGTCATGGCGTTCGCGACGTCCGCGGTGCGCGAGGCGAAGAACTCGGCGAAAGTGCTGGCCAGGGTGGCCGCCGAGACCGGCGTCACCCTGCGGGTGCTGTCCGGCGAGGACGAGGCACGGCTCACCTTCCTGGCGGTGCGCCGCTGGTACGGCTGGTCGGCCGGGCAACTGCTGGTGCTGGACATCGGCGGCGGGTCGTTCGAGGTCGCGATGGGCCGCGACGAGGAGCCCGAACTCGCCGAATCGCTTCCGCTCGGCGCCGGGCGCACCACCCGCACCCGCTTCCGGCACGACCCGCCCACCCGCTCCGAGGTCGTCGCGACCTCGGCCTGGCTCGAGGACCAGCTCGCCGGGCTCGCGAAGAAGGTCGCCGCGCAGGGCCTTCCGGACCGGGTCGTGGCGACCTCCAAGACGTTCCGCTCGCTCGCCCGGCTGACCGGGGCGGCCCCCTCGGCGGCCGGCCCCCGCGTGCGCCGTACGCTGACTGACACCGCCCTTCGCCAGCTCATCGCCTTCATTTCGCGGATGACCGCCGCGGATCTGGGCCAGCTGGAAGGCGTCAGCCCGAGCCGGTCGCATCAGCTCGTGGCGGGCGCGTTGGTGGCGCAGGCCGCGATGCGGGCACTCTCCCTCACCGAGTTGGAGATTTGCCCCTGGGCGCTGCGAGAGGGTGTCATCCTGCGGCGGTTGGACCACGCCAACGGCGCGGACGAAACTGGGACGGCCCTCGCCGGCGTTTCGGCGAGCGGGGAGGACCGGTGAAAGCAGCGGACTGGACTTGGCCGACGAAGACCAGGCACGGTGAAGAGGTGACGGACATGCACTGCACGGTGTCGATCGCGCGCGGCTCCGGAGGCAGGTGTGCCCGAGTGACCACAACCAACCCCGAGCGCGCTTTGGACAGCACGGTATGACGGACCAGACCGGCGGCGACCAGCCCCAGAAGACCGTGGCCGAACTGCTCGCCCAGCACGGGCAGCAGGTCGACGGCGGACGGCGACGCAGGCGCAGGGCGGCCGATGACGAGGACGAGGCCGCTCCGCGGCGCTCGGGCCTCACCGACACCGGACCGCAGGCGATCATCGACCGGGTCGCGTCCGAGGGCGGCACTCCGCCGCCTCCGTCGCGTCCCCCGGGCGGCCGCCGCCGTCCGGACGCGGCGCGCCCGGCCCCGCAGGAATCGGGCCAGTACCCGCGTCCTGGGCAGCAGCCTTCAGGGCAGTACCCCGCACCGCAGGACTCCGGGCCGCGAAACGCCCAGCCTTCCGGGCAGCGTCCGGCTCCGCAGGAGTCGGGCCAGTACCCGGTGAACGGCCAGCAGGACTCGGCGTACGTGCGTCCCCCGGCTCCGCCGCAGGAGTCCGGGCAGTACCCGCGCCCGGCCAACGGCCAGCAGGATTCGGCCTACGTGCGCCCGCCCGCGCCGCCGCAGGAGTCGGGCCAGTTCGCCCGCCCCGCGCCGCCCGCGGCCGGTCCGCAGGGCACCGGCTACGTGCGTCCGCCGGCTCCGCCGCAGGAATCCGGGCAGATGCCGGTGCCGCCGCGTGGCCGTCCGCCGCGTCCAAGGGCCGCCGACGAGGAAACCCGCGACGCGGTGCCGCCGCTCCGCCGTCGTCCCGCCCCGCAGCCGCCGCAGACTCCGCAGCCGCCGGACGGTGGCCTGGCGGCCCGGCTCGACGGTGTCGACGGCGAGGCCCCGGAACCGCCCGCCGCGCCGATGGCGAGCGGTGCGTTCCCAGCGCCCGGCGCCCCGGCAGCTCCGCCCAACCGGCCGCGGCGCGCTCCGGCCCGCCGTCCGGCGCCGAAACAGGAGCCGCACACCGAGCAGTTCGACGCGATCGACGGCCCGCCCGCCGAGCCCGTCGCCGAGGACGCGCCGCCCGCGGGTCTCGCCGGCTGGCGGCAGCGTCGGCAGGCGGAACAGCTGGAGGACACCGAGGTCGGCATGATGCCGGCCGTCCCGCCGGCTGGGGCGAAGCCGGAACCGGCCGCGGAGTACGCCGAGGACGACTACGTCGACGACGGCTACGAGGACGAGTACCCGCCCGCGGATTACGACGCGGGCCCGCCGACCGCGGGCTACCCGGCCCCGATGCCGTTCGCGCCGGGCGGCAAGGAACCGGTCGAGGACGATCTGGCCGAGTACGAGCGCGAGTTCGCCGAGCCGTCCGGCTACCCCGAGGGCCAGCCGGACTTCGAGGGCGACGACGGCTACGGGTACGAGCACGCCGAGGGCTACGAGCACGCCGAGGGGTACGCCGAAGGCGACGAGTACGACGACTACCCCGAGGAAGCCGTCGCCGAGGACGCTCCGGAGGCCGAAGCCGAGCCGGAACCCGCGGTGTCCGCGGGCAAGCAGTGGCTGACGCTGGCCGGGCAGCTGGCGCTGGGCGTCGTCGGCGGGGCCGCGGTGTGGCTCGGCTTCAACTGGCTGTGGGTCAACCTCGCGCCGGCCGCGCTCGTGGGCGCGCTGCTGGTGATCGTCGCACTGGTCTGGATCGTGCGGAAGATCCGCCGCGCCGAGGACCTGCAGACGACGCTGCTGGCGATTCTCGTCGGACTGGTGGTGACGGTGTCGCCCGCGGCGCTGTTGCTGGTGGCCAAGTAACCCGCCGCCGAGGACGCTGGGGCAGGATGGGCGCGTGAGTGAGAGCGCGCCCGTCCCCGTGGGTCTGAGCACCGCCTCGGTGTGGCCGCTGCGCGCGGGCGCGGCGTTCGAGCTGGCCGCGGATCTCGGCTACGACGGCGTCGAGGTCATGGTGTGGGCCGACCCGATCAGCCAGGACGTCTCGGCGATCCGGCGCTGGTCGCAGCGCACCGGGATGCCGGTGCTGTCGATCCATTCGCCGTCGCTGCTGATCACGCAGCGGATCTGGTCGCCGGACCCGGAGGTGCGGCTGCGCCGGTCCGTGGACGCCGCGCTGGAACTCGGCGCGCGCACGGTCGTGGTGCACCCGCCGTTTCGCTGGCAGCGCCGGTACGGCGACGCGTTCGGCGATCTGGTGGACGAACTGGAGGACGCCAGCGGCATCGACGTCGCGGTGGAGAACATGTTCAAGGTCCGCCCGCCCGGCGGATCGCGCGACGCCCGGGTGTCGGCGTTCCGGCCCTCGATCGACCCCACCGACGTCGGGTTCCGCCACTACACCCTGGACCTGTCGCATTCGGCGGCGGCGCGGATGGACGCGCTGGCGCTGGCCGACCGGATGGGGAAGGGCTTGAGCCACGTCCATCTGGCGGACGGGACGGGGATTCCCAAGGACGAGCACCTGATTCCGGGCCATGGCGGGCAGCCGTGCGCGGAGCTGCTGGAGAAGCTGGTCACCGACGGGTTTTCCGGGCAGGTGGTGCTGGAGGTCAACACTCGGCACGCGACTGGCGCGGCATCGCGAGCGCGGGCGTTGGCGGAGGCGCTGTTGTTTGCTCGGTTGCATCTCGGGCAGTGATCGGTGGACGTGGTGTGGCGGCTGCGCGGGAAGGCTGGTCGTTGACGGCGAATTCGGCCAGGTCGGCAGGAGGCGTGCGGTTGGTCGTCTGGTCGCGGGCAGGGCTGGGTTCGGCGGTTGATCCGCGTGTTCGGGGGTGTGGCGTGCGGTCGTGTGTGGGGTTGCTGGAGGTCAACCCTCGGCACGCGGCTGGCGTTGGCGGAGGCGCTCTTGTTCGCCCGGTTGCACCTCGGGCAGTGATCGGTGGGCGTGGTGGGCGGTCGTGTGCGGGGTTGCTGGAGGTCAACCCTCGGCACGCGGCTGGCGTTGGCGGAGGCGCTGTTGTTCGCCCGGTTGCACCTCGGGCAATGACCCGCGGGTGATCTTGCTCGGCTGTCCGGGCGGTCCCTGCCCGGCTCGGCTCGCAATGGCGGCCAGGCACCGTAAAGTGCGGGCGTGACCTCGTTGCCATCGCCGTCTCCAGATTTCGCCGGACCCGGTTCCACGCGCCGTATCGCCGTGGCCGGTCGTCCGTGAGCGCGGCCGACGACACCGCGACCGCCTTCGACGCGGCCACCGCAGTCCGGTCGCTCGGGGACAGCACGTTCACCGCGACGTTGCGTGCGGAATGGGCGATCGGGGTTCATCCGCACGGCGGATTCCTGGTGGCGCTGCTGGCGAAGACCGCCGCCGCCGCGTTGCACGAACGCGGGGACGCGACCGTCGACCCGCTCGCGGTGAGCACCGAATTCCTGCACGCGCCCGCGCTCGGCCCGGTGTTGCTGCGCGCCGATGTGCGCAAGGTCGGCCGCCGGGTGTCGGTGGTCGCGGTGTCGCTCGAACAGCGCGGCCGGGCTTGCGTCGAGGCGAGGGTCACGGTCGGCCGGTTGCCGATGCGCCGTTCCGAATGGACGGATCTGCCGCAGATGCCCGCCGAACCGCCGGCGAGCGCGCCGCAGTTCGGCAAGGACACCCCGGAAGGCCCGTTCCACCTGTCCGCTGCCTGCGACGTGCGGCTGGACCCGGCGACCGCGGGGTTCCTGTCCGGACGCACCGGCGACCCGCCCCGGCTGCGGATGTGGGCGCGTCCGCGCACCGGCCAGCCCGACGTCTACTTCTCGCTGCTGGCCGGCGACCTCAACCCGCCGGTAGTGGCGAACCTCGGACGGTTCGGCTGGGCCCCGACCGTCCAGATGACCTCGCTGGTGCGCACCCGCCCGGCCCCCGGCTGGCTCCGGATCCTCGTCGAAGCCCGGTCGGTGCACGAGCCGTGGTTCGACTCGGACGCGACCGTCGTGGACGCGCAAGGCCGGCTTGTCGCTCAGGTTCGGCAGCTGGCGCTCGCCCCGGCCCCGGGCGGCTGAGCCGCGTTTGGCACGCTGAAGCGCATGAGTGTGATCGCGGTGCTGGGTGCGGGAAAGATCGGCGAAGCCCTGCTGTCGGGCCTGCTCAACGGCGGCCACGAGCCAGGCGACCTGCTCTTCACCGAGCGGTACGAGGAGCGGGCGCGCGAGCTGGAGACCCGCTACCCGGGCATGAAAGCGGTGTCGGTCGCGGACGCGGCCCGGCGGGCGGACATCCTCGTGGTCGCGGTGAAGCCGCAGGACATCGAGCCGGTGCTGGAAGAGCTGGCCCCGCTGCTCGGGGCGTCGTCGCTGGTCGTCTCGCTGTGCGCGGGCCTGCCGACCGCGCTGTACGAACGCCGGCTGGCCGAGGGCGTCCCGGTGGTCCGCGTGATGCCGAACACCCCGATGCTGGTCGGCGAGGCGATGAGCGCGATCTCGCCCGGCAAGCACGCGACGGCCGAGCACCTCGCGACGGTCAAGGAACTGCTGTCGCACGTCGGCCAGGTCGTCGAGGTGCCGGAGCGGCAGCAGGACGCGGTCACCGCGCTGTCCGGATCCGGTCCGGCGTACTTCTTCTACCTGGTCGAGGCCATGATCGACGCGGGCATCCTGCTCGGCCTGCCGCGCGCGCTGGCCGGGCAGCTGATCATCCAGTCCGCGGTCGGCGCGGCGAAGATGCTCGCCGAGGGCCAGGACCACCCGGTGCTGCTGCGCGAGGCGGTCACGTCCCCGGCCGGGACGACCATCAACGCGATCCGCGAGCTGGAGAAGCACGGCGTGCGCGCGGCGCTGCTCGACGCGATCGAGGCCGCCCGCGACCGGTCGGAGGAGCTGGGCCGGGCCCACGAAAACTGATCTCCGGGAGCGGCCGATCGTCCCGGTTCCGGAGCGGGGCGGTCGGCCGAATCCGGCAAACCGGACCCGGCTGCGCCGTCCGGGCTAAGCGAAGCCCCAGGTGAGGGCCCATCCTGGTGACAGGCGTCGCACGAGTCCCACCTGTCCCGCTACCCTCGGAAGAGCACGTGCGTGTCGATACCACAGGTGGGGAAGCCTCGTGGCGCGACACGTGTCGAAGGACGCGGTAAACATGTCGCCGAACAAGAAGGAGGATTTGCCCGCGGTAGGGCAGGTCCAGTTTTTGACAGTCGCCGAAGTGGCCACGCTGATGCGGGTCTCGAAGATGACCGTGTACCGCCTGGTGCATTCGGGCGAACTTCCCGCGGTCAGAGTCGGGAAGTCCTTCCGGGTGCCGGAAAAAGCGGTGCACGAGTACCTGCAGGGCGCTTACTTCGACGTCGGGTAGGGCGCCGCGCGGCCTCGCCGCTCCGCCGGAGAGCGGCGGTGGGGCGGGGTCCGGGCGGTCGCCGGGCATGCGGCAAACCATGCCCGCCGACCGGCCCGCGCCGGGACGCTAGTAGCCTGGTAAACCGCTCGTGCCTGTGCGCTCCACCCGTTGGACGCTGCGCCGGGCAGCGTGACCGACGACCAAAGAGGAGCGCCCATGGGTTCCGTGATCAAGAAGCGCCGCAAGCGCATGTCGAAGAAGAAGCACCGCAAGCTGCTGCGTCGCACGCGAGTGCAGCGGCGCAAGGCCGGCAAGTGAGCCGTCCGCGCGGTTGAGGTTTCGTGGCCCGTCCAGTCTCTGGACGGGCCACACTCATGTTCGGACCTTCCTGCGCCCGATCGAGTGAGGCGCGGCTCGCAATCCGGACGTCCCTCGTAAAAACCAGGTAAGCCCTGGTCAGAAGGGTGCCTGCGGCCGGTAACATGGCAGGTGCATCAGCGCGATGCTTCCAGCGAGTGCAAGTTCGCGCACCCCGAGTGATCACTCCGCCTTGCACACTGCTGCCGATCAGGGAGTTCCATGGCCTCGAACATCGTGCTCGTCACCGGGGTCGCCGGCGACCTCGGCGGGAAACTGCTCGCCCGCCTTGGCGCGCACCCGGATCTCGAGCGGGTGATCGGTGTCGACACCGCCCCGCCCGCCAAGGACATCCAGCAGCGGATGGGCCGCGCCGAGTTCGTCCGCGCCGACATCCGCAATCCGCTCATCGCGAAGGTGATCAGCAGCGCCGAGGTGGACACTGTCGTGCACACCTCGTGCACCGCGCATCCGGCCGGGCCGAGCCGGCGCGCGGCGGTCAAGGAAGTCAACGTCATCGGCACCATGCGGCTGCTCGCGGCGTGCCAGCGCGCGCCGAAGGTGCACAAGCTCGTGGTGAAGTCCAGCGCCGCGGTGTACGGCGCGGGCGCGCGTTCGCAGGCGGTGTTCACCGAGGATTCGGAGCTGATCCCGCCGTCGTCCAGCGGGTACGCGAAGGACGCGGTCGAGATGGAGGGCTATGTGCGCGGCCTCGCCCGCCGCCGCCCGGACCTGACGATCACCCTCCTGCGGTTCGCGAACATCATCGGCCCCGAGGTCGACACCGTGCTGGCCCGGTACTTCTCGCTGCCGGTCGTGCCGACGGTCTTCGGCTACGACGCCCGGCTGCAGCTGCTGCACGCTTCAGACGCGCTGTCGGTGCTCGAAATGGCGACGGTGGAAGACCGGCCGGGCGTGTTCAACGTCGCCTCCGAAGGCGTGCTCACGCTGTCGCAGGCGATCCGCCGGGCGGGCCGGGTCGGGCTGCCGATGCCGCGCGCGGTGGTGCCCTCGGTCGGCAAGCTGCTGCGCGGCGCACGAGTGGTCGATTTCTCCGCCGACCAGGTGCGGCTGCTGAACTTCGGCCGCGCGGTCGACATCACGAAGCTCAAGAAGGAGTTCGGGTACACGCCGCGCTGGACCACCCGCGAGGCGTTCGACGACTACGTGGCCGGCCGCGGCCTGCGCCCGGTGCTCGACGGCGGCGCGCTGGCCGGGCTGGCCGGCAAGGTGCTCGAGGCCGCCGCCACCGGGCAGGCGAGCCGATGAGCCACGCGACGAGTGCCGGAAGTGAGGCGAATCCCGTGAACGGTGCTGAGGCACAGGTCATTCCGCTGCACGGTCCCGGCCGGGAGAAGCCGGTCGAGGCTCCGGAACCGGTCGAGGAGCGGGTGGACGCGCCGGTCGTGGAGTTCCCGGCGCAGCCGTCCGGCCCGGTCCGCGAACCCGCGGCCGACCCGCTGTCGGAGTCGGTGCGCAGCGCGCTCACGTTCCTGCGCCATCGGCTCACCGGCGACTACGCGGTGGACGAGTTCGGCTTCGACGCCGAGCTGACCGAGACGCTCGTGCTGCCGCCGCTGCGCGCGCTGTACGAGAAGTGGTTCCGCGTCGACACGTTCGGCGTCGAGAACCTGCCGAAAGCGGGCGGCGCGCTGCTGGTGTCCAACCACTCCGGCACCTTGCCGCTCGACGCGCTGATGACCGCGGTCGCAGTGCACGACGAGACCGGCGGACGGCACCTGCGCGGCCTCGGCGCGGACCTCGTGTTCAAGCTGCCGCTGGTGGGCTCGTTCGCGCGCAAGTCCGGGCAGACGCTCGCCTGCAACGCCGACGCCGAGCGGCTGCTGACCAACGGCGAACTGGTCGGCGTGTGGCCGGAAGGGTTCAAGGGCGTCGGGAAGCCGTTCTCCGCGCGGTACAAACTGCAGCGCTTCGGCCGCGGCGGGTTCGTGTCCGCGGCGATGAGCGCGGGCGTGCCGATCATTCCGGTGTCGGTCGTCGGGGCCGAGGAGACGTATCCGAAGATCGGCGAACTCAAGGTGCTGGCGCGGTTGTTCGGACTGCCGTACTTCCCGGTCACGCCGTTCTTCCCGCTGCTGGGCCCGCTCGGCGCGGTCCCGCTGCCGACGAAGTGGTCCATCGAGTTCGGCGAGCCGATCCGCACCGACGACTACGGCCCGGACGCCGTCGACGATCCGATGCTGGTGTTCACGCTCACCGACCAGGTGCGCGAGTCGATCCAGCACTCGCTGTACCGCCGGCTTTCCCAGCGGCGCAGCGTTTTCCGCGGCTGAGCTTTACTCGGGCGGCCGCCAGCCTCACCAGGCCGTGCGCGATCGCCCAGGGTTGCCTGACGCACTGGAGCGCGCCAGGTAATCGAGAGGCGACCGCGGTGCTCGACTGATCGGGCTCAGCGGCGGCGGTACGCCATCCCCGCCGCGACCGCTCCCGCGACCGCGCCCGCGCCGAGCACGGACGGGACGCCGATGCGGGCAGCTTTACGGCCGGTGCGGAAGTCGCGGATTTCCCAGCCGCGGGCGCGGGCGACGTCGCGCAGTCCGCTGTCCGGGTTGACCGCGACCGCGGTTCCGACGACCGACAGCATCGGGACGTCGTTCTGCGAATCCGAATAAGCCGTGCAGCGCTTGAGGTTCAGGCCTTCTCGCGACGCGAGCGCGCGGACCGCATGGGCCTTCGCGCGGCCGTGCAGCAGGTCGCCGACCAACCGTCCGGTGTAGACCCCGTCCTTGGTTTCCGCGACGGTGCCCAGCGCGCCGGTGAGGCCGAGCCGGCGCGAGATGATCGCGGCGAGTTCGATCGGCGTCGCGGTGACGAGCCACACGCGCTGGCCGGCGTCGAGGTGCATCTGCGCGAGCGCGCGGGTGCCGGACCAGATCTTGTCCGCCATCAGCTCGTCGTAGATCTCCTCGCTCATCGTGGTGAGCTCCTCGACCGTCCGACCGGCCACAAAGGACAGCGCGCGCTCGCGGTGGGTGCTGATGTCGGCCTTGTTCTCGCGGCCGCCGACGCGGAACTTGATCTGGTCCCACACGAAACCGGCGAGGTCAGCCGAGGTGAAGAACTTGCGCGCGGCCAGCCCGCGGGCGAAGTAGAAGATCGACGCGCCCATCATCATCGTGTTGTCCACGTCGAAGAAGGCGCCCGCGGTGAGGTCCGGCGGCGCGGGCGGAACCGTCGTCGCCAGCTGCGCCGAGGAGGAGGCCGCCTCGGCCGAAGCCTCGCCCGCGAGCGTGGCGAGCCGCTCGAGTTCCTGACTCTTATCCTTGCCACGCCAAGCTGACACGCACACCGCCTCCAGGTTCGGGCACGTCCCGGCGGACGAGGCCGACCGGGTCCTGCAGCACAGGGTAGCGACCGGGCGAGTCACCCGTTGGAGATGTGGCCCGCGCCTCGGACAGGGGTTGCCCGGTTCTCCTGATCATGGCGTGCGGCAGTGGCGAAGGTCGCGTCAGCCGATGACGATCGGCGGGAGCCCGGGCACCAGCGGCGGCACCGAGACGACCGGCGGGGGCGCGGGCCGGGTCGGGATCCGGGGTGCGGTGGGGGCGGTGATCGGCGGCGGGACGCTCGGCGGGGCCGGCGGGTGCGGGACCTGCGGCGGCGTCGGCGTCGGGGTCGGCGTGCTCGGGGTGCTGACGGTCGGCGACGACACCGAGCGGACCGGCAGCGGGGAGTCCGACGGCGGGACGCTCGACCCGGGTGTCGGCGGAGGCGGGCTGCTCGGCGTGGAGCCGCCGGGCGACAGCGGTTGCTGCGTGCACGCGCCGCGCGCCGGCAGCAGGCCCAGCTCGTCGGTGGTGCCGGTGGTGATCTGGTAGCAGCTCAGCCGTGAGCCGAGCGCGCTCGTCCGCTGCTGTACGCGGTCGAGCAGGAGGCGGGCTTGCTGGAAATCCTCGAGGGCGGACGCCGGGATGCCGGTCTGTTCCGATTCCAGCTGCCGCGCCTGGCTCTGCGCCCACGATTCCAGCGACGCCAGCCGCGTGTGGTTGCCGCTCGTGGTCGCCAGTTCGGTGAGTCCGGCCACGCCCGCGCGGACGTCGCTGCCGAAATCTTGCAGCGCCGTCTGGTACGCGGACGGGCTGGCGTTGTTCATCCGGCCCAGTTCGGTGACGCGGTTCGCGGCGAACTCCAGGTGCTTCTCGGCCTTGGCTTCGTCGCCGAAGGTCAGGCCGAGCGTCGTGACTTCGCCAGCTCGCTTCACGCTGTACAGCGCGTCGCCGGGCAGGGCGTCTCGCGAAAGCAGCAGGGTGAGCCCGCCCAAGCCGAGGATCAGGGCGATGCCCGCGGCGGCTAAGTCGGCCATCCGCGGTCGCCACCGGCGGCGCGGAAGAGGCTCGCCGATACGGCCTTCGATCTCGGCGCGGATCCGGGCCCGGGTGGCGGGGTCGGGGTCGCCGGATTGGCCTAGTTCGCGCAACGCGCCGACCAGAGCCAGCTCCTCGGCGAACTCGTCGGAGCGCTGCCGCGGGGAAGCATTGACCGCGTCGTCGAACCGCTCGCTCTCGGTCCGACCACGCGAAAACCACCCGGGCACGCCCACGGTGCTGCTCCGTCTCACCCAACGCCCGGCCCTGACCGCCGGTCTGCGTGAGAAACGATTAGGGAGACGAAAAAGTTACGGCGGTCGTTGAACGATCAACGCAAGCCGGTGGGCAGCAGCTGCGCGAGCCGCCGGACCGCCCGGTGCTGCAGTGCCTTCACCGCGCCCTCGTTGCGGTCCATGATCTGCGCCGTCTCCGCGACCGACAGCCCCTGCAGGAATCGCAGCACGATGCATTCGCGCTGGTCCTCGCCCAGTTCGGCGACGCACCGCAGCAGCTCGGCCCGGGTCGCGCCGGCGATCGCCTGCTGCTCCGGCCCGGCCTGGGCGGCCGGCCCGACCGGTCCGCCGGGCACGCCGCCCGGTTCGGTCACCTCGTCGGTGACGACCTCGAGCCGGAACCGGCTGGACTTCACGTGGTCGAGGATCAGGTTGCGCGCGATGGTGACGAACCACGCGCCGACGTCGCGGCCCTGGTAGCTGACCGACGTGATCCGGCGCAGCGCGCGCAGGAAGGTCTCGCTGGTGACGTCCTCGGCCAGGTCGCGGTCGCCGAGGCGGAAGAGCGCGTAGCGGTAGACGACGTCGACGTAGCGGTCATACAGCTGGCCGAACGCGGAGGAGTCGCCGGCTTGCGCGGCCCGCACCAGTTCCCACGCCTCGGCCTTCGCGACCTCGGCGGCGTCCGGTTCGGGCTCGGCCTTGGGCAGCGGCACGGCGGCCGCGGACGAGCCGATCACGCGGTCGGCGAACATCGAGACCGGGCCGCGGTGCGCGGACAGGGTGATCGGACGGGTCATCGGGCGGCACCTCCGGCTGTCCCTGGTGCGGCCGGGTGCGTGCCCGAGGGCGTGCGGACGTGCCGCGGCGCGTGTCCCACACCCTCGTGGACCGGCGGCTTCGGCACGACGACTCCCTTTGCTCGGGTCACCCGGTAGTGATCAACGCCACCCGGCGACGCAGTGCAGCATACGTGTTGTTACCGCGAAGTAGGTAGTGTCCGGGTCAGGCAGAGGTGCGACGATCGCGCGGCATCCCCATTACGGGTGACAAGATGACGAATCCGCAACGGAACGAGAGGGGTGGGGGTGGACCGGATCAGCACCGCTCATGGCGTAGCCGGCCTGCTCACCGACGCGGCCAGCCGCTGGCCGGATCGCACGTCGATCACCGAGACGGGCACGGGTGCCTCGCTGACCTGGCGAGAGCTCGACGAAGCGGCGCACGCGCAAGCACGCCGGCTGGTCGCCTCCGGCGTCGCGCCGGGCGACCCGGTGGTGCTGCGGCTCCCGACGTCGGCGGACTTCGCGGTCGCCCTGTTCGGTGTGCTGCGCGCGGGCGGAATCGCCGTGCCGTTGTCGCCGCAAGCCCCCGCGCCCGAGCTGGAGCGGCTGCTCGAGCACTCCGGCGCGAAACGCGTCGTGCAACGCGACGACGCCGAACTGCCCGAGGGCGTCACCGGACTGCCGCCGCGCGGCGACGAGCCGGGCGATCCGGTGGACCTCGGCCGTTCCGGCGAGGACATCGCGGTCATTTCGTACACCTCCGGCACGACCGGCCCGCCGCGCGGAGTGCTGCTGTCGCACCGTGCGTTGCTGGCGAATCTGGACCAGCTGTCGCAGGTCGACGGCGTGACCGAGCACGACGACCGGGTGCTGGTGTCGATTCCGCTCTTCCACGTCTACGGTCTCGGCCCGGGGCTGCTCATGGCGACCGCGGTCGGGGCGACGCTCGTGCTGTCCGAACGCTTCGAAGCCCGGCGGACGCTGCAAGACTGCGCCGAGCACCGCGTCACGTCGATCACCGGCGTGCCGGCGATGTACAACGAGTTCGCCGCGCTCGAACCGGACGAACTGGCCCGCGGACTGGCGACCGTGAAGCGGTTGACGTCCGGGGCCGCGCCGCTGCATCCGAAGGTGCTGGCGGCGATCCGCGAGGCCGCCGGGCTCGACGTGTACGAGGGCTACGGGCTCACCGAATGCGCGCCGGTGGTGACGTCGACGCTGGTCACCGGCTATCCGAAGCCGGGATCGGTCGGGCGGCCGCTGCCCGGGATCGAGCTGCGGCTGGTCGACTCCGACGGATCCGCCGACGACCTGCCGCTCGATCCGGAGGAGCCGGACGACGTGTTCGAGGAGGGCGGCAGCACTGGGCTGGTGTCGGTGCGCGGCGCGAACCTGTTCTCCGGGTACTGGCCGGACGGCGCGCACGGGCCGGACGCCGAGGGCTGGTTCCGCACCGGCGACGTCGGCTATCTCGATTCCGATGGCGATCTGCACCTGGTCGACCGGGCCAACGACTTGATCATCGTCAACGGCTTCAACGTCTTCCCGCACGAGGTCGAGGAAGTGATCTCGCAGCTGCCTGGGGTCGCGGAGGCCGCTGTCGTGGGCGTGGTCGACGAGCGCAGCGGCGAAGCGGTGAAGGCGGTCGTGGTGCCCGCCGAGGGTGCGGCGTTGTCGGAACAGCAGGTGGTGGACCAGTGCGCCGCGCATCTGGCTGGGTACAAGGTGCCGCACACCGTCGAGTTCGCCGAGACGCTGCCGCATTCGGCGACCGGGAAGCTGCGCCGGCTGAAGCTGCGCTGATCGGCTCGTGAGTGGCGATGCCGGTTCTAACCGGCATCGCCACTCACGAGCCTTAGGCTGGTCCGGTGCACAAAGTGACCGTGATGAGCCGCGAAGGATGCCACCTGTGCGAGGTGGCCGAGGCGGACGTCGCGCGGATCTGCGGCGAGCTGGGCGTGCCGTGGGAATCCGCGGACGTCGACAGCGACCCGGAATGGCGGGCCGAATACGGCGACCAGGTGCCGGTGATCCTGATCGACGGCGTCGAGCACGGGTACTGGCGCGTCGAGGAAGAACGGCTGCGCGCGGCGCTGCGGTAAGCAACCCGTAAGCGGCTCGAACGGGCCAGACCGGGCCGGACCCGCCGAAGATGGTGGGGTGAGTGCGTTGAAGGAAGCTCCGCCGGCCGCCCGGCCGCGGCTGTCGCTGGGCATCGCGACGTTCATCGGGCTGGTTTCGCTGGCCGTCGCGCTGGGCGTGGGACATCTGGTCGCCGCGTTCGTCGGGTACAACTCGTCGCCGTTCGTCGCGGTCGCGGACTTCGTCATCGCACACAGCCCGCGCGCCGTCGTCGTGTGGGCGGAGCAGACGATCGGGACCGCCGACAAGACCGTGCTCAAGATCGGTCTGGCCGTGGTGCTGCTGGGCTTCGCGGTGCTCGCCGGACAGCTTTCGCGCCGCCGCCCGTTGCCCGGCCAACTGCTGGTGCTCGTGGTCGGCGCGTTCGGGATCTACGCGGTGTTCGAGCGCACGGACGTCGGACAGCTCGCCTTGCTGTCTCCGGTGCTGGCGCTGGGTGCTGCGCTCATGGTGTTCGGCTGGCTGCACAAACGCGCGCTGCCGCCGGAAGGCGAACCGCGGCAAGGACTCAGCCGGCGCCAGGTGTTGCAGCGCGGCGCGGGAATCGCGGCCGGCGCGGGCGTGGCGGCGATCGTCGGCGAGGTCGTGTCCACCAGCAGCAGCGCGACCGGTTCCCGCGCGTCCATCGGGCCGTTGGTCGCGGCGAAGAAAGCCCCGCCGCTGCCGCCGGACGCGGATTTCCACAAGCTGGGGTCGCCGCCGTTCATCACGCCGAACGGGAGTTTCTACCGGATCGACACCGCGTTCGTCGTGCCGCAGGTGCGGGCCGAGGACTGGACTTTGAAGATCCACGGCATGGTCGACCGCGAGGTGAGCTTCTCCTACGCGGACATCCGGAACCGGCCGCTGGTCGAACGCGCCGTGACGCTCACCTGCGTCTCCAACGAGGTCGGCGGCGACCTGATCTCCACCGCGAACTTCATCGGCGTGGACCTGGTCGATCTCCTGGACGCGGCGGGCGTGCAGGCGGGCGCGCAGCAGATGTACGCGACCAGCGTCGACGGCTTCACCTGCGGCACCCCGGCCAACGTCGCCCTCGACCCGGCACGCGGCGCGATGCTCGCGATCGGCATGAACGGCGAGCCGCTGCCGGTCGAACACGGTTTCCCGGCGCGGATCGTGATCCCCGGGCTGTACGGCTACGTCTCGGCCACCAAATGGGTCACCGACCTGGAATTCACCACCTGGGACGCGCGGCAGGCGTACTGGCTGCAGCGCGGCTGGGCGGAACAGGCCCCGATCAAGACCGAATCGCGGATCGACACCCCGGCCAGCGGAGCCTCGGTGCGCGCGGGCAAGGTCCGGGTGGCGGGGACGGCGTGGGCACAACACGTCGGGATCGCGAAGGTCGAGGTGCGCGTGGACCAGGGAGCGTGGCTTCCGGCGACGCTTTCGGCCGAAGTCAACAAGGACACCTGGCGGATGTGGTGGGCTGAAGTGCCAGCGCCGCCGGGCAGCCACACGGTGACCGTGCGGGCGACGGATCAGTCCGGCTACACGCAGACGGACCACCCGGCGGACCCGGTGCCAGACGGTGCGACCGGGTGGCACCGGGTGCCGTTCACGGCTGCCTGAACGCGGGCTGGTGAGCGCGGTCGGGGGAGGTGGGTTCGCGAGCACCGTTCGTCCCGGTGACGAGGTGCTCCGCGAGCTGGACGTCCACGACGCAACCTTGTCCCTTCGCGAAATCGGACTTCGTCGCATGCTGGCCCTCTACGGTGACCCCCGAGCCGCCGGAACCTCGCGAGACGTCGAAACCGGCACGGTGTTGGCCGCGGGCTAGTGGCATTGCGGACCACTCATCTCCGGCTTGGGCACCGAAGTGTGAAGCATTGCGCCGAGGTCTTGGGGCTGGTGAGGCCGCAGGGCTTCTGGGAATCCATCTTCTTCGCCTACGGAGCGAGTGCTGCGCGCGGGACGAGAACCGGGACGGGTTACCCGAGGTAGTTGATCACCGGCAGCTGGCCCGGCCACCGGCGACGGCAAGCTCCATTGTGCTTCTGGTCATGCGGATGACCAGTGACTTTGTGCATGCGTTCACAAGTGGACTACCGTAGTAACCCGTCCCCGCGAGGACCGGCATCGAACCGGACGGAAGCCGTGGGGTCAAGGGTTGGTTTTCCACTGCCGGGCTGGCAGGCGGGGGACAGTGCGGGCACGAAGCCGGATTGAGGAGAAGTCAGCGTGGTGACACAGCGGGGCGGGCGCGGCGGTGCCGAACCGCCGGCCACGCCTCCCCGCGACGAATCCGACTCCGCCGAACCCGCTCCGCCGGCCGGGCGCCGGTCCGGCGGGCGGCACGCCGCGGGCAGTCGCCGTCGGGCTTCGGTGAGCGAGAACGGCTTGGCGCGCAACGGAAACTCCGAATCCGGGCACGACCAGGTCGCCGGGGGCGGAGAGCACGCCGCGGGCAACGGCCGGGCCGCCGCGTCGAGCAACGGCCGGGCCCCCGCAGCCGGCAACGGCCGCGCCAGCCGGGCAGCCGCCCGCGCCGCCGCCGAAGCCCAGGCTGAAACGGAGACCGACACCAAACCCCGCACCCGCCGTGCGGCGCGGACCTCGCGCGCCACCCCGGATGCCGACAACGCCCCGACCGCCGAGATGCCCGCCGTCTCCGACGCGGAAGACACCGCGGTCCGCGCGAAGCAGATCCCCGAGGCCGCCGTCGCCCGGTTGGCCGTCTACCTGCGGATTCTGTCCGGATTGGCCGAACAGGGCGCGACCACCGTCTCCAGTGAAGAACTCTCCGCCGCGGCGGGCGTGAACTCCGCCAAGCTCCGCAAAGACCTCTCGTACCTGGGCTCGTACGGCACCCGCGGGGTCGGTTACGAGGTGCAGGTGCTCGTCAGCCAGATCGAGCGGATCCTCGGGCTCACCCGGCAGCACCGCGTCGCCGTCGTCGGCATCGGCAACCTCGGCCACGCGCTCGCCAACTACGGCGGGTTCCCCGGCCGCGGCTTCCCGGTCGAGGCGCTCTTCGACCTCGACCCCGACCTGATCGGCGTGCCCGTAGGGGGTCTCCCGGTCTCCCACATGGACGACATTCCTCGCGTTTGCTCCGAAAGGGAGATTTCCGTGGGGATCATCGCCACACCTCCTACCGCCGCGCAGTCGGTATGCGACAGGCTGGTAGCAGGCGGCGTCCAGTGCATCCTCAACTTCGCGCCGGTAGTGCTCCAGGTGCCGGCACACGTCGAGGTCCGCAAGGTCGACCTGGCCGTCGAGCTGCAGATCCTCTCGTTCCACGTGGCTCGGCGCGCCGACAGCGCGGCCGGTGCGGGCAGCGTCGGAGCCACCGGGGAAAACCCGGGGAATACCGGGTTACCCGGCACCGGCCTGCCCGCCGACAATGGCAGCGGCGGACGTAACGGCGCCGGTACGGACGGCGGTCTCGGAATGGTGGTGCGCTGATGAGCGTGTTGGCGGTCGGGCTCTCCCATCGCAGTGCGGATCTCGGCACGCTCGAGCGCGCGGCGATCCCCGCGGACGAGCTGACCAAGGTCCTGCACGACCTGCAGCAGGCGGAGCACATCAGCGAGGTCATGCTCGTCTCGACGTGCAACCGCATCGAGGTCTACGCCGTGGTCGAGACGTTCCACGGCGGCGTCAACGACGTCTCGGAGGTGCTCTCCCGCAAAGCCGGGATGGAGCCCGCCGAGCTGTACGACAGCCTGTACGTGCACTACGCCGGCGCGGCCGTCGAGCATCTGTTCTCCGTCGCCTCGGGCCTCGACTCGATGGTGGTCGGCGAGACGCAGATCCTCGGCCAGGTCCGCTCCGCGTACGCGACCGCGCGCGACGCCGGCACGGTCGGCCGCACGCTGCACGAGCTGATCCAGACCACGCTGCGCGTCGGCAAGCGCGTGCACTCCGAAACCGGGCTCGACCAGCTCGGCGCGTCCGTCGTGTCCGAGGCGCTGGCCGCCGCGGGGGACATCGCGGGCAAGCACGCGCTGATCGTCGGGGCCGGTTCGATGGGCGCGCTCGCCGCGTCCCAGCTGCGCAAGGCCGGGATCGCCGAGATCACCGTGGCCAACCGCACCGAAGCCAACGCCGCCCGGCTGGCCGAGAAGGTCGTCGCGGAGGGGATTCCGGCCCGCTCGGTGCCGCTGGCCGAGCTGGCCGGCGCGGTCGAGCTGGCCGACCTGGTCGTGGCGTGCACCGGCGCGCAGGACGCCGTCTTCCTCGCCGGGCATGTGCCCGCGCGGGCGGGGCGTCGGCTGGTCGTGTGCGACCTCGGGCTGCCCAAGGACGTCGACCCCGCGGTGGCCGAACTCGCCGACGTCACCGTGGTCGACCTGGAGACCATCCAGCGCCGCATGCGCGACGCCGGGGCCCCGACCACCGAGCGGCAGACCGCCAAAGCCAACGGCATCGTGCTCGACGAGGTGCGCGAGTACCTCGCCGGACAGCGCAGCGCCGAGGTCACGCCCACGGTCACCGCGCTGCGCAGGCGCGCGGCCGAGGTGGTGGACGCGGAACTGCTCCGCCTGGACAACCGGCTGCCGGAACTCGACAGCCAGGTTCGCGAAGAGGTCGGCCGCACGGTTCGCCGCGTGGTCGACAAGCTGCTGCACGCGCCGACGGTGCGGGTCAAGCAGCTGGCCGCCGAGACGGCCGACACCGACTACGCCAACGCGTTGCGGGAACTGTTCTGCCTCGACCCGCAGGCTCCTGCGGCCGTGGCGACCCCGACAGCGCCGGAATCCGAGAAGAAGCGGTAAGTGACCAGAGTCATTCGCATCGGCACGCGGGGCAGCAAGCTCGCCCTCGCGCAGACCGGGATCGTCGCCGACACCATCCGCGCCACCGGGGCGGAGGTGGAGATCGTCACCGTCACCACGCCCGGCGACCTCTCCAGCGCCCCGATCTCACAGATCGGCGTCGGCGTGTTCACCTCGGCGCTGCGGGAAGCGTTGCTGCGCAACGAGATCGACGTCGCCGTGCACTCGTACAAGGACCTGCCCACCGCACCCGAACCGGGCCTCGTGCTGGCCGCGGTGCCCCCGCGCGAGGACCCGCGCGACGCGCTCATCGCGCGCGACGGCCTCACCCTCGGCGAGCTTCCGCCGGGCTCGAAGGTCGGCACCGGCGCGGCCCGGCGGATGGCGCAGCTGCGCGCGCTCGGTCTCGGTTTGGAAATCGTGCCGATTCGAGGCAATATCGATACCCGCATGCGCAAGGTGACCGACGGCGAGCTGGATGCCGTGGTGCTCGCGCGTGCCGGACTGGCCAGGGTCGGCCGGGTGGACGAGATCACCGAAACCCTCGACCCGATCCAGATGCTGCCCGCCCCCGCGCAGGGGGCGCTGGCGCTGGAATGCCGGGCCGCCGACGTGGACATCGAGCACCTGCTCGCGTCCGCGGTGGACGACGAGAGCACGCGGGCCGCGGTGACGGCCGAACGGGCTCTGCTCGCCGCGCTCGAGGCCGGGTGCAGCGCGCCGGTGGGCGCGCTCGCCGAGGTCGTCGAGGACCTCGACGACGAGGGCGCGGTGGTGGAACGGATCTCGCTGCGCGGCACCGCTGCCGTCGAGGGCGAGAACGGCGGCGTCGACATGGTGCGGGCGTCCGCGATCGCCGGGATCGGCGAGGCGGAGAAGCTCGGCCGGGAACTGGCCGCCGAACTGCTTGACCTGGGAGCCGGGGCGCTGCTCGGCCCCGCGCTGTGACGCCAGCCGTCACCGACCCGCACGACCTGCCCGACACCAGCGGCCGGAGCACCGGCCGCCCAAGAGGAGAAGAACACCAACGATGACCCCTGCTCGCAAGACCGCCGGGCGCGTCGCCTTCGTGGGCTCGGGCCCCGGGGACGCCGGGCTGCTCACCGTCCGCGCCCAGGAACTCCTGGCCAAGGCCGAGGTCGTGGTGACCGACCCGGACGTGCCGGCCAGCGTGCTCGCGTTCGCGGCTTCGGAAGCCGAGGTCCGCCCCGCCGTCGGCGAACCGTCCGATGTCGCCAAGGACCTGACCGCCGAGGCCAAGGCCGGCCGGCTCGCGCTGCGGCTGGTCTCCGGCGACCCGCTGACCAGCCCGGCCGTCGTGGCCGAGGTCCAGGCCGTCGCCCGCACCTCCGCCGTGTTCGACGTCATCCCGGGCGTCGCGCCGGGCACCGCCGTGCCGGCGTACGCGGGGGTCGCGCTCGGCGGCACCTACACCGAGGCGGACGTGCGCGGCGAGGTCGACTGGGGCGCGCTGGCCGCGTCCCCCGGCCCGATCGTGCTGCACGCGACCTCGGCGCACCTGGCCGAGGCGGCGAGCCAGCTCACCGAGAAGGGGCTGCCGGCGACCACCCCGGTCGCGGTCACCGCGAACGGCACCATCAACACCCAGCGCACGCTGGACACCACCCTCGCGTCGGTCGCGAACGACGCGGGCGAACTGGTCGGCCCGCTGGTCGTGACGGTCGGGCAGGCCGCCGGGCAGCGCTCGAAGCTGTCCTGGTGGGAGTCGCGCGCGCTGTACGGCTGGAAGGTCCTGGTGCCGCGCACCAAGGAGCAGGCGGGCGAGATGGCCGAGCGGTTGCGCGGCCACGGCGCGACCTCGCACGAGGTGCCGACGATCTCCGTCGAGCCGCCGCGCAGCCCGGCGCAGATGGAGCGGTCCGTCAAGGGCCTGGTCGACGGCCGGTACCAGTGGATCGTCTTCACCTCCACCAACGCGGTCCGCGCGGTGTGGGAGAAGTTCGAGGAGTTCGGCCTGGACGCGCGCGCGTTCTCCGGCGTGAAGATCGCCTGCGTCGGCGAATCGACCGCGGCGAAGGTGCGTTCGTTCGGGATCATTCCGGAGCTGGTTCCGACCGGCGAGCAGTCGTCCGAGGGGCTGCTGGCCGAGTTCCCGCCGTATGACGACGTGCTGGACCCGGTGAACCGCGTCCTGCTGCCGCGGGCGGACATCGCTACCGAGATCCTGTCGGCCGGTCTGGTCGAGCGGGGCTGGGAAGTGGACGACGTCACGGCTTACCGGACTGTGCGGGCCGCGCCGCCGCCCGCCGAGACTCGCGAGATGATCAAGACCGGCGGGTTCGACGCGGTCTGCTTCACCTCGTCGTCGACCGTGCGGAACCTGGTGGGTATTGCTGGGAAGCCGCACACGCGCACGTTGGTCGCGTGCATTGGGCCGAAGACCGCCGAGACCGCGGTGGAGTTCGGTCTGCGGGTGGATGTTCAGCCGGAGAAGGCTGATGTGCCGCATTTGGTGGACGCGCTGGCGGAGCACGCGGCTCGGCTTCGGGCGGAGGGGGCGTTGCCTCCGCCGCGGAAGGCTAAGCGGACTCGGCGTAGTTGAGGTTCCTCTCTTCGGCTCGTCGCCTGGCGGCGACATTGCGCCTCGGTGGTGAGACGGGCACCCCGATTTTTTAGTGTGACTACGGCGCGGGGGTGCTTGTCAAGGCGGGA
>NZ_ASXG01000009.1 GCF_000411975.1 Amycolatopsis orientalis DSM 43388
GACGATCAGTGGGCGTTGATCGAGGACCTGCTGCCGGTCCGGACTGGTAAGCGCGGGCGTCCGTTCTCTGATGCGCGGGCGATGGTCGAGGGGATCATCTACCGGTATCGGTGCGGGATTGCGTGGCGAGATGTGCCGGCGGTGTTCGGTCCGTGGCAGACGATCTGGACCTGGCATCGCCGGATGGCCGGTGACGGCACCTGGGACACGGTCCTGCAACGGCTGCTCACCGAGGCAGACGCTGCGGGCCTGGTGGACTGGTCGGTGTCGGTGGACTCGACGGTCGCCCGGGCGCATCAGCACGCCGCCAACATCACCCGCCTCCCAGGGGGCTGGGTCGAACTACACGGATCTGCGAAGCGAGCCGCCTGATCACGCGATCGGCCGCTCCCGTGGCGGCTGGAGCACCAAGGTGCACCACCTCGTCGACGGCAACGGCCGGCCGCTGGTCGCTCTGGTCGGCCCAGGGCAGGCCGGGGACGCACCGGTGTTCCCGCACCTCATGCGCCACCTGCGGATCCGTCGGGCCGGTCGCGGTCGAGCCCGCACCCGGCCCGACCGTGTCCGCGGTGACAAGGCCTATTCCTCGCGGGCGATCCGCGGACATCTACGCGACCGCGGGATCACTGCGGTGATCCCGGAGCCCGCCGATCAGGCCGGGCACCGCAAACGCCGCGGTTCCCGCGGCGGTCGTCCCCCCGCCTTCGACGCGGTGGATTACCGCGGCCGCAACGTCGTCGAACGACGGTTCAACCTGCTCAAGCAATGGCGCGGCCTGGCCACTCGCTACGACAAGCTCGCCATCGTCTACCGATCGGCGGTCGTGCTGCACGCCGTGATCACCTGGACCAAAGCTTTGTCAGACACGCCCTAG
>NZ_ASXG01000010.1 GCF_000411975.1 Amycolatopsis orientalis DSM 43388
CGTGGAGTTGAAGCACATTATGTCAGTCCAAAAGACGCCGGGCTGTTCGTGACGAGCGAACCCGGCAACGCACAAGTGCTGCCCGAGTCCTACGACAATCTGTTTCAGCTCAGACAGCAAAAGGGCATCATTATCTTTCCCGGCTTCTTCGGATTCAGCCAGGAAGGAGAAGTGATGACGTTTTCGCGCAGCGGCTCTGACATTACGGGCTCCATTTTAGCGAATGGATTGAAAGCCGAGTTGTATGAAAACTTCACTGACGTTGACGCCGTTTATTCTGTCAACCCGGCGATCGTATCCAACCCGAAAGAAATCCGCGAGCTGACATACCGGGAAATGAGAGAGATCTCGTATGCCGTCTTCTGCTTGAAAAAA
>NZ_ASXG01000011.1 GCF_000411975.1 Amycolatopsis orientalis DSM 43388
GATCGCCTCAAGATAGTTTTTCTCATAAAACTCATACATGCCTGAAAAAAAGAAAAAATAGTACTGAATGATGTCATCCGCGCTCTTAACCGTTTCCTTCTGCCTTTTAATTTTCCGGAAAAGCTCGGCTGATTCTGAAACTGCTCCATCATCAATTTGCAGCGATAGTCCAACAGCTGAAAATAAAGCTCCAGATCTCCGCTTTTCTCCATTTTAGAAAGCAGGTTTTGGATCTCGTACCTCAAAGATACAGCCTGGAGCGCTTCATGGCGCTTGATCATGGTGTACCACTGATTCAGGAGCCAGGCCGCTATCTCGTATGCCGTCTTCTGCTTGAAAAAAAA
>NZ_ASXG01000012.1 GCF_000411975.1 Amycolatopsis orientalis DSM 43388
GAGCCTTATACATTATCAATGATTTTAAGCAGACAGAAAGGCCTCACAGACTATCAGATTATCGCAACAGATATCGATGACAAAGTCCTTCAGAAAGCGAAAGAAGGCGTATATCAGGAAAGGTCCCTGCAGGAAGTGCCGAAAGAGATGAAAGAACTTTATTTTACGCAAGACGGAAACCGCTTTAAAGTCAAAGACGAGATCAGGAAAAACATCCGCTTTCAAAAGCACAATTTACTGGCTGATCCGTATGAGAAAGATTTTGATATCTCGTATGCCGTCTTCTGCTTGAAAAAA
>NZ_ASXG01000013.1 GCF_000411975.1 Amycolatopsis orientalis DSM 43388
CCGGCAGCAAGCCCACCAGCCTCCCTCGGCGGCCTGAGGTTGACAGAGGGTGTCTCATGCGCGTACCCCCAAGCCCATCGCGTGCGTGCGCACCGGCACGACCTGCTCCAGGCGGTCGACGATCTGGTCGATGAAGCCGTAGTCCTTCGCTTCCCCGGCGGTGTACCACCGGTCGTGCAGGGAATCGGCGAAAACCCGGTCGAAGGGCTGTCCGGTGTCCTCCGCGATGAGGCCCAGCACGGTGTCGCGCGTGTACCGCAGGTCGTCGGCCTGTACCTCGACCTCGACGGCCGAACCGCCGATGCCCGCGGAGCCTTGGTGCATCAGGATTCGCGCGTGCGGCAAGGCGAATCTCTTCCCGGGGGTGCCCGCGGACAGCAGGAACTGCCCGGCGCTGCAGGCCAGCCCGAGCGCGAGCGTCGAAACGTCGCAGGGCACCAGCCGCATCACGTCGCGGATCGCGAGCATCGCCGGGACCGAACCGCCGGGCGAGTGGATCCACAGCGCGATGTCCTTGACCGGGTCCTCGCCGGCCAGGGACAGCATCTGGGTCGCGAGGACCGTCCCGTTGTCGTCGTCGAGCGCGCCGTCCAGCACGAGGACCCGCTGGCTCAGGAACCGTTCCCGGAGCCGCTGGTCGAACATCGGCGGAGTCGATTCGTTGGTCATGCCCCGACTCTGCCGCCGCGGACCCCGCCGCGTCCGCCTTCTCCGCCGACGGCAGATCTGCTGTGGGCAGCGCGGAAAACTCAGCCGGTTTCGCTCGCCGGGTGCACGCCGATCAACCGGATCGATCCTTCCGCGTCGTCCGCACGCCGCCGGGCAGACGCAGCTCTCCCGCGATCCGCACCGGGGACGCGCGCCCGCCCCGAGATCAGGCCTGGTCCGGGGACCCGCCGCGAACGTGCTCAAGCTGGTCGGCGAGGTCCGCGAGCCCGTCCGCCCGCAGGTCGAAGCGATCGGCGGGGCCGGGCGGGTCGCCGACCGGGCGGCTGACGTACGCGGTCCGGAACCCGGCTTCCTGTGCCCCGCGCAGGTCCCAGGAGTGCGCGGCGACCATCAGCAGCCGTTCCGGCGCGCGTCCGGCGACGTCGATGGCGAGCCGGTAGACATCCGGAGCCGGTTTGTAGGTGCGAGCGTCCTCGGCGGACAGCACGGTGTGCCAGCGCAGTCCGGCGTTCGCGCACAGGTCGAGCAGCGCGGTCCGGCTCGCGTTGGACAGTCCGACCAGCGGGAACCGTTCGGCGAGGCGGGCGAGCCCGTCGATGGTGTCCGGCCACGGCGGGAGTCGCCGGGCCGCGAGCGCCAACTCCGCGGCATCGCCAGCACCGACGGCGTCGACGACTGCCTGTGCGGCTTCCCGATCGATGACATCACTCGCCACGTACGGCCGTTCCCCGGCGACGATGCGGCCCTGCTCCCTCTCGACCTGTTTCTGCCACCCCGAAAGCAGCTCCTCGACCTCAGCGTCCGTGAGCGAGGGGAAACATTTCCGGATCCCAGCCCGGATTCCGGCCGGTTCGTCGACGAGCGTGCCGAGCACGTCGAACACGAGCACATCGATGTCCATGAGCGTTCTCCCCCGACGGCAGCTGCTCACCGCAACCTATCCGCGGCGACCAGTGCGTGCAACGCGTTTCGCAGCCAGGGGCCGTACTCCGCCGCGGACCAGCCGTGGACCCGGCGCAGATGCACCATGGTGTCGGCGCAGAGCAAGGCGTCCATGGTGGTCGCGAGCTGGCCTACGTCCACAGTGGACGCAAGCAAGCCGTCCTCCGCCGCCCGGGACCAGAATTCCTTGCACAACCGCGCAGTCTCCCGCCGCCCGGACTGCGCGGCCTCGGCGATTTCCGGCTCCGCCCCTTCCGCTTGTGCCGCCACTTCGAGCAAAGCTCCGGCACGATCCGCGATTCCGACCGTGACATCCGCGAGCGCGTTCAGCCGTTCCGTCAAGGTCTCGGCGGTCATCGCGTCCTGTGCCCGCGGCCGATGCGCGACGTCGATCGGTTCCGCGTCCCCGACGAGCGCTTCGTCAACGACTCGCCGGAACAACGCCGCCTTGGTTCCGAAGCGGACGTACACGGTCCTCGGTGCGACCCCGGCCCGGCGCGCGACCTGCGTCAGCGCGGTGGCCGCGTAGCCGTGTTCGAGAAACAGTTCCCGCGCCGCCGCGACGACGAGCGCCTCGGTCCGCGCGATCCGGGCGGCCCCGAACTCGGCCCGGGCATCAGCCTTGACCTGCTCTTTCACCCGATGCATCATAACTGCATTGCAGTCTTACTGCATCAGTGGAGGTCAACGATGATTCCCACCCTCGACGGAGTGCACCACCTGAAGCTGCCGGTGGCCGACCTCGACCGGTCGGCGGCCTGGTACGCCGACCGGCTCGGCTACGCGATCGCGCTCGAATTCCGCCAGCACGGCCGCCGGACCGGCGTCACGATGACGCATCCGCGCGGCGGCCCCGACCTCGGACTCGTGCTCAACCCGGACCTGGCCCGCGCCGCGGCCGGGTTCGACTACTTCTCCATCGGCGTCCCGGACCGGGCAGGCATCACCGAACTCGCCGACGACCTCACCTGCCGCGGCGAACCGCACGCGGGCGTCCACTTCGCGACCGTCGGCTGGATCCTGTCCGGCCTGCACGACCCGGACGGACACGAGGTCCGCTTCTACACCACCGAATCGCACACCGCTCTCGACCCGGAGAAGCCGCTGGTGGTCGACGACGCGATCGCGTCCGCCCGAGCCGCCGAACAGGTCTGGCTGAGCCAGCGTTAGTCCACTGTGGAGGCTCTCCGCAGCGCGAAGAACGCCACGACCACCACCGCGAGCCCGATCACGTACGCGAGCACAAGCAGCCCGACGCGCCCGCTGAAGTTGCCGCCCACCGGTGGAAGCACGACCGAGAACACCGCGACCAGCGTGATGACGACGGACCGCACGCGTCCGGCGGGCAGCGACGCGGCCAGCGGAATCACCGCCCACAGCAGATACCACGGCTGCACGACCGGCCCGAAAACCACCACCGCGCTCAGCATCAACCCGAGGGAAAGAACCGCGTCGATCCGGCCGGTCCACTGTCGCCGCAGCACCACGACGATCGCGGCCGCGGTGAGCACGTACCCGATGATCTTGCCGACGCCGATCATCGTCTGCGTAAGGTGCGCGCCGAACAGCGAACCGACGCCGCCGACCAGGAAGCCGAACCAGTTCGTGGGCGCCATCCAGCTGTTGACCTCACCCGAGGTCGTCAGCGCCGAGACCCAGCTGAACCCGATCCCGGACGCCAGCGAAACCGCCGCGGACACCACGGCGAAGGCGACGGCCATCGCCGCGCCGGCGAGCAGGAATTCGCCGATCCGGCCGCGGCGGCGGGCAATCGCCGTTCCGACCGCGGCCAGCGCGACCAGCGCGGGCACCTTCACCTCCGCGCCCAGCGCGATGAGCAGCACCCCGCCGGCGAGCGGCCACCAGCGGATCCGGTCGCCCACCGCGTTCAGCGCGACTGCCACGCCCGCGAGCATCAGACCGAGCATCAAGGAATCGTTGTGCGTTCCGGCGACCACGTGCCACAGCACCAGCGGGTTCAGCACGCCCAGCCACAACGCGACCCGCGGCGACGCGCCGGCCGCGACGGCCAAGCGCGGCACCGCCCACGCGATCAGGACCAGCCCCGCGACCTCGACCAGCCGGTGCAGCGCGACGCCGACGATCGGGTTCCCGCCGGAAACCTGCGCGATGACCCGCTCGACCGCGCCGAACAACGGCCCGTACGGCGACGGCGTCTCGCGCCAGTAAACGCTGACCCGGCCGACGATGTCCGAAGCCGAGCCCAGCGCTTGCCGCGGCCCGACGACGTTGAGGTCGAACCCGTGCGCGGACACCGCACCCTGCGCGAGATAGCTGAAGACGTCCCCGCTGAACAACGGCGGCACGACGAGCAGCGGACCGCACCACAACGCGAGCGTCCCCTTCAGCCAACGCGCGTCGGGAGCGGCCGAGGCGAGGACACGGCCGCCGAGCAGCGCCCACGCGAGCACCACCAGGCCGACGCCCGCGATCCCGCCCGCGAACGGCAGCACCCCGGACATCCCGGCAACCCCGGCATACACCGCGACGGCCAGCAGCAGCACGCCGCCGAAGCCGGTCCAGCGCAGGCTCGGCTCGGACGCGAAGCTGAAGAACCGCACGGGCCGCGAGAGCGTGACCGGCTGACTAGACATGCACCGATCGTAGTAGCCGCCCACGGGCAAATCCCGCTGCCGGTCCGGGAAGGGCTCCTTGCGGGAATCTGAGTCCGTCAAGGAACCCTTCCCGGACCAGACCAAGGTCCACAAAGGACTTAGTCCTGGTCGCGGGTGAGCACGCCGCAGGCGAGCCGGGTGCCCGCGTCGCCGGTCGCCTTGGTTTTCTCGTCCGACACCGGCGCGTTGGGATCGTTTCGCACGCTGTACCGGTCGGCCGGAATGTTCGCGAAATTGTCGGGCTTCGCGTGCACGATGAGCGAAGTCCCGGCCGGACCGAACAACCGGTCCAGGGTGAAGGTGTCCAGCACGAACTTGAGGTATCCCCGTCCGTTCGACCGCACCTGCACCGACGGCAGCTGGCCGATCGGCAGTCCGGTGTGCGGGTCCATCGGCATCAGGTGACCGCCGGCCGCGGTGAACGGGTTTTCGGGTCGCCGACGGTGCAGTTTCCCTTTTCGTGGATGTGCATGCCGTGGAAACCGGGCGAAAGATGACTGAGGTACACCTCGACCCAGACGGCGCGCGAGTAGCTGTCGGCGGTGAACCACGCGGACCCGACCTCGTTGCCCTTGGCGTCTTTCAGCGTGGCGGAGGCGGAGCCGCCGTCGTGGTAGGCCGCCCCGGCCGGCTGCCGGTCCGTCTCCGGCGACTGCGCGCCTTCCCGGTGACCAGCGACCAGATGGAACCAATCGGGTCCTGCGCGCGGCGGAATGTCCATCTTTCGCGAAATCCGCGGTCAGCAAGAATATTCGGCGATCAGCCGCTTCACCGTCTCGTATGCCGGTTTCGCGGAATAGTCGTCCCGCAGCAGCCCGAACCGATTCTCGCGCGGACCGCTCGACAACCCGTCCCGCAGCCCGAAAATCTCGTACGTGTCCACGCCGGCCTCGGCCGCCAGCCCGAACACCGTGCGCGCCACGGTTTCCATCACCCGCGCCTGTTGTTCCTCCGAATTCTCCGGTCCGGTCGGCCACCCTGTCTCGGTAATGTGCACCGGCACTTCCCGCGGAATCCCGATCGCCGACGCGGATTCGCGAAACGACCGCACGACGTGAGCCACCGCACCGGGCAACGCGTCGGCGGACACCGGACGGAAGACGTCCGGGAAGAAATCCAGGCCGAGGTAATCCACCCGGGCCAGCGCTTCCGGGACGACTACCGAACGCACCGCGTCCCAGAACGGATCGCCGGGCAGCGCGACCGCTGCGTTGAACCCGATCGCCACGTCGGCCCCGAGCCGCGCCCGTTCGTCCAGCGCCGCCGCGAGCCCGGCGCTGAGCGCCTCGTAGCAACCCGGGCTGCCGCCGTCCAGCGGAGCGGCCACGTTGACCTCCTCGCAGACCTGCAGTTTCCCTCCGCCCAACTCAGCGACCTCGCGGACCGCGGCACGCACGGCGCCGGCGAACCCGTCCGGATCCGCCTCCGGACTGCTGTAGCCGAGCACGTAGTCGACCACCCGTCCGTCGCCGAGGTACGGGACCGGGTCCGGCGGCGTCGGCTCGTGCGGGCCTCGGTAGCTGCGATAGCAGCGCACATAGAACCGTTGCGTGCCCTCCGCGAGGTCCCGCAAGGCTTCCGCGGTCCGTTCGACGTCCTCCGGCGGCGTGTCGATGAAGGTTTCGAGTCGCACCAGATCCTTGCTGACCACGCCGGGCCACACGCCAAAGGCGATCATGTACCTCTCCTCCAGTAGTCGTATACGAGCAATGTACTCGTATACGACTAACGTGCGCTACCCTGGTCCGGTGCCGACGAACGCTCTCGACAACCCGCTCGTGCTCCCGATGCTGGGCTTGCTCGTGGAAACCCCGCGCCACCAGTACGCGCTCCTGCGGGAACTCCGCACGCGCTACCCGTTCCTGAATCCGAAGACGTCGACGGTGTACACGCTGGTCGGCACACTGACCCGCAACGGTCTCGTCGAGCCGGACGGCGACGGCGACCCGCAGCCGGTGCGGCTGACCGAGGCGGGGCTCGCCGATTTCCGCGAACGGATCGAACGCCAGCTGCGCGACGCCGACCCGAACCTCGATTCCCGGTTCCTGATCGCGCTGGCCTACCTCGGCGCGCTGCCGCCGGAGCGGGCAGTGGCGCTGCTGCGCGACCGGGCGGAGCGGGTCGGCGACCAGCACCGGGACCTGTCGGCGACGCTCGATAACACCGAATTGCCGGAAATGCAGATGATCGAGGCGCATTTCCTGGTTTCGCGGCTCCGGCACGACGCCGCGTGGCTCGCCCGCACCGCGGACCGGATCGAGAACGGAGACCTCGTCCCGCCCCGGTGAGCACAGCTTTCATCGTGATTTCATCGCCGCCCCTTACCGTGCGCGAGTGCCCGGCGGAACCTGGCCGGGCAGAGCTGAAGGTGGGGGTATGACCGGCGAATCCGGATCAGTGGTCGACGCCGCGTCGGCCGGGGTGGAGAACCTGGCGGACTCGGCGCTCGCGGGACTCGACAAGGCGGGGCCGGTCGGCGACCTGGCCAAACCGGTGGTGTCCGCGCTGCGCAACGTGTGGGAGGGCTACTTCGGGGCTCCGATCCCGCCCGGCGGCACCAACTGGAACGCCTACACGCACCAGCAGCTGTACCAGATGCTGTGGGACAAGGCCGATGTCGGCGACGTCAGCACGGTCGCGGCCGAATGGCACCGGCACGGTTCGGAAATGCGCGCGCACGCCGATTCGCTCAAGGAGCAGCAGGGGACGCTGCACCAGAACTGGAGCGGAGAGGCCGCCGAACGCGCGTCCGGACGGCTGGGTTCGCTCGGCGAGCGCGCGTCCGGGATCGGCGACCGCGCCGGAACGGTCGGCGGTGCCGCGCAGAACGCCGGCGATTCGCTCGCCGTCGCCCGCAACACCATGCCGAAGCCGCCCGGCGACCCGACTGGGGGCGCAGTCGCCGCCGCGGCGGCCGGAGCGGGTGCGGGCGCGGTCATCGGCGGAATCCTCGGGGCCGGCGCGGGCGGGATCGGCGCCGGTCCGGGGGCGTTGATGGGCGCGGCGATCGGCGCGGTCGCGGGCGGCGGGGCCAGCCTGTTCGTCGCGAACGTCGCGGCGGCCGAGCAGAAAGCCGAAGCGGTGCACGTGATGCAGCGCTACGAAGCCAGCCTGCACAAGAGCTCGCGGGCCATCAATCCGCCGCCCGCCGGGGCGACGACCGCGGATTCCTACGGCGCGGGCGCGGACGAGTCGACCAGCGCGTCGAGCTATGTCGGCCCGCTCGGCGGAGCCGGGACCGGCGCGGGCAGCGGGCTGCCGTGGAGCGCGCTGACCACGGCGGCCCCGGTCGAATCGGGGTTGTCCGTCGGCCTTCGCTCCGCACTCGGCATGGAGGGCGCGCTGCTCGCCCGCAACGCCGCGATGGCGGAGATGGCCGCCGCCCGCGCGGCCGGCGGCAACAGCATGATGCCCGGCCGCGGCGCGGGCGCCTCGCAGGAGGAGGAAGAAGAGCACAAGAACAAGATGCCGGTGCTCGACCAGCCGCTCCTGCACCCGGAAGACAAGACCATCAGCCCGGTGATCGGGCTGTGACGGACAGGAGCATTCGATGACCGGCCACGAGGTCGCCCCGAGCGCGCTGGACCGGCAGGTCGCCGCGCTCGGCAGGCTCGGCGAGCAGACCGGCGAACTGCTCGGTTCGGCGGGACGGCTCGCCGACCGGCTCCCGCAGCTCGGCACCGCGCCGCCGGCCCTGCATCTCTCGCAGCGGCTGCGCGAAGCCGCCGGGCACGCCGGGCTCACCGGCGAACTGGGCGCCGCGGACACCGAGCTGACCGGATTCCACGAAGCCCTGCGGGCCGGGATCCGGCGGTATCAGGAGCACGAATCCGGCGTGCGGGAAGCGTTCCAGCGGCTCGAACGGCAAGCCGAATGACCGCCACGCTGCCGCGCACCGGCGACGAGACCGTCCACATCGGACTCGTCGAGGCCGACCTGCTGGCCGCGCACGCCGGGGCGGGCTGGCCGTTTCCGTTGCGAGTGCCGTCTTACGGCCGGATCGAGGGCGAGCGCGAGATCCTGTTCGCCACCGCCGGGCACGCGCTGCGGGCCCGCGGTCTCGCGGACGACTCCGGACCGGACGGCCTCGCCGCGGAGGCCATGACCGCGCTGCGCGAACGCCGCGGCGTAGTGGACTTGGTGGTGGCGGACGCCGAGGGGGCGACCGCCGTCACCGCACTCGTCTACCGGTCCTCCGCGCTGATCTGCCGGCAGCGGCTCGAAGCCGACACGCTGTCGGTGCGCCGCGTTGACGAAACCGCACTGGTGGACGCCGTGCTCGCGGAAATCCCGAAGGTCGAAGCGGCCCGGACGATGCCGGTCACCCTGCCCGTGCACGCGGTCAAGGAAGCGATGGCGCTCGAAGACGACGAGGACGACGTCTCCCGCGCGCACCGGCTGCGCGATCTCGTCCGCGACAGCGGCGGAGACCCGGCGGCACTGGACAGCCTCGTCGGACTGGTCGTCCCGCTGACCGGCCGCGGCCAGCTCGGCGCGACCCGCGACGGGCGCACCCGGGAAGGCCGCGAACTGTCGTGGCTGGACGGGCCGCGCGGCCGCGTCCGGATCAACCCCGCGCGCGCCGGCTGGCTCAGCGTGAACTCGCTGCGCCCGGCCGACCTGCGCTTCGCCCTCGGCGAGCTGGCCACCGTCGCGCGGCGGCCGCGATGACCGCACCGAACCCGACCGGAGGACCTTCCGTGCCGATCCAAGACTCGGCGGCCTGGCTCGCCGACTACGAGAAAAACCTGTCCCGGATGCGGGCGAACGCCGAGGCCGCGAGCGCGAGCCTCAGCCGCGTCGGCGGCCGGGCGGTGTCCCCGCGCGGCGAGGTCGAGGTGCAGGTGGGCCCGAGCGGCGCACTGACCGACCTGCGGCTGAGCCCCGCGGCCCGCGCTCTGGAGGCCGACGCGCTCGCCCGGCTCATCCTGGCGACGGTGCACGAGGCGCACCGCCAGGCCGGTGCGCAGGTCGTGGACATCATGACCGACTACGTCGGCGATGGTCCGGCGCTCCAGCTCGTCCGCGACAACCTGCCGGTCGAGGCTGCCCCGGCGGCGCCGCGCCAGGAGGACGACTACTTCGCGAACCCGGGGATCATCTCGTGACCGCCGGATTCGAGGTCGACCCCGCGCAACTCCGCCGGCACGCGGCCACCGTCGGCGACCTGGCCGACCGGCTCGGCAACGTCGCCCGCACCGCCCCGTCCGGACTCGGCGACCAGGCGCT
The DNA here is from genome assembly GCF_000411975.1 of Amycolatopsis orientalis DSM 43388. Lineage (GTDB taxonomy): Bacteria > Actinomycetota > Actinomycetes > Mycobacteriales > Pseudonocardiaceae > Amycolatopsis > Amycolatopsis orientalis_D. Next base: position 9,477 of record NZ_ASXG01000013.1, read on the forward strand.
CGGCGTCTTCGTGCAGTTCCTCACCGCGGGCCTGCAGGCGGCGGCCGCCAAAACCAACGACGCCGTCTCGCACGCTTCGTCCACTGTGGACAAAGTCAGCGCGAATGTCGCGCAGGCGGCGGAAAGCTACGAACGTCGCGACCAGGGCAACGCGGCCTCGCTGCCCGGGAAGGACCTGCCGTGACCGACTCCGGCCAGCTGCTGGCAGACCTGAAAACCACCACCCAGGCGGTCGAAAACCACGACTGGGTGTCCGCCGGACTCGGCGGCGCCACCACCGCACTCGACCTGCTCGGCGCGACACCGGACCCGCTCGCCGCGCTCACGTCGGCCGGATTCGGGATGATCACCGAACTGGTGCGGTTCCTGGAAGAACCGCTGAGGCAGTTGCAGGGCAACCCGGATTCGGTGTCGTCGCACTCGCACGGCATGGAGAGCGGCGGCCAGCAGGTGTCGTCCGTCGCGGAGGATTACCGGCAGGCGGCAGGACCGGAAACGTCGGGGTGGAACGGTTCTTCGGCGTCCAGCTACCGCGACAACAGCTCCCAGCACGCGGACTGCGTCGAGGCCGTCGGTCAGGCAGGCATCGCGATGGCCAAGGCGGCTACCGGGGCGGGCAAGGTGGTGGCCAAGGCGCAGCAGGAAGTCGGCGGCCTCATTTCGGAGGCGGTCGGGCAGATTATCCAGCTGATGACGCAAGCGTTCGCCGCGGCGCAGGCGACGTTCGGCGCGAGCATCGCGGCGGCGATCCCGCAGGCGGTGGCGATCGCGACCCAGTACGGCGGCCAGATCGCGCAGAAGCTCGGGGTTTTGCTGTCGGACTCGGACAATCTGCTGCAGCTGATCACCTCGGTGACCCAGGGGCTGGAAGCGGCCACGCAGCTGATGACGAAGCTCAGCGAGGCTTCGAAGGCCAGCTCTGGGGAGGACGCCAGCTGGGATTCTTCGCCGGAGTCGCGGTATTCGGCGTCGGGTGCGCAGTACGCGGCGGACTCGCAGTACTCGGATGACTCGGACGCGGACTCGAATTCGGCGGATCCTCAGTACCCGGGCCAGCACCGACCGCGCACTCCGCTCAGCACTGTCCAGCACAGCTGACGAGTTCGACCTCGAAGCCGTCGTCGTTCTCCAAATACGCGGCATAGTGCTCCGCGCCGCCCGCATGGGGATGCTTCTCCGGAAACATCAGCTGCCACCCGTGCCGGGCGGCGTCGGCGGCCAGCCGCTCGACCGTCGCGGCGTCCTTGACGTGGAATGCCAAGTGGTTCAGCCCGGGCCGGCGGCGATCGTGCCGGTCCGCGGTCAGCGCCGGGGATTGCTCGAGGACGAGGTACGTCGGCCCGAGCCGCCAGCTGCGTCCGGCGTCCCAGTCCTGGAACCGCTGATATCCCAGCTCTTCCAGCAGCCATCCCAGCGACGCCACCGCTCGGCCGAGGTCCGGCACCCACAACTCGACATGGTGCAGGGTCCCGTGCTCGCTCAAGACGACCCCCGGTCCGAGCTGAGCACCACCCGCAACTCCCGATCCAGCTCCGCCCCCGGCTCCACGCCCAGATCCGCCCGCAACCGGTCCCGCATCCGCCGGTGCACCGCCAGCGCGTCCGCCCGCCGGCCGCCCCCGTGGAGCGCTCGCATCAGCAGCACCGCCAGCGGTTCCCGATGCGGATGCACCGCCAGCAGCGCGGACAGCTCATGCACCACGTCGTCCGTCCGTCCCAGTTTCAGCTGCAGCACGGCCTTCTCCTGCACCAACGTCAGCCGCCGCTCGGTGAGCCGCACTCGCTCCCCCTCCACGAACGGACCGGGCAGCCCGGCCAGCGGCTCGCCGTGGAACAGGGCCAACGCACCGTCGTAAGCGTCGACCGCGGCTCCCGGGTCGCCGCCGCGGGTGGCGGTCGCGGCTTCGGCGATGCGGTCGGTCAGTTCGGTGACATCCAGTCGCGCGCGTTCCCCAGCGAAGCGGTATCCGCCGCGGTCGCTGCCGATGACCGAGTCTTCCGTTCGTTCCCCGGCTCCCCGAAGGCATTTCCGCAGCCGATGCACGTAGACCGGCACCACCCGGCCGCCGGTCCCGGGCGGTTCCAGTCCCCAGACGCCGTCGAGCAACTCGCCGGGACTGACGGTCTCGCCCGGGCGCAGGACCAGCGCCGCCAGCAACGCCTGCTGCCGCACCGGGCCCAGGTCCAGCAGGTTCGGCCCCCGCCAGGCCTGCAACGGGCCGAGCACGCGGAACCGCAACGCGTCCGGACCGGCCGGAGTGGGGGCCCCACCAGGGGTGACCAGGCCGTGGTCGAAGGCGTACACGATGGCCGCCGCCCGGTCGCGGAGACGGAGTTTCGCGCGCACACGCTCGTAATGCGCCTCGACCGCGGTCGCCGAAATCCCCATCGTGCCGGCGATTTCCGCGTCCGTCATACCCCGGGCCACCGCCGTCAGCACGTCCAGTTCCCGCGGCGTCAGCAACCCGGACGGCATCGCCGGGCGATCGGCAGCCGCCGCGCGGTAGGTCGTGAGCACGCGTCCGGTTACCGCCGGATCGAGCCACGCCTCGCCCATCGCGACCGCTCGCACCGCGCGGATCAGGTCCTCCGCAGGCGAATCCTTCAGCACATACCCGACCGCGCCCGCGCGCAGCACCCCGGCGAGCAGTTCGTCGTCGTCGAACGTGGTCAGCGCGAGCACCGGCGGACGCGGGCCGGACGCACGCAGCCGTCGCGTCGCCTCGATGCCGTCGACGCGCTTCATCCGCAGGTCCATCACAACGACGTCGACCTCGCCGGCCGCTTCGAGCGCGGCCGGGACCTCGTCGCCGTCCGAGCACTCCCCCACGACCACGAACCCGTCGCGAGGACGGAGGATCAACCGCAGCCCAGCCCGCACCAGCTCCTGATCGTCGACGAGCAAGACCCGCATGTGCTCCGACGCAACGGTCACGACGCGGCCCCGCGCGCCAGCGGCACCGCCACGTCGACGACCCATTCGCCGCCCTCCGGCCCGGCAGTCAGCCGCGCCCCGAGCTGATCCGCCCGCGCCCGCATGCCCGCCAACCCCGAACCGCCCGCGTTGCGCGCCCCGCCGTGGTGTCCATTGCGGACGGTCAACCGCGCGTCCGCGGCACCGATCTCCAGTCGTACCAATGCCTTCTCCCCCGGGGCGTGCTTGACCGCGTTCGCCAGCGACTCCTGGGCGATCCGGTAGAGCCCCAGCCCCACCGTGGGATCGACCGCGGTCACGTCCCCCTCCAGTTCGTAGTCCGCGACCAGCCCGGCCGCGCACGTTTCGGCCACCAGGTCCGCGATGTCGCCCGCACCGGGCAACGGCCGCGTCCCCGCCGGCTCCTGCGCGAGCAATCCAACCGTGCGCCGGATGTCGGCCATCGCCGCCCGCCCGATCCGCTCCGCCTCGGTGAGCGCCGCGACGGCTTCGTCGATGTCGCGATCCGTCCGCAATCCGTGCCGCGCGCCCGTGACGTGCAGCAACGTGATGCTCAGCGAATGCGCGACGACGTCGTGCACCTCGCGCGCGATCCGCTGCCGTTCACCGAGCCGCGCCTGTTCGCGCACGGCCTCCTGCTTGCCGCGCTCGGCGTCCAGCGCGCGCACGTACCAGCGCAGCATGAACCCGGCGGCCATCCCGACGGCCACCGCGAGCATGTACACCGGAAACCCGACCAGCCCGACGGTCAGCGCGGCCGCCCCGAGCACCGCGATCGCCCCGCCGGTCGCCGCGAACGCGACCCGCGGCGAAGCGATCGACCCCAGTTCGCCGGCGAGCACGATCAGCGGCATCGGCGCGAAATCCGGCACCACCGGGCAGGTCAGCAGCAGCCCGGCCCCGGCGAGCATCCCGAGCGCCTTCAGCCACGACGGCGCGATCCGCCCGGTGCAAACCCAGAACAGCGTCGACGACGTGGCCAGCAGAAACCCGGCGATCGCCACCGGCAGCGCGGGCCCGACCCGCTGCCCGACCGCGACCACCAGCCCGATCACCGTGAAGGCGGTCGTTCCCAGCGGAACCCACCACGGCAGCGTGAGCCCGGACCGGGCCAAGCCGTCGGCCAGGCGGCCCCGCAACCGGTCCCTCGCTGTCTCCCACACGATCTCCAGCCTAGAAAACCGCGTCGCCAGCCGCCCGCGGTATCGGCGATACCGTGCCGCGTGCGCTTCGCCCGGATGTTCCTCCTGCTGCCCCTCGCCGCGTGCGCGACCGGGAAGGACGCGGTCAGCCGGCCGGGCTCCTTCTAGCTCGTCTCGCCGGGCAGCCCGGCCAAGGTCCAGACCGTTCCGGCCGCGTGCGCTTACCATGGGCGGATGACCGCGAGTGGCTACAACCGCCGGGAACGGCCCGCCAAGCCCGCGCTGAGCCGCGAGGGCATCGTCGCGGCCGCTCTCGACGTCGTGCGCCGCGAAGGGGCCGAGCGCGTCACCATGCGGCGGCTCGCGAAGGAACTGGACACCGGGCCGGCCTCGCTCTACGTCTACGTCCGAGACACCGACGAACTCCACGCCGCGGTGCTCGACGAACTCCTCGGCGAAGTCCCCACCGCCGCCAGCGCCGCCGATGGCGACTGGCGGAGTCGCTTGTGGACAGTCATGTCCACCTACCGCGACGTCCTGTACGCCCACCCCGGGCTCGCCCGCGTCGCACTCGTGACCCCGTTGAACGGGCCGAACTACCTCGCCGTCGTCGACACCGTCCTCGGCCTCCTCGCCGAAGCCGGGGTGCCGTCCGGACCGGCCGCGTGGACGGTCGACCTGTTGCTGCTCGTCGCCACCGCCAGCGCGGTCGAGCACAGCACCCGCAAGGACCGCCCGGACGCGGAACGGCAGCACGACGCGCTCGCCGAAACCGTCCGCGGCCTTTCCCCCGAAACGCATCCGCACATCGCCGCGGCGAGCGAAAACCTGTTCTCCGGCAACGCGGAAACGCGGTCCCGGTGGGCGATCGACGCCCTTCTCAACGGCGCGCGCACGACCCGGCTGCCCGACTGAGGCGGTCCAGACCGCCAGCGGCGCCAGCGCATTCCCGGAGTCCATCTCGGACCGGTACGCCGGAATAGCGGCGATAACGGGCGCGATGTCCGCTTGATCGATCCGCTTCAATTCGACAGTTGATGCGCTCCCTCCTTTCGTAGGTTCCCGGAAAATTTCCGCCGATCTACCTTTGTCGTGGTCGGATCCACCTCCCCACCCATTCCGCTTTCTTTTTCTGCATGTCCAAAGGAGTACCAGGATGCAGATCAGAAAAACGTCCGCGCTCGTTTCCCTGCTCGCCGCGGCCGGCCTGGCCGCGGCGATGGGCGCGACCCCGGCTTCCGCGGCCGCTGCCCAGCACCACCCGCAGCACCTCAAGCACGGCCTCGGACTGAACATCGCCGGGCTGAAGGCTTCGCAGGGCAAGACGCGCGCCCACGCGAACTCCGCGCTCCCCGTGCATCCGCGCACCACGGCCGAACTGCCGTCCAGCGGCGACCTCACCCAGTACGCCAACGCGCCCGGCGACCAGGGCCAGGTCGGCTCGTGCGTCACCTGGGCCACCGGCTACACCGGCTACGGCGTGCTGATGAACGAGCAGGGCATCAGCGGCGGCCCGATGGCCCCGATGTTCATTTACAGCCAGATCGCCAAGGGCAACGACCAGGGCACCTGGGCGAGCGTCGCGCTGCCGATGGAACAGCAGCAGGGCATCGACACCAAATCCGATTACTGGCAGGGCGATTTCGACTACACCACCCAGCCCGACCAGAACGAGCGAGCGAATGCCGCGCACTACAAACTGTCCGGCTACACGCAATTGTCCACGAGCGGCGACGCGGCCCGCAACGACATCGAGAACGCCATTTCCCAGGGCGAGCCGGTGGCGATCGGGTTCACCGTGCACCAGAGCTTCATGAACCTGGACGCGTCGACCGCGAGCGATTACTCGTATCTGCCCGGCGACTCGAACAGCGACCCGGTCGTCGGCGGCCACGAGGTGACCATCGTGGCCTACAACGACCAGGGCGTGAAGATCGAGAACAGCTGGGGATCCGGCTGGGGCGACAGCGGTTTCGTGACGGTGCCGTGGTCGTTCTTCAACACCGGCGACGTCGACGAGGTCAACGCGATGGGCAAGCTCGTCCAGAGCTGACCCCTCCGCGACCCGAACCGGAAAAGGAAACGGGCTCCTCGCGGGAATTCCCGCGAGGAGCCCGTTGTCCGATCAGCCGATCGGGAAACTCAGACCAGGTCGTACCGGTCGTTGTTCATCACCTTGTGCCACGCGGCGACGAAGTCGCGGACGAACTTCTCCTTGGCGTCGTCGCTGCCGTAGACCTCGGCGAGCGCGCGCAGTTCGGAGTTCGAGCCGAACACCAGGTCGTTGCGGGTGCCGGTCCACTTGACCTCGCCGGTGGCCAGATCGCGGCCCTCGAAGGACTCCGCGTTCGGGCCCTCGCCGTCGGCCGGCTTCCACTCGGTGCCCATGTCGAGCAGGTTGACGAAGAAGTCGTTCGTCAGCGTGCCCGGCCGGTCGGTGAACACGCCCGCGGTCGAGTTCTGGTAGTTCGCGCCCAGCACGCGCAGGCCGCCGACCAGCACGGTCATCTCCGGCGCGCTCAGGTTGAGCAGGTTCGCCTTGTCCACCAGCAGGTACTCCGACGGCAGCCGGTTGGCCTTGCCGCGGTAGTTGCGGAACCCGTCGGCCTTCGGCTCGAGCGGCGCGAACGACTCGACGTCGGTCTGCTCCTGCGAAGCGTCGGTGCGGCCCGGCGTGAACGGAACGGTGATGTCGACGCCGCCGTCCTTCGCCGCCTTCTCCACGCCCGCCGCGCCGGCCAGCACGATCAGGTCGGCGAGCGAGATCTTCTTGCCGCCGGTCTGCGCGCTGTTGAACGCTTCCTGGACGCCCTCGAGCGTGCGCAGCACCTGAGCCAGCTCGTCCGGCTCGTTGACCTCCCAGCCGCGCTGCGGCTCGAGGCGGATGCGGGCGCCGTTCGCGCCGCCGCGCTTGTCGCTGTGCCGGTAGGTCGAGGCCGACGCCCACGCGGTGGACACCAGCTGCGAGACCGTGAGGCCGGACTCGAGGATCTTCGCCTTGAGGGCCGCCACGTCCGCGTCGTCGACCAGCTCGTGGTCGACCGCCGGGACCGGGTCCTGCCAGATCAGCTCTTCCTGCGGCACCAGCGGGCCGAGGTAGCGCTGGATCGGGCCCATGTCGCGGTGGGTCAGCTTGAACCAGGCGCGGGCGAAGGCGTCCGCGAACTCGTCCGGGTTCTCGTAGAACCGGCGCGAGATCGGCTCGTAGATCGGGTCGAAGCGCAGCGCCAGGTCGGTGGTCAGCATGCTCGGCGCCCGGTTGAGCTCACCGGTCTCCGGGTCCGGCACGGTGTTCGCGGCGGCGTTGTTCTTCGGCTTCCACTGGTGCGCGCCGGCCGGGCTCTTGGTCAGCTCCCACTCGTACGTGAAGAGGTTGTGGAAGAACCAGTTGCTCCACTTGGTCGGGGTGGGGGTCCAGGTGACCTCCAGCCCGCTCGTGACGGCGTCGCGGCCCTTGCCGCTGCCGAAGCTGTTCTTCCAGCCGAGGCCCATCTGCTCGATCGGGGCGCCTTCCGGCTCCGCGCCGACGTACTTGTCCGCGTCGGCCGCGCCGTGCGTCTTGCCGAAGGTGTGCCCGCCGGCGATCAGCGCGACGGTCTCCTCGTCGTTCATCGCCATCCGGCCGAACGTCTCGCGGATGTCGCGCGCCGCGGCGATCGGGTCCGGGTTGCCGTTCGGGCCTTCCGGGTTCACGTAGATGAGCCCCATCTGGACCGCGGCCAGCGGGTTCTCCAGCTCGCGGTCGCCGGAGTAGCGCTCGTCGCCGAGCCAGGTGCGCTCCGGGCCCCAGTAGACGTCCTCGTCCGGCTCCCACACGTCGGCGCGGCCGCCGGCGAAGCCGAAGGTCTTGAAGCCCATCGTCTCGAGCGCGCGGTTGCCCGCGAAGATCATCAGGTCGGCCCACGAGATCTTCTTGCCGTACTTCTTCTTGACCGGCCACAGCAGGCGGCGCGCCTTGTCGAGGTTCCCGTTGTCCGGCCAGCTGTTCAGCGGCGCGAACCGCTGCTGCCCGGCGCCGGCCCCGCCGCGGCCGTCGTCGATCCGGTAGGTGCCCGCGCTGTGCCAGGCCATCCGGATGAACAGCGGGCCGTAGTTGCCGAAGTCGGCCGGCCACCACTCCTGGGAGTCGGTGAGCACCGCGTCGACGTCGCGGGCGAGCTCGTCGAGGTCGAGGCTCTGGAATTCCTTCGCGTAGTCGAAGCCGTCGTCCATCGGGTCCGCGACGGCGGGATGCTTCCGGAGGATCTTCAGGTTGAGCTGGTTGGGCCACCAGTCACGGCTGCTGCCGCCCTCGGTCGGGTGCGCGAAGCGGCCCGTGTGGACCGGGCACCCGCCAGCGGTCTCCTCATTCATCTCGCCGACTTCGGCGTTCGGGGTGTCAGACACGGGAATCCTTCCGGAACTCAGGAATCAGTTAGCTGCCGTCGCACAGGCGGGGCATCGGCCCCAGTAGACGACCTCGGCCTCGTCGATGACGAAACCGTGTGCATCGGAGGCGGTCAGGCAAGGAGCTTCCCCGACCGCGCAGTCGACGTCCTCGATGGCGCCGCACGAGCGGCACACGACGTGGTGGTGGTTGTCCCCGACCCGGGCTTCGTACCGCGCGACCGAACCGGGCGGCTGGATGCGCCGCAGCAGCCCCGCCTCGGTCAACGCGCGCAGCACGTCGTACACGGCCTGATGGGAAACCTCGCCGAGGTCCGCCCGCACCATGCCGATGACGGACTCGGTGTCCGCGTGCGCGTTGGCGTGCACCGCGGAGAGCACGGCCAGCCGGGGGCGCGTGATCCGCAACTGCACTCCGCGCAGCATCTGCTCGAAGTCCGTGGTCGTCGGCATGCCCCGGAGTCTGCCGCATTTTCTGGAATGAATCAAGAATCTGTCACCCACTCCGGTTGTCCTCCTCCTGGCGGTCGCTTGACAGCCCGGAAGGTCTACGGTGAGTAGGCCAACGAGACGTCCGACACATCCCGAGGTGACGCCAGAAATGACCGAGGCCGTCGAATCGCCCAGTTCGCACCCGGTCGGAGTCGATATCACGCGAGCGAGCATTGCCCGGGTGTACGACGCCGCACTGAACGGCACGAACAACTACGAGATCGACCGCAGGGTCCTCGACCAGGTGCGGACCGTGGCCCCGGAGGTCAACGACCTCGCCTGGGCCAACCGCAACTTCCTCATCCGCGCCTGCCGGTTCCTCGCCACCCAGGGCCGGGTCACGCAGTACCTCGACTGCGGCTCCGGCCTGCCCACCGCGGAGAACACCCACCAGGTCGTGCAGCGGATCATCCCCGAAGCCCGCGTGCTGTACGTGGACAATGACCCGGTGGTCCTCGCGCACGGGCGCGCGCTGCTCGAAGAGAACGAGAACACCCGGTTCATCGAGGCGGACATCTTCAAGCCCCCGCAGATCCTGGAGAACGAGACCGCGCGCGAGTTCCTCGACTGGAGCAAGCCGATCGCGTTGCTGCACAACGGGACCCTGCACCACTACCTCGGCGACGACTACGAGGAGATGATGCGGACCTACGTCGACGCGCTGCCGTCCGGTTCGTTCGTGGTGGTCGCGCACTTCCTCGACCCGCAGACGCCCGAGCACAGCGAGATCGCCCGGCGGATGGAGGACAAGTTCACGCACAGCCCGATGGGCAGCGGCCTCTTCCGCACCTGGGACGAGATCCGGCGGATGTTCGGCGGCACCGAACTGGTCGACCCTGGCCTCGTGCTGTGCGAGGACTGGTGGCCGGACGGCCCGCGGTACCAGCCGCTGAACCAGGTCCAGGAGTGCATCGCGGGCGGGGTCGGCCGCAAGGCCTGACGCGCTCGCCCGTCGCGGTTCGAGGCCTCCTCGCGGGATTCCCGCGGGGAGGCCTTCCTCATGGGCCGAGGACGCGGTAGTCCAGATCGGACAACGGCGAATCCGGGTTGAGCTCGACGCCGACCGTGCGCAGGGTGTCGTCGAGGATCGACCAGACCCAGCGGGCGAGCAGCTGGCGCAGGTCTTCGCGGTCGATGCCGCGCGGGGCGTCGAGCCAGTGCGCGGTGCTGGATTCGACCAGCCCGACCAGTCCGTACGCGATGGTCTCGCCGACGCGCTGGTCCGCGCCGAACAGGCCGAGGTAGTACTCGAACAGCACGCTCAGCTGCCGGGCGATCGCGGTCTTCACGTCCGCGACGACGTCGCGCGGGCCGGTCACCGACTGCCGCATCAGATATTGGTAAAGCTCGCGGTGTTCGGAAAGCCATTCGATATGCGCGCCGATCGTCGCGTGCACCATTTCCCGCGGAGTGCCGGACACTCCCCACAGCGGAGCGAATTGCGCGCTGATCATTTCCGCCGCGCGCAACGCGATCGCGCGTTGCAGATCCGCGGCGTCGGCGAAATGCTTGTAAATGCGCGTGCGGGCGACGCCGGCTTCGTCGGCGATCTGCTCGGTGGACACGTCCGGCCCGTACCGGGCGATCGCGCGCATTCCGGCTTCCACGAACTCCCGGCGCCGGCGTTCGCGCTGCCCTGCCCACCGGGTGGCCCGCCCGTCGGGCGGAGTACCTGAGGACGTCATCCGCGCGAGTGTATCGCCGGGGCACATACCGGATACACCACTGTACCTGTTACTTTAGGTATAGAGGGATGACGGTCCGTGGTCGAGGCTGCCTCGATGCGGCGGTCGCGTGCTTCGCGGCCGTTGCGTTGACGTGACTCAGATCACGGGCCGGGAGTGCGTCATCGGCGCGAGGGGAGCAAGTCGCGTCGGTGAAGCGAGCGTCGCCCACCAGGGTGGCGTGCAGGGAGGAAACATGGACGGCGAACAGCACCGGACCGAACTGTCCACCGGACACCGGGTCACCTACGTGGTCGGGCAGCGCACCGGCAGGCGCCAGCTGTGCCGGCGCGGGGTGGTCACCGGAGCCCCGGTCACCGACGACGCCACCGCGGTCACCTGGGTCCCGGTCCAGGTCGACGGCCAGGCGAGAGACGCGGATCCGCAGTGGATCGCGGCCGACGCGATCGTCGACGTGGTGAGCGCGTCGTGAGCGCCGAGCAGGCCGTGGCCACCCCGATCTTCGACGGCGTGGTCGCCGAGGCCGGGCTGGACTGGTCCGAAGAGGACATTCCCAAGGGCGGCGCGGACGAGAAACCCGGCTCGGGCAAGTAACCGACGGCGGGTGCGTCCCGGCGGGAGGTCTCAGCACCGGTCAGCTCCCGGTGCGGTTTTCGCGCGCCCTTTGTCCGGGTGCCGAACGACGCGCGGGGCACCGGTTCGGGCGTTCGAGACTGCACTCGTCCGGGTGAATTTGCGCGCGATCGAACGTCGGCTGTTTCCCCACGCCGGACCGTGCCGCGACTCTCGCCGAGGTCGCGTGCCAACTCTTCACCGATGCGCCCTGGAGTGCGCAAACGGTCAACCTCGCGCGTCCTCCAAATATCGCAGCACCGCGGTGACCCGTCGATCCGCGCTGTCGTCCGGTGCTAAATCGAGTTTCGCGAAAATGCTGCGAATATGTTTGTGCACCGCACCGTCGGTAACCACGAGCCGTTCGGCGATGGTGCCATTCCCTAACCCCTCCGCCATCAGCGCCAGCACCTCTCGCTCGCGCGGGCTGAGCCGTTCCAGTCCGGAATCCGCGCGGGTCCGGGTCAGCAATTGCGCGACCACTTCCGGATCGATCGCCGTCCCGCCTTCGGCCACCCGGTTCAGCGCTTCCATGAACTCGGCGACCCGCCCGACGCGTTCCTTCAGCAGATACCCGAGCCGCGCGCTGCCGCTGCCCAGCAGGTCGGTCGCGAAGGCCTGTTCGACATACGCGGACAGCACCAGCACCGCCAGCCCCGGACGTCGGCGACGGGCCTCGACCGCCGCGACGATGCCTTCGTCGGTGTGCGTCGGCGGCATCCGGACGTCCACGACGGCGGTGTCCGGTTCGTGTTTGTCCACCGCGGCAAGGAAATCAGTCGGATTGCCGGTGGTCGCTACGACCTCCAGCCCCTCCGCGCGCAACAGCAGCGCGAGACCTTCGCGCAGCAACGGGTCGTCCTCGGCGATCACAATCCGCATGGCAGGCTCACCGTCAGAGTGGTCGGTCCGCCGGCGGGGCTCGCCAGCGCGAAAGTTCCGTCGAGCGCCTCGACCCGGCGGCGCATCCCGCCAAGACCCGAGCCGCCGGTTTCGGCCGCGCCGCCACGACCGTTGTCGGTGATGCGCAGGCGGAGCAGGTCGTTCTCCCGGCGCAACACCACCTCAACACTGCTGGCACCGCTGTGCTTCGCGATATTGGTCAGCGCTTCGGAGACCACGAAATACACCGACGCCTCCACCGAAACCGCGTGCCGGCCGGGGAGGTCGGCGTCGATCGTGCACGGCACCGGGCAGTCCGCGGCGAGCGCAGTCAACGCGTCGGCGAGGCTGCGGTCAGCGAGCACGGGCGGCAGGATGCTGCGCACCACCGCCCGCAATTCCGCGAGCGCGGTCTCGGTGGCCTCTTGCGCGCGGCCGAGGAATTCGTCGACGTCCGCCGACCCCCGGGCGGCCGCCCGGCGGGCCGCGCCGACCAGGACGTTCACCGCGACCAGCCGGTTTTGCGTACCGTCGTGCAGCGCCCGCTCGATGCGGCGCAGTTCGGCGGAATGCGCGTCGAGCGCGGCGGCCCGGGTGGCGGTGAGGTGGGCGATCCGGAGCGCGACGTCAGCGTCCGAACCCGCGGGCAGCAGCCGTCGGCCGGGCAATGCCTGCAGCCGAGCCATCGCGGGCAGCAGCGCGACCGACAGGAACGCCCACGCGACGCCGAGCAGCGAGACCGGGAGTGCTTCCGCCAGGCTGTGCACCGGCCAGCCGAGCGACGCGGTCGCTTCGCCCGGCGGGAGCAGGTACCAGTAGAGCGGGAAGAGCCCGTCGCGCGCGGTGTTGAGCACGATCGTCAACGCGAGGAACCCGAGCAGGAAACCGGACCCGCCGTGCACCGCGACCCACAGCAGCTCGCGTTGCACCGTCCGGTCGCGCAGGGCCGCGCCGAGCCGTTCGGGACCGGGACCGGGGCTGATGACGTCCGGTTTCATCGCGATGAGCCGGATCCGCTCCCGGTCGGCGACCGCGTGGACGACCCGCAGCATCGGCCGCACCAGCCACAGTCCGACGCCGACCAGGCTCAGCACCGCGGCCGCGACCATCCCGAGCAGCACCAACAACGCGAGCACCGAGGTGCCGATCCCGCCGACGAGGTGTTCCAGCGCGTCGAGAGCAGCCCGGACGCGCACGGTCCACGGACGCGGCCGAGGTTCGCCTGCGGTTGCCATCGCACCTCCTTCGCCGAACCCTAGCCCAGAAATCCGCGCCGACGCCGTCGTAAAGCGAAGGAGTACAGCCTGCTGTACCTAGGTCCTCCTGCGCACGGGATCGTTCTCGCGGGCCCCGCTTCGTAGCGTTCCCGGCATGACTAAACCACCTCTCCGGGAAAGCACCCGGCCACTGCTGTGGGGCGTGCTGGTGCTCAGCGCCGCAGCCAACGCCGTCACCTCGGCTCTCGGCGTCAACCTGGTGCTGAGCACCGCTTTCGGCGTCGTCACCCTCGCCGCGGGCATCGCGCTCATCGCGAACTACCGCACCCACCGCTGACTCGTCCACAAAGGACCGCCATGACCGCCTTCGTCGCCCGCCGCCCCCTCATGGCCTTCTTCACTCTGGCCATCGCACTGAGCTGGCTCGCCTGGCTCCCTTACGAACTCTCGGACAACGGCCTCGGCATCGTCCACTTCGGATTCCCGTCAGTCCTCGGCACCACGCAAATCCTGGGCATGCTGCCCGGCGCTTACCTCGGCCCGATCTTCTCCGCGTTCCTCGTCACGGCCATCGCCGAAGGCCGCCCCGGACTGCGCACGTGGGTCGGCCGCTTGCTGCGCTGGCGGGTGAACTGGCGCTGGTACGCACTCGCGCTCTTCGCCGTGCCGGTTGTGCTGACGCTCGCCAGCCTGCCGTTCGCCGGTGCGTTCCGAGTGCCCGCAGCATCGCTGATTCTGGTGTGGGTGCTGGGTTTCGTGCTGCAGGTGATCACGACCGGCCTCGCCGAAGAGCCGGGCTGGCGCGATTTCGCCCTGCCGCGTTTGCAGCCGAAGTACGGCCCGCTGCGCGGCACGCTGATCCTCGGCCCGTTGTGGGGTGTCTGGCATCTGCCGTTGTTCTTCACCGAATGGGGGCACTGGCCGAACGTGACGGCCTGGTCGGTGCTGGAGTTCGTCGCGACCGCCGTCGCGATCAGCTTCGTGATGACCTGGGTGTTCAACCGGAGCGGCGAAAGCCTGCCGATCGCGCTGCTGCTGCACGCCGGGATCAACAACTACCTGTCCGTCGCGTGGGCGGAACTGTTCCCCGGCGCGGACCCGAAACTCGCCGAACACCTGCTGCTCGCCGCGTTCGCCACCGCCGCGCTGATCGTTCTCGCCGTGACCAAGGGACGCCTCGGCTACCCGAACCGAGCGCGCGACCTCCAGACGGTTCAGTAGTAAATCTGCCCCGGCACGCCGCCGCCGACCGCGATGGCGTCTCCGTTGATCGCGACGCTGCGCGGGGACGCCAGGAACGCCACCACGTCCGCCACCTCCGCCGCCGTCACCAGCCGTCCGATGCTCACCCCAGCGGTCAGGCCTTTTTCCAGCTCCGCCACGGAAATCCCGCGCGCCGCGGCGATCTCGGCGAACTTCTCCGGCGTCCGTTCGGTGACCGTGTGGCCCGGATGCACGACCGTCACGGTGATGCCTTGTGGCCCCAGCTCGTCGGCGAGATTCTTGGTCATCGCCGCGACCGCGACGTTGCGGATCGAACCGAACGTCGAACCGGCCAGCCGCGCGTTGAGCCCGCTGACGTTCACGATCCGGCCCCAGCCGCGCTCCCGCATCCCCGGCGCGAGCGCGCGGGCGCACCGCAGGTAGCCGAGCACCTTGGTCTCGATCTCGAGGCGCAGGTCTTCGTCGCGCAGGTCGTCGAGCGGCGTCCGGGCTCCGCTCGACGCCGGAGCCGCGCAGTTCACCAGGACGTCCGCCGCCCCGAACTCCGCCTTGACCCGTTCCGCCATCGCCGCGACCGCGGCGTCGTCGGTGGTGTCCGTCGGCACGGTGACCACCTTCGTGCCGTGTTTGCCGACGCTTTCCGCCGCCGCGGCGAGCGCTTCGCCGTCGCGGGCGACGAGCGCGAGGTCAGCCCCCTCCGCCGCGAGCACCTCGGCG
This sequence comes from Amycolatopsis orientalis DSM 43388, assembly GCF_000411975.1. Taxonomy (GTDB): domain Bacteria; phylum Actinomycetota; class Actinomycetes; order Mycobacteriales; family Pseudonocardiaceae; genus Amycolatopsis; species Amycolatopsis orientalis_D. The sequence continues at coordinate 24,768 of NZ_ASXG01000013.1, forward strand.
ACCGCCAGCCCGATCCCGCGGTTGGCCCCGGTGACGACCGCGCACTTGCCCTGCAAACCGAGATCCACGGTTTCTCCCTCAACGACGACGGCGAGGCTTCCCGCGCCCGCCGGGCTTGGGCACGTTCCGGCGCCGGTCCGGTTCGCGCTGCTTCTTCTTGGCCGGTGCCGCTTTGCCCTTCTTGGCCTGCGTTTCCTGCTGCCCGCGAGTGCTGTTCACCGTGCGCCCGCGAACGATGCCGATGAACTGCTCGACGAGGTCGCTGGTCTCCCCCTCCGGCCAGGACAACGCGACGCGCGACTGCGGCGCGTCGACGACCGGCCGGTACGTGAGGTCGCGCCGATGATGCAACCGGGCGAGCGACTGCGGCACCACCAGCACGCCGACGCCCGCCGCCACGAGCTCGATCGCGTCGCCAGTCGTCTCCGGCCGCTCGAGCGCGGGTTTGCCGGGAAGCTGCTCCCAGCCGAGCGAGTCGTCGAGCGGATGCAGCACGAGCTCGTCCGCGAGGTCCGCGGTGGACACCTCGTCGGCGGCCGCGACCAGGTGCTCCTTGGGCACGACGACCACCGTGGTCTCGGTGTAGAGCGGGATCGCGTGCAGCCCTTCGCGGTCCTCGGACAGCCGCAGCAAGGCCGCGTCCACCCCACCCTCGCGGACGACGCCGGCGGCCTCGGCGGCGGTGACCGCGACCAGGTCAAGCGGCACTTCGGGATGACGTTCGCCCCAGATCCGGACCCACTTCGCGGGGGTCGCACCCGGAACGTAGGCGAGCCGGAACGCCGAGGGCTGGTCGGCTCCTGTCACGTGGCAAGGCTACCGGCGCGGGGGCGCCGGTTACGCTGGTGGGCATGACGGCGCAGAAGACCCCCCAGACCATGAAGCCGGCGACGGCGGCGAAGAAGCTGGGCGTCTACCTCGAAGCGACCCCCGCAGAGTTCCGCGCGGGCGCCGTCTCGCGCGACGAGCTGAACGCCCTGCAGAACGACCCGCCAGAATGGCTGCGCGACCTGCGCCGCAACGGCCCGCACCCGCGCCCGGTAGTGGCGGCGAAACTGGGAGTCTCCATCGGCGGCCTCGCCCGCGGCGGCGTCACCGAGCCCCTGACGACGGAACAGATCGAAGCTCTGAAAGCCGAAAACCCCACCTGGCTGCAACGCGAACGCGAAACCCAAGCCGAAGTCCGCCGCGAAGCCGCCCGCCTGCACGGACAGAAGAAAGACTAGCGGGTCTGCTCAGGGTTTGGTTGACACCTCACCTGTGAGGCTTCGGCCTCGCCTGGAAGGATG
>NZ_ASXG01000014.1 GCF_000411975.1 Amycolatopsis orientalis DSM 43388
CATCCTTCCAGGCGAGGCCGAAGCCTCACAGGTGAGGTGTCAACCAAACCCTGAGCAGACCCCTTCACCGCCCAGCGCCACTAACCAGCCACACCCACGCAGTACCCGGCTGCACCGCCCAGCGGCGCAAAGACGCACGCTCCGCGCGCGAGAAACCACACCCACCCCGCACCGCCTAGCGGCGCGAAACGACCATGCCCGCCTAACCGCCCAGTTCCCGCAGCAAAGTCCCCGGCCCCAGCACCCGTGCACCGAGGTCGCCGACCCGGCCGCGCAGTTCGCGGTCTGCCGTGACGACCACGACGTGGTCGTCCGGGCGTTGCCGGGCGGCGGCGGTCACCTCGACGATCTTCGCGTCGCCGTCGGCCTCCGCCGAGACGACTTCGACGCCTGGGATCGGTTCCACGCCCCTGGCCTTGCCTTCGACCACCAGCACCACCCGGGGCCACCACGACCACGCCGGACCAGCGCCGATGCCCGTCACGTCGTCGCGCAGGCCGTTTTCGGCCGGGGCGGTCAGCTGGTCGCGCAGGCGTTCGGCGGCGCCGCGGCGGTCGCGCCACCAGCCGTCCGGGCGGGAGCCCATCACGTTCGCCGCGTCGACCACCAGCACCAGTTCCCGGCCCAGCTGTTCGCGCAGCACCGGCCAGGCGAGGGCGAAATCGCGGTGCAGGTCGAGCGCCGCCACCTCGTCCGGCGGGACCCAGCGCATCTCGGCGCTTTCCTCGTTCGCGACCTGTGCCTGCAACGCGCTGTCGGCCAGGCCGAGCACAGTCGTGTACCGCCATTCGCCGTGGTCCAGCACCGACGCGGACATCGCGCGGAACGCGGACGCCGGGATCGCGGCTTCCTCCCACGCCTCCCGAGCGGCGGCCTCGTGCACGGTCTCGCCGGCTTCGAGCGCGCCTCCGGGCAAGGCCCAGGTGCCGCCGTTGTGCACCCACCACGCACGCCGCTGCAGCAGCACGCCGCGAGCGGGATCGCACAACAACAACCCGGCCGCACCGAACGCACCCCAGTGCTGCCTGCCGCAAGAACACCGCACGAAGCGGTTGGCGGTCATCGGCGTCACCCGGCCAAGCCTTCCACAGAACCCTGCGAGTGCCTATGCCGAGGCTAACGGCTCACAGCGTGTCCATCGCCAGCGCCGCCGCGCCCACGATCGCCGTGTCGTCGCCGAGGTGCGCGGTGCGGATCCGCGCCAACGGCCGGTGCCGCGCCCCGGTGATCGCCCCGGCGTAGTGCTCGCGGGCCTCGTCCAGGAACAGCGGCGCGGACTCCGACACTCCCCCGCCGATCACGATGATCTCCGGGTCGAAGACGTCCGCCACCAGCGCCAGTCCCTCGCCGAGCCATTTCGCCAGCTCCGCCATGGCACGCAAGGCGATCGGGTCGCCCTCGCGGGCCGCGCGGGCCACCCGGCGGCCGGTGACCGACCCGGGATCGCCGGCGATTTCCCGGGACAGCACGGTGGACCGGCCGGGGTACCGCGCCAGCAGCTCGACCGCGGTCGCGGCCAGCGCCGTCCCGCTGCAGTAGCGCTCCCAGCAGCCGTACTTGCCGCACGGGCACGCCCGCCCGTCGCGCACCACGGTGAGGTGGCCGAGTTCCGGCGCGACTCCGTGCGCGCCGCGGTAGATCTCGCCGTCCAGCAGCAAACCCGCGCCGATTCCAGTGCCCAGCGCGACCAGCGCGGCCACCCTCGCCCCGCGCGCGGCGCCGAACCGGTGCTCGGCGACGACCGCCGAATTGACGTCGTGCTCCAGCGTCACCGGCAGCCCGACCCGCTTGGCGATCCGGTCCGCGACCGGCGCGTCGCGCCAGGCGAGATGCGGCGCGAACATCACCGTGCGGCGGTCCCGGGCCACGAACCCGGCCACCGCCAGGCCGACCGCGGCGACCTCGTGCCGGTTGCGCAGGCTTTCGATCACCCCGGCGATGGCGTCCTCGAGGGCGCTCTCCTCGCTCGGCGTCCCGACGCGCGCCGTGTCGAGCAGCGAACCGCGCTCGTCCACTACGCCGGCGCGCACGCTGGTGCCGCCGACGTCCACCCCTACGGTCAGCAATCAGTTCTCCCGCTCCGGCTGCCAGTCCGCACGCTTGCGGACGACGATGTGCTGGACCCGCGACGACGGCTCCGAAGACGCCGTCGCGGCGGCAGCGGCCGGATGCGCGGCGGGCCGGAACCCGGGCATGTGCACGCCCTCCTCCGGTTCCCACCGGTCCGCGAGCACCGCCCGCAGCAGCGCGACGAGCTGGGCAGCCTGTTCGAGGAGCCTGGCCACGAACTCCGGCCGCTCGCCGCGCACGACGGCGACGATCGCACACAGCGGGCACCAGCCGCATCCCGAAGTGCTGTCCTCCACATCGGGCGCGCCGGGTTCCTCCGGACGCGAGTGGTCCCCGTGCCCGGCCGCCATGACGCCTTCCAGCCACGGCGCGGCGCGTTCGATCACCATCTCGACCAGCAGCCGGATCTCCTCGGCCAGCTTGAGGCCGTCCGCGGAATACCCCGTCTCGTGCTCTTCGCTCATCCGGCTCCCCGGTTTCCGGCCAGGCTGACCACCAGGCCGTCGGCGTCGGATTCCGCGCCGGTGATCCGGCACGGGCGCAGCGTCTCGGGCAGGGCGACGAGCCGGCGGAACCCGTCCACGGTGATCGCCAGGTCGTCGTCCACGCGGGCCAGGTCGACCGCCGAATCCCGGTCGAGCGGGAGCGCGACCCGCAACCGGAAGCCGTCCCCGTCGGCCGCCACCGACAGCAGCGGCGTGACCGGTTTTCCGTTGCCGGACAACGGATCCCGGCTGCCGTACAGCTCGCGGGCCAGCTCGGCGAGTGCTTCCGCGCCCACCGGTTCGCTCGCCCGGTGCTCGACGCGGGCCAGCTCGCCCGGACCGAAGCCGGCCTCGGCCAGTTCCGCCAGCACCGCGTCCTGCTGCTCCCGCCGGGTGCGCAGCCACTTCGCCGCCGAACCGCGCCAGAACCCGGGTGCGGGCATGAGCCGGTTGGCGATCAGGCCGTCGACCGCGATGCCGCGCAACGCCAGCGACGTGAGCGTGCGCCGGGCCTCGGCGACCACCACGCGTTCCGGCGTCAGCACCAGCCGCACCGTCGTCACTCGCGGGTCGGTGAGCAGTTCGCGCAGCGCGTCGAGATGCGCGCCGAGCTTTCGCACCGAAGCCGCGACGCGCCGGTTGCCGAACACCCGGCCCAGGTAACCGGAGACGGCTTCCGGCAGCGAAAGCAACCGCAACGTTTCCGCGGTCGGACCGCAGTCGACGACCACGGTGTCCCACGGCCCCTGCGAAGCCAGCCGCCGCACCTCGCTCAGCGCGAGCAGCTCGTCGACACCGGGCAGCACGGTCAGCTCTTCCGCGTCCAGCACGTCCAGACCAGCCCCGGCCAGCACCTTCCGCAGTTCGCCGCGCAGCTCGTGCCAGGTGCGATCAGCCAGCGCCCGGGAGTCGACCTGCGCCGCCCACAGGCCGGCCGGCGTGCCGTCGCGGCGGAGGTCCACTTCGGCGGGTTCGGTGCCCAGCGGCGTGCCGAACGCGTCGCCGAGCGAATGCGCCGGGTCGGTGGACACGACGAGGGTCTTCCTGCCGCGGCCGGCGAGCGCGGCAGCGGTGGCCGCGGCGAGCGTCGTCTTCCCGACACCCCCCTTGCCGGTGAACAGCAGGATGCGCATCTAGCCCTCGGCCCTGCGCTTGAGCTCCTTGAGCGCGGTGTCCATGACCATTTTCTCCGCCTTGCGCCGCAGCAGCCCGATCATCGGCAGCGCCAGCTCCACCGACAGCGTGTAGGTGACGCGGGTGCGCCCGCCGCCGAGCGGTTCGAGCGCGTACCGGCCGTTCTGCGCCTTCTGCATCTGGCCCTTGACCAGATGCCAGCTGACGCCGAGGCCGGACTCGTCCCAGTCGTACTCGAGCGTGTACACGTCCTTGATGGGCCCGGCGTCGAGGGTGAGCTTCACCTGTTTCGCCCGGCCCCCCTCGTCGGTCGCGAGCACCTCGGTCTCGCGGACCGCCTTGGCCCACTCCGGGTACGCGGGGAAATCGGAGATCACCGACATGACCCGCGCGGGCTCGGCGTCGACCTCGATGGACTGCGTGGACTGCTCGGCCATGGGACGAAGCGTAGCCGGACGGCACAGTCACCAGCGCAGCACGTAGGGCTGCCCGGTCTCCTTGAAGTGACCCACGTTACGGCACTCAGTGTGCCCGACCCGGCGCCGCGCGGCCAGCGGCTGGTGCACGTGCCCGAACACCGACCAGCGCGGACGGTCGCGCCGGATCAGGTCCAGCAGCGCCTTCGACCCGAGTTCGGCGCGGCGCGCGACCACGTCGTAGGTCAGTTCGGGCACCGCCGGAGGGATGTGGGTGCAGAGCACCTCGACCCGGTCCAGCAGCGAAACAGCGGCGTCGAACTCCTCGCGCGCCCGCAGGTAGGGCCGCCAGGCCGCGCCCTTGCGCGGCCGCGGGAGCACGCCGTCCGGCAGCACCGCGCCGCCGGCGAAGCCGAACCGCAGGCCGCCGATGGTGACGACCTCGCCGTCGACCAGGTGCACGCCTTCCCCGGCGAACTCCGGCCACGCCGAGGGCGCGTCGACATTGCCGGGGATCGCGTACGTGGGCGCGGTCATCGAAGCGAACAACGTGGAGTACTGCTCCCGGACCGCTTCGTCGACCGCGGCGGCCGGATCGTCCAGGGTGGCCCACAGCGTGCGCGAGTAGGCGACCGTCTCGTCCCTGGTGCCTTCGCGGCGCAGGCGGGCGAACTCGCCGACCTTCTCCGCGCCGAACAGCACGCCCATGATGCCTTTGTCGTGGTCGTGGTAGTCGACGAAATCGAGCAGGTCGCCGAGCACGACCAGCGCGTCCGCCCCGTCTCCCGCCCGCTTCAGCGCGTCGGCGTTGCCGTGCACGTCCGAAACGACGTGAACCCGCACAAGAGCCTCCTACTCGACGGTCCGGGGCGGAACCCCCGGCTCGCGCCCGTCCTCGAGGATCTCCTTCAGCCCCAGCGCCACGTCCTTCGCCGCGCGCGCCCGCCGGTCGAATTCGCGGCGCAGTTCGCGCGGGCTCAGCTCGCGCGGGACGCCGCCGGGACCGGCGGGAGTGGCCCGGAGGAAGTAGTGCAGCACGGTGCCGTCGAGAACAGGTTCCAGCCAGACCTCCATGGTACCGATCAAGACGCCCGTGACGGTCCAGCGCAGACCCTTGTCCCCCCGGTCGGTGTAGACCCGCAATTCCAGGTCGGGCCAGTACCGCCGCCACGAGCGCGGGTCGGCGAAGGCGGCCGCGACGGTGGACGGGGGCACGACGAGGAAGGTCTCGTCGACAATGTCGAGAGCTGGCTGTTCGTGCACCCCGACACGATGTCACGACCTCGCCGCGCGCCCCGTGCCAGCATGGTCTTAAGGTCTACGGCACGCTAAGTTGACTGGCGGGTAACCGCACGCGTCGAACACGGAGGTCCACGTGCGCGAATACAGCGCCCCCGCCGGGAAGCCGGTGACCGACGACGAGAACCTGGCCGATGTCGTCTGGGCGAACGCGGAGCGGTTTTCCGACGTGGTCAGCTTCCGCAGGCAGGTCGAGGGCACCTGGCTCGACGTGACCGCGAAGGACTTCGCCGACCAGGTCGCGGCCGTGGCCAAGGGCCTGATCGCGGCGGGCGTCGGGCACGGCGACCGCGTCGCGCTGATGTCGAAGACCCGCTACGAGTGGACGCTGGTCGACTTCGCGATCTGGGCCGCGGGCGCGGTCACCGTTCCGATCTACGAGACGTCGTCGCCCGAACAGGTGTACTGGATCCTTTCCGATTCGGCGGCCAAGGCCGTCGTCGTGGAGACCGCCGCGCACCGGAAAGCGGTCGAGGAGATCAGCGGGCGGCTCAGCGCGCTCGAGCACACGTGGCAGATCGAGGGCGGCTCCCCCGCGGTCGACGAGCTGACCGCGCTGGGCGCCGAGGTCGCCGACGAGGACCTGCACACGCGCCGCCGGAGCGTGACCGCGAACGAGACGGCGACCATCGTCTACACCTCGGGCACCACCGGGCGGCCCAAGGGCGTCGAGCTGACCCACCGGAACCTGCTCGCCGAGATCCGCGCGGACATCGAAGCGTTCCCGGAGCTGATGGAGCAGGGCAATTCGCTGCTGTGCTTCCTGCCGCTGGCGCACATCCTCGCCCGCGCGATCGCGATCACCGCGCTCACCGCCCGGGTCACCCTCGGCCACACGCCGGACGTGAAGAACCTGGTCCCGGACCTCGGCACGTTCCGTCCGACCTTCGTGGTCGCCGTGCCGCGCGTGTTCGAGAAGGTCTACAACACCGCCAAGCAGAAGGCGCACTCCGAAGGCAAGGGGAAGATCTTCGACGCCGCCGAGGCCACCGCGGTCGCGTACAGCGAGGCACAGGAAAAGGGCGGTGCTTCGCTCGGACTGCGCGCGAAGCACCTGCTGTTCGACAAGCTCGTCTACGGCAAGCTCCGCGCCGCGTTGGGCGGCCGCTGCATCGCCGCGGTGTCCGGCGGGGCTCCGCTGGGCGCGCGGCTGGCGCACTTCTTCCGCGGCATCGGCGTGCCGGTGTTCGAGGGCTACGGCCTCACCGAGACGTCCGCCGCGGCGAACGTGAACACCAGCGCGGCGTTCCGCGTCGGCACCGTCGGGCGGCCGGTCGCGGGCACCTCGGTGCGCATCGCCGAGGACGGCGAGGTCCTGTTGAAGGGCGACGTCGTGTTCGGCCGGTACTACAACAACCCGGAAGCGACCGCGGAAGCGCTCACCGACGGCTGGTTCCACACCGGCGACCTCGGCGAGCTGGACTCGGAGGGCTTCCTCAAGATCACCGGCCGCAAGAAGGAGATCATCGTGACGGCGGGCGGCAAGAACGTCGCCCCGTCCGGGCTCGAGGACACCATCAAGGCCGCGCCGCTGGTGAGCCAGGTGATGGTGGTCGGCGACCAGCGGCCGTTCATCGCCGCGCTGGTGACGATCGACGAGGAGTACTTCCCGGCCTGGAAGTCCGCGCACGGCAAGCCGGAAGCGGCGACGGTTTCCGAGCTGGCCGAGGACCCGGACCTGCGCGCGGAGATCCAGGCGGCGGTCGACGAGGCGAACAAGCAGGTGTCGCACGCGGAGGCGATCAAGAAGTTCACCGTGCTGGCGAACGACTTCACCGAGGCGGGCGGCGAGATCACGCCGAGCCTGAAGCTGAAGCGCAATGTGGTGAACAAGAACTACGCTTCCGACATCGAGGCGCTGTACCGGAAGTAGCGCGAAACCGCGGCAGCGGAAACAGGCGAATGCCCGTGCGTCCGCCGGACGGCTGGACGCACGGGCACGTCTGTCGAGGGGCTCAGGCCTGCGGCGGCTGAGCCTGGTACTGCTGCTGCGGCGCCTGCCCGTACTGCTGCTGCGGGGCGGCCTGCTGCTGTTGCGGGGCCTGCTGCTGTTGCGGGGCCTGCTGGTGCTGCGGGGCCTGCTGCTGCGGCTGCTGCGGAGCGCCGTCCGGGACCACGTAGACCGCGGTGCCGTACGCGGCGATTTCGCTGGCCGTGCCGGCGATCTCGTTGCAGTCGAAGCGGAGCGCGAGCACGGCGTTGGCCCCGTGCTGCATGGCCTCCTGGCACAGCCGGAAAAGGGCTTCGTGGCGCGAGTCGGACAGCAGCTTCGTGAGGCCCTTGAGCTCGCCGCCTCCCATCGCCTTGAACCCGGACCCGATGTTGGAGAACATGTTGCGGCTGCGGACGGTGAGCCCGAAGACCTCGCCGAACACGCGGACAACGCGGTACCCGGGCAGATCGTTCATCGTCGACAGCAGGATCGGGAACTGCTGCGGTGGCGCGGCTTGAGTCATGCGCGGATCGTATCGTCGGCGAGCCGCTCACGCTGTGATTCGCGCGGTCCAGTCCAGATGATGCCGGTATGCCCAACCTCGCTCTTCGCCGACGTCCTGCCCCGCGCTGGCGGCCACGAGCTTCTCGACGCGGGCGCGCCGCAACCGTTCGTACGCCGCGAACGCGGCGGGCGCGTCCGGCAGATCGCGCAGGCACTGGCCGAGCACCACGGCGTCTTCCAGGGCCATCGACGCGCCTTGCCCGGCCGCCGGCGACGCGGCGTGCGCGGCGTCGCCGGCCAGCACCATCGACGGCGTAGACCACACGCGGGTGGTCGGCAGGTCGTAGGAGTGGCCGCCGTGCACGTTTTCGCCAGTCGCGGCCACGATCGCAGCGCAGGGCAGCGGATCGTCCGCGAAGGCGGCGTAAGTGAACTCCCGCCAGCCCTCCGGCGTGACGGCAGCGATCTCGGCCCGCGAACGCTCGGAATCGGGGACCCGGGCGAACCAGTACGTCGCGCCGTCCGGGTCGGTGGTGTAGCCGAACGCGGCGCGGCTGCCGCGGCACATCCGGTAAATGCCGGGCGCGGCGGGAAATCCTTCGTCGCGGGTGTAGCCGTAGACGACGGTCAAGCCGGTGAAGCGCGGCGGTTCGGCCCGCGGGTCGATGAGCGTGCGGACCACGGAATGCAGACCGTCCGCGCCAACGAGCAGATCGCCGGACGCGGTGGTGCCGTCCTGGAACGTCGCGGTGCCGCCGTCGGTCGCGGAAACGAGGCGCTTCCCGTGGACGATCTCGACACCGCGGCGCTGCGCTTCTTGTTGCAGCGCACGGTAAAGCGCGGCACGGGTGAGGGTGCGCGGGCCGTCCAGTTCGCGGTCGAATTCGTGGGCGCCGAGCGTGGTTCCGTCCGGGCCGAGCAGCGCCATCCCGGTCGAAGGGAAGGACGCTTCGATCACCGGACGGTCGGCGTCGATCGCGCGCAACGCGTTCATCCCGTTGTGCATCACGACGAGGAACGCGCCCGCGTCCGCTCCCCCGCTGGGATGCGCCTCGTACACGACCGGCTCGTGCCCGGCCAGCTGCAGCGCCATCGCCGTGACCGTGCCCGCGACTCCGCCGCCGGCGATCAAAACCCGCATCACGCCCCCCCTGGAAACGACTGTGCCGCCGCCACCGTAGCGGGTGGCGGCGGCACAGACCGGACCGAACATGACACCGGGGCGCGGCGTTTGCGGCCCGTGAAGGCCCCTTGAAGGAATCCGATTCCCTCAAGGGGCCCTTCACGGACGTCGAGATGCGGCCAGCGGGCCGGTCCGCGCGGTGAGTTTCCGGTGCCGGGCGATCAGCCGCGCTGGGCGACCGCGAGCCGCACGCAGACGGCGAGGGCGCGGACGGCCTCCTCGACCTCGGCCAGCTCGGGGAAGGTCGGCGCGATGCGGATGACCGCGTCGGCCGGGTCGTTGCCGTGAGGGTGGGTGGCCCCGGCCGGGGTCAGCGCGACGCCCGCCTCCTTGGCCAGCCGCACGACCTCCTTCGCGGTGCCCTCGGGCACGGTCAGCGAGATGAAGTAGCCGCCGGTCGGCTTGGTCCAGGTCGCCAGGTCGCTCAGCTCCTCGGTGAGGATGCGGTCGACGGCGGCGAACTTGGGCGCGATCAGCTCGGCGTGCTTGCGCATCAGCGCGCGGACGCCGTCGGCGTCCTTGAGGAACAGCGCGTGGCGCAGCTGGTTGACCTTGTCCGGGCCGATGGTGCGCTTGCTGAGCACGCTCTGCCACCAGGCGAGGTTCGCCTCGGACGCGCCGAAGAACCCGACGCCGGCCCCGGCGAAGGTGATCTTCGAGGTGGAGCCGAACACGAACGCGCGGTCCGGGTTCCCGGCCTCGGCGCAGAGCGCGAGGATGTCGGCCAGTTCCGGCTCTTCGTCGGTGAGGTGGTGCACCGCGTAGGCGTTGTCCCAGATGATCCGGAAGTCCGGCGCGGCGGCCGGCATCGCGGCGAGCCGCCCGGCGACCTCGGCGCTGAACGTGACGCCGGTCGGGTTGGAGTACTTCGGCACGCACCAGATGCCCTTGACCGCGGCGTCCTCGGCGACGAGCCGCTCGACGAGGTCCATGTCCGGGCCGGTCTCGGTCATCGGCACCGGGATCAGCTCGATGCCGAACCGCTCGGCGAGCGCGAAGTGCCGGTCGTAGCCGGGCACCGGGCACAGCATCGCGATCCGGGGCTCGTCGGCCCAGCGGCGCTCGGCGCCCGGCAGGGTGCTCAGCATCGCCTGTGCGATCGTGTCGTGCATCAGCTCCAGGCTGGAGTTGCCCGCCGCGAACAGCTGGTCGACCGGCACCTGCAGCGCGTCGGCGAAGATGCGGCGCAGCTCCGGCAGCCCCTTGAGCCCGCCGTAGTTGCGGGTGTCCGTGCCGTCCTCGGCTTGGTACCGGCCGTTGGGCAGCGTCAGGAGATCCGCGGAGAGGTCGAGCTGCCGGGGCGACGGCTTGCCGCGGGTGATGTCCAGGGACAGTCCGCGCTCGACCAGCGCGGCGTAGTCGCGACGGGCAGTGTCGACATCGACAGGAGCTGTGGTCATACCACCACGCTAAACCGCGCGCGCAAGCCAGTTCGGGTGACCCCCGGCTCGCGTGGGCTAGCGTGGGGGCCGTGCGGTACCTGGTGCATGCCGACCAACGGCAGTTCTCCTTGCGGGACAAGGACGCCTGGCGTCCCGGCGACGGCGGATGGACCGACGAGGCGGTGTCGGCGCACCGCGTCGCGGTAGAGCCTTCGTCGCTCTCCGTGGCGACCGCGCGCTCCGATTGGGTCGAGGTCGACGTGTCGGTCGGCACGTCCGCGCCGCCCCTGCGGCCGGAGGCGTCCCACGTGGTGGAAGCCGATCTCGACGTCCCCGGCGGCGAGGCGACGCTGGCCGGTCCCGCCGATTACGCCGGCCAGGAGCACCGGATCGCGGTCCCGCCCGGCCGGCACCGGGTCCGAGTGTCCTATGTGGAGAGCGGGCCGCCGGACGCGGACTGGCACGACCACGAGTTCGGCGAGCATTTCCGGTACGTGCTCGACCTGTGGCCGTCCGCCGGGGCCGCCCCGGTCGCCGTGCTGCGCCAGGGCCCCGAGGTCTGGGACGGCTGATATCCCGTTGGCGGCGGGCGGGCGCGGACGGCAGACTCGGCGGCATGCAGTGGATCACCACCGAGATCGGCGAAGAGTTCGTGCGCGGTGCGCTCGAACTGGAACCCACGCCGCGGGGTTTGCTGCCGCACCGGCTGACCTCGCGGGCGCGGGCGCAGAACACCGACAGCAGGCTCGCGATGGCGGAAACCCAGCCGTCCGGCGTCCGCCTGGTGTTCCGCACCGAGGCGACGGCGATCGAACTGGACACCCACCGCACGAAAGTCGGCTACGTGGGCGTTCCGCCGCTGCCGGACGGCGCGTACGACCTGGTGCTGGACGGGCGCCCGGCGGGCTCGGCGACCGTCTCCGGCGGCGACGAACTGATCCTCGACATGATGACCGGCGAGGGCGAAACCCGCCCCGGCCCGTCCGGCACGGTCCGGTTCTCCGACCTGCCTTCAGGCCCCAAGGACGTCGAGATCTGGTTGCCGCACAACGAAACCACGCGGCTGATCGCGTTGCGCACCACCGCCCCGGTCTCTCCGCTGCCGCCCGCGCGCCGGGTCTGGCTGCACCACGGCAGTTCGATCAGCCACGGCACCGGCGCGGCGGGCCCGTCGCAGACCTGGCCCGCGCTGGCCGCCGCTGCCGCCGGGGTCGACCTGATCAACCTCGGGTTCAGCGGGAGCGCCTTGCTCGACCCGTTCACCGCCCGGGCGATGCGGGACACGCCCGCGGACCTGGTGAGCGTGAAGCTGGGGATCAACGTGGTGAACGCCGATCTGATGCGGCTGCGCGCGTTCGGCCCGGCCGTGCACGGGTTCCTGGACACGATCCGGGAGGGACATCCAGACGTTCCGCTGGTCGTCGTTTCCGCGCTGCGGTGCCCGATCCACGAGGACACGCCGGGACCGGGCGCGCCGGACTTCAGCGCCGGAACGCTCCGGTTCAAGGCGACGGGCGATCCCGCTTCCGTGGCGGAAGGGAAGCTGACCCTGAAGGTGATCCGCGAGGAACTCGCGCGAGTCGTCCGCGACCGCGAGGATCCGGCGCTGCATTACGTGGACGGGCTTTCGCTGTACGGGGAAGAGGATTTCGCCGCGCATCCGCTTCCGGACGCGCTGCATCCGGACGCGGCGACGCATCGGCTGGTGGGAGAACGGTTCGCCAAGCAGGTCTTCGGCGACGGCGGCCCGTTCGCGGAGTGAAGTCCGTGGCCTCAGGCTGGCCGGCCTGAGGCCACGATCGTTCAGCGGGCGAACCGGCGGGCGAACTCCGCCATCCCTGTCGGGCGGATGTCCGGGTAACGGTCGTTGTCGAGCGGTTCCAGCTTCGCCTTCCCGGTGACCATCGCCCAGACATACTGCAGCGCAACGTAATCCGCGGGGGCGGCCGCGACAGACTTGCGCCGCTCGATCTCCGCCGCCAGGTCTTCGGTGCTGCCGAGGCGCCGCAGAGCGAGGCTCCGGCCCGAACCGCGCTCCAACGCCGCGTGGAAGTCCTTCATGGACAACACGTCCCCGGCCACCCGGACCGGTCCGGAAACCTCCGGGTCCAGCGCCACCGCGGCGGTGTAGGCCGCTGTGTCCGCGACGGTGGTGAAGTCGCACGGCTCGTCGCCGTCGCCCCAATAGCCGAACGTTCCCTTCTCCCAATCCACGATTTCCAGGAACGGCGCGGTCATCACCTCGTGGAACGCGCCGTTGAGGACCGACGTCACCTGGATTCCGGCCCCGGCGAACGCCTCGTGGGCCTTCCGCCGGTCGTCGAGGAAGACGTTGTCCCCGTCGTCGAGCCGGAACAAATCGACCGCGAAATCCGACGGGATCAGCCGGGACACGCCCGCCTTCTCCGCGGCGCGCAGCAGCGCGGCCTGCCCGTCCACGACGACGTCCGGGCCGCCTTGCACCGCCGAGACGACCACGTCCACGCCGTCGAGCGCGCGGTCGGGGCGCTCGAGCGTGCCCTGGACGATTTCCACTCCGCGTTCCTTCAGCGTCCGCGCCGCCTCGCTTCCGGCGGACTCCGGCCGGACCAGCGCCCGCACCTGCGCGCCGCGGCGCGCCAGGCTCGCCGCGATCTCGCTGCCGAGCATTCCGGTGGCCCCCGCGACCAGCACCTTCGTCACTTCTCATTCCTCCAGGATCACTGCCGCTTGACTTCGGCGATCGCGACGCTAATCCTTGAAACCCATTACAAGGTCAAGTCAGCGGAGCCAGGTCACATGCGCATCGGGGAACTGTCCAAGCGGACCGGCGTCGACGAGCAGCTGCTGCGGTACTACGAAAAACAGGGCCTCCTGCACCCGGCCCGCACGCCGAACGGCTACCGCGACTACGCGGAGGCCGACGTCGCCGCGGTGCGGCGCATCCGGGAACTGCTCGCCGCGGGCCTGCCGACCGCGACCATCGCCGAGATCGGCTCGTGCGTCCGGGACGAACCGCTGACTCCCGCGTGCGACGGGGTGCTCGAGCGGCTGCGCGGCGAACGCGACCGGATCGACGCGGCGCTGGCCCGGCTCCAGTCGTCCCGCGCGGCGCTGGACACAGTGATCCAGCGCCGGGCCGCGCCCTGACGGTCCCGGCTGCTAACTTCCGCCTCATGGCGGACCACACTCTCCAGCAGCTGCTCACCAGCGCCGACAGCGGCGTTCTCCTGTTCGGCATCACCCCGCCCCGCCTCAGCACCTCGCCGGAGCGGATCCAGGAGATCACCGCCGCCACGCTGGCCCGGCTCGGCTCGCTCGACGTGGACGGGCTCGCCCTCTACGACATCGACGACGAGAGCGACCGCAACCCGCAGGAGCGGCCGTTCCCCTACCTGCCGACCCTCGACCCGGCGGTCTACCACGCGGACTATCTCAGCGAGTGGGACCGGCCGGCGGTCATCTACCGCTGCGTCGGCAAGTACCCCGAGGCCGAGCTGCGGGACTGGCTGCGGGCCGCCGACACCGACCGCGTCCTGTCGGTTTTCGTCGGAGCGTCCTCGAAGGGCAAAGAGGTGCACACGCGGCTGCCCGAAGCGCAGAAATTGCGCCGGGAAGTCCGCCCGGACCTGCTGCTCGGCGGCGTCGCCATCACCGAACGGCCGGACGAGCACCTGCGGCTGATCTCCAAACAGCAGGCCGGTTGCGCGTACTTCATCTCGCAGGTGATCTACAGCGCCGACGCGGCCAAGAGCATGGTTTCCGACTACTTCTACACCTGCCGCGAGCAGGGCCTCGAACCCAAACCGGTCCTGTTCACCCTGTCGGTCTGCGGCTCGGCGAAAACGCTGGCCTTCCTGAAGTGGCTCGGCGTCCACGTCCCGCGCTGGCTGGAAAACTCGCTGCGGCACGCGGACGACACGCTGGCCGAGTCGTACGAGCAGTGTCTGGCGAACGCCCGCGAGCTGGCCGCGTTCTGCCGCAAGCTCGGGATGCCGTTCGGGTTTCTGGTGGAGAGCGTGTCGATCCGCAAGGTCGAGATCGAGGCTTCGGTGTCTCTCGCGCGCGAGGTGAGCGGGCTCCTCGGCCGGACAGCTACAGCGGGTCCAGCGCGGTGATCTTCCACTGACCGCCGGTGCGATGCGCGGTCACCGACAACTGCCCCACCGACGACTGCGGCGCACCACCACCGGGCAGGATCGTTTGCTGGTCAAGGAAAAGCAGCAAGCTCGCGTCGTCGCCGTGCAATGAGCGGACTCCGATCGCGCGCACTGTCGTCGTCCGGACGAGCTTTTCGTTCGTCGCGCGCTGGCGGGCCACGGCGAACTGGCTTTGGTACTGGCTCACCGCCGAGCCGGACAGGACGTCCGCGGCGGCGCGGGCGGTGCGGTCCAGATTCGCGTAGTCGTACGAAAAAACCGCCTTCACCGCCGCACTGACCTGATCCGTGACCTGTGCGGTCGCCACCGGATCGACCATCGCCTCGTCGTCCTCGGGCTGCAGCAGCGACGCCTGCACCCCGAACCACACCGCGCACGCCAGTGCTACCGCGGCCACCCCGGCGGCGATCGTCCGCCGGTTCACGAGCCCACCGCCTGCACGCCGCCGATCTTCCACGTGTCGCCGTCCCGCGCGAAGTCCACGGCCAGGCGGGCCTGTTTCGCCGCGGGCGGACCGTCGCCGGTGCTCACGCGGACATTCAGGACCGCGATCAGCCGTGCCGTTCCTTGCGCGGGATTCAGCTCGGTGACCGCGGCCTGCACCAGGGAAGCCGTCGACACCGTTTTGGTCCGCTTGGCGCGGTCGATCTGCAGTTGCCGGTCGCCGGAGAGGTCCTTGCCGTACTGGCCGGTGGTCGCGGCGATCCAGCGGTCCACGTCGACCGCGCTGGTGCGGTAGTCGATCGTGTTGAGCGTGACCAGTTGCGTGCTCGCGGCGGCCAGCACGGCGTCCCGGGCGCGGCCGCGGGCGAGGCTGTCGTCGTGCGCCGCGCTCCACCACGACCAGCCGAA
Organism: Amycolatopsis orientalis DSM 43388; assembly: GCF_000411975.1. GTDB lineage: Bacteria > Actinomycetota > Actinomycetes > Mycobacteriales > Pseudonocardiaceae > Amycolatopsis > Amycolatopsis orientalis_D. The sequence continues at coordinate 15,398 of NZ_ASXG01000014.1, forward strand.
CCACGCGGCGGCCAGCACCGCGACCGCGGCGAGCGCGGTCAGCACCCGAGTGTTCCGGAAGACGCCCTCAGCCATCACGAACCGCCCAGCAACGCGCCGAGCCCGCCCTTCACCGGCGCGGTCAGCTGCCCCAGCAGGCCCGGCAGCTGCTGCTGCGAGCCCTGATCCGAAGGCGCGGAAGCCTGGGGCGCAGCCGGAATCGCGGGCGGCTTCCCCGCATACGGCGCGTTCTGCGCCCCGCGCACCTCGACCGGGCTGCCCGGCGGTTCCGCACAGTAAGCGTTCATGTTGACCGGCGCTTCGCTCGTGTCGTTGGCCGGACGCTGCTTCGTGCCCTCGTACCCCTTCGTGCACGAATGCGGATCGAAGAAGTTGAACACCACCCCGAGGTGCCCGGTGCCGTCCGGAGAGGTCGTCGGCGAGAACGCCGAGATCACCGGGTACGCCACCAGCAGCTCCTCGATCGCGTCCTTCCGCATCGACGTGACCTGCGCGGTGGTGAGCGAGTTCGCGAACAGCACCCCGAGGTCGGTTCCGGAGGTGGCGAGCACGTCGCTGATCTGGCGGCTCAGCTGCGGAGCCTCGTCGATCACCTTGCGGATCGCCGGATCCGACGACTTCAGCTGCCCGGCGATCGTCTTGAGTCCCGACGCGAACGCCGTGATGTTCTGCGCCTGCCGCTCCTGCGTCGCGAAGACCGTGCGCGAATTCGCCAGCAACCCCTGCGTGTCCGGCACGTACTGGGCGGCCGTCGCGGTGAGCGAACTGGTGCTGTCCAGCAGTTTCTGCAGCTGCGGCCCGGAACCGGCGAACGCGTCGTACGTCTCGTCCACCACGGTCTTCAACGAGTCCGGATGGACGCTCGCGACCAGGCCGTCGAGATGCGTCAGCACCGAATCCGGCGTCGCGGGCAGCGACGTGCGGTCCTGCGTGATCACCGACCCGTCCTCCAGATACGGCCCGGATTCGCGGTCCGGCAGCAGGTCCACGAACTGCTCCCCCACCGCCGAGCGGTTCGCCACCTGCGCGTGCAGCGCGGACGGGATGTCCGGGCCGCCGGAGTCGATGTCCAGCCGGACGTCGATGCCGTGCGGCGTGAGCGTCATCGCCCCGACCCGGCCGACCGTGACGCCGCGGTACGCGACCTCGGAGTTCACGAAAACCCCGCCGGAATCCGGCAATTCGAGCGTCACGTGATAGCCGCGGTTGCCGAAGATCCGGTCGAGACCGGCGTAGTGGCCGCCCGCGTACGTCACCGACACCACGGCGATCACGAAGAACACCAGCAGCTGGATCCGGGTTTTGCGCGTGGTCATCAGCCGCCTCCCGTCAGACCGCCGAGCAACCCGCCCAGCACGCCGCCGTAACCCGGCTTCGTCCCGCCCGCGGGCGGCGGAGTGGCGGGCAGCGGCAACGGCAGCTGCGGCGTTCCCTGCCCGGCGACCGGCGGAGTGGCGCCCGTCGCCGGCGGCGCCGGCAGCTGGAACGGCGGTTGCGACGAGTTCGTGAAGTTCTGCACCAGCTTGTCGAGATCGAGGTCGACCCGCGCGTCGACGTTCGCGTAGTCGCCCTTGATCACGTTGCCCGCGTAGTCCGGGAACGGGTAGGTGAGCAGGATCCGCAGCGCGTTCGGCAGGTCCTGGCCCGCCGCGCTGAGCTGGCGCAGCGTCGGCTCCAGCGCCTTGAGGTTCGCGACGAGCTGGTCCCGGCTGCGGTTCACCGTGTCGACCGCGACGCTGGACAGCTTGTTCAGCGCGTTCAGCATCCCCACGAGCTGGTCGCGCTGGTCGGCGACGATCTTCAGCCCCGGCGCGAGTTTGTCCAGCGCGGTGGCGAGATTCTGCTTCTGCCCGGCCAGCGTCGTGGACAGCTTGTCCAGCCCGTCGATGGCGCGAAGGATCTCGCCCTTGTGCCCGTCGAGCTGGGTGGCCAGTTCGTCCACTCGGGACAGCAGAGCGCGCATCTGCGGTTCGTTGCCCGACAGCGCGTCGTTGAGTTCGTGGCTGATGTTCTGCAGCTGGTCGACGCCGCCGCCGTTGAGCAGCAACGACAACGCGCCCAGCACCTCTTCGATCTCCGGGTTGCGGTTCGTGCGCCCGAGCGGGATCTGCGCCCCGTCTGCGAGCCTCCCCGCCGGTTTCTCCGCGGTCGGCGCGCTCAGCTGCACGAACTTCTCGCCGAGCAGGCTGGACTGGCGCAGTTCGGCCCGCGCGTTGGCAGGCAGCTGGACGTCGCCGTTCACCGTCATCGACACGAGCGCGGACCGGGTGTCCGGGGTGAGCGCGATGCGGTCGATCCGGCCGACCGCGACGTCGTTCACCTTCACGTTCGCCTGCGGCACCAGGTCCAGCACGTCGGTGAACAACGCCGTGACGTGGTACGGATGGTCGCCGACGTCCGGACCGCCGGGCAGCGGCGTCGAGTACAGCCCGTTGAACCCGCCGTCGCTGCACCCGGCGAGCACCAGCACCCCGGCGAGCACGCCCGCGAGTCGTTTGCGGAGGCGTTTCACTTGGCGCCTCCGGGTTTCTGCGTCAGCACGTCCGACAACGGCAGCGGCAACGGCGGCAGCTGGCCGTTCTGCAGCGAGTTCAGCGCCTGCGGGATGGACGGCAGCTTGAGCGTGCCGTCGAGCACCGGCGCGAGCTTCTTGCAGATGGCGCCGAGCGCGTCCGGCACATGCTTCGGCGTGCCCGCGCTGATCAGCCGGCAGACGGTCAGGATCGGCGGGTTGGTGATCTCGTTCAGGTTGTCGCGCACCGCGATCGTCCCGGACGCCGCGTCGTAGGTGTTGATGAAGTTCGTCGCCCCGGTCGGCGCGATGTCGAGCACCTCGGCGAGCGCGGCCCGCTGGTCCACCAGCACCTTGGTGAGCGAGGCCAGTTTGGCCACATTGGACGAAAGCCCGTTCTTGTTGTCCGCCACGAACTGCTTCACGTCCTGCAGCGAGGCGGACAGCGAATCGAGCGCGGCCCCGACGTCGTGCGAATCGTCGGCGAGGAACCCGCTGACGTCCGCGAGCCGCTGGTAGAACTCGTTCAGCTGACTGTCGCTTTGGGACAGTGCGGCGGTGAAGGAGTTCAGGTTCTTCACCGTGGAGAACAGGTCGTCCTTCGAATCGTCGAGCGTGCCGGCCAGTTCGGCGAGCCTCGTGACGGTCGAGTTCAGGTCCTTGCCGTTGCCCTTGAGGTTGGCCGCGGCGGTGTCCAGCAGATCGGAGAACGCGCCGTTTTTGTTGGCCCCGTTGGGCCCGAGCGCGGTGGACAGCTTGTCGAGACTCGCGTACAGGTCGTCCAGTTCGACCGGCGTCGCGGTTTTGTCGCGCGCCAGCACGGTTCCGCTCGCGATCGTCGGACCGCTGTCGTACGCCGGGGTCAGCTGGACGTACCGGTCGCTCACCAGGCTCGGCGCGACGACGACCGCGCCGACGTCCTTCGGGATCGGCACGTCGTCGTTGACCTTCATGTCCACGCGCACCGCTTGGCCCGCGGGCGTCACCGCGGTGACCTCGCCGACCGCGACGCCCAGCACCCGCACCGACGAACCGGCGTAGAGGCCGACGGTTTTGCCGAAGTAGGCCGAGATCTTCGTGCCGCCGGTGTCGCGCAGCACGAGATAGATGCCTGCGGTGAGCAGGAGGGCAGCCACGCAGGCGAGGGAAAGCCAGGTGACGAGGGAGCGGCGGGGCTTGGTGTCTACTGTCATGACAGTGCCCCCTTGAGTTCTCGTGAGTGTTCATGCCGGTTAGAACCGGCATGAACACTCACGACGAGCCGAGCGGTCATCGTCCACCCATCCCCTGATCCGGCGCGGAGATCGGCGGCGTGCAGCCCTCCGGGTTGATCGACAGCCCGCCCGCCGTGATCGTCGGCGGCAGCAAACCGCACAGATACCCCTCGAACCAGCGCCCGTTGCCGGTCGCGTTCGCGCCGACCCGGGCGAACGGGGCCATCAGCTGCAGGCTCCGGTCGAGGTTGCCCTGGTTGCGCTGCAGCACGTCGGTCACCTTCCCGAGCGCGGCGAGCGTCGGCCCGAGCTGCGTGCGGTTGTCCGCGACCAGCCCGGACAGCTGCTTGGAGATCTCCTGCGTGCCCTTGAGCAGCGTGCTGATCTGCTCGCGGCGCTGCTGCAGTTCGGTCAGCAGCAGGTTGCCGTCGCTGATCACCTGCTGCAGCTGCGCGTTCCGGTCGGACAACGTCTTCGAGATCTTGCTCGTGTTGGCCAGCAGCGCGTGCAGATCGGCGTCGCGCGAGGACACTGTCTTCGACAACGCCGACAGCCCGGACAGCGTGTCCTTCAAGTACTGCGGACTGTCCTTGAGGGAATCCGACAGCGCCGTGAAGCTCTGCGCGAGCTGCTTGGTGTCGATGTCTCCGACCGTGGTGGACAGCTGGTTGAACGCGTCCTGCAACTGGAACGGCGTCCGCGTGCGCTGCACCGGAATCGTGTCTCCGGGCTGCTGCGTGCCGCTGCCCTTCGTGTCCAGCGCGAGGTACTTCTCCCCCAGCAGCGTCTTGATCTCGATCGAGGCCGTGGAGGCGTCGCCGACGCGCACGCCCTTCACCCGGAACTTCACCAGCACCTGCTTGTGCCCCAGTTCCACCGAGGTCACCTGCCCGACCTTGACGCCTGCCACCTGCACCTCGTTGTCCGGCGCGAGCCCGGCGGACTCGGCGAACGCCGCGGTATAGGTGGTGCCGTTGCCGAACATCGGGATGCTGTCGGAAAAGTACGTCACGGCGGTGATCAGCACGATGAGCACGAGCGTCACCGCGCCGACGCTCGCCTGGTTCCGGTCCTTCAGCCGCTTCACGGGCCACACCTCGGCGCGCGTTCGGTGCCGGGGATCGGGACGATCGGCAGCGTCACGTCCAGCGAGGAAATGCCGACGGTGCCTTCGATCCCGCACAGGTAGTAGTTGAACCAGCTGCCGTAGCTCAGGGTCCGGGTGAACTTCTCCAGGTTGCCCGGCAGCACCTGCAGCAGATGCTCGACGAGCGGCTGCGCGTCGTTGAGGTTGTTCGACAGCTTCCCGAGCTGGGTCACGTCCTGCTGCACCGCGGGACGCGCGTCGGCGAGCAGGCCCGCGGTCGCGTTGGTCAGGTCGCCCAGCGCGCCCACCGCGTCGCCGATCGGCTTGCGCTGCTCGGCCAGACCGCTCACCAGCCGCTGCGTCTGGTCGACGAGGTCGCCGAGCTGCGGGCCGCGCGCGTTGACCGTGCTGAGCACCTGGTTGAGGTTGTCGATGACCTGCCCGATCACCTTGTCCTTGCCCGCGATCGCCGTCGTGATCGACGCGGTGTGCGACAGCAGGCTGGTGATCGTGCCGCCCTCGCCCTGGAAGACCTGCACGATCTCGGCGGAAAGCTGGTTGACCTCCTTCGGGTCCAGCGCCTTGAACAGCGGTTTGAACCCGTTGAACAGCACGGTCAGGTTGAGCGCCGGTTTCGTCCGCTCCGGCGGGATGGTGTCGCCGGGAGACAGCGTGTCGCCGCCGCTGACGTCGGTGCCGAGCGAGAGGTAGCGCTGGCCGACGAGGTTGCGGTACTTGATGGTCGCGGTGGCGAGCGAGGGCAGCTTGTACGCCGATTCGACGAGGAAGCGCACCTCGGCGTAGTTCTGCTCGCCCTGGTCGACCCCGATCGACTCGACCTGGCCGACCTTCACGCCGGAGATGCGCACGTCGTCGCCGGCCTGCAGACCGGACGCGTCGGTGAACTTCGCGACGTACGACGCGGTGTCGCCGAAGTTCGTGTTCGCGATCGTGGTGGCCAGCACCCCGGTCAGCAGCACGGTGACCAGGGCGAAGACGGCGATTTTGACCAGTGCCGGAACGAACGACCTCATTTCAGCTCCACCTCCGCCCCGCGGTACAGCGGTCCGACCAGCAGCGCCGACCAGCCCGGCACGTTGTCCGGCGTGGTGTTCAGCGTCGGCGAGGCCAGCAGGTCGAGCAGCTTCTGCTCGTCGGCCGACCCGGCGATGCTCGGCGCGCCGCCGGTCGAGCCGGACCCGCCGGGCAACGGGCCGTTCGTGAAGTCGCCGGGCAGCGTCCCGTCCGGATCGTGCGGCGGCGCGGGCTTGGTCGACCCGTCCTTCACCGCGCCGTCCGGCGGATACTGCGGCCAGCGCCCGGGTTTCGGCACCTGCGGGTAGCAGCGCGGGCCGCGCTTGTCGTCGTACTTCGGCTCGTCGACGCCGGGCAGGTACTTGCCGCGGCTCGCCGAGAACTCGATCGTCACGCGGCTGACCTCCGGATGCGCGGTGCCCTTGCCGAACGCCAGCTCGGCGTTCGGCACCGACCCGGCGAGCTGCTTGAGCAGGCACGGGTATTCCGGCGCGTACTTCGCGAGCACGTCGAGCGTGGGCTGCACGGCGGTGGTGAGGCGGATGATGTTGTCCTTGTTGACTTCCAGGAAGCGCGTCAGGTCGGTGGCGGTGCCGGTCACCGAGGAGTACAGATCGGTCAGGCCGCGCTGTTTCTCCACGATGGTCTGCGTCGTCGTGGTCAGGTCCGCCAGCGCCTGCAGCGCGTCCGGCGCGGCCTTGTCGTAGATGCCGGAAACGTTGGCCAGCCCGGTGATGTCGGCCTTCAGGTCGGGCAGCGACGGGTTGAGCTTGCCGAGGTAGTCCGACAGCTGGGTCAGCGTCTCGCCGAGCTTCTTGCCGCGCCCGTCGAGAGCGGCGGACACGGCGTTGAGCGTGCTCGAAAGCTTCTCCGGCTGCACCGCCTGCAACAGCGGCATGACGTGGTTGAGCACCTGCTCCAGCTCGATCGCGGTGCTGCTGCGGTCCTGCGGGATGACGTCGCCCGCCTTGATCGGCCGCTGCGGCCGCTCGGGCAGCTGGAGCGCGACATACCGTTCGCCGAACAGGGTTTTCGGCAGCAGCCGCGCCGAGACGTTCGACGGGATCACGTCGGTCTTGTCCGGCTGCAGCGCCAGTTCCAGCTCCGCGTGGTCGCCGGCCGGCCGCACGTCGCGGATCTCGCCGACGAGCATGCCGCGCACCTTCACGTCGCCGCCGACGCGCAGCTGGCTGCCGACGTGGTCGGTCTCCAGCTTCACCAGCGTGACCGGCGTGAACACCTTGCGGTAGGCCGCGATCGTCGTGGTGAAGAACAACGCCGCGACGACCAGGAAAACCAGCCCCAGCAGCTGGTACTGGAGCCGTTTGCGCAACTCTCGGCGGGTGCTCATCCGGATATCCGCACTGTCGTGTTCGCGCCCCAGATCGCGAGGCTCAGGAAGAAGTCCAGCACCGAGATCAGCACGATGGACGTGCGCACCGCCCGGCCGACCGCGATGCCCACCCCGGCCGGCCCGCCGGACGCGGTGTAGCCGTAGTAGCAATGGGAAAGGATCACCAGCACGCTGAACACGATCACCTTGGCGAACGACCACAGCACGTCCTCCGGCGGGAGGAACAGCGTGAAGTAGTGGTCGTAGGTGCCCGCGGACTGGCCGTAGAGCCAGATGGTGATCTGCCGCGACGCGAGATACGAGGAGAGCAGGCCCACCGCGTACAGCGGGATCACCGCGGTGACGCCGGCGAGCACGCGCGTGGTGACCAGGTACGGCATGCTCGGCACGGCCATCACTTCGAGCGCGTCGATCTCCTCGGAGATCCGCATCGCGCCGAGCTGGGCGGTGAACCCGCAGCCGACGGTCGCCGACAGGGCGAGCCCGGCCGACAGCGGAGCGACCTCGCGGGTGTTGAAGTAGGCCGAAATGAACCCGGTGAGCGCGGCGGTGCCGAGCTGGTTCAGCGCCGAATACCCCTGCAGGCCCACGATGAGACCGGTGAACAGCGTCATCCCGATCATCACGCCGAGCGTGCCGCCGATCACCGCGAGCCCGCCGGTGCCGAAGCAGACTTCGGTGAGCAACCGGGTGGTTTCGCGGCCGTAGCGGCGGATCGTGCGCGGCGACCAGGCCAACGCCCGGCCGTAGAAGGACAACTGCCTGCCGAGTCCTTCGAGACTCGCGCCGGGGCGCGCGATGATCTCGAGCGTCCGGTCGGACGCGCGCGTCTGCTCGATCGGTTCGGCCGTCATGTCACAACGCCTTCGGGGGCACGACTTTGAGGTACACGGCGGTCAGCACGACGTTGATCAGGAACAGCAGCAGGAAGGTGATCACCACCGCCTGGTTCACCGCGTCGCCCACGCCCTTCGGCCCGCCCGCCGGGTTCAGCCCGCGGAACGCGGCGACCACGCCCGCGACGAAGCCGTACAGGAACGCCTTGATCTCGCTGATCCAGAGGTCCGGCACCTGGGCGAGCGCGTTGAAGCTGGCCAGGTACGCGCCCGGCGTGCCGCCCTGCAGGACCACGTTGAAGAAGTAGCCGCCGAGCACGCCGACCACGCTGACCAGGCCGTTGAGCAGCACCGACACGACGATCGCGGCGAGCACCCTCGGCACCACGATGCGCTGCACCGGGTTGACCCCGAGCACCTCCATCGCGTCGATTTCCTCGCGGATCTTGCGCGCGCCGATGTCGGCACAGACCGCGCTTCCCCCGGCTCCGGCCACCAGCAGCGCCGTGATCAGCGGGCTCGCCTGCTGCACGATGGCGAGCGCGCTGGCCGCGCCGGTGAAGGACTGCGCGCCGATCTGCGTGGTCAGCGATCCGAGCTGCAGCGCGATGACCGCGCCGAACGGGATCGCGACCAGAGCCGTCGGCAGGATGGTCACGCTCGCGAAGAACCAGCACTGCTGGATCCATTCGCGGAACTGGAACGGACGCTTGAAGATCGCCCGCAGGACCTCCCAGGACAGCGTGGCGAGCCGGCCGACCTGGGTCAGCGCCGCGGTGCCCGGGAGAGTGACCGAGCCGCTTCCGCCCACCGCACCTCCCAGTAGTCACCCCCGAGTCTTGCCCATCCCCGCCCGCCGATTTCGGTTAGCGGTGTTCACTCCCGTCCCTTCGGCCCCCAGCCGTCACCCTAGGCGCACCAGCACCGGACGACCTCACAATTTCAGCGCGTGCGTCGCGGTCGCCCCGCCGTCGGCCACGAACTCGCCGCCGGTGCAGTACGAACTCTCGTCGCTGCCGAGGAACACCAGCAGCGGGGCGATCTCGTCGGCCCGGCCCACCCGGCCGAGCGCGACCTTCTTGCCCACCCAGGACACGTCCACGTCCGCGCCCGCCGCGTCGGACACCATCTTCGTGTCGATCATGCCCGGATGCACCGAATTGACCCGGATGCCGCGCGCGCCCAGCTCGAGCGCGGCGACCTTGGTCATCCCGCGGATCGCGAACTTGGTCGCGGTGTAGGCGACGAGGAACGGCATCCCGGCCAGACCCTCCACAGAGGACACGTTGACGACGGAGCCGCCGCCGGCCCCGGCCATCGGTTCAACGACCGAGCGCATGCCGAGAAACGTCCCGATCTGGTTGATCCGCACGACGCGCTCGTACTCGGCGAGCGGCGTCTTCGCGAGTTCGGAAAAGTACAGCACCCCGGCGTTGTTGACCAGCACCGTCGGCGGCCCGAACTCGGACACCGTGGTCTCGACCGCCGCGGTCCAGCCTTCCTCGTCGCTCACGTCGAGATGGCAGAACACCGCCGCGTCGCCGAGTTCGGCGGCCAGCGCCTTGCCTTCTTCGTCGAGAACGTCGGCGATCACCACCTTCGCGCCCTGCGCGACGAACGCTCGCGCGGCAGCCGCTCCCTGCCCGCGGGCCGCGCCGGTGATGAGGGCGACCTTGCCGGCCAGCCGGTGCTCAGTCATGCGTCCTCCGGTTTCAGGGCAGCGAGAGCAGTTCGGTCGCGGCGAACATCCGCTCCGGGTCCCGACCGGCGAAGTGCGCGCCGACGGTCGCGGCGAGTTCGCCGGTGGTCCAGGCGCCGTTCGCGGTGTCGAACCGCTCCTCCACCGACGGCGGCTTCAGCAAGGCGACCATGCCGCCGTGCACGACGAAAACCTGGCCGTTGATCGCGTCCGCCTCCGGGGAAGCGAGAAAAGCGACAAACGGAGCAACATGCTCGACGGACAACGGATCCAGGCCGTCCTTGGGCGCTTCGCCGAAGACGTCCGCGGTCATCGCGGTGCGGGCGCGCGGGCAGATCGTGTTGGCGCGCACGCCGTATTTCGCCAGCCCGCGCGCCGCGGACACGGTGAGCGCCGCGATCCCGGCCTTGGCCGCCGAGTAGTTGGGCTGACCGGGCGAACCGACCAGGAACGCCTCGGACGCCGTGTTCACCAGCCTGCCGTATACCGGCTGTCCCTCCATTTTGGAGCGATCGCGCCAGTACGCGGCGGCGTTGCGGGACAGCAGGAAATGCCCGCGCAGGTGCACCGCGACGACCTTGTCCCAGTCCTCGTCGGACATCGAGAACAGCATCCGGTCGCGGAGCACGCCCGCGTTGTTCACGACGATGTCGAGGCCGCCGAAGTGGTCCACCGCGGCCGACAGCAGTTCTTTGGCGGTCTCGGCCGCCGAGACGTCCCCGGCCACCGCGAGCGCTTTGCCGCCGCGCTGTTCGATCTCGGCCACGACGTCTTTCGCCTCGCCGATGTCGTTGACCACGACGGCCGCGCCTTCGCGGGCCAGCGCGAGCGCCTCGGCCCGGCCGAGCCCCGCTCCGGCCCCGGTGACGACAGCGACCTTGCCCTCGAGCGTCATCGAACCGCTCCAGCCCGTCGTGCGTTGTCCCAGCGGAGTAGTTCCACCCGCGAGCCTCCTCGTCGAAGCCTGCCTGTCGCAGCACAGACTAGAATCTGTTCTCGTATTGAGCAAGCCCCGATTAATCGGTCGTGAACAGGGCGTTCTTTGGGCAGTTCAGCACCGCTTGCGAAACACGTTCTACTTCTTCGTCCGGCACCGGTCCGATGACCAGGTTCTCGTCGTCGTCGAGATCGAAGACCTCCGGCGCGAACCCGACGCAGACCGCGTTCGCCTCGCACCGCGACCGGTCGACACTGACCTCCATGCTTCCTCCCGTCCGCCACTCCTGGTACAACTAGAACAGGTTCTAGCTTACCGCCGGGGCCCGGTACGACACCACAACGAGACCGGCGGGGTGGAGGTGACGGGTGCGGATCGACTACACGCCGCGGCAGCGGGCATTGGCCGCCGAGCTGCGGGAGTACTTCGCCGAACTGATGACTCCGGCGCGCCGCGAAAGCCTCGCCGCGCCGGGCGGCGAGTACGGCGACGGCTTGGCGTACAAGGAAATCGTCCGGCAGCTCGGCAAGGACGGATGGCTCGCGCTCGGCTGGCCGCGCGAGTACGGCGGGCAGGACCGGAGCATGCTCGACCAGCTGATCTTCACCGACGAAGCGGCGGTCGCCGGGGTCCCGGTGCCGTTCCTGACGGTGAACACCATCGGCCCGACGATCATGCGTTTCGGCACCCCGGACCAGAAGGCGTTCTACCTGCCGAAGATCGCCGCGGGCGAGCTGCATTTCTCGATCGGCTACTCCGAACCGGGCGCGGGCACGGACCTCGCCTCGCTGCGCACGCGGGCGGTCCGCGACGGCGACGAGTACGTGGTCAACGGGCAGAAAATGTGGACCAGCCTGATCGAGTACGCCGATTACGTGTGGCTCGCCGCGCGCACCGACCCGGAGGCGCGCAAGCACAAGGGCCTGTCGATCCTGATCGTGCCGACCTCCGCGCCCGGTTTTTCCTGGACGAAGGTGCACACCGTCGCCGGACCCGGGACCAGCGCGACCTACTACGACGACGTCCGCGTCCCGGTCGCGTCGCGGGTCGCCGAGGAGAACGCCGGCTGGCCGCTGATCACCAACCAGCTCAACCACGAACGCGTCGCGCTCACCTCGGCCGCGCCGGTGCGGAAAGCGCTGGCCGACGTCGTGGCGTGGGCCCGCGAGGAGTCGCTGACCGACCGTGAATGGGTCCGGACGCACCTCGCGCGCGTGCACGCGTACGCCGAGTACTTGAAGCTGCGGAACTGGAAGATCGCCTGGGCCGCCGCGGCCAGCGAACTCGGCCCCGCCGAGGCTTCGGCGACCAAGGTGTACGGCACCGAGATGGCGATCGAGGCATACCGGCTGCTGATGGAGGTCGTCGGCGCGGCCGCGGTGGTCCGCGACGGCTCCCCCGGCGCGGTGCTCGCCGGACGGCTGGAACGGCTGCACCGTTCGGCGTTGATCCTCACCTTCGGCGGCGGCACCAACGAGGTGCAGCGCGACATCGTCGCCGCCACCGCCCTCGGCCAGCCCGTGACGCGTTAGGAGTTCTCCCGGTGGACTTCTCCCTCACCGAAGCGCAAACCGACCTCTCCGCCCTGACCCGGCGGATCCTCTCCGACCAGGTCACCGCGGAATCCCTGGGCCCGCACGGGTCCGGCGGTTTCGATGCTCCACTGTGGACGGTTCTGGCGCGCTCCGGCGTGCTCGACGCCGCCTTGCCCGCGACGGTCGGCGGCGGCGGTTTCGGCTTGCTGGAACAGTGTTCGGTCCTGATCGAGATCGGCCGCGCGGTCGCCCCCGTCCCGTATCTGTCGTCGGTCGTCCAGGCCGGCTCGGTGCTCACCGACCCATTGCTGGCTGAGCGATGGCTGTTGCCGGTCTCGCGCGGCAAAGCCGTGCTCGCAGTCGCTTTGGGCGGTTCGTTCGTTGCCTCGGACGGACGCCTCACCGGTACGCAGACCGCGGTCCCCTTCGCAGCCTTCGCGGACGCCTTGCTCGTCGAAGCCAACGACGGCGTGTACATCGTCGAGAAGGACGCTGCTGGAGTCTCTATTGAAGCGCAGTCGACTACCGACCATGCTGACGCGGCTTTGGTGACGCTGTCCGATACCCCCGGAGTCGCTCTCGGCGACGTCGGCGAACAGCTGCGCCTTCGCGGCACGCTCGGCGCTTGCGCGCAGCAGTTGGGCGTGTTGGAACGGGCGCTCGAACTGACGGCTGCGTACACGCGTGAACGCAAGCAGTTCGACAAGGTGCTGGGCAGCTTCCAAGCCGTCCGGCACCGCCTCGCCGATGCGTACATCGACGTCGAAGCCGTACGACTGACGCTGTGGCAGGCAGCCTGGAAGCTCTCCGAAGGCCTCGACGCCGCAGCGGATGTGGCCACCGCGAAGTTCTGGGCCGCCGAAGCCGGACACCGGGTCGCGCACACCGCAGTGCACCTGCACGGCGGCGTCGGTATCGATGTAGAACACCCGGTGCACCGCTACTTCGCCGCCGCGAAGCGCCTGGAGTTCACCAGCGGCGGCGCGACCGAGCAGTTGCTGGGCCTCGGCGAGCTGGTGGTCAGTCCATCGGCGTGATGTGCCGCAGCCGACGCGGTCCGGTGTCCGGCCGCGTCGGCGGTGCGCCCACCACCAACCGCGCGTTGGCGACAAACGCGCCGTCCGGCGACGCGAGGATCGGATCCAACGCCAACGACCGCACCTCGGGGTTGTCCTCCGCGAGCGCCGCGACGCGCAACACCATGTCCTGCAGCGCCGCGAGGTCCGCAGGCTCGTCACCGCGATACCCCGTCAGCAACGGCGACGTACGCGGCTCGCGGATCAGCGTCGCCGCGTCGACGTCCGTCAACGGCACCGCCCGGTACGCGCGGTCGCCGAGCAGCGTGCTGACCAGCCCGGACAGTCCGAACGACACGAGCGTGCCGAACGACGGGTCGTCCTGGAGCCCGATAGCGCACGAAAGCCCCTTCGGCGCCATCTGTTGCACGTACATGTCTTCGTCACCCGAAACGGCCCGCAGATCCCGGTACGCGACGCGTACGGACTCTTCGGACATCAGGTCAAGCCGTACGCCGGCGAAATCCGGCCGCCCGCGCAACCGCTCGTCGACCGCCTTCAACGTGACGGGATACCCAAGCTCCGCCGCCGCAGCCACAGCGTGGTCCTCGCTCGACGCCACCCGGAACGGCACCACGTCCACGCCGTAACAGCTCAGCAGCCGCACCACGTCGTCGTCCGACAGCAGCGTCGAACTGCCGTCCTCCGGCAACAGCTCGCGCACGATCTCCTGCGCCTGCTCGACGTGCAGACCGCTGGGCCGTACCAACGTCCCCTGCGGCCGCTGCCGCCACGCCGCGTACCGCACCACGCGCGCCAACGCGTTCACCGCGCGCTCCGGACTCGAATACGACGGAATCGACCCACGCGTCGGCACGCCGTCGTCAGAAAGCACTGCCAGTTCGTCCGGCACGCCTTCCGCGGCGAGGAACGTCGAGACGATCGGCTTCGACTGCTTCATCTCCGACACTGCTTCGCGCAACGCTCGCGCGTACGCAGCTCCAGGAATCGCCACCGGCGGCGCGAACACTGCTATCAACGCGTCGGTATCCGGCGAGTCCAACGCCTCGCGCACTGCCGTCGCGAACTCGTCCGGCCCGGCCTGCGGCCCGATGTCGACCGGATCGAACGCCAGCCGCAGCCCCTCCGCACGGGCGGTGTCGGCGGCCAGCAACCCGATCGCGCTGGAGTTCCCGACGATCCCGATCCGCGGCCCGGCCGGCAACGGCTGATGCGCGAACACGAGCGCCGTGTCGAACAGTTGCGCCAACGACTCGACCCGCACCACGCCGGCCTGCTCGAACAGCGCCTGCACACTGGCCTCGTCGACCTCCGCCGAAGTCGCCGCGAGCTGCGGCCGCACCGCATGCCGCCCCGACTTCACCGCGACGATCGGCTTCGACCGCGCCAGCCTGCGCGCCAGCCGCGCGAACTTCCGCGGGTTGCCGAACGACTCCAGATACAGCAGCACCAGGTCGGTGTCCGGATCGGTTTCCCAGTACTGCAGCAGGTCGTTGCCGGACACGTCCGCCCGGTTGCCCGCCGAGACGAACGTCGACAGCCCCAGCCCGCGCGACCCCGCGTCCGCCAGAATCGCCGTCCCGAGCGCACCGGACTGGCAGAAGAACCCCGTCCGCCCGCGTTTCGGCAGCCGCGGCGCCAGCGTCGCGTTGAGCCGGACGTCCTTCGCGGTGTTCAGCACGCCCAGCGCGTTCGGCCCGACCACCCGCATGCCGTGCGCCCGCGCCTCGCCGACCAGCCGCAGCTCGGCGTGCAACCCGAGCGGCCCCGACTCCGCGAACCCGCCGGACACGATCACCAGCGTCTTGACGCCCTTGGCCAAACAGGCGTCCAGCACGGACTCGACGGCCTCCGCCGGAACCGCCACCAACGCCAGGTCGACCGGGTCCGGAATGTCCAGCACGGACGGATACGCCCGCACCCCGCGAACCGACCGGTGCTCCGGGTTGACCGGATACACCGCCCCCGCGAAATCCGCCGCGAGCAGGTTCGCGAACGCGACGTGCCCGACCTTGGTGGGATCCGCGGAGGCCCCGATCACCGCCACGGTCGCCGGATGCAGCAGATTGTGCACACTCCGCGCCTCGGCCGCTTGCTCCCGCGATCGCGCGACCGCGAGCGATTCCTCGGTCGGGTCGATGTCGAACTCGAGATGCAGCACGCCTTCCTCGATCGCGCGGCTGACCTGATACCCCGCGTCGCGGAACACGCGCACCATCGCCGCGTTCTCGCTCAGCACCTCGGCCACGAACCGCCGCAATCCGCACTCCGACGCCGCCGCGGCGAGGTGTTCGAGCAGGATCGACCCGAGCCCTCGCCCCTGATGCTTGTCGTCGACAACGAACGCAACCTCCGCCGACGGCCCGTGATCGAGCCGCTCGTACCGCCCCACGGCGACCACGTCGTCCCCGAGCAAGGCCACAAACGCGACCCGGTCGTGGTGGTCCACAGTGGAAAACCGCTCCAGATCCCGCGGTGGGATGCGCGGGTAGGCACCGAAGTACCGGAAATACCGGGTGCGGTCGGAAAGCCTGCTGTGCAAGGCGACGAGCCCGTCGGCGTCACTGGGCACGACGGGTCGCAAGTGGACAGTGCCGCCGTCGGAAAGGACTACGTCAGCTTCCCAGTCACGGGGGTAGTCATAGGGATCGCGCTTCCCGTCCGCGGCGGGATGCCCTGGGGCAGGCCCTTTCGCGGCTTCGCCAGCCGGTGCTTTGGTGCTGGCTGACTGGCTCGCCCCGTCGCTTCCGCCCGCTGCCGGATTCGCCGCCGCATCGCGTCCGGCCGCAGCAGAGTCGCCGGTTCCGAACTCGCTCGACATCGCATCGCCTCCCGCCGCAGGAAAGTCCTTCGCCGAAGCATCCCCTTGTGGAGCAGCACGTCCGCTCGCCTGGTTCGCCGCTGAAGCCTCGCCGGACGCACCGGACTCGCCACGCTGCGCTGGCGAGCCGCTTTCTCCGCGCCTGGCAGCCGATCCGGACGAAGCACCGCCGATCTGCGGAGTTCTGGCCCCTCCTTCCGGGCGACTGGTGTCGCGGCCGGGATGCGGAGCCGCTGAAACCTCGCCGGATGCATGCGTCTCACCGCCCCACGCTAGCCCGGCTGACGAGCCGCTTTCGCCGCGCCGGGCAGCCGAAGCAGCCGATCCGGAGGAAACGCCGCCAGGCTCCGGATTTCCTGCCGCACCCGTCCCTCCTTCGGGGCGACTGGTGGCGCGGCCGGGATTCGGAGAGTCGGGTCCGCCGGGCGCGCCCGTGCTGCTGGCGTCGAGAATGGGACTGCCCGCGCCGGGCCTAGCGAGGCCGGACTCGCCGGTGCCGGGGCTGAGCTTGCCGGGGCCGGACTCACCGGTCCCAGAGCTGCCGGTGCCGGACTCAGCGGCGCCAGAGCTGCCTGCGCCAGAGCTGCCGGTGCCGAGGCCAGGGGTGCCCGTGCCCGGGACGCCCACGCCGGGCCCACCCATGCCGGAGCCGCCCACGCCAGGCCCACCCCTGCCGGGGTCGCCCGCGCCGGACTTGCCAGTGCCGGAGTCTCCGGTGCCGAGGTCGCCGGCGCCGGGATGGCGAGGTCGGTCGGGCATGGTCAGTCCCTCGGATCGTCCGGGTCGAGGCCGTGCAGCGGGAAGATCGCGCGGCGGGTGTCGCGGATCGCGACGTCCACCGGGTCGTCCGCGTCGTCGCCCCACGGCTTGAAGGCGGTGTCCTTGCCGTCGGTCATCGCGGCGGGGAGGTCGGCGGCCGGGGCGGCGCGCTGGACCGTCGAGACCCAGCCGGCCGGCAGCGGCGTTTCCGGCGGGACGTCGCGGTCCAGCACGGTCGCCATCAGGTGCGTCCACGAGCGCGGCACCACGCGGATCAGCTGGTATCCCCCGCCTCCGACCGCCAGCCAGCGGCCGTCCGCGTAGCGCTCGGCCAGGTCGCGCAGCGTGGAGTAGATGGTGCGGTGCCCGTCGACCGACAGGGACAGGTCCGCCATCGGGTCTTCCTCGTGCGAATCGACCCCGCACTGGGTGACGAGCAGCTGCGGCCGGAACTCCTGCAGCACAGCGGGAACCACCGCGTCGAACGCCCGCAGCCACCCCGGGTCCCTGGTGTGCGGCGGCAGCGGGACGTTCACCGCCGTGCCGGCTGCCTTGCCCTTCCCGATTTCGGCGGAGTAGCCGGTGCCGGGCCAGAGCGTGAACGGGTGCTGGTGCATGGAGACGGTTAGCACGCGCGGATCGTCGTAAAACGCGGCTTGGACGCCGTCACCGTGATGCACGTCGGTGTCGACGTACGCGATGCGGTCGAAGCCGTGGTCGAGCAGCCACGAGATGGCGATCGCGCAGTCGTTGTAGATGCAGAAACCGGAGGCGTGGTCCCGCATCGCGTGGTGCAGCCCGCCCGCGATGTTGACCGCCCGCCGCGCCTCGCCGTCCGCGATCTTGCGCGCGGCGAGCAGCGTCGAGCCGACGACCAGCGCGGTCGCGTCGTGCATTCCGGCGAACACGGGGTTGTCGTCGGTCCCGAGCCCGTGCCCGACGTCCCACCCGACATTCGGCGCTTCCCGCACCGCGGCCAGGTACTCGGG
This sequence comes from Amycolatopsis orientalis DSM 43388, assembly GCF_000411975.1. Lineage (GTDB taxonomy): Bacteria > Actinomycetota > Actinomycetes > Mycobacteriales > Pseudonocardiaceae > Amycolatopsis > Amycolatopsis orientalis_D. Next base: position 33,213 of record NZ_ASXG01000014.1, read on the forward strand.
AGCGTGCACGCGCAGCAGTTCCTCGTCGCCCGCGGCGGTGGGCACGAGCAGTTCGACCCCTTCGAGCACGCCCAGCTCAGTGGCGAGCCGCACGGTGAGGTCGAGCCGGACGGGGTTGAACGGATGCTGCCCGCCCAGGTCGTACTTCAGCAGCGACGAATCCCAGACAACTGCAGGCGACCACATGCACCGCACTGTACTTCCCCGTCGCGCCCGGAGCCGGGTTTCCGCCGGGGCGCGACTCAGCCGCCGCCACTTCCCCGCTGCGTCCCGAGCCGGGTTCCGCGGCGAGGAGTCACTCAGCCGCGGTCCCCCGCCCGGCTCCACAGCGTGAAGTCACTCAGCAACACGCTCCCTCAATCGTCACGGCCGAGCCCGGCTCCACCGCGGGAGGCGGGCTCAACCGCGCGTCCAGACGACGCCGCGCGCCTCGTACTCGAGCATCTCCTCCAGCCCGGCCGCCGCGTCGGAGCCGAGTTCCCGTTTCACCAGCCACAAGGCCAGGTCGAGGCCGCTCGTGATGCCGCCCGAGGTGACCACGTCGCCGTCGTCGACCACGCGCGCCTTCTTGAGCACTCCGCCCTGCTGGGCGAGCGTGTCGGTCGCGCCGTGGTGCGTCGTGCACGGACGTCCGCGCACCAATCCGGCTGCGCCGAGCAACAGCGTGCCCGTGCACAGCGACGCCAGGGTCAGTCCTTTGCGCGGCGCGGCGGCAAGGGCATCCGGCAGGACCTTGCGGTCGATCTCCGCCCAGATCCCCGGTCCCTTCCGCCTCCGGTAACCGCCGCCCGGCACGACGATGATGTCGGCGTCCTGGGGCGACCAGCCGCGTTCGACCTCCACCTTCGTCCCGTACGCCGCGCGTACCACGCCCGGGCCGTCCACTCGCACGTACGAAACTTCGGTACCGCGCTTCGCGTGCATACCCGCCGCGGAGAACACCTCGTACGGACCGGCGAAGTCCTGCTCCTCGACACCGTCGAACAACACGACCTGAACCCGCAACGGCCGCCGCACCGTCGAAGCGCCGGTCGTCGCCGAAGCCTCAGCCGGTATCGCCGCCGCCATCGCCGCTGACCCGCGCAGGAATGTTCTTCGCTCCATGAAAGCCGCCTCTCGCCTGGAAAGCCTTCCGGACGAGAAGTCGGCGCACAGCGCGGAAAGTTCCGGCGACGTCAGCCGCGCTCGGGACCAGTCGCCGCGGGACGCTCCGGATCGCGCGACCAATGCGACCACGACCCCGCGTACAGCGCGGCGGGCTCCGGATGCCCGGCGACCTCCAGCGCGAGCACCACCGACGACGCCGTGACTCCCGAACCGCAGTAGGCGCCGACCGGAACCCCGTCGGTCAAGCCCAGCGACGCGAACCGCGCGGCGAGCTCGGCCGGCGACTTCCAGCGCCCGTCCGCACCAGCGTGCTCGGACGACGGCGCGCTGACCGCACCGGGGATGTGCCCGGCCCGCGGGTCGACCGGCTCGGTCTCGCCGGTGTAGCGGGCGTGCGCGCGAGCGTCGAACAGCACGCCTTCGCGCGCGAGCGCCGCCGCGTCGTCCGCCGACAGGACCGGCATCGCGCCCGGACGGACCTCGACGTCGCCCGGCTCCGGCGAAGGCACTTCGGCCGTCACTTCCCGCCCCTCGGCCAGCCACGCAGCGTAACCGCCGTCGAGCACCGCGACCTCCGAATGGCCGCCCCAGCGCAGCAGCCACCAGGCGCGCGCGGCCACCGAACCGTCGGCGTCGTCGTAGACGACCACCGGACGCCCGGCCCGGACCCCGGCTTTCCGCAGCTCACGCTGCAGCACGGCCGGGTCGGGCAGCGGGTGGCGGCCGCCCTCGCCGGGCGGCGCGGCCAGCGCCGTGTCGAGGTCGACGAACACCGCTCCCGGCAGGTGTCCCTCCTGGTAGGACTCCGCCGCGGGCGGTCCGCCGAGCCGCCAGCGGACGTCCAGCACCGCTGGACGGTCCCGGTCGGTCAGCGCGGCGAGCTCAGCGGGCGAGATCAACGGTCGCATGCCCCCATCCTGCAGGTCCGGACGCGGTTCGCGCACCAGGGCAGGACTTTTCGCCGCCGCCGGGTCGTTACGCCGAGGCGAGCCGTCGCTGTCGGGGCCAACGACTACGATGAGCTACGCGGACGAAGGGGACAGCGTGAACGATCTCATCGACACCACCGAGATGTACCTGCGTACCATCTACGAGCTCGAAGAGGAAGGGGTCGTCCCGCTGCGGGCCCGGATCGCCGAGCGGCTGCAGCAGAGCGGCCCCACCGTGAGCCAGACCGTGGCCCGGATGGAGCGCGACGGCCTGGTCGTCGTCGCGGACGACCGGCATCTGCAGCTCACCGACCACGGCCACGACCTCGCCGTCGCGGTCATGCGCAAGCACCGGCTCGCCGAGCGCCTCCTCGTCGACGTCATCGGCCTCGAGTGGGAGCACGTGCACAACGAGGCGTGCCGCTGGGAGCACGTGATGAGCGAGGCCGTCGAGCGCAAGCTGGTGAAGCTGCTCGACCACCCGACCACGTCGCCGTACGGCAACCCGATCCCCGGCCTCGACAAGCTCGGCGACGGCGATCCCGCGCCGCGCGCCGAGGACGGCCTGGTGCGTCTCGACGAGTTCGCCCGCACCGGCGGCGGCGAGGTCGAGATCCGCCGCATCGCCGAGCACGTGCAGCTCGACGAGTCGCTGCTCACCGAGCTGCGTACGGTCGGCATCGTGCCCGGCGGCCTCGTCACCGTCGGCAAGGCCGCGGGCGGCAGCGCCACCGTCGAGGTCAAGGGCACCGAGAGCACGGCGCAGGTCTCCACCGCGGCGCTGCACGCCGTGCTGGCGCTCGCCAAGTGACGCCGGCGACCGACGCGGCGCGCGCGTTCCACGACGTCCACGGGCGGGCCCCGGCAGGCGTGTGGTCCGCGCCGGGCCGGGTGAACCTGATCGGCGAGCACACCGACTACAACGACGGTTTCGTCCTGCCCTTCGCGCTTCCGCACCGGCTGGCCGCGGCTGCGTCCCCGCGCGAGGACGGCAAGCTCCAGGTCGCCACGCTCGGCGACGACGGACAGCTGCAGCACTCCGGCCCGCACGACATCGCCGCGCTCGAACCGGGTTCGGTCGAGGGTTGGGCCGCGTATCCCTCCGGGGTGGCGTGGGTGCTGCGCGACCAGGGGTACGCGAGCGGCGCCGACGTGGTCATCGCCGGGGACGTGCCGTCCGGGGCCGGGCTTTCCTCCTCTCACGCGCTGGAATGCGCGGTTTCGCTGGCGTTGCTCGGCGTGGCCGGGGTGGAACTCGAGGACGGCGGCCCGGGCACTCCCACGCGGCCGGAGATCGCGCGCTGGGTGCAGCGGTCGGAAAACGACTTCGTCGGCGCGCCCACCGGGCTGCTCGACCAGACGGCGTCGCTGTGCTGCGAGGACTCGCGGGTGCTGTTCCTCGACGTCCGCTCGGGCGAGATGGAGCAGGTGCCGTTCCCGCTCGCCGAGGCCGGGCTCCGGGTGCTGATCATGGACACCCGCACCAAGCATTCCCACGCCGACGGCGGCTACGGCGCACGCCGGCGCGGCACCGAGCGCGCGGCGGAACTGCTCGGCGTGAAGGCGCTGCGCGACGTCGCCCTCGACGGTCTCGACGAAGCCCTCGGGCAACTGCCCGCGGAACTGGTTCCGCTGGTGCGCCACGTGGTCACCGAGAACCAGCGGGTGCTCGACGTGGTCGCGTTGCTGCGCCAGAACAAGCTCGCCGAGATCGGGCCGTACCTCGACGCTTCCCACGTGAGCATGCGCGACGACTACCGCATCTCGACGCCCGAACTGGACCTCGCGGTCGAGTCGGCCCGTTCGGCCGGAGCGCTGGGCGCGCGGATGACCGGCGGCGGGTTCGGCGGTTCGGCGATCGCGCTGGTCCGCGACGAGGATCTGGACGCAGTTCGCGGCGCGGTCGAAACCGCCTGCGAGCAGGCCGGATTCCGCCGCCCGCGGATGTTCACGGCGGTGCCGTCGCGCGGCGCGGGCCGCGACGACGCCTGATTTCCGGAGCAACCCCCGGAGGGTCCGTCGCGTCGCAGTGAGGGGAGACTGTGCCGCAGAGTCGCCACCCCTCAGCAGAAAGGCCTTGACGTGACGGACCAGCAGAGCCCCCTGAAACTTGTCGTGACGGGCGGCGCGGGGTACGTGGGCAGCGTGTGCGCCGCCCGCCTCATCGAAGCGGGTCACCAGGTCACCGTCGTGGACGACCTGTCGACCGGGCACGCGGACGCGGTGCACCCGCAGGCGCGCTTCGTCGAGGGCGACGCCGCCGAGGTCGCCGCGGACCTTCTCGGCGAGGGCTTCGACGGCGTGCTGCACTTCGCGGCGAAGTCGCTGGTGGGCGAGTCGATGGCCGACCCGGCGAAGTACTGGGAAGGCAACGTGGTGACCTCGCTGCGGCTGCTGGAGGCGATGAAGAAGCACGGCACGCCGCGCCTGGTGTTCTCCTCCACCGCGGCGACGTACGGCGAGCCCGACGTGTCGCCGATCCCGGAAACGGCCCCGACGCAGCCGACCAACACCTACGGCGCGTCGAAGCTCGCCATCGACCACGCGATCACCAGCTTCGCCCGCGCCCACGGCCTCGCCGCGGTCAGCCTGCGGTACTTCAACGTGGCCGGCGCCTACGGCGCGTTCGGCGAACGGCACACCACCGAAACCCATCTCATCCCTCTCGTCCTCCAGGTCGCCACCGGCGACCGCGAACACATCTCCATCTACGGCGACGACTACCCGACGCCGGACAAAACGGCCGTCCGCGACTACATCCACGTGGTCGACCTCGCCGACGCTCACCTCCTCGCCCTGCGCCACGCCGCCGCCGGCGAGCACCGCATCTACAACCTCGGCAGCGGCACCGGGTTCTCGGTGCTGGAGGTCGTGGAAGCCTGCCGCCGGGTCACCGGGCACCCGATCCCCGCCGTGGTGGCCCCGCGCCGCGCCGGCGACCCGTCGGTGCTCGTGGCGTCGAGCGACAAGGCCCACGGCGAACTCGGGTGGACGCCCAAGCTGACCGACCTCGACGGGATCGTGTCGGACGCTTGGCAGTTCACCCGGTCGCGTCGTTCCTGATCGCGGCTCCGAACGGGGCGGGGATCCGGCTGGACTCCCCCGCCCCGGTCTCGTCACGGCGAGCGGCCAAGGCACTCCGACGCCAGGACTCACCAGCTCGACGTGGAGGCGGACGACTCGGACTTGCCCAGCGGACGGCGTACCCCGCTCGGGCCCGCCCGCTGCCCCGCCACTCCGGCTCAAGCCACCGCCGTGCCTGGCTTCGCTCGAGAACCCGACCCCGTCACTACGGCCAGGAACCGCTTCCGCCGGGCGCTTGGCCTCGTCCCGCCGAGGCCCGTCCGCGCCGTCTGTCCTTCCGATCGAGAATCCCCGGCCCGGCACCACGAACAAGAGCTACTTGGGCCCGGGCTCACGGACTCCGTTCCAGCAAAGGCCCGTCCGCGCCGGCAGCTCTTCCGCTCCGGAGCCACGACCCGGCACCACGCCAGGAACCACTCTCGCCCGAGCGCATCGCCTCCAACTCCACCAAGACCCGTCCGCGCCATCAGTCCTTCCGCTCCGGAGCCACGACCCGGCACCACGGCCAGGGCGCGCTGGCTCCGTTCGCTAGGACCCACCCACGCTGCCCGTCCTGCCGACCGGAAACCCGGGGCTCATCACCCGCCGCCCAGGAACGGAAGCACCGTCAAGCCCGGCCGTCTCAGCCCCTTGGCGATCCGGTAGGACTCCCCGGTTCCGGCGGCGGAGACAAGCCGAGATCGACCGCCGTGCTGAGGTCGGCGAGGCCGGTCAGTTTCGCCGGGTCTGTGCCGATGTTCCACGCGGCCTGCAGCAACTGCGCCACCAAATGCTCCGGATCGGCCTCCACCGCGTTCGCCAAGGCCATCCCGGCGAGCGCGCCTTCTCCGCGCATCAACGCCGTGTAGCCGAGATGCAGGGCAGCCTCGGCTCGGTGCGGCGGCGGCAGTTCGCGGACAAGCGTCAGCCATACCTCTTCCGCCTCGCGGGTCAGCGACGTGTGCGGCGGGACCGCGAGCGCGAGGCAGGCGTCGCGGACCGGGGTGAGCATCAGCGCGTGGGCGAGGCGGACGGCTTGGTCGTCGTCGGGAGGTCCCGCCCCTCGGCGCTGCCGGAGGAACGCGGCGCGGAGTTCGGCTGCCGCGGCGTCGAGGACATCACTCGCCGACATTCCCGGACCGCACAACGGTTCCGGCGAGGACGCCAGCAGGTCAGCACGGCGGGCGATCGCTTCCGGAGAGCGCGGTTCCAGCACGGCAGCCAGCTCCTCGCGACTGCGGAAGACGACGAAACCCGCTTCCGTGGTCGCGGCGGCGAGGACGGTCTCCTGCGGGTCGGGCAGCACTCCGCGGCAGTCCGGATCCCGGTAGCACGACCAGGGCGCACCGGGTTCGATCGAGGAAGTCCACAGTGCGTGGAACAGCTTGAGTTGGTGCCGAGCCAGGCCGCGCTCCAGCTCGGCCGCCAGTTCCCGGTGCGGTGGACCGTTTTCGCTCCCCGAACCGCCGACGATGACGGCCGTGACGCCACTGTGCTCGTGGTCGGCGAACCGCGGGAGCAGCGCATCCGCTTGCTGTGCTTGAAGTTCTCGCGGCGGAAGGTCGGCGCGCAGGATCAGGCCGAGCGTCGTGCCGGGGGCGCGATGGCCCAGCAGCACGAGGGAATCGGCGGGACGGAATCCGAGCAGGTACGGGAGCGAGGCGATGAGGTCGGCCGGATTGCTGAGGGTGGCCCGGGAGATGCCGGGCGGCGTCGAGGTGGTCACGCCTCCACTGTGCGCCGCGAATCCGGGAAGCGGGGCCGGCCCGGCAAATCTGTGGACCAGCGCGGGCAGTTGTGGACAACCGCGGCATATCCGAAGAGACCCGGCGAAAATTGTCGGTGGCATGTGCCTCGATCGCACGAGTCCACAATGGACACAGTGGACACAGTGGGCACGTGCTGCCGGAGCCGGACCAGGCTCCGGCAGCACCGCCGGAAAACCGCTCAGCCGCAGTGTTCGAACGGGCTCGTGTACGAGGACGAGCCGACCGAACCGCCCCACTTGACGCACGTGGACCCGGCGCTCTTCTTCACCGGCCCGGCGTAGTAGGTGAAGTTCCCCGAATCCGTCGCCCTGGTCGACCCCTGAACCTCCAGGAACGCCGAAACCGGGCTGGCCGTCCCGAGGGAAACCGCCTTGAGGGTCGTCACGCAGTTCTCTTTGGACGACGAGTTGTACAGCAGGTACGCCGTGCCCGCGGTCCCCAGCGCCTGCTGGTCGATCACCGAGAAGCCCGACCCGCACACCTGCGTCGCCGAATACGGGTTGCCGCCGCAGCCGTTCTTGCTCGTGAAGTCCTTCTTGCCGTAGTACGGCACCGCGACGCCGTTCAGCACGGCCTTCTGCGTCACGCCGTTCAGGTTTTCTTCGAAATGCAGATGCGGCCCGGTCACCCCGCCGGTCGCGCCCGCTTTGCCGATCTCCTTGCCCTGCCCGACGCTCTGGCCCACCGAGACTTCCTGCTCGGACAGGTGCGCGTACCGGGTCCGCCAGCCGCCGCCGTGGTCCAGTTCGATCCAGCGGCCGTAGCTGGTGCTGCCCTCGTTCGCGACGCGCGTAACCGTTCCGGGCGCGGCCGCGAGCACCGGCATGCCGGTGATGCCGGACTTCTGGAAGTCGACCGCGTTGGCCGGGTTGTGGCCGCTGAAGGTCGCCGCGGTGACCGTGACGCCGCACTTGAACGGCACCTGGAAGTTGGGGGCCGCGGACGCCGTCGACTGGGCGGCGAGCGTCAGGCCGCACGCGTGCAGGGCCACCGCGGCCGCGGCCGCCGCGAGCCGTCTCAATCTGGACATGGGGCGTACCTCCTGGTGGGGGAAATGTCCGACGCCCTCCAGCCAAGCCCGAGCCAGTACATTTTCCGTACAAGACGACACGGGAGGGCTCATGGGCGCACCGGCGACCACGCTCGCCAAGGCGCGGCGGCGGTTCGAGGGCGCCGACTGGGTGCGCTGGGGCGTGCTCGCCGTGCCGACCCTGTTCGCGATCCCGCACGCGCGGCCTTGGACGTGGCCGCTGATCGCGCTGGTTCTCGTGCTGTCCGTCCCGGCGCTCTGGCTCACCCGGGAGTCGCGCCCGCGCTGGCTGATGCCCGCGACGATGATCGCCGTCGTCGTCGGCGCGGGTGCGCTCTGGCTCCTGCAGCCGACCAGCTGGACTTCGACGACGATATTCGGCGCGACCTTCTACGCCCTGCGCGTGTCCGGCCGGATCGCGGCGGCGATCTCGCTGGCCGCGGCCTCCGCCACGATCCTCGCCTGGTCGATCGTGTACGACCTCGACTGGCTGAACGCGGTCGCCCTCTTCGCGGTCCTCGTCGTGATGTTCCTGCTCGCCGCCAACCGCCGGAGCCGCGCGGAACGCCTGGAACAGACCGAACTCGCGCTCGCCCGCGCCCAGACCGCCAGCGAAGAGCACGCCCGCGCGGCGGCACTCGCCGAACGCGCCCGCATCGCCCGCGAACTGCACGACGTCCTCGCGCACTCGCTCGCCGGTCTCGCGCTCAATCTGCAGGGCGCGCGTCTGATGCTGGTCCGCGACGGTGCGAGCGAAGAGTCTCTCGCGCAGATCGAACGCGCGCAGAAGCTGGCCACCGAGGGCCTCGCCGAAGCACGCAAGGCGGTCGCCGCGCTGCGCGAAGACGCCGTACCCGTCGAGCGCTCGGTCTCGGACCTTCTCGCCGCGTACCGGCTCGACACCGGCTCTCGCGCCGACCTGGTGGTCGAAGGCGAATCACGCGAGCTGGACGCAGCTGTCGGCACGACGCTCGTACGTGCCGTACAGGAAGCTCTCGCGAACTCGCGCAAACACGCGGGCGGTCCCGCTGTAGACGTCACGGTGGCCTTCAAGAACGACGAAGTCGACTTAACGATCATTGACCACCAGGGCCGCCGTCCGCCGGAACCGCCGTCACCGGGATACGGTTTGCGAGGCATGGGCGAACGGGTTGCGCTGTTGAACGGGCAGCTCGAATGCGGCCCTGGGGAGGACGGATGGCGGATTCAGCTGACGGTGCCGGCGTGACGCTTCGCGTGGTACTGGCCGACGACCAGGCAGTGGTGCGCGAAGGCCTCGTCACGCTCCTCGGACTGCTGCCGGGCATCGAGGTGGTAGGCGCGGCTTCGGACGGCGTACAGGCTCTCGAGCTGGTCGGCGAGCACCAGCCGGACGTACTGCTGGTCGACCTGCGCATGCCGAACCGTGACGGCGTCGAGACAACGGAGTTGGTCCGCGCGCAGCATCCGAAGACCGAAGTCGTCGTCCTCACCACGTACGCCGACGACGAGTCCCTGCTCGCCGCGCTCAAGGCAGGCGCGCGCGGCTTCCTCACCAAGGACGCCGACGCCGACGCGATCGTCCGCGCGCTCCGCTCGGCCGCGGCCGGCCAGTCCACTGTGGACGGAGCGCTCCAGCAACGGCTGGTGGCTGCCGCGACGAGCCGCGCCCCGGTGCACCCGAAAGAGCTGGAAGGCCTCACCGCGCGCGAAGTCGAGGTGCTGCGGCTGATCGCGGCCGGCCTGTCGAACACGGAGATCGCGCGCACCCTCGTAGTCAGCGAGGCGACGGTGAAGACGCACGTCAACCACCTGTTCTCCAAGGCCGGTCTGCGCGACCGCGCCCAAGCCGTCGCCTTCGCCTACCGCGCGGGAATCGCCGAGTAGAACGCCTGCTTCCCGCCGACGATCGGCAACGTCACCGTCGTCCCGGTCAGGTCCAGCGACAGCCCGGCGCCGGGCTGCGGCCGCAGCGTGAAGTCGTGGTCGCTGGAGGCCAGCACGAACTCCAGGCGATGCCCGGCGGCCACGACGTAGTCCTTCGGCATCAGCGAAACCTCGATGCGGTACCGCTGTCCGGGGGTGATCGGCGACGTGACCGACGGGCTGATCCGGTTCTGCGGATCCGTCCAGCCGCGGCTGATCACGTGCGAAGTGCCGTCCGGCGCGCGGTCCAGCAGCACCGCGGTGACGTTCGCGGCCGGGCGGTCGAACGACAGCCGCAGCTCGGCTTTCGCGGCGCCGGACACCCGGACCGGCGCGGTGGTCGCGGAAGTGCGGTAGCGCAAGCGGTTCCCGGACGACGCCGCGTCCGCGAGCTGTTCGATCTTCTTGCTCGCGTCGTCGGCCAGCGTCTCGACGGTCGGACGGCCGGGCACCGGCCGCCGGTCGAGCGTCCCGGTCGAACGTCCGCCCGGCCACGGGTGCAATTCGACGTCCGAGGTGCCCGGTGCGGGCCAGTCGGCCTCGTCGACCCACGACTTGTCCTCGCGCTGAATGGTCGCCTTCGGCTCGCGCTCGATTCCGTTGCCGATGCCGTAGAGGTAGTGCGACATCCACTTGTTCAGCGTCGTGAGCCAGACGTCGCGGCGCAGCGAAATCGGGTCCGCGTGCCCGGATTGGTGCAACCAGATCTTGTGCTCGACGCCGTGCTTCTTCAGCGCCTCGTACCAGGTGGCGACCTGCTCGGTCTTCACGTTCCAGTCGTTCAGCCCGTGCACCGCGAGCACCGACGCGTGCACCTTGCCGACGTCATCGCGGTAGTTCCGCACGTCCCAGAACTGGCTGTAGTCCCCGGTCACGCGGTCCTGCGCGGCGGTCAGGCCGTCGAGCACCGGACGGCAGATCTGCCGGTCCGCGCGCGAGTAGACGTAGCCGGCGAGCACGTCCGTGTCCTCGCCCTGGTATCCGCCGGGAGCCACGACCGCGCCCGCGTTGCGGTAGTAGCCGTACCAGCTCGAAATGGCCGCGATCGGCACGATCGTCTCGAGTCCTTCGACGCCGGTGCTGGCCACTGCGTTGGGCAGCGTGCCGTTGTAGGACACGCCCATCATCCCGGTCTTCCCGGTGCTCCAGCTCGCCGCGACCGGCGCTCCGGCCTGGTCGTGCGCGGAAGCCCGGCCGTTCAGCCAGTCGACCACCGAGCGCGCGCCGATCGTCTCGTTGACGTCTCCGGTCGTCGGACAGCCGGTCGACAGCCCGGTGCCGAGGGATTCGCCGTACACGACCGCGAATCCGCGCGCGGTGAAGTAGTCCTGGTAGCTCCACCCGATCGGGGGCGCGACGTGCGGACCCGGCACGTACAGCTCGGTGTCGACGTTGTGGTTCGGCACGTCGTTGCCGCCCGCGAAATACGGGCTCGCTTCGTACACGACTGGCACCTTCATGCCCTGCTCCGTGGCGCGCGGACGCACCACCTGCGCGTGTACGAGGTCCGGCTTGCCGTCGTGGTCGCTGTCGACGGGCGCGGTGACCCAGACGTCCTCGCGAATCACGTCCGCCGGATCGAAGACCGGCTGCGCTTGACCGTCGGCGAAAACCGGCGCTGGCGGCGAAGCCGCTTCGGCGACCGCGGGCACGGACAACGTGGCCACTGCGACGAAAACGGCAGCGACCCGAGCGGCAACTCCCACCAGAACCCCCAAGCTGGACGAAGCAGGCGAGCACGTTGAGACTTCCGTCAACCGCAAGTTGCGTCAACCGACTAACGTCGGAGCCATGGACGCACCGATAGTCACGGTCACGGTCTATCCGCAGCACGCGCGCGTCACCCGCCGCTGTCACGTCACTCCGGCTGACGGGTCGCGCGTAGAGATCACGGGTCTCCCCCTGTCGCTCGACGCTGCTTCGGTGCGCGTCAGCGGTACGGGCGACGCGTTGGTCACGGGCGTCGACGTCGCGTACGCGCAACACGCCGCACCTGCGGACCCAACGCTGCGCGCGCTCGTGGAGCAGCGTCGCGTGGCTCAAGCGACTGTCGACGAGGTCGCGGACGATGAGAGTGCCGCAGCGGCGCGTGTCGACCTATTGACGGGTGTCTCGCGACGCAGCGGAGCAAGCTTCGCGAAGGCGTTGGCTGGCGGGGACGCGGAACCAGGGCGTGTCCAGGAAGTGAGCGAAGCACTCAGCACGCAGTTAGCCGTAGCGCTCAAGGAACGTCGCGCGCTCTCCACGAAGCTGGAACGCCTGCGCGAAGACCTCGCCGCGCTCGACCGGCAGATCGAAACTCGCAGCGCACAGTCCGAACAGGACAGTTCAACCATCGTGGTGGAGCTGGAATCCCCGGCCACCGCGGACATCGAACTGTCCTATGTGGTCCCCGGCGCGCGCTGGGAGCCAGGCTACGACGTCCGGGTACGCGGAACCGACGTCACCGTCACCTCGTACGGGCTCGTCAGCCAGCACACCGGCGAGGACTGGCCGGAGTGCGAGCTGACGCTGTCCACCGCCCGCCCGGCGAACACCGTGGTGATCCCGGAACTCCAGCCCTGGTACCTGGACCGGCGGCAACCGGAGCGCCGCTCGATGGTGCCGCCCGCACCCGGTGCCGCGATGGCGTACGGCGGTGCCGCGCCCGCCGGTCGAGACGGCTTCGCCGCGCACGTCGCCGAAGTCGAGCAAGGCACCACCGCGGTCACCTTCCGCCCCGCTCGTCCGGTCGCGATCCCGTCCGGCGCGCAAGGCCACCGGACGACGCTCGCGCAGCTGGAATTCACCGCGGAACTCGACTACGTAACCGCGCCGACGCAGGCCGAAGAGGCCTACCTGCGCGCGAAGGTCGTCAACACCGGCGAGCACACGCTCCGCGCCGGCCGCGCCGCGGTGTTCCACGAAGCCGAATTCGTCGGCAGCACACAGCTGGAACTGTGGGCGCCCGGCGAGGAACGCGAACTCGCGCTGGGCGTCGACGACCGCATCCGGGTCGAACGCGAACTGGTCAAGCGCAGCGCCGGCAAGGCGACGTTCTCCGCACAACGCCGCCGCGAAGCCGACTACCGGACGACGGTCACCAACCACAGCCCGCGCGAAGCCGTGGTGGCCGTGCTCGATCAGGCCCCGGTCTCGCGGGACGACGCGATCACCGTGCGGGACCTGCGGCTCAGCCCGGAGCCGGTCGAACGCACCGAACTGGGCCAGTTCACCTGGCGGCTCACGATCGCGCCCGGAGCGTCCGCGACGGTCTCGCTCGGCTACCGGGTGGACGTCGCGAAGGGCGTCGAGCTCAGCGGCTGGCGGGAGTGACGCGTCAGCCCTGGGAGATGTAGGCCTCCAGCTGTTCCTGGCTCTGCTCCAGCTGCTCCATCCGGATCTTCACCACGTCGCCGATGCTCACGATCCCGGCGAGGCGCCCGCCGTCGAGCACCGGCACGTGCCGGATCCGCCGTTCGGTCATCACGACGCTGAGCTGGTCCACCGGATCGTCCGGGGTGCAGCTGGCGACCATGGTGGTCATGATGTCGGCGACCGGCCCCTGAAGGACCGAGGGCCCGTGCTCGTGGAGCTTGCGCACGACGTCGCGTTCGGACACGATCCCGGCGATCCCGCCTTCGGCGTCCACCACGACCATCGCGCCGACGTTGTGCCGGGCGAGTCCCGCCAGCAGCTCGGCGACCGTCGTCCCCGGCGACACAGTGGCGACCGTCGCGCCCTTGCGCTGAAGCACATCCGCAATCCGCATGGCGATGCCCTCTCCTCGGTGAGTCGGGTCACCCCAGGTTAGGGCTCCGCCGCCGAGTGCGAAAGTCCAGCGGGACGCGTCCGTTCGTGGTAACGCGCTCATCCGTCGAGCACCCGGCGCAACCGGGCGAGACCAGGACCGATCTCCTCCGCCGCGATCGCGCCGTAGCCGAACAGCAGCCCGTGCCGCCGCGCCTCGACGGAGAAATCGCCGAGCGAAAACAGCCGGACGCCCACCCCGGCCGCCTTTCGCGCGAAGCCGCGCAAATCCCGATCCGCCGACGCGCTCAGGTGCAGCCCCGCCGACGCGGGCACCGGTTCCAGCAGGTCGCCGAACCCGGCCCGGAGGCGGTCCACGAGGAGGTCGTGCCGGGCGCGGTAGATGCCGCGCATCCGGCGGACGTGCCGGGCGAAGCCGCCTTCGGCGAGGAAGGCCGCGACCACTGCCTGTTCGATGCCGGGCGAATGCCAGTCGGCGAGGTATTTCGCCTTCACGATCGCTTCCGCCAATGCGGGCGGAGCGGCGAGGAAACCCAGCCGCAGCGCGGGTGACAGGACCTTCGAGAACGAGCCGACGTAGACCACCCGGCCGTGGGAATCCAAGCTGTGCAACGGTTCCAGCGGGCGCCCGGAGTAGCGGAATTCGGTGTCGTAGTCGTCCTCGACCACCACTGCCCCGTGGTCCTCGGCCCAATCCAGCAACGCGCGCCGGCGAGCTGGCGACATCGCGACCCCGAGCGGGTACTGATGCGAAGGCGTCACGTGCACCAGCCGCGTGCCCGGCGGGATCGCGTCGACCACGATGCCCTCGTCGTCCACCGGAACCGGCGCGACGCGCACCCCGAGCGTGCCCAGCAGCAGCCGCGGCGGCGGATAGCCGGGATCTTCGACGGCGGCCAGATCTCCGGGCCGCAACAGAACCCGGGCCACGAGGTCGATCGTCTGCTGCGCGCCCGAGGTGATCACGAGGTGTTCCGGGAGCACCCGAACGTTCCGGGACACCGCGAGGTGCCGCGCGAGTTCGGTGCGCAGCCGCCGATCGCCTTGCGGTTCGCCGTAAGTCATCAGCTCCGCGCGGGAACTGCGCAACGCCTGGGTCGTCAGCCGTCGCCAGGTATCGAACGGAAACAGCCGCACATCCGGTACCCCGGCGCGGAAATCGAACTGCGGCGGGTTGGTGAACGCTTTCGGCGGCGAAGGCACGTCTGTCCACTCCGGACGCGGCTGAACCCCCTCCGCGGACCCGGCCGGTTCGGCGGGCCTCGGCGCGGCACCGGCGCGCACGTAGGTACCGGCGCCGACCCGTCCGGTGAGAAATCCTTCCGCGGTGAGGCGTTCGTACGCAGCGGTGACGGTGGTGCGCGAAACGGCCAGCTGGTGTGCCAGTTCGCGGGTCGGCGGAAGCACGTCGCCGTCGCGGAGCCGTCCGTCGAGCACCGCCTCGCGGATCTGGCGGTAGATCGCATCGCGATGGCCGCGGGTGCCGGACAGGTCCAGGTGCAGGTCCACGAATCCAGCCTAGATTGGTCCACCTCAGTTGGCCCGGCTTTGGCTCTCTTCCTGGACCGATCTGCCGGTTAGCGTGAGCCCATGACCACGTTCGACCTCGACCGGCAGTCCCTGCTCGTCCTCGACCCGATCGTCGCGAAGACCACCGCCGCGGACCTCGACCGGCCCACGCCGTGCGCCGGCTGGACGCTCGCGGACCTGCTTCGCCACCAAGTCAGCGAAAACCACGCCTTCGCCGAAGCCGCGCGCAACGGCTCCGCGAAGGACTGGGACCGCGGCCAACTCGGCGAAGACCCGTACGCCGCGTACGCAGCTTCAGTGACCGACTACCTCGCCGCGTATGGCGAAGCCGACGTCGCGGAGCGCCAGATCGCCATCAACACCTTCGGCACCTTCCCGGGCACCGTCGCGATCGCGATGCACCTCGTCGACACCGTCGCGCACGGCTGGGACCTCGCCAAAACCCTCGACGTCCCCTACGACCCGGTACCGGAGGCCGTGCACGCCGCGCTGCAGTTCGCGCTCATGATTCCGACCGATCCGGAGGAACGCGTCAAGCGAGGCACCTTCGCGCCGGTGGTGCCCGTCGGCGCCGACGAAAGCGAACTGGACCAGTTCCTCGGCCTGCTGGGCCGCGACCCGCGGTGGCGCGTCAGCTGACCTGGTCCGCCGGGGCCGACCAGGTGTCGCAGGCGGCCGGACCGGCCCCGGTGTAACCGGCCTTCGCCCAGGCCAGCTGGTTCGCGCGGGTGCCGTGGTCGCCGCTGTCGTCGGCGCGGCCGTAGTCGGCGACGGCGGCGTTCGCGGTGGCCCGGCTGATCGACCCGCGATCCGCCGCGGCGTTGAGGAACAGCGCGCCGAAACAGTTCGCCTGCAACTCGATCCGGCGCACGACCGCCTTGTCCGCGTCGCTGGTCGGCTCCGGCGACCCCATCTCCGTGCTCGCCGCGTCGAGGATGCCGCTCTCGCG
Source organism: Amycolatopsis orientalis DSM 43388 (assembly GCF_000411975.1). GTDB lineage: Bacteria > Actinomycetota > Actinomycetes > Mycobacteriales > Pseudonocardiaceae > Amycolatopsis > Amycolatopsis orientalis_D. Next base: position 49,245 of record NZ_ASXG01000014.1, read on the forward strand.
CTGGACGTGGTGGCCGTACTCGTGCGCGAGCGTCGCGAGGTGCCGGGCCCGGCTCAGCCCGGCGTCCGACAGCATCCACTCGGTGGGCGCGTAGATGGTGGCGTCGCCGCCGCAGTAGTACGCGACCGCTTCCTCCCGGGACGGCGCGCTGCCGCACGCGCTGGTCTTCGGCAGCGTGACCGACACCTTGACCGGCAGGTTCGGCTCGCCCGCTTTGTCCAGCGCGGGCTGCCACGCCTGTTTCAGGCAGCCCACGAGCGTCGTGTAGAAGGTCTTGAGCTGCTCCGCGTCCCGGCTGAGGTCCGGCAGGTCGCACGACACCGGACCGAGCGCGACCCCCTTGGCCAGCAGCGGGTTGCCGCTGAGCTTGCGCACCGGTTTGGCGTCCTGGCGGTCCGGCATCGCGTCGGCGTCCGGGGCCGCGATCGCGTGCCCGGCCACCTCGTGCGGCACCGCGGCCATCAGCGCGAGCGTGGCCGCGACGATCGCCGCGGCGGCGACCGCGCCCAGCGCTCTGCCCGCTGTGCGGCGCGGGGCCCGCGGCGCCGGAGGAGGCCAGGAGCCTCCCGCGTGATACGTCATTCCTCCCCCTCCCGGCCAGCATACGGAGACCGGCCGCCGTCCTGGATCACGAAACGGGAACGCCGGGCTCCTGGCCGGATCCGCGAGAGACAGCGAGACTGGACGCTATGACTGTCGAAGATCCGTACCTGTGGCTGGAAGACGTGACGGGCGACGAGGCGCTCGAATGGGTCCGTTCGCGCAACGCGGAGACGCTGGACGTGCTCACCGCGAGCGAGAGGTTCGGGCAGCTGCGGGACTCGATCCGCGAGGTGCTCGACGCGGGCGGGCGGATCCCGTACGTCGTGCGCCGGGGGACGCACTACTACAACTTCTGGCAGGACGCCGACCACCCGCGCGGCCTGTGGCGGCGCACCACGCTGGAGCAGTACCGCACCACCGAACCGGACTGGGAGATCCTGCTCGACGTCGACGCGCTCGCCGCGGCCGAGGACGAGAACTGGGTCTGGAAGGGCGCCGCGGTGCTGCGTCCCGGGCACCGGCTCGGCCTGGTCCAGCTGTCGCGCGGCGGCGCGGACGCGACCGTCGTCCGCGAGTTCGACCTCGACGCGCACGAGTTCGTGGAGAACGGGTTCACCCTGCCGGAAGCGAAGCACCGGATCGGGTGGATCGACGCGGACCGGGTGTACCTCGGAACGGACTTCGGCCCTGGCTCGCTCACCACCTCCGGATATCCGCGGCTGGTCAAGGAATGGCGGCGCGGCACCCCGCTCGAAGACGCGGTTCTCGTCGCCGAGGGCAAGCCGGACGACGTCGCGGTGAGCGCGTACCACGATCCGACCGAGGGCTTCGAGCGCGACTTCGTGCGCCGCGCCATCGACTTCTACCGCACCGAGTACTTCGAGCGGACCCTGTCCGGACTGACCAGACTGGACCTGCCCGAGGACGTCGAGGTGTCCGTGCACCGCGAATGGCTGCTCGTGCACCCGCGCAGCGCGTGGACCGTCGGCGGCGCCGAACACCCCGCGGGCACGCTGCTCGCGATCCGCTATGAGGCGTTCAAGTCCGGCGACCGCGAGTTCACCGCGCTGTTCACCCCGGACGCGCACACGTCGCTGGACTACTACGCCTGGACTCGCAACCACCTCCTGCTCGCGACCTTGCACGACGTCAAGTCGGAGCTGCGCGTGCTGACGCCCGGCCCGGACGGCTGGGCCGAGGCGGAACTGGGCGGCGCGCCGGAATTCGGCAGCGCGGAGATCGTCGACACCGAACCGGACGTCGACGACGAGTACCTGGTGGATTCCTCCAGCTACGTCCAGCCGTCCACGCTCACCCGCGGCGTCGTCGGCGGCGACGTCGAGGTGCTGAAGCAGGCTCCGGAGTTCTTCGACCCGACCGGGATCGAGGTCAGCCAGTACTTCGCGACCTCGGACGACGGCACGAAGATCCCGTACTTCGTGGTCCGTCCGCCCGGCGCGGAGAACGGCCCGACGCTGCTCTACGGATACGGCGGCTTCGAGGTTTCGCTGACCCCGTCGTACGGCGGGGTGGTCGGCCGGGCCTGGCTGTCGCGCGGCGGCACGTACGTGGTCGCGAACATCCGCGGCGGCGGCGAATACGGCCCGGAATGGCACATGCAGGCAGTGAAGGAGAATCGGTACAAGGCGTACCAGGACTTCGCGGCGGTCGCGCGCGATCTCGTCTCGCGCGGCATCACGACGAAGGAACGGCTCGGCATCCAGGGCGGCAGCAACGGCGGGCTGCTGATGGGCGTCATGCTCACCAGCTACCCGGAGCTGTTCGGCGCGATCGTGTGCCAGGTGCCGTTGCTCGACATGAAGCGCTACCACCTGTTGCCGGCCGGGGCGTCGTGGATGGCCGAATGGGGCGACCCGGACGTTCCGGAAGAGTGGGAGTACATCTCGAAGTACTCGCCGTACCAGAAGGTCTCGGCGGACGGCGACTATCCGCCGATCCTGTTCGTCACCTCCACCCGCGACGACCGCGTGCATCCCGGGCACGCGCGCAAGATGGTCGCGCGGATGCGGGAACAGGGCCACGACGTGGAGTACTTCGAGAACATCGAAGGCGGCCACGGAGCGGCGGCGGACAACGAGCAGCTCGCGTTCCGTTCCGCGGTCGCGTACGAATTCCTCTGGTCGAAGCTTTCCTAGACCAGGTCCCGGGGCCGCGCCCGCACGCGCGGCCCCGGGCGGATCGACGGTCCTTTGCGGACCTCCGCGAGCGCTCGCTCGAACTGTGCCCAGGCGTCGGTGACGAACGCCAGCCACGGCACGCCGAGCCGCCGCAACGCGCGTCCGTGGCCGACGAGCACCCCGCCGGTTTCCAGCGTCGCTCTCGCCCGCCACTTCGCCGAAGCCGCGATTCTCTGGCGCCGCAACCGATCCACGTGATAAGCCAGCCGCCGTTCCAGTCCGGCGAACACGCGCGCGGCGACCTCCGTGGTGGCCGGGTCGCGAGTGCCGTCCCGCAACGCGCGGTAGTAGCCGAGCGCGAGCACGTCGGAGATCAGCTGGCTCATCACGTCGCTTTTCCTTGACGGGCCTGCGGTTTCGAGCAGCCGGTCGACCAGCTGCCGGTCCTCGCCCGGCGGCCGGAACCGCCGGACGCTGCGCGCCACCACCGGATCCAGCCGCACCCCGCTCCCCCACGCTGGTTGCGGCCGGATTTTCCGCCGCCGCTCCTCCGCCTCGAACACCACACTCCAGTCCACGGCGGTCATGCTGCCGCCCGGATGTGCCGGTCCGGCGGGGAGGATGTGGAGATTCGGTGGAGCTGCCGGAGCGGCACGCCCTCGCTTGTCACTGTACCTACTAGTATGTACAGTCAAGGCATGTCCACGAGAGACCAGCTCGTCGCGAGCACTCAGGACCTGCTGTGGGAGCGGGGGTACATCGGCACCAGCCCGAAGGCCATCCAGCAGCGCGCCGGGGCCGGGCAGGGCAGCATGTACCACCACTTCGCCGGCAAGGCCGACCTGGCGCTCGCCGCGATCCGGCAGAACGCCGCCGATCTGCGCGCCTCCGCCGAGGCCGCGTTCGCCCAGGGCACGACCGCGTTCGACCGCGTTTCCGCCTATCTGCTGCGCGAACGCGACGTCCTGCGCGGCTGCCCGGTCGGCCGGCTGGCGCTGGACCCCGAGATCGTCGCGAACCTGGAATTGCGTGCGCCGCTGGAGGAAACCTTCGACTGGCTGCGCGGCCGTCTCGCCGAAGTGCTCGCCGAAGGCATCGCGAACGACGAGCTGCCGAGCGATCTCGACCCGGCGACGACAGCGACGGCTCTGGTCGCGGTGCTGCAGGGCGGGTACGTCCTGGCCCGCTCGTCCGGCACGGCCGAGCCGTTCGACCAAGCGGTCCGCGGCGCGCTCGCGCTCCTCGGACGGCGGTGACACCGATGTACGCCATGCAGTACGAAATCGAGCTGCCCGCTGGATACGACATCGAGCACCGAGTCGCGACCCGAGGCCACCGCACCGACGCGTTCCCCGGGTTGGGGCTCAAGGCGTATCTGGTGCGTGACAACCACTACGCACCGTTCTACCTGTGGACCGACACCGCCGGAATGAGCCGGTTCCTTTGGGGCGGCGGGGGTTTCGAAGGCATCGTCCAGGATTTCGGCCGGCCGCCGGTGCACCACTGGACAGTCGCTCGCTGCCTGGCCGGTCCCGCACGAGCGAGCGCCGCGAAGTTCGCGACCAAACGCGTCGGGCAGTTCGTGGACGACCTCGACCGCGAACTCGCCGAACTCGCGCAGCTGTCCCGAAACCCGTCCGTGCATACCACCGCGCTGGCCATCGACCCGCGTCGCTGGGAAGTCGTGCGCTTCACCCTCTGGACCACCGCCCCGGCCGAGGACACCGATGTCCAGTATCGGGTGCTGCACCTGTCCCGTCCGAACCTCGACCAGCTGAACTGAGAGGTCCCGCCATGCCGCTCGTCCGCATCGACGTCCTGTCCGAACCCAACGCCGAGCGTCTCCCCGCCATCGGCGAGGCCGTGCACCAGGCGATGACCGAAACCATCGACGTCCCCGTCGACGACCGGTTCCAGATCCTGAACAGCCACGCCGCCGGCGGATTGCGTTACGACCCAGGCTATTTCGGGGTCCGCCGCGACGACGACATCGTCTACATCGCCATCACGATGCGCGCCGGCCGCACCGACGAGCAGAAAACCGCGCTGTACCGGCGAGCGACCGAACTCATCGCCGAGGCGACCGGAATCGAACCGCGCAACGTCTTCTTCAGCCTGACGGAAAACCACGAGGTCGACTGGTCATTCGGCGACGGGGTCGCGCAAATGCTGCGCTGAAGTTTCTCCGCGCGGGCGTCAGAGCAGGATGACGGTGCGCTCGCCGGGTGCGTCCTGGTGCGTCCAGGCCGCCTCGACCTGGTCGAGCGGGAACGGATGCGGGCGCACGGCCATGCCGCCGGCGGCGATCGCGGCGACGAGTTCGGTGAACTCTCGTTGCATGACCTGCGGCTCCACCGCGCCGAAGCCGCTGCCGAGGATCCGGAACGCGTTGGAGCGCAGCGCGTGCCCGGACAGGGTGATCGAGTCTCCGCCCATGCCGCCGATCTGCACCCAGTCGAGCAAGCGGGTGTGCTGGGTACGCGCGCCGAGGACAGCGCGCATGGCGAGTTCGGTGGGCGGCCCCCACACGTAGTCCAGGACCACGTCCACCTCCGCGGCGGCTTCGGCGAGCGCGACCGCGGTGGCGTCCTCGTCGGGCACGAGCTGGACGACGGCGTCCGCACCCTCGCCCTTGAGTTCGTCGAGGCGGGCACGGTTGCGTCCGGCGGCGACCACCCGCTCCGCGCCGAGGTGCTTGGCGACCTTGACGGCCGTCGAGCCGGCGTTGCCGGTCGCGCCGTGCACCAGGACCGACTGCCCGGCCTGGAACGGGACGCGCGTGCGCAGCGCGGTCCACGAGGACAGCGCGGGGTTCATGGTGGCGGCCAGGAGTGCGGGATCGGTTCCGTCCGGGACCGGGATGACGGCGGCCGGATCGACGACGATGCGCTCGGCCAGCGTGCCGGCGCCCATGAGCATGACGTAGCCGAGGCTGCCGTCCGGCCGTCGGACGACCGCGTCCGCACCCGCCAGCGCGGGCAGGGTCCGCGGACTCGTGTAGTGCTTTCCGGCGGCGATCCCGCGGGTGGCGGGGTGCACGCCGACGGCGAGGACGTCCACCGTCTCCTGGCCGTCGGCGGCCTCGGGAGCAGGGACGGAGCGGTAGTGCGGCGGCTCGTCGAAGGACTCCACGAGCGCGGCGTTGATCATGGACATGGGTGCCTCCTTTAGCGGTCTCAGGTTTTAGAAACGGTTCCGTATCTTATAGCACTGAGCTTAGGACGGCGGGTTAAGATACGCAAGCGGGTCTAACCGCATGGGTGAACACGGCGGGAACGGGCAACCGGAGAGGACAGTGGTGAGCGAGCGGGACCAAGCAGAGGGCACTCCCACCCGGCGCAGGGGTGCCGCGCTGGAGAGCGCGCTCATCGATGCCGCCTGGGAGATTCTCGTCGAGCAGGGCTACCACGGTTTCACCTACGAGGCGATCGCCGCGCGCGCGGGAACCAGCAAGCCGGTGCTCTACCGGCGCTGGCCGCGGCGCGAGGACCTCCTCATCGCCACGCTCACCCGGCACTGGCGTCCCCTCGATCTTCCGGACACCGGCAGCCTGCGCCAGGACGCGCTCGCCCTCCTGCGCACGATCAACGCCGAGCGGGACCGCACCGTGGTGCTTCTGCACCTCCAACTGGCGGACTACTTCCGCGAAACCGGCACCAGCTTCAACGACCTGCGCAGCCGGATCCGGCTCGCGGACCAGCCGGCGCCCTTCGCGACGCTTGTCGCCCGCGCCGTCGAGCGCGGCGAGCTGACCGAGGCACCGCGGTCCGAACGCGTGGTGAACCTGCCCTTCGACCTGGTGCGCCACGACATGCTGATGACCATGGGCGCGGTGCCGGACGCGTCGATCGTCGAAATCGTGGACCAGGTGTGGCTGCCGCTGCTGGGCCTGAATCCGCCTGGCAGGCAAGGAGAACTCTGAGCGGCAGTTTTCCGCGGTGCCTTCCTGAGCTTCAGGCGGACCCTGAAACCGAGAAAGGGGGCGCGGCATCGCCGCGCCCCCTTTGCTCAAGGATGGATCAGCTGCAGCCGGACGTCGCGCCGCAACCCTCGCAGGCGTAGCAGGAACCGGCGGGCCGCATCTTCGTACCGCAGGTCATGCAGAGCGGTGCGTCCGCGGCTTTGCCGAGGTGGAGTTCCATCAGCTCGGCCGTGCTGTGCGCGTCGCGCGCCGGAGTGTCCTTCGCGGACTCTTCGGTGCGGACGGGCGACGCGTCGACGCTGCCGCGCAGCGCGTCGAGGTCGACGTTCTGGCCGCCGTAGTTCGCCTCGACCTCGGCCGAGCGTTCGTCCGCGGTGAAAATGCCCAGCTGGGCCCGCTTTTCGTACGGCAGGTAGTCGAGTGCCAGGCGGCGGAACAGGTAGTCCATGACGCTCGTGGCGATCCGGATGTCCGGGTCGTCGGTCATGCCGGCCGGCTCGAAGCGCAGGTTGGAGAACTTCGAGACGTAGAACTCGAGCGGGATGCCGTGCTGCAGGCCGACCGAAATGGACATCGAGAAGGCGTCCATCACGCCGGACAGCGTGGAGCCCTGCTTGCCGAGCTTCACGAAGATCTCGCCGAGGCCGTCGTCCGGGTACGACCCGGCGTGCAGGTAGCCCTCCGCGCCGCCGACGGTGAACGAGACCGTCTGGCTCGGGCGCTTCTTCGGCAGGCGGCGGCGCACCGGGCGGTATTCGACGACCTTCTCCGGCTCGGCTTCCGCTTCCTTCTTCTTCGCCGTGGACAGCGGCTGGCCGACCTTGCAGTTGTCGCGGTAGATCGCGAGCGCCTTGAGGCCGAGTTTCCAGCCCTGGAAGTAGATCTCCTCGACGTCCTCGACGGTCGCCGACTCCGGCATGTTGACCGTCTTCGAGATCGCGCCCGAGATGAACGGCTGGACCGCGGCCATCATCCGCACGTGGCCCATCGGCGCGATGGACCGGTCGCCGACCGCGCAGTCGAACACCTCGTAGTGCTCGGGACGCAGGCCCGGCGCGTCAACGACGTGGCCGTGCTGCGCGACGTATTCGACGATCGCCTCGACCTGCTCGGGCTGATAGCCCAGCACCTTGAGGGCGCGCGGCACGGTCTGGTTCACGATCTGCATGGACCCGCCGCCGACGAGCTTCTTGAACTTCACCAGCGAGAAGTCCGGCTCGATGCCCGTGGTGTCGCAGTCCATCATGAAGCCGATGGTGCCGGTGGGCGCGAGCACCGAGGCCTGCGCGTTGCGCCAGCCGTTGCGGACGCCGAGGTCGATGCCCTTCTGCCACTCCTCCGACGCGAGCGCGCGGACCGCGACGTCGTTGCTGTGGTAGGTGCGGATCAGCTCGTTGGCCGCGGCGTGCTTGCGCATGACGCGCTGGTGCGCTTCGGCGTTGCGGGCGTAGCCCTCGTACGGTCCGACGACGCCGGCCAGCTCGGCCGAGCGCCGGTAGGACACGCCGGTCATCAGGGACGTGATCGCGGCGGCGAGCGCGCGGCCGCCCTCGGAGTCGTACGCGTGGCCCAGCGCCATCAGCAGCGCGCCGAGGTTGGCGTAGCCGATGCCGAGCTGGCGGAACTTGCGCGTGGTGTCGGCGATCGGCTCGGTCGGGAAGTCGGCGAAGCAGATCGAGATGTCCATCGCGGTGATGACGAACTCGACGGCCTTCGCGAAGAGCGGCGCGTCGAACGTGCCTTCTTCGGACACGAACTTCAGCAGGTTGAGCGACGCGAGGTTGCAGCTCGAGTTGTCGAGGTGCATGTACTCGCTGCACGGGTTGGACGCGGTGATCCGGCCCGATTCGGGGCAGGTGTGCCAGTCGTTGATCGTGCTGTCGTACTGCACGCCCGGGTCGGCGCATTCCCACGCCGCCTGCGCCATGCTGCGGAACAGCTTCTTCGCGTCGGTGCGGTCGATGACCTCGCCGGTGAGCCGGGCGCGCAGGCCGAAGTCCGTGCCGTTCTCGACGGCGTGCATGAACTCGTCGGACACGCGGACCGAGTTGTTCGCGTTCTGGTACTGCACCGAGGAGATGTCGGCTCCGGAGAGGTCCATGTCGAACCCGGCGTCGCGGAGGACCTTGATCTTTTCCTCTTCGCGCGCCTTGGTCTGGATGAACTCCTCGATGTCCGGGTGGTCGACGTCGAGCACGACCATCTTCGCCGCGCGCCGGGTGGCCCCGCCGGACTTGATGGTGCCCGCGGAAGCGTCGGCGCCGCGCATGAACGAGACCGGGCCGGACGCGGTTCCGCCGGAGGTGAGCAGTTCCTTCGAGGACCGGATGCGCGAGAGGTTGAGGCCCGCGCCGGAGCCGCCCTTGAAGATCAGGCCTTCCTCGCGGTACCAGTTGAGGATCGACTCCATCGTGTCGTCGACGGCGAGGATGAAGCAGGCGGACACCTGCTGCTTCGAGGACGTGCCGACGTTGAACCACACCGGGGAGTTGAAGCTGAAGACCTGGTGCAGCAGCATCCAGGTGAGCTCGTGTTCGAAGATCTCGAGGTCGGACGGGCTCGCGAAGTAGTCGTGTTCGGCGGCGGCCTTCACGTAGGTGCGCACCACGCGGTCGATGAGCTGCTTGAGGCTGCTCTCGCGCTGCGGGCTGCCGACCGCGCCGCGGAAGTACTTGCTGGTGACGATGTTGGTCGCGTTGACCGACCAGAACTCGGGGAATTCGACCCCGCGCTGCTCGAAGTTGACGCTGCCGTCGCGCCAGTTCGTCATGACGACGTCGCGGGTCTCCCACGCGACCTCGTCGTAGGGGTGGATCCCCTCGGTGGTGAAGACCCGCCGGACGGTGAGGCCCTTGTTCGGCTTCTTGTTCTGTCCGGCCGCGGCGCCGGTTCCCACGGTTTCGGTCATGCGGTCCTGTCCCTCGCTCCCCGCGACCCGGTGACGGCTCAGTCGTCGCCGGCGCGCTCGCCTTCCTGGTCCTCCGCAGTTCCCGCCATGGCTTTCCGCAGGTCGGCGATCTCCTTCTCGAAGTCCTCGACCGAGGAGAAGGAGCGGTAGACGCTGGCGAACCGGAGATACGCGACGCCGTCCAGTTCGCGCAGCGGGCCGAGGATGGCGAGGCCGACCTCGTGGCTGGGGATCTCGGCCAGGCCGGCGGACCGGATCGACTCCTCCACGCGCTGCGCGAGCTTCTGCAGCGCGTCGTCGTCGACCGGACGGCCCTGGCAGGCCCTCCGCACGCCGTTGACCACCTTGTCCCGGCTGAACTGCTCGGTGACGCCGGACCGTTTGACCACGGCCAGCACCATCGTCTCCGACGTGGTGAAACGCCGTCCGCACTCGGCGCACGAACGCCGCCGCCGGATCGCCTGTCCCTCGTCCACCTCTCGGGAGTCGACGACCCGAGAGTCCGCATGCCGGCAGAACGGGCACCTCATCCGCCGATCACCTTCCCCTCCGCGCCGGTCGATTCCTGTCCCAACCGGCCCCTGCCGCCACGCTACGGCCTGGACCGCGGTCACCGCGCGCGACCCCGCGCCTGGTGATCGACTTGTGGACATCCGGTGGGCAACTGCCGGCCGGGTGTGGACAACTGCCGCCAGTCTACCCCTACCTGTGGACCAACTACAGCGGTGTAACTACTAGATATAGGGGTAGACCATAGATCGCCTCCGGAGCGGGCGCAAGGAACCCGAGAGGGTGAAACAGCGGTTGCGCAAGATGCGACCGGGTGGTTTCCGACAGTCATGACCCGGCCGTGCCCGATTCCCCGCCGGACCAGGCGATCGGAACGGTGAGCGGCATGCCGGGAAGCAGCGCGGTGTCGTCGAGATTGTTGAGCTCCTTGATGCGCTCGACGACCGCGCCCTGGTCGGCGTCGGGTGCGAACCGGGCAGCGAGCGAGCCGAGCGAATCGCCGGGCTGCACGGAAACGGAGGCGGTCCGCGACGGCACCGGCCCGCCGGACACGCCCGCGCCGAACACGCCGAGCCCGGTGACGATCAGGCATGCCGCGAAGGCGATGGCGAACAGCCACGGCCACCGCACCGCCGGCCGCGCCGGAGCGGAGCAGGCGACGCCGCCACGCCGTCCGGCAACGACCCTCGCCCGAGACGGCGGCCGCAACGGCTCGCCGCGCCGCTCGCGCGCGGTGCGCCCCGGGTTGGCCGGAAGGGCCGCCGGAATGTGCCGGACCGCGGTGCGGCCGCGGGGCTTGCGGAACTCGCGGACCGGGGCGTCTTCTGTTTCGACGGCGGAGGGGGCCGAAGTCTGGAACCCGGCGCGCTCGGCGGACCGGGCTGCGGCGCGACCACGGGCTTCGCGGATCGGCGCTGCTCCGATTTCGACGGCAGCGGGAGCCTCCGTCCCAAACCCGGCTCGCTCGGCGGACCGAGCCGCAGTACGGCCACCGGACTTGCGGACCGCAGCTTCCCCGGTTCCGATGGCAGAACTAGCGGACGTCTGGAACCCGGCTCGCTCGACGGACCGGACCGCGGCGCGGCCACGCGGCTCGCGGACCGGCACCTCTTCGATTTCGACGGCAGCGAGAGCCGCTGTCTCGAACCCGGCTCGCTCGGCCGACCGGACGGCGGCGGCGCAGGGCAGCTGGCCGATCTCGGTCGTCGCCCGCGCGCCTCGCTGGACCGCGGGCGAGAATCCGGCGGATTTCACTGCCGACCGCGCGCCCACCGGACCGGCAACCGTGGCCGCGTCCCGGCTGGGCGGCATCGGCGCGGCCGAGGTCGCGAACTCCGCGGAATCCGCCGCCGAGTGCGCGTCGGCCTGCCCCGGCCCGTGCGACACGGACCGGATGGACTCGGCCAGTTCGCCACCGGCGAGCCCAGCCTCCTCAGCGGCTCGCCAGGCACGCTTCCGACCGGCCGAACCTCGCGAGCCTTCCCGGAAATCGCCCGCACTGCGACCCCACCGCGAGTCGCGCGAAGCCTCGCCGGGCCACTCCGCGCCAAGTCCACGCCGGACGTCTCCCCGGCCGCGAAGCTCCACCACCTCGGCAGAACCGCCCGCCGAGCCCGGATCAGCGCCGGATTCGGTCTCGGCGCCGTGCGGAACACCATCCTTTCGGGTGGTGTCTACGCGCTCCGAGCGCCGCCGCGAACGGCGTGCCGGAGCGCCGGACCCGGATTCCCTCCGGGACTGCGCCGCTCCGTCCGACGCGGCGCCGCCCTCGACGGGGCGGACGGCGGGGACGGGCCGGAGCGGGCGGGCGAGCCCTCGATCTGCCAGGATCGACATGGCGGAACCTCCTCATGACCTGCGGATCCGTCCGGTCCGGGCCGTACACCTGCGCCGCAGCGGTCCAGATCGAACAGGCGTTCTATCGAACGTCCGTGCGAAGGTCTACCACCCCGCACCGACAAAATCGAGAGGACACGGCGTGTCGATCGAACAGATGTTTGAAATCGTCGCGCGCGGTGGCTAACGTCGGTGACCAGGACATCTGCCGGACCGGCTCCGGCGGGTGCCGCCGGACGGGCGTTCGCGGAAAACGCGGCTCCCGGACCGGCGCACGCGGACACGCGCGGGACGCCGACACGGCGACCGCGGGACAGCTGGAGGCGACGCAGCGTTGGAGAAGGACACGGTGAAGGGCACCGCGGCGAAGGGGGCCAAGGCGGCCTCGCGGGGCAAGGGGTCCGCACAATCCGCGCGCGAATCCGGCGACGAGAGCACGGGAAAGGTGAGCGCCATGCCGGAGGTGTACGACGTTGACGAGACGCTGACCGTCCGCCAGCAGCAGGTGCTCGACGTCATCCGCACGTGGGTGACCCGCTTCGGCTACCCGCCGAGCGTGCGCGAGATCGGCGAGGCGGTGGGGCTCACGTCCACGTCGTCGGTGTCGCATCAGCTGCGCGCGCTGCAGCGCAAGGGCTACCTGCGCCGCGACGCGAACCGCCCGCGCGCGGTGGGCGTGCTCGCCTCCACTGACGACAACCCGATGGGCATCGAGATGGACCAGCAGCCGTCCGTGCCGAAGGCGGCGTACGTGCCGCTGGTCGGGCGGATCGCGGCAGGCGGTCCGGTGCTCGCGGAACAGGCCGTCGAGGACGTTTTCCCGCTGCCGCGCGAAATCGTCGGCGAGGGCGAGCTGTTCCTGCTGAGCGTCACCGGCGACTCGATGGTCGACGCCGCCATCACCGACGGCGACTGGGTCGTCGTCCGGCAGCAGCCCGCCGCGGAGAACGGGGACATCGTCGCCGCGATGATCGACGGCGAGGCCACGGTGAAGACGTTCAAGCGCAAGGACGGGCACGTCTGGCTGATGCCGCACAATGACGCGTACGAGCCCATCCCCGGCGACGACGCCTCGATCCTCGGCAAGGTCGTGGCGGTGCTGCGCCGGCTTTGAGCCGTGGTTCGCTCCCCTCCCCCGCGCTGGGTGAAGGGCAGGGAGCCAGGGACAGGTTTTACTGATAGCTGTGGTGGTGCACCAGGACAGGCGCGGCACCACCAGGTGCTACCCCTTGCCTGCGCGCACGGACTTCCACGAGCCGTGCCTTCGCAGGCGAGCTCCAGTGCGCGGTAGCGCTCGTTGCTCCAAACGCGTGGTCGGCGTCGTTGTGGGGTTGGGAGCAGGAGCGTCGCCGTGCCAGATGCGGCGTCGGGCGCGGCAGGATCGCGTGCGGCGCCTTGCCAGATGCGGCGACGCACCATCTGCGGATCGAGCAGGGCCACGGTAGAAGCGGCGCGCCAAGGGTGCCAGCGAGTCAAACGGAGCGCTTCAGCGGCGAGTCAAGAACGGTGTCTCGTCAGGAGCAGCGCGTCAGGAACGGCGGCGTTTCCTGGCCACCAAGAACCAGGCACCGAGCACCACCACCGCGGCGACGACGGCAGCGGGAATGATTGGGAATCCTCCTGCGTCCTGCTCGGCAGGCTGCGGGGCAGGCCCGGGTTTAGGCGCGGGTGCTCGCGGCGTGACCAAGGCCGTCGCGTTCTTGATTGCCCGCACTGGTTCCCCGACGCCTTCGCTCGCGGACAGCAGCGTTCCGTCCGGTTCGAAAGCGATGGCTTCGCCCTGCTTTTCGTTCGGCAGCGGAATCCGGACGGGTTCGCGTTGCAAAGCAGCCGCCACATCACCGTCCGGGGCCGCGTACAAGTACGCGTCCGTGTAAGTCCGCAGCGCGATGACCTTGCCGTCCGCGCTGGTCGCGCCTCCGGTGATCAGCGCCGAACCGAAGGAACCCACTGGGCCGCCCGGGGTGTCGGTGCTGTGGACGCGCAGGGTGCCGACCTGCTCCAGCTTCGTCGGGCCGGGCGCCGCTAGCGGATCGGAAGGTTGGTAGACCTTTGAGGTGCCCAGCAAGTCTTTGGTCACCAGGAACGGCGTGCCGGACTGGTCCAGAACCAGGGCTTCCGTGTCGTGCGGACCGTCCGGATAGGTCAGCCGATGCACGACTACCGGACCACCAGCCGGTTTCAGTTCCAGCAGCGCGACGGTTTCTCGCTGAGCCCGGTTGTCACCGGTGTCGGAGAGCCACAGCGTGCCGTCCTTGCCGCGAGCAAGATCCTCGACGTCGTACGGATCCGTCGGGTCGGTCAGGACGTCCTTGACCTGGCACTCCCGATCGAGAACGAAGACCTGCATCTTCGTGCCGCCGTCGTTGATCGCGTACCAGTGCTCGCCGTCGGAGACCAGGCCGGACAGTTCGTTGAGGCGCTTGTCCGCGACCTGGCACAGCGTTTGCGGAGCAGGAGCTGCCGCGGCCGGGATCGCGCCAGCGAGCATCAGGACCCCCGTCAGCGCCAGGACGACCCGCACCAGTTCACCTCCGTAGTGCACGACCCGCTCGGGCCGTGCACTACGGAAGACGTTCAGAGCGTCGAAGCGTTGGTTTCGAACGCCCGCAGCGCCGCGGCGAGGTCGGCCCGGACCCGCACCCGCAGGCGCGTGCCGTCGGCGACGTGCTCTTCCTCCAGCACCTCGCCTTCCGCGTGCGCCCGGGACACGAGTTCGCCACGCGAATACGGGACCAGCGCGTCGATCACCGTTTCCGCCCGCGGCAGCCGCTCGGCCAGCACCTCGGCCAGGTCGGCCACGCCCGAACCGGTGCGCGCGGAGATCTGCACCGAACCGGGCAGCGCGTGCCGCAGCCGGGCCAGGGTGACGTCGTCGGCCGCGTCGGCCTTGTTGATCACCAGCAGCTCCGGCGGGAGCGGCTCCTTGCGGCTGCGGGTGATCTCGGCGAGCACCTCGCGCACTGCGTTGACCTGGTCTTCCGGTGCCGGGTCGGAACCGTCCACGACGTGCAGGAGCAGGTCGGCGTCGGCCGCCTCCTCGAGCGTCGAGCGGAACGCGTCCACCAGCTGGTGCGGCAGGTGCCGCACGAACCCGACGGTGTCGGTCAGCGTGAACGTGCGCCCGTCGGCCGTCTGCGCCCGCCGCGTGGTCGGGTCCAGGGTGGCGAACAGCGCGTCCTCCACCAGCACCCCGGCCCCGGTCAGGGCGTTGAGCAGGCTCGACTTGCCGGCGTTCGTGTAGCCGACGATCGCCACGCTCGGCACCTCGTTGGCCACGCGCTTGCCGCGCTTGGTCTCGCGGATGGTGTCCATCGCGGCGATCTCCCGGCGCAGCTTCGCCACGCGCTTGCTGATCCGCCGCCGGTCCGTCTCCAGCTTCGTCTCACCGGGCCCGCGCAGGCCCACGCCGCCGTTCGCGCCGCCCGCGCGGCCGCCGGCCTGCCGGGACAGCGCCGAACCCCACCCGCGCAGCCGCGGGACGAGGTACTGCAGCTGGGCCAGCTCGACCTGCGCCTTGCCCTCCTTGGACCGGGCGTGCTGGGCGAAGATGTCGAGGATGAGGGCGGTCCGGTCGATCACCTTGACCTTGACCTTCTCCTCCAGCTGGCGCAGCTGGCCGGGCGAAAGCTCGCCGTCGCAGATCACCGTGTCGGCGCCGGTGGCCACGACCACGTCGCGCAGCTCGCGCACCTTGCCGGAACCGACATAGGTGGCCGGGTCGGGCTTCTGCCGCCGCTGGACGAGGCCTTCGAGCACCTCCGAGCCCGCCGTCTCGGCCAGGCGCGCCAGTTCGGCCAGCGACGCCTCGGACTGCTGGGCGGTGCCTTCAGTCCACACGCCGACCAGCACGACGCGTTCCAGCCGAAGCTGCCGGTACTCGACCTCGGTGATGTCCTCGAGCTCGGTGGACAGGCCCGCGACCCGGCGCAAGGACGCCCGGTCCTCGAGCTCCATCTCCCCGACCGAGGGGTCGTAGGGGTCGTTGTCGTCGTAAAAGTCTTCGTGTGTCTGTTCTGTCATCGTGCCTCCATGGTCCCACGTTTCCGCGCGGGAGCCGAGTGGATTACCTGCTGGGATAGATCGAGACGTACACGGCCGTGCGTTCCGAGGCCGGATCACGCGGTCTGGCCTTGAATTCTTCGAGAAGTCCGTAGAGCCGCCGCTTGAACTCCTCGACGTCCTCGGCACCCACCTGGACCACGAGCCGGGCCGTCTCGGTCTCCGCCAGGTTCGTCTCCGCCATTTCGGCCAGATAGGCCTCGAGCATGGCCTGGTTGACCGAAACCGCGTCCTCGCCGTCGTTGTCCAGCTGCCAGGAAAGCCCGGTGGACAGGTACGGGATCTCCTTCGCCCCGCGCGCGCCCCGGCGCGGTTCCTGCGGCACGAGAAAACCGGTGTCCACCAGCCGTCGCACGTGGTGCAGCGTCGTCGCCGGGTCGCGGCCGAGCCGCGCCGCCAGCTCCTTGTTCGTCATCGCCTCGAAAGAGGTCAACCGGATGATGCGCAACCGTATTCCGGACGCGAGCGCGGCCGCCTCGGCTTCGGTGGAGGGTCGTCGTTTCTGCGGCACCCGAGCAGCCTAGACACAGTGATTGACACTTTCCAATCACTCGGCAACACTCGATCGGGTGCGTCGCGACTCACTGTTCTTCCACGCCGATTTCCGCCGGCTGTGGGCCGGGGACACGGCGAGCCAGCTGGGGATGTTCGTCGGGATCACGGCCATTCCGCTGCTCGCCGCCGTCACGCTGGCCGCCACCCCGTTCGAGATGGGCCTGCTGACCATGGCCGAGACGCTCGGCTTCCTCGTCATTGGCCTGCCCGCGGGCGTCTGGGTGGACCGGATGCGCAAGCGGCCGCTCATGCTCGCCGCCGACCTGGTCCGACGGTGTTCTTCGACGTCTCCTACCAGGCGTATCTGCCCGCGCTCGTCGGCCGGGAAAAGCTGCTGGAAGGCAACGCGAAGCTGCAGGGCGTGCAGTCGTCGGCGCAGATCGCCGGACCGAGTCTCGCCGGCGTGCTCGTGCAGTTCGTCGGCGCGGCCAGCACGGTGCTGGTCACCGGACTCGGCTACCTCACTTCCGCGCTGTGCCTGTGGCGCATCCGCACCGTCGAAACCCGCCCGGAGCGCACCGCGCAGGACCGCCTGGTGCCGCAGATGCTCGAAGGCCTGCGGTTCGTCGTCTCCGACCGGCCGCTGCGCTCGATCGTCGCCTGCACCGCCACCTCGAATTTCTTCGGCGGAGTGACGCAGGCCGTCCAGGTGCTGTTCCTGACGCGCACGGCCGGGCTGAAGCCGGCGGAGGTCGGCGTCCTGCTCGCGGTGAGCGGCATCGGCGGCATCGCGGCCGCGCTGTGCGCCGGGCCGATCGTCCGCAGGATCGGGCAGGCGCGGTCGATCTGGCTGGTCCCGGTGCTGTTCTGGCCGGGCGAAATCCTGATCCTGTCCGCCGCGCCGGACTGGCGGATGGGGATCGCCGGACTGGGCATGGCCGCGTTCGGGTTCGGCGTGATCCTCTACAACATCGCCCAGGTCTCCTACCGGCAGGCGATCACGCCGGACCGACTGCTGGGCCGGATGAACGCGAGCGTCCGGTTCGTCGTCTGGGGAGCGCTGCCGCTCGGCGGGCTGCTGGGCGGCGGGCTCGGCGAATGGCTCGGGCTCACCGGCGCGCTGTGGATCGGGACCGTCGGGCCGATCGCCGGCGCGCTGTGGGTGATCTGCTCGCCGCTGCGGCGGATGCGGGACCTGCCCACAGGCGGGGAAATCGCTGTACCCGCCCCGTAAAGTGCGGGCATGGACGAGAAGATCCCGCACAGAGTCGGCGTCGACGGCCTGACCGCCAAATGGGTACCGGTGTGGGAACGCGAAGGCGTATACCGGTTCGACCGGACGCGCCCGGACGTCTACTCGATCGACACGCCGCCGCTGACCGCGAGCGGTTCGCTGCACATCGGGCACGTCTTCTCCTACACGCACACCGACGTTCTCGCGCGCTACCAACGGATGCGCGGCCGTTCGGTCTTCTACCCGGTCGGCTGGGACGACAACGGACTGCCGACCGAACGCCGCGTGCAGAACCATTTCGGCGTGCGCTGCGAGCCGTCGCTGCCCTACGACCCGTCGTTCACCCCGCCGGAAAAGCCCGGCAAGAACGCGATTCCGGTGTCCCGGCGCAATTTCGTGGAGCTGTGCCGGCAGCTGACCGAGACCGACGAGAAGGTGTTCGAGGAGGTCTGGCGGAGCATCGGGCTTTCGGTGGACTGGACGCTGGCGTACCAGACGATCGATCCGGCGACCACGGAAATCTCGCAGCGCGCGTTCCTGCGCAATCTCGCGCGGGGCGAGGCCTACCAGTCCGAGGCTCCGACGCTGTGGGACGTCACCTTCCGCACCGCTGTCGCGCAAGCCGAACTGGAGGACCGGGAACGGCAAGGCGCGTATCACGACCTCGTGTTCACCACCGGTGACGGCACGGAAGTGCTGATCTCCACGACGAGGCCGGAGCTCCTACCCGCGTGCGTCGCGCTCGTCGCGCATCCGGATGACGAGCGGTACCAAGGCCTTTTCGGGAAGACCGTGCGCACTCCGGTGTTCGGCGTCGAGGTGCCAGTGCACTCGCACCACCTCGCGGATCCGGAAAAGGGCACCGGCATCGCGATGGTGTGCACCTTCGGCGACACCACCGACGTCACCTGGTGGCGCGCGCTGCAGCTCGAAACCCGTCCGGTGCTGGGCCGCGACGGCCGGTTCCGCGCCGAGCCGCCGCAGGGCGTTCCCGCCGACCGGTACGAACCCCTCGCGGGCAAGACTGTCCACACTGGACGGCAGATCGTGGTCGACCTCCTGCGGGAGGCGGGGGCGCTGCGCGGCGAGCCGCGGCCGATCACGCATCCGGTCAAGTTCTACGAAAAGGGCGACAAGCCACTGGAAATCGTCACCAGCCGGCAGTGGTACCTGCGCAACGGCGGACGCGACGAAGCCCTGCGCGCGAAACTGCTGGAGCGCGGCGAGGAGCTGAACTGGGTCCCGCCGCACATGCAAGTCCGCTACCGCAGCTGGGTCGAAGGCCTGACCAGCGACTGGCTGATCAGCCGCCAGCGGTTCTTCGGCGTGCCGATCCCGGTCTGGTACCCGCTGGACGCCGACGGGGAGCCGGACCACGACGCGGTGCTGACGCCCGAGGACGCGAGCCTGCCGGTGGACCCGAGCACCGACGTTCCGCCGGGCTACGCCGAGGAGCAGCGCGGCGCGCCGGGAGGGTTCGTCGCGGAGGCGGACGTGATGGACACCTGGGCGACGTCGTCGCTGACGCCGCAGATCGCCGGGCGCTGGAGCCTCGACGACGACCTGTTCCGGCGCGTGTTCCCGTTCTCGCTGCGGCCGCAGGCGCACGAGATCATCCGCACCTGGCTGTTCTCCACCGCGGTACGCGCCGAACTGGAGGAAGGCGTGCTGCCGTGGCGGGACGCGGTGATCTCCGGCTGGGTGCTCGACCCGGACCGCAAGAAGATGTCGAAGTCGGTCGGCAACGTCGTCACTCCGGCGGATCTGCTGGAGCGGCACGGTTCCGACGCGGTGCGGTATTGGGCGGCGAGCGCGCGGCCGGGCGTGGACACAGCGGTCGACGAAGGCCAGATGAAGGTGGGGCGACGGCTCGCGACGAAGCTGTTGAACGTGAGCCGGTTCGTGCTCGGTCTCGGGTCGCCCAAGCCGGAATCCGTCGCGACGGAGCCGCTGGACCGGTCCGTGCTCGCTGCGCTGGCGAAGGTGATCGAAGAGGCGACGGCCGCGTTCGAAGCGCTCGACCAGGCGCGCGCGTTGCAGGTGACCGAGACCTTCTTCTGGACGTTCTGCGACGACTACGTGGAGCTGGTGAAGGGACGCGCGTACGGCGATCTCGGCACCGACGCGGCGGAATCGGCCCAGGCGGCGCTGCGGACGGTGCTGTCGGCGTTGGTGCGGATGTTCGCGCCGGTGCTGCCGTTCGCCACCGAAGAGATCTGGTCGTGGTGGCAGGAAGGCTCCGTGCACCAGGCTTCCTGGCCGACCCCGCCGGAGAGCGACGGGGACCGCACCCTGCTGCCGCTGGCCGGTTCGGTCATCGCCGCGGTGCGCCGGGCCAAGTCCGACGCGAAGGTTTCGATGCGGACCGCCGTCGAAACGCTGTCGGTCACCGCTCCGGCGGACGTGCTCGAAGGCTTCGCCGGAATCGCCGAGGACGTGCGGATCGCCGGGGTGGTGAACACCGTCGCCACCCAGGAGGGCGAACTCGCGGTGGCGGTGACGATCAGCTGATCAAGCGCCCGCGGCGAGCCACCAGGCCTCGTCGAGCTCGCCGCGGGCCACGATCTCGGCCGGTCCGGTCAGCGTGGATTCGCCGCGCCCGACGGTGACCGACACCCGGCCGCCCGGGATGTCCACTGTGGACTCGCCGGTGTCCTTGCCGGCGAGGTGCAGCGAGGCGGCCACCGCGGCGACCGTGCCGGTGCCGCAGGCGCGCGTCTCCCCCACGCCGCGTTCGTGGACGCGCATCCGCAGCGCTCCCTCGCCTAGCACGTTGACGAACTCGAGGTTGACGCCGGACGGGAAGAAGTCGTGGTCGAAATCGGGCTGGTCGCGCAGGTCGAGGCCGGCGATGTCGGTGTCGGTGACCGACACCAGGTGCGGGTTGCCGACGTTCACCGCGACCCCGGAGAACGGCTGCCCGGCCACCACGGTCACCGACGTGCCGGTGATCGCCGCCGGGCCCATCTGCACGGTGACCGAACGGTCCGGGTGCACGACGACCGGACGGTCGCCCGCGCGGGTGCCGATGACGAACTCGCCCGCCTCGGCCAGCCCGGCGTCGACCAGGTAGCGCGCGAAAACGCGGGTGCCGTTGCCGCACATCTCGGCGATCGAGCCGTCGGCGTTGCGGTAGTCCATGAACCACTCGCCCGCCGAAGACACTGCCTCTTCGCTCATTTCGGTCGCCCGGACGACGCGCAGCACGCCGTCCGCGCCGAGGCCCCGCTGCCGGTCGCACAGCGCGGCGACCCGCTCCGCCGTGAGGTCCAGGCGGCCGGCCGCGTCCGGCAGCAGCACAAAATCGTTCTGCGTGCCGTGGCCCTTGAGGAATTCGATGCCGCCCATGCGTCCAGGCTACTGGTCGAGCGCGGCGAGGACCCGCGCGGCCAGGTCCGCCGAGCCGCCGTCGAACCACTGGATCCGCTTGTCCCGGCGGAACCACGACCGCTGCCGCCGCACGAACCGCCGCGTGGCCTGCGCGGTCGCCGCCGCGGCCGCCGCGAAATCGCCTTCGCCGTCCAGTTCGGCCAGCACCTGCTGGTAGCCGAGGGCCCGCGAAGCGGTTTTCCCGTCCCGCAAACCGCGGTCGAGCAGCGCGCGCACCTCGTCCACGAGACCGGCCTCGAACATCCGCTCCACGCGCAGGTCGACGCGCTCGTCCAGCTCGGCGATCTCGCGATCGATCCCGATCAGCACGGTGTCCCAGCGCGCCGGGCCCGGTTTCGGCAGGTTCGCCGAGAACGGCTCGCCGGTGATCTCGATGACCTCCAGCGCCCGCACGATGCGGCGGGTGTTCGTGGGCAGGATCGCCGCCGCGGCGGCCGGGTCGCGCTCCCCCAGGCGGGTGTAGAGCGCGGCGGTGCCGAGTTCCGCTGCCTCTTCGTCGAGCCGCGCGCGCACCGCGGGATCGGTGCCGGGGAACCGGAGATCGTCCAGGACCGCTTGCACGTACAGCCCGGAGCCGCCGGTCAGCACCGGAACCCGGCCCGCGGCGAGAATCCGCTCGATCGTGCCGCGCGCGTCACGCTGATAGGCGGCGACCGAGGCGGTCTCGGTCACGTCGAGTACGTCCAGCAGGTGGTGGCGGACCCCTCGCCGCTCCTCCATGGTCGCTTTGGCGGTGCCGATGTCCATGCCCCGGTAGAGCTGGAGCGCGTCGGCGTTCACCACCTCGCCGTCCAGCGCCAGCGCGAGTTCGACGGCCAGCGCGGTCTTCCCGGTGGCGGTGGGGCCGACGACGGCCACCGGACGGGGCCGCTGAGCAGGGCTGATCACGCCGGAGAACGCTACCCGGCCGGGGCGGGACGCGGGCACGGAGCGTCAGGGAGAAGTAGGATCAACGCTTTCAGGCGGCTCATCCAGTACCACGGCGCGCGCTGAGCTGCTTGAATGCCGCTGGGGCCCCATGCCCCCGGCAAAGCACGACAACAGCGTAACCCGGCCCCGCTCCCGCGGCGGGGCGCCCGCAGCCGCGGGCGTACAGGCGATAAGGAGCCTGCGATGGCCCAGGAGAACACGTCCCCCGGCACCCCGGCGCCGCACCCGGTGCCGCACGCGCAGGGCGCCGGCCATGCCGCGCCTCCGGTGCCGCCCGCCGAGCCCAACCCCGCCACCTGGGGCCGGGTCGACGGGGAAGGCACTGTTTACGTCTTCACCGCCGACGGCGAACGCGAGGTCGGGGTCTGGCAGGCAGGCACCCCCGAGGAAGGGCTGCTGCACTACGCGCGCCGCTTCGACGACGTGCGCACCGAGGTCGAACTGCTCGAAACGCGGCTGAAGTCCGGAGCGGGCGATCCGAAGCACGCGCTGCAGAGCGCCACCCAGATCCGCGACGGGCTCGGCGAGGCGGCCGTCGTCGGCGACCTGAAGGCGCTCGCCGCGCGGCTCGAGTACGTGATCGGGCTGGCGGTGAAGGCGCTGGTCAACGTCAAGCACGAACGCGAGGAAGCCCGCGCCGCGGCCGTGGCGCGCAAGCAGGCGCTGGCCGACGAGGCGGAGAAGATCGCCGCCGAGTCCACCCAGTGGAAGGCCGCTGGCGACCGGCTGCGCGCGATCCTCGACGAATGGAAGACGGTCAAGGGCGTCGACCGCAAGACCGACGACGAGCTGTGGAAGCGCTTCTCGAAGGCCCGCGAGGCGTTCAACCGCCGCCGCGGCTCGCACTTCGCCGAACTGGACAAGCAGCGGGCGAGCGCGAAGCAGCGCAAGGAAGAGCTGATCGCCGAGGCCGAGGCGCTGTCCGACTCCGACGACTGGGGCGCCACCGCGGGCCGGTACAAGGAGCTGATGGCCGAGTGGAAGGCCGCCGGGCGCGCTCCGAAGGACAGCGACGAGGCGTTGTGGCAGCGGTTCCGCGCCGCGCAGGACGCGTTCTTCGCCCGCCGCTCGGCGGTGTTCTCCGAGCGCGACGCGGAGTTCGCCGGCAACGCCCAGCGCAAGGAAGAACTGCTGGTCGAGGCCGAGAAGATCGACGTGGCAGCCAATCTCGACGCGGCCAAGGCGGCGCTGCGCCGGATCCAGGAGCAGTGGGACGAGATCGGCAAGGTCCCGCGCGACCGCATCCGCGAACTGGACGGACGGCTCAAGGCGGTGCAGGACGCGGTGAAGTCGGCCGAGGACAGCCGCTGGCGGCGCACCGACCCGGAGGCGCAGGCGCGCGCCGCGCAGTTCCGGGAGCGGGTCGAGCAGTTCGAATCGCAGGCCGCGAAGGCCCGGGCCGCCGGGGACGAGCGACGGGCGAAGAAGGCCGAGGAACAGGCCGCCCAGTGGCGGGAGTGGATGGAGGCCGCGGAAGCCGCGGTCGCCGATCGCTGACCTGAGTCACGAAACGGCCGGTACCGCTCGGTACCGGCCGTTTTCGTCGCCAGGCTCTGCCTGTCCGTTTCCGTGCGGAGCCGTACTCGACATCGCCGGGGTGGTATCAGCATGCCGATCGGTTTCCCCAGGATCGGACCGCACCCGATCACCACGACCCGGCGCCCCCGAGCGGAACGTCGCAGAAGTCCAGCAGGCGAAGGATCCCGCCCGGGGTGCACGCGGGGAAGCCCGGCTCGCCGAACGCAATGCTCGCGAGACTCCGCATGGTCAAGCAGTCAGGAGCGGGAGAACGCCGTCCGCATCCAGAGCGTCGCCAGGATGATCGTCGCGATCCACGCCACGATCATGCCGATCCCCGGACCGTCTCCGGCCGCTCCGCTGGCGTGCGCGGACTGCTGCGACCAGATCGCCAGCATGCCGTCGACCGAGGCGAACCAGCCGCCCGCGGCGCTGCACCACGCGACCCACCAGCGGCGGGACACGAGCGCGACCGCGCCGATGAACAGGCCGACCCCGGTGGATGTCACGGCGAACAGCTGCGGGACCCCGCCCGCCTGGCCGGCCAGGGTCTCCCAGCCCGCGCGGCCTTGGGCCCACGGCAGGATCTGCGCCACGAGCAGCACGAACATCAGCACCGAGATGGTGAAGCCGCGCCTGCCCAGCTCGACCGTCCGCGCCACGCGGCGGCCCGCGTCGTCGATCTCTTCGCTCAGCTGCCGGTCGACGTCGGCCGGCGTTCCCGGTTCGCTCATCCTGCACACCCACTCACCGGGGCCGGCTGCGCCGCCGGGGCTCCGAAGCCCGGCAGTCCCAGGGTGACCCCGCTCGTCTTGGGCCGAAGACCGGCTTCGGCGTTGTCGCCCGCTCGCGTGCGGCGATGGGTCAGAAGGTCGCCGTCGGCCACGAGGTGGTGCGGCGCGCCGTAGCTGATCACCGTCTCCACGACGTCGCCCGGCCGGACCGAGCGGTCGACGGCCGGACCGGACGGCGTGAAGTGCACCAGCCGTCCGTCGCGGGCGCGTCCGCTCATCCGGTGCGTCTCCGCGTCCTTGCGGCCCTCGCCCGCGGCGACCAGCAGCTCGACCCGGCGGCCGACCAGCTTGCGGTTTTCTTCCCAGGAGATCTCGTTCTGCAGCTCGACCAGCCGGTCGTAGCGCTCCTGCACGACCTCCTTGGGCAGCTGCCCGTCCATCTCCGCGGCGGGCGTGCCGGGGCGCTTCGAGTACTGGAAGGTGAACGCGCTGGAGAACCGCGCGGCGCGCACGACGTCGAGCGTCGCCTGGAAGTCTTCCTCGGTCTCGCCGGGGAACCCGACGATGATGTCGGTGGTGATGGCGGCGTCCGGCATCGCGGCGCGCACCTCGTCGAGGATGTTCAGGAACCGCGTCGACCGATACGACCGGCGCATTTCCCGCAGCACCCGGTCCGAACCGGACTGCAGCGGCATGTGCAGCTGGTGGCAGACGTTCGGGGTCTCGGCCATCGCGTCGATCACGTCCGAGGTGAACGCGGCCGGATGCGGCGAGGTGAACCGCACGCGCTCCAGCCCCTCGATCCCGCCGGTGGCGCGCAGCAGCTTGCCGAACGCGAGCCGGTCGCCGAACTCGACGCCGTAGGAGTTCACGTTCTGGCCCAGCAGGGTCACCTCGAGCACGCCCTCGGCGACCAGCGCCTCGACCTCGGCGAGGATCTCGCCGGGACGGCGGTCGCGCTCCTTGCCGCGCAGCGACGGCACGATGCAGAACGTGCAGGTGTTGTTGCAGCCGACCGAAACCGACACCCAGCTCGCGTAGGACGATTCGCGGCGCGCGGGCAGCGTGGACGGGAACGTCTCGAGCGATTCGAGGATCTCGACCTCGGCCTCGGCGTTGTGCCGCGCGCGCTCCAGCAGCGCCGGCAGCGAGCCGATGTTGTGCGTCCCGAAGACGACGTCGACCCACGGCGCGCGCTTGACGATGTCGCCGCGGTCCTTCTGCGCGAGACAGCCGCCGACGGCGATCTGCATGTCCGGATTGGCGACCTTGTCCGGGCGGAGGTGCCCGAGGGTGCCGTAGAGCTTGTTGTCCGCGTTCTCCCGCACCGCGCAGGTGTTGAACACGACCAGATCCGGCTTCGCCTCTCCCGCGGCGGGGACGTAGCCGGCTTCCTCGAGCTGCCCGGCGAGCCGTTCGGAGTCGTGCACGTTCATCTGGCAGCCGAACGTGCGAATGGAGTACGTCCTGGGCTGCTGATTCTTGCTCATCGCAGCTAAGGGTAACCCTGGTGCCGACAGGAGCTGTCCGCCGCCCGCCTGGCTGTCCGACCTCGCGTCGTCAGGATTGACGAGACGATCAGCTGCCTGCTTCAAGCACCTTCCGTCCAGAACCTGTTGAGCCGCGCTATCGCCTCATCACGACCCATCGCAGCAACCTCGGCCTCAGGCATCCCAACCTGATGAATCAGCGTGTGGACAACCTGCGCGGGAACTGCAGCCTCGGCGACAGGGCGGATAACTGACCTCTCCGGGACTTCACCTTCCTTCACACATGCCCAGAACTCAGCTTCGGACACGCAGAGCTGATCGCGCAGGATGGCCCGCCACATGGCGGCACCGTACGTCGTCCGATTCGGCGGACGAGAAATCCTCGTTCGCAGCACCCGCCCATCAGGCAGATACAACTCGTACGTCACGTGGTGCGTCACCGAGCGCCCGCGCGCGTCCCTGACCAGCTGCCATCCCTCAACCTGACAGAAGGTGTCGTGATCGGCCCGGGTGGGCGCAGGCCAGCTCATCGATCGCCGTTCACCAGCCAGGCCTGCAGTTCGGAATCACTGCTGAGCTCGATCAGCTGCACCAGCCCCCAATTGTCCCGGTGGTTGGGGGCATCACGCAGATGATCCTGCCAATCGTCGGCGTACTCCCGCAGGGCTTGAACCATGTCAGCAACAGCGTCATCGAACGACTCCGCGTCCGCCGCGACCGGAAGCCCCGGGATGAAGACCGACCAGCCCCCTGCTTCTCCCACAACCTGAGCACGAGAGGGAACGACGGACATGAGGAAATGCCGGAGCCGCCCCACGTCGACGATCGCGACCCGGCCGCTGTCGCGACGAACGGTAGACACACGCCCCTGCCCAGCAGCGTCGAAGACGTTCTTCAAGTGCTTGCGAGCTTCGCTGACGCTGTCGTAGTGGACCGAGGCGTTCACTGCAGCTCCCTCCCGACACACGTGGACTACCGACGACGCATGGCACGCACGATGGTTGATGCAATCCAGTATGAAGTTGTACACCACGTACGTCAAGTACATCGTGTACATGAGGTGCTCGACGCCAACCCAGCCGACGCGAAGCCTGAGACAGCAGAAGATGTCGCCTGCGCAGGCTCCGCCAACCGGCACTCAGCTCGGAACCCCTGAACCAGAATCGGCCCGTTGGCCGCTCGGTTGCAAATCTGGACAGACCTACGTGCGGATCTGGTACGTTTTCGCGTTCATCGTGCTCCAGCGTAAACCCCGGGGGCCGCGCCTGGCCCGGCACCCGCCCGCCCGGGCGTTATCGGACCGGCGCCCACGCAATTCCGCTAATCGGGAAATGTGCCGTTGACCGGGAACGGAAATGCGCCGAAACGGCCATCGGCGAACAATTTCCGCTATTGTTTTCCGTGCGCTGCCGAAGATAAGATCAGCGCTATTGTTCCGAATCGGACCGCCGCCGCTCTGGAGGAAAAGTGCGCAAGGTTTTCGCCTGCTCCGCGGCTGCTGTCGCGAGCACGCTCGTCGCCGCCGCCGTGGCGGCCGCGCCGGTCGCCGCGGCCCCGGCCCCGCGGTCAGTCACCTGGTCGGCCGACCCGGCTGACGGCGTCGGAGCATTAAACTCGATCCAGTGCGCCGACGGCCACTTCAAGACCGCGACCGACGCCGCGAAGGGCAAGGTGTGGGTCGCCGAGCAGCTCGCGCAGGAGGAACGCTGCGAGGCGGTCGGCCCGGACCTGACCGCGGGCAAGACCTTCTACCTCGGCTGGTCGTCGAAGTACCGCATCACCGACTCCACCAGCCGCTACGTGTTCCAGCTGAAATGCAGCCCGAGCACCGGCACCGCGAACCACCCGATCGTCCTCGAGGTGATCGGAGGGAAGCTCCGGCTCGAGGAGTGGACGACCGACCACACGAGCGTCAAGCTCTGGGACACGCCGATCTCGAACGACCAGTGGCACGACATCGCCTTCCGGATCTCGACCGATCGCACCAAGGGCACGATCCAGTTCTGGTTCGACGGCAAGCGGCAGACGTTCTTCGACGGGTCGACCACCTACACCGGCACCACGATCGACGGAGACCGCAACTACCTGAAGTGGGGCGTCTACCACCAGGCCGACCAGACGGCGACGCAGTGGCTCGGCAAGATCCGGATGGGCGACAGCCTGGCCGACGTCACCGGCTGACCTCTGGCACCATCGCCCCATGCGATGGAGGCTGACCGCGGCGCTGGCAGTGCTCGTGGTGCTGCTGAGCGGGTGCGGGCCGAGCTTCGCGAACCTGCACCTGCGCGTCGCGGCCGGGTCGGTGGGCGGTGTGTACCACGACCTCGCCGGGCCGCTGGCGTCGGCGTGGGCGGGCGAACTCGGCATCGAAACGCCCGAGGTGCTCGCCACCCAGGGGTCGCGCGACAACCTCAACCGAGTGCTTTCCGGGGGCGCGGACGTCGCGTTCGTCGCCGCGGACCTGGCCGCGGACGCGGCGGCCGCGCACCCCGGCAAGCTCGCCGCGCTGGCCCGCATCCACGACGACTACCTGCACATCGTCGTCCGCAAGGATTCGCCCTACACGTCGGTGCCGATGCTGCGCGGCCGGCACATCGCGGTCGGCTCTCCCGAATCGGGCGTCGAGTACATCGCCGACCGGGTGCTGCAGGTCGCCGGGCTGAGAAGCGCGGTCGAGGTGAACCAGCTGAGCCTCGAGGAGTCGCTCTCCGCGCTGGCCAGCGGCAAGATCGACGCGATGTTCTGGTCCGGCGGACTGCCGACGCCGCTCATCACCGAGTACAACCGCAAGGTCGGCCTGCGGCTGCTCGACATGTCCGCGCTGATGCCGGGCATGCAGCGGTTCAGCCCGGTGTACGGCACCGCGACCATCCCGGGCAGCACGTACGACCAGCCCGGCCCGGTCACGACCCTGGT
This sequence comes from Amycolatopsis orientalis DSM 43388, assembly GCF_000411975.1. Classification (GTDB taxonomy): domain Bacteria; phylum Actinomycetota; class Actinomycetes; order Mycobacteriales; family Pseudonocardiaceae; genus Amycolatopsis; species Amycolatopsis orientalis_D. The sequence continues at coordinate 77,871 of NZ_ASXG01000014.1, forward strand.
GGTGCCGAACTTCCTGGTCGTGCCCACCTCGATGTCCGCCGACGTCGCCGAAGCGCTCACCAAGGGCCTGTACGACGCCCGGCCGCGGCTCGCGGCGGTCAACCGGGCCGCGCTGTCGATCGACGTGCATCCGGGGATCGAGACCGGACCGCTGCCGCTGCATCCCGGCGCGCTGGCGTACTACCGCGCGGAGAAGGTCTAGCGCGCGACCGGGAAGTCCATCGCGACCCGCAGCCCGCCTCCGTCGGGAAGGGACAACCGCAGCTCGCCGCCGGAATGCCGGACGATCTCGGTCACGATCGCCAGGCCCAGGCCCGACCCGGGCACGTTCTGGTGCGCCGTGCTGCGCCAGAACCGGTCGACCGCCCGCTCCAGTTCGTCTTCCCGCAGACCGGGGCCGTGGTCGCGGACCGAGACCGTCACGCGGTCCCCGGCCACGCTCGCGGCCACCTCGACCGAAGTGCCGGACGGGCTGAACTTGAGCGCGTTGTCCAGCAACGCGTCGAGCACGACCTCCAGCCCGCGCGGCGGCACGAGCACCCGCGCACCGCCGACGTCCACCGCGCTCTCCAGCGACACCTCGCGAGCCGCGCCGACCACCGACCAGTCGGCGACGCGATCGGCGATCACCTCGGCGAGGTCCTCGGAAACCAGCTCGCCGCCCGCGGATTCCGCGCGGGCCATCGACAGCAGCTCGTCGAGGATCTGGTTCAGCCGCTTGGCGTCCACCTGCGCCGCTTCGAGATCGGCGGCCGCGGCGTCGTCGGCGACCTGGCCGTCGAGATTGCCCAGCCGGATCTTCAGCGCGGTCAGCGGATTGCGCAGCTGATGCGAGGCGTCCGCGACGAACGCGCGCTGCGCGGCCAGTGCTTCGGACACGCTCGCCGCCATCCGGTCGAACGACCGCCCCAGCTGCCGCAGCTCCGGCGGACCGCCGCTCTCCCCCACCGGCTCCGCCTCTCGGCCGCTGACCACCGACGCGACCAGCGCGCCCGTCGCCTCGTCGAGCCGCCGGACCGGCCGCAGCGTCCAGCGCACCACCGGCAGCGCGACGAGCAGGGCGAGCCCGAACGCGACCAGCGCGCACGCGGCCAGCATCAACCACTGCCACAGCAGCTGGGTGCGGACGTGATCGGTCGCGGATTCCGTCACAACCGCGCCGCGCACCTCGCCGTCGATGAGGATCGGTTCGGCCAGCACCAGCGGTTTCGTCGCCCACGGCAGCAGCAGCGGCCCGGCTTCGGGCGGACGGGCGGCGAGCGCCTCGTTCACCGGCACCCGGATCGCGTCCCGGTCGACGCGCGCGGCGTCGGTGCCGCCCAGCGAACTCAGCACCGGGTCGCCGTCCTGGTTCACCACGATCACTTTCACGCCGTACACCTCGGTGTAGCGGCGCAGTTCGGGTTCCAGCAGCCCCAGCTGGTTGTCGAGCAGCGGACGCTGGGCGAGCGAGGCGAACCGCGAGGTGTCGGTGAGCCGGTCGAGGAAGAGCTTCTGCTGGAGGCTGCTCGCGATGCTGAGCGCCAGCGGGATGCCGAGGCCGAACACGAGCAGCGCCACGAGCGTGACGACGATGCCCTGCAGCCGGACGCGCATCGGTCAGTCCCGCCGGATGCCCAGCCGGTAACCGACGCCGCGGACCGTCTCGATCAGCGCCGGGCGGCCGAGTTTCGTGCGCAGGGTGGCGACGTGCACGTCCAGCGAACGGCTCTCCGCGGCGCCCCGGTGTCCCCACACCTCGTTGAGCACCTGCTCGCGCGAGCATACCGCGCCGCCCGCCGCCGCGACCAGCGCGAGCACCTGGAACTCCTTGCGGGACAACGCGATCGGCTCGCCCGCGACCAGCACCTCGTGCCGGGAGAGGTCGATCCGCACGTCGCCGACCTCGACCACCGGCACGGACGGCGCGGGCCGTTCCACGCGGCGGCGCCGCACGGCTTCGACCCGCGCGAGCAGCTCCTCCACGTCGTACGGCTTGACCAGGTAGTCGTCGGCGCCGGCGCGCAGGCCGTGCACTCGGTCGTTCACCTCGCCGCGCGCGGACACCACGATCACCGCGACGTCGCTGACCGCCCGGATCTGCCGGCAGAGCACCACGCCGTCGACGTCGGGAAGGCCCAGGTCGAGGAGGATCACGTCGACGTCGTGGACCCGGTCGAGCACCCCAGCCCCGGACGGCAGCCGCTGCATGGTGAGGCCGCGGCGGACCAGCGCGGGCACGAGCGCTCCGGCGACCCGGTCGTCGTCTTCCACCAGCAGCACGCGCACGCTTGCTCCTCCCCGGTGATCCAGACCACGGTAGCCGGAACTCTAAGGCGCCACGCCCGGCGGACACGGTGCGTGGCGGCCGACACAGTCCCGACTAGGCTGAACGCTGCCGACGGCCGCGCATCCGATACGTAGTTGAAACCCTAAGTATTGCTCAAGCCGTCTTTACAAGAGATGTCCCGGTAGTAGGTTTCCGCAAGCGTTGCGGAACCCCCGGTTCCGCGGACGTCGCTGACCAACGGAGCTCTGGAGGCCACGATGACCACCGAGGTGGCGACGCCGATGATCAAGGCGGCCGCCGTGAACAAGTACTTCGGCGATCTGCACGTGCTGCGCGAGATCACGCTCGAGGTGCCGCGCGGGCAGGTCGTCGTCGTGCTCGGGCCGTCCGGGTCGGGCAAGTCGACGCTGTGCCGCGCGATCAACCGGCTCGAGCCGATCAACTCCGGCGAGATCGCCGTGGACGGCGTGCCGCTGCCCGCCGAGGGCAAGGCGCTCGCCGCGCTGCGCGCCGACGTCGGCATGGTCTTCCAGCAGTTCAACCTGTTCGCGCACAAGACGATCCTCGAGAACGTCATGCTCGCCCCGGTCAAGGTGCGCAAGACCGCGCAGGCCGAGGCCCGCAAGACCGCGATGGAACTGCTCGAGCGCGTCGGCATCGCGAACCAGGCCGACAAGTACCCGGCCCAGCTGTCCGGCGGCCAGCAGCAGCGCGTGGCGATCGCCCGCGCGCTCGCGATGAAGCCCAAGGTGATGCTGTTCGACGAGCCGACCTCGGCGCTGGACCCGGAAATGGTCCAGGAGGTGCTCGACGTGATGACCGGGCTGGCGAAGGACGGCATGACCATGCTCGTGGTCACGCACGAGATGGGCTTCGCCCGCCGCGCCGCCGACCGCGTGATCTTCATGGCCGACGGCGAGATCGTCGAGGACACGACGCCGGAGGAGTTCTTCACCAAGCCCAAGTCCGACCGCGCGAAGGACTTCCTCGGCAAGATCCTGACCCACTGACCCGTTCGGGGGAATCCCCCGGCGCCCCGGGTCCGGGGTGGCTGTAATCGGCCCGGACCGGTTCCGACGTTCCCGGACAGAAGTTTCCCGGACAGACATTGGAGAGACTGACATGAGGATCCGCACCCTCGCGGCCACCCTGCTCGCCGGCGGGCTGCTGCTCACGGCCTGCGGCAAGGAAGGCACCCCGGCCGGTTCCGGCGGGGACGCCAACACGAACACCGCCGCGCTGCCGACCTACGAGGTGGCCAAGGACGTCAAGCTCGACGGCTCGCCGGTGTTCGCGAAGATGAAGTCCGCCGGCACCATCACCATCGGCGTCAAGGACGACCAGCCCGAGCTGGGCCAGAAGGACCCGAAGACCGGCAAGTTCCAGGGCTTCGACATCGAGATCGCCCGGATGGTCGCGGCGGGCCTCGGCTTCAGCGAGGACAAGATCAAGTACACGACGGTCGACTCGGCCGCCCGCGAGCAGGCCATCTCCAACGGCCAGGTCGACCTCTACGTCGGCACCTACACCATCAGCGACAAGCGCAAGAAGCTCGTGTCGTTCGCCGGCCCGTACTTCCAGGCCGGGCAGGACCTGCTGGTGCGCAAGGACGACAACTCGATCACCGGGCCGGACACGCTGAAGGGCAAGAAGGTCTGCTCGGTCACCGGATCGACCCCGATCCAGCGCGTGCGCGAGCAGAAGCTGACCGACCAGATCGTCGAGTTCCAGAAGTACTCGCAGTGCGTGGAGAAGCTGACCACCAAGGACGTCGACGCGGTCACCACCGACGACGCGATCCTCAAGGGCTACGCGGCGCAGGACCCGGACAGCTTCAAGGTCGTCGGCAAGCCGTTCTCGAAGGAGCCCTACGGCATCGGCCTGAACAAGGACGACAAGGTGCTGCGCGACAAGATCGACGACCTGCTGCAGGCCGCCGAGTCCAACGGCACCTGGAAGAAGATCTACGACGCCACCCTCGGCAAGTCCGGCGCGCCCGCGACGCCGCCGGCCATCGAGCGGTACTGACCTGATCTCCGGCGGCCGGTGGGCGAAGTTTTCGCCCACCGGCCGCCGCACACCCACTATCGGCACACGGACGCGGGGAAGGCTCCATGGACGTCCTGCTCGACAATCTGGACCTCTTCGGTCCGTTCTTTCTGACCACGATCGAACTGTTCCTGATCGCGGGAGCGTGCAGCCTGGTGCTGGGCACGATCCTCGCGATGCTGCGGGTGAGCCCGGTCCCGGTGCTGCGCGCGATCGGCACGACGTACGTCACCATCCTGCGCAACACGCCGCTGACGCTGGTGTTCGCGTTCCTCGTGTTCGCCTACCCGCTGCTCGACATCGTCAAGATCGACTACTTCCCGACCGCCGCGGTGGCGCTGACGATCTACACGTCCGCGTTCATCTGCGAGGTTGTGCGCTCGGGCATCAACACGGTGCCGCTCGGCCAGGCCGAAGCGGGCCGCGCGCTGGGTCTGTCGTCCGGGCAGATCCTCGGCGGCATCGTTCTCCCGCAGGCGCTGCGGTCGGTCGTGCCGCCGCTGGTCAGCATGCTCATCGCGCTGCTGAAGAACACGACGATCGCCAGCGGGTTCTCGGTCGCCGAGGCCGGCGCGATCCGGCAGTACGTGTCCGAACGCGGCGACAACCAGATGATCGCGCTGCTGTGGGTGGCACTCGGCTTCATCATCCTCGTGTCGGTGCTGTCGCTCGTGCAGCGCAGCCTGGAGAAGCGCTGGAGCGTGGCCCGATGAGCACGGTTCTTTTCGACACTCCGGGCCCGAAAGCACGGATGCGGCACCGGATCTACGCGGCGCTGGGCATCGTCGTGGTCGCGGCGCTGATCGCGTTCGTGATCTACCGCTTCGTCGACAGCGGCCAGTTCACCGGCCGGAAGTGGGAGTGGCTGCAGTACTCCCAGGTGCAGAGTGACCTCGCGAGCGCCGTCCTGGCGACCGTGAAGGCCTTCGCGCTGGGCGCGGTGCTGGCCATCGTGTTCGGCGCGCTGTTCGCCGCCGGACGGCTCTCCGATCACACGTGGGTGCGCGGGATCTGCACGTTCGTCGTGGAGTTCTTCCGCGCGATCCCGCTGCTGATCCTGATGTTCCTGTTCTACTACGGCCTCCCGACCCTCGGCGTCGACACGTCGCCGCTGTTCGCGGTCGTCCTCGGCCTGACGCTTTACAACGGCTCGGTGCTCGCGGAGGTGTTCCGCGCGGGCATCCTGGCGCTGCCGAAGGGCCAGAGCGAAGCCGCGTACGCGCTCGGCATGCGCAAGACCCAGGTGATGTTCACGGTCCTGCTGCCGCAGGCGCTGCGCGCGATGCTGCCGACGATCATCAGCCAGCTGGTGGTGCTGCTCAAGGACACCGCGCTCGGCTTCCTCGTGACGTACCCGGAGCTGCTCTACTACGCCCGCTACATCGGCAGCCAGGGCGCGTTCGGCCGCCCGATCGTCCCGTCGACCCTCGTGGCCGCCGCGATCTACATCGCGATGTGCCTCCTGCTGACCGCGCTCGCGACGTACCTGGAACGCCGCAACCGCCGCAGCAAGAAGCACATCGAGACGGACGAGGGCACCAAGCAGGCGGGGCTCGTCGCCGGCGCGTCCACCAACGTGCTCGGTGGTGCTGGGCCGGTCTGACGGTTCGTTCTTTTCGCTGGAAACCCCTGGTGCCGCTTTTCTGGCGGCGCTGGGGGTTTTTCAGCTGTGCGCCGTCGGGTGTCGTGGCTGGTACAGCGGGAGAAGGCTGCCGCTGGGAAGGCGGAGCGACACTCGGGTGCCCCAGGATGCGGTCGTCGGCTCGCCGTCCACTTCGGCTCCTTTCGCGGTCAGCTGGCGGACTGTTTCGGCTAGGTTGTCGCACATCAGATAGAACTCCTGTTGCGGCGCTCCCTCCGTGGGATGCACTGCCAGTTCCGTTGGGGGCAGGCGGAAAATGAGCCAGCCGTCGCCTGCGTCGACGTGTCCCAGTTCTAGGACGTCCTTGAGGAACTCTCGATCTGCTGCCGCGTCCTTGCTGTAGAGGATTACGTGTGAGCCGGTGATCATTGTTGTCCTTCCGGGAAGTTCTTGCTGGGCAACGGGAATCGCCTTGTTCGCGGGGACGAGCCGATCGAGTGATGCGGTCCGGGCGCGGGCCCTGCTAACGTTGAGTTCATCAAAGCAGTACATCTCAAGTGACGTGAGCCCGCGAGCTTTCTCGCAGCGGCCGTTGCGATTCCCTTTCTCTCCCAGTGCGTTGGCCAGCGCATTGGTCGGTGTGGTCTCGCCTGCGCGCGGTGAGGGCACGCTGTCCGGAACGGGAATCGCGACGACTGTGCGGGAGACCCGTCGCCGAGGCCTAGCCGCCGGGTTCGTCCCGTCATCACGATCGGACTCGTCAGCCAAGGAGGGACCGCCTATCGCCCAACCACAACTGAATACGCCCGCAACCCCGCGCGTGTGGAGTCGATGCGTCCGGAGTGCAGACCCGTAGCGAGCGAACGAGCAGGCACGCCACCTGCGGGCAGGCGGGCACGCCACCGCGAACGAGCATGCTCACCTCCGTTAACCATGCTCACCTCTGTCAACTCGGCAGGCCCGCCCTTCGAGCAGGCAAGCCCACTGGCGGGCACATAGGCGCCTTGAGGAGAGCCCGTCTCCGCTGGTCGAATCGGCCAAGCCGAGTTCGTGCAGTCGGGTCGGCAGGTCGTCAGCGGAAGCCAGACTTCCGGGGCTGACAGGCCAGTCACGTCGAGCAGGCAGGCACCCGACGACGACGATGAGCAGGCTGACCTTCGCGAACGGCAGGCACGCCGCCGCGAGCAAGCCAGGCCCACTCCCGCGAGGCGCCAGCCGTGCCACGGCGAGCAAGCCAGGCCCACCCTGCAAACCGCGAGGCCCGCCACGGCAAGCAGGCACGCCCACCCCGCGGCCGCCAGGCACGCCATGGCAAGCAAGCCAGACCCGCCCCGCGAACCGGCGAACCCGCCACGGCACGCAAGCCACGCCCGCCCCGCGAACCGGCG
>NZ_ASXG01000015.1 GCF_000411975.1 Amycolatopsis orientalis DSM 43388
TCAGAAGGCTGGTTGGCGAGACCCGGCGCGGCAGGCGCGTTCTTGGCGGAGTGAGCCGCCGCGCCGGGGTCAAATGAGCTGGTCAACGAGCGCAGGTCGGCCATTACGCGGCCTCCCCCATCGGCTCACCGGCGGCGGCCTCGAACCGGCCCGGCACCGTCCGCAACGTCACGCCCTCGACCCGGCGACGGATCCGGTGCGCCCGGCGGACGTCGGTGAACGAGTGCTGCACCCGGACGGCCGCGGCGTCCTCGGTGGCGGCCAGCTCCGCATCGACCGACGCGATCAGCGCGTCGATAGCCGACTCGTCCAAGCCGTCAGGGCAGTAGCCCTCAATTGCGGAAACACCCTCACCCAACCCGTCAACGACGGCCTGAGCTTCGCGGGTGATGGCTCGTGCGGTCCTCATCGTGGGTCCCTCTCGGTTGGTGTGCTGTGGAACACCACGAAGCTAACAGTTGATATGCAGGCCAACCAACTGGTTTCACCCGAATGGAGCACCAATGTGATCTTGACCAGCGACAACGCAACCAAACAGATGGTATTGTCTGCCGCGTCGGCAAATCAGATGATCTGCCGTTCACTGCCATTAGGGAGCCGCCAGACATGTCACGGCCACGCTCGGGAGTGCAGCGTTCGGAACCGTTGCACCAGCAGGTAGCCCGCAACATCCGCAACGACATCGAAGCTGGGCGTCTCCGCGATGGTCAGCAGCTCCCGTCGACACGTGAGCTTGCGGCGGAGTGGAACGTGAGCCCGTTCACCATCAATGAGGCGATGGATGCCCTGATCAAGGAAGGTCTTGTGGTGAGCAAGCCTCGCGCTGGCAGGGTGGTCCACGCGCCGCATGTAACGTCGGCGGCGCTCCCGAAGCCGACGTCGCCACGCGTGATCTTTGTCGGCGGCTATGCGGGCAGCGGCAAGACGGAACTCGGGCGCGTTATCGCCCGTGGCACCGGCTGGCCGATGCTGGACAAGGACACCCTCACCCGGCCAGTGGTCGAGGCCGCCCTAGAGCTGCTGGGCGAGTCGCCGAATGACCGGGAATCGACGGTATACGTCGATAAGATCCGCCCCCGCGAATATGAGGCACTTTCTAGTGCAATGACCGAGAACGTGCAATGCGGAAACAGTGCCATTGTCACTGCGCCGTTTATTCGTGAGTTCTCAGATTCCGCGTGGGTTAGTAGGATGCAGGCAACATGCCAAAGCATGGGTGCGACACCGACGTTTGTCTGGGTTTTCTGCGACGCGGAGACCATGCACACGTACGTGCGTCACCGAGGGGCGGCTCGCGACGCGCACAAGCTTGCAAACTGGGACGAGTACATATCCGGAATCAACTTGGATTTACGGCCACCCGTGCCGCACGTCGTAATCGACAACTCGGCGTCCAGCAGCCCTCTTCAAGAACAAGCAGCCAACCTGATTTCGCAAGTTCTATCAGAAAGCCAAGATAACCGATGACTAAAGTTCTCGTCAGTGTCGAAACCGATGACCTGGTCGGGCACCAGTTGTTCGGCCAACTCGAATCTGTCGAGGTCGTGCCGTACGACCCCACTGCCACGGAGCTGGACGACAACCAACGACTGGCCGACATATTCGTGCCGCCGTATCGGGGCACACCCCGGCCAATGCCACTCATGGCGCAAATGCCGCGCTTGAAGATGGTGCAACTTCTGTCGGCGGGGACCGACGAGTGGGAAGCGGCCGTACCTGCGAGGGTCACGCTGGCAAGTGCCCGGGGCGGGCATGCCGCACCCGTGTCCGAGTGGATCATCTCCGCGGCGCTCGCCCAGTACAGGCAATGGCCCGCTCTCGTACGCTTTCAGGACGAACACGTTTGGGCGCACCGTCGATTCGACGCGGACACACTTCGAGGCAAGAGGGTCCTGGTCATCGGCGCAGGTGCCATCGGCAACGCCGCGGCGAAGCTATTCGAGGCGTTCGGGGCACGTCCGACGCTGGTGGCAAGCAAGTCACGCCCGGGGGTGCACGGCGTCGCCGAGCTTCCGGACCTGATCGGCGGCCATCAGATCGTGGTAATCACGGCACCGCTCAATGACAGCACGTTGAACCTGGTCGACAAGAGCTTCCTGGCCGCGATGGATGATGGGGCTCTCCTCGTCAACGCGGGGCGCGGCAAGATCGTGGACACGGATGCCCTTGTGTCGGAAGTCCAGTCGGGGCGGCTCCGCGCTGCGCTCGACGTCACGGAACCGGAGCCCCTGCCAGCCGACCACCCGCTGTGGAGCTGCCACGGGGTCATCATCAGCCCCCACTCGGCGCGCACCGTCCCCGGAACGAACGCGCTGTGCTACGAAGTGGCGGTCGAGCAAGTGCGTGCGTTCCTCGCGGGCGAGGTGCCGCCCAACGCCACGAACCGTCGTCAGAGCTGACCGGAGAACGCTAGCGTGGAGGAATGGACCGACCAAGCGATTCCGGAGACGGCGCGGAACTGGGGTACGGCGACTACTACCGCCAGCACTCGCTGTGGGCGCGGCAGGCCGTCGACTCGCAAGCCAGGTTGATCGGCCTGTTCGACATGATGGCCAAGTGCGGCGCACCGTACCCGGCCGACATGCGTGCCGATGCGGTCCGCATGCGGCAGACGATGGGGCAGGTGGCCGATGTGATGGCCGCGCAGGCCCTCGCCTACGACGAGATGATGGCAGCTGGCGGGCCGGACAATTCCCGAGCCTGGGTCGAGTACGAGGCGATGACTCGACGTCATAGTGAGCTGCTGCCCCGGGAACACGGCACGGAGTGACGGAACCCTTTCCAGCGAAGTGACCACCCGAGCGTGACCGGTCCGCTACGGTGCCTGTAGGCAAGTGTCCACAGGCGGGACAACTGCCCACAAGGCGGGCGTAGGTCATCGGAGGGGTAACCGCAGTGTCTCAACCTGCACAGCAGCCGGGATGGCTCGACGGGCTGTACTTCAACATCGGCGACGCGTTCAGCGCCGGGGACGCGGCCGGCGCCGCGATGGGCGGTTCGTCGGGCGGGGGCGGCGCGCCGAGCGGCCAGGGATTCACCATGAGCCGCGACGACGCACAGGCCATGCTCAAACTGGCCAAAACCGTCCGCGAACACTTCGCCGACATGCGCCAAGACGCAAATGATCTGACCCAGTTGACGTCTCCGGCCGACGAGCCGACCAGCAACAACTACAACAAGCTCTTGGTCAACGAGGGCGAACCGAAAGGCGCGTTCGTCACGGGCGAGGACCAGGTCAAGCAGGAATTCGCCTACGCCAATGAGCTGGTGAAGCGCCTGGAGCAAGCGTTGGGGATCATCGAGTCGTCGGATGAGCAGGCCACGGACGACGTAAAGAACGCGGGCAAGCAGGGCGGGGGGTACGCAGGATGACGCGCCGCATGCTCATGACTGTCTTCGGAGCGGCTACGGTCGCGCTGGTTGCTGCGGGCTGTTCCGGCGGCTCGGCGGCTCCTCCGGCGACTGCTCCGCCAGCAGCGTCGTCGTCGTCGGCTGCGGCGGGTCTGCCGCACAGCGGGGCCCCGAAGGTGGAGCACCCGTTGCCCGAGTCGGTGCTGTCCGGGCAGCCCTGTCAGGAAGCGCTCACCTCGGGCCAGCTCGATGAGATCTTCGGCATGGTGCCGCAAGGCAAGCCGGACACTCTCGCTGGCATCGGCCCCAAGTGCAGGTGGGCCAACATCGACTCCGGCGCCGGGTTGTCGGTCTTCTACGCGACGCAGCCGCGCCACGGGCTCAGCGGGCTGTATCAGAACTCGAAACCGCGAGCCAAGGTGTGGCGGGTCCTTCCCCCGATTCAGGGGTTCCCCGCGATCGCGTTTTCGACAGACGACGCCGAGACCAGCATCCGGAATGGTTTATGCCAGGTGAGCGTGGGCATCTCGGACGAGCTGACGGTCGACGTGGGATTGACTCCCGGCGAGTCCAAGATGGGCAAGGTCGATCCTTGCGATTTGTCGGCACGGGTAGCGGACACGGTGGTTTCGAACCTGAAGCGCAAGGCGGGTGCGTGATGGGGTTTTTCGAAGTCCTCGGCGACGCGGCCAAAGCGGTGGGCGGGGCGCTGGAAGACGCTGCGGATTGGGTCGGGGACCGGGCCAGCGACGTGGGCCACTGGTTCGACGACCTCTACCACGGCAACCTCGGCGACCAGGCGGTCCCGGCACCGGAGCTGGTGGCGAAGGTCCTGGCCAGCCAGGGCGCGCAAAGCTGGCACCAGGGTGCCCAGCGGGCCACTGGTTTGGCGGGCAAACATGACCAGGCTGGTGCCTGGGTGCAGCAGTTGAGCGCCGGTCTCGAAGCGGCGTGGACTGGCGGCGGTGCCGATGCCGCGCAGGCGCGGATCAAGCCGTTCGCCGACGCGACCACGGCCGCCGCGCAGACTTACACCGGCAACGGGCAGAACCTGACCGATCTCGCGCACGGGTTCGACGCGATGAAGCAGAGCTTGCAGCCGATGCCGGGTGCTCCGCCGCACAAGAACCTCTGGGACGAGGCGACCTGGTGGAACACCGACACCGAGGACCAGATCAACCAGTACAACAAGACAGCCCAGGACAACCTCGACAAGTACCACGGGTACACCCAGCACGCCCAGACCAGCGGGCAAAGCNNGGGCAAAGCCTCAAGACCGACTACGGCCAGCTCAGCGGGTTCGACGGTGACGTGACCCTCTCCCAGCCCGGCACGGACAAGACGGGCGGCCCGGACGACGGGCACGGACCCAACGGCCACTCCCGGTCCGGATTCGGTCCTGCGAGCACGGGCGGCGGCCCGTCGAGCGCGTTCACGCCGAGCTATCCCGGCGGTACCGCGGTCTCTCCCGGTTCGAGCAGCCACCCACCGACCTACCAGCCGCCGAACCATCCGGTTGGGACCGGACCCGGGACAGGCGACGGCACGACCACGGCCGGGTGGACGCCGCCGGACCCGGGCCGGACAGTGGGGCCAGGTTGGGGTCCCTCGCCGTCGGTTCCGGTCGGTGGCGGGCCTGGTGGCGGGAATTCGTGGTCGCCGGGGCTGGTCGGCGGGTTCGGTCCGACCGGCGGGTTCGGCCCAGGCGGCGGCTCTCCGGGAGGCGGTTCGGGCGGGAGCCTGGGCGGCCGGGCAGGCGGTTCCGCGGGCATCGGCGCGGGCTCCGGGACTGGGTCTGGTGCGGGCGAACAGGCGGCGGGACGTGGTGGTGCCAACGCTGCGGCAGCCCGGGGCGCGGCCGGGGCCAAGGGGTCGGCAGGCATGGGCGGCATGGGTGCCGGAGGCGGCAAGGGCAAGGGCGAGGAGGACAAGGAGCACCAGCGCCGCTACGGGCTGGAGGACGATTCCGCGTTCGACATCACCGACGACGAGGACGGACGGTTGCGCGACCCGCGCACCGGGCTCCCGCCCACGCCCCCGACCATCGGCGGCTGAGACACCACGATGACGATCCTCGACAGACCGGTGCGCATCCCGCGCCCGGCGTTCTTCGTCGCGTGGAACCATCTCGGCGAGGGCACGCTCCCAGCGGTGATCGACCCGGACACCACCTACGCGACCGCGGACTTCTCGCGCGAACTGGAGCAGCGCACGCTGTCCCGGTTCGAGAGCGTGCGGCTGGCGACACCGGACGGGCGGCTGACCGCGCCGTTCCGGGCCACGCTGGAACTGCTCGCAGCACCGGAAAGGGAGCTGTACTCCTGGTCCGCGTTCCCCAACCGCCCTGGCGACAACGGCGCCGTGCTCGTCGCCTCCGCAGGCCGCAACGCCGTCCGGCTGATCACCGACCACCGCTCGATCCAGCTCGACCCGATCCCGCCCCACGAGCTGGCAGCCAGCCTGGCCGCAACCCTGCCCGACTACGGCCCGGCCAGGATCGGCCGCCTCCGCGTGCCCATGGCCTACCTCGACGGCCGCGACGCGGACCCGCTCTCGGAAGCCTCCGGGCACGCCGACCAGATCCGCCACCTCACCCGCACCGAACGCATCGGCGTACACAAGCTCTACGCAGCCACACGCAAGGGCAGCGACCGCACCCGCAGCACGCCGCTCACCGTCTACGACCTCGCCCGAACCGGACGCGTCCTCGCCTTCACCAGCACCGACGGCAGCGGCGGTCAAGAAGCCGTCATGTGCCCCGGCGACCGCACCAACCTCACCGACGCACTCAACCTCACCCTCACCGGACTGACCTGACAACACCAACAGGAGCCAACCTCGGCTTTGGGCCTAGTCTCATTTCTAGTCTCATTCGCCCCGGTTCACCCAGGTCCCCCGACCGGCGGACGGCGCGCTGACCTGCACCTCCGCAATCCGGGGCCCCCAGTGAACACCCACGAGCAGACTTGGAAAGCGTGTTGGGTTCACGCCCTCGCAGGTTCGAATCCTGTATCCTCCGCAGCGGTAATCCGAAGGTCCCGGCTTCTCAGAGGCCGGGACCTTCGGCGTTCCGCGGCAAATCCCTTGGCTGGCAACGATAATCCGCTGGCACAATCCAGGCATGGACCACCGCGCAGCTCAAGAATTCGCCGACCACTGGGCCAAGGCCTGGAACGCCCACGACCTCGACGCCCTGATGACCCACTTCGCCGACGACGTGACCTTCCGGTCCCCGGTCGCGGTCCAGGTGATCGGCGGCGACGGGGTGATCCGCGGCAAGGAGGCGCTGCGCGCGTACTGGGCCGAGGGGCTGCGCCGGATTCCCGATCTCCGCTTCGAGGTCCTCGGCGTCTACGCCGGGCTGGACGCGCTCGTCATCAACTACCGCAACCAGAAGGGCGGGCTGGTCAACGAGGTCCTGGTCTTCGACGGCCCGCTCGTCGTCGAGGGCTACGGCACGTACCTCGGCGACGACCCGAATCCGGCCGGCGCTCGCTGAACCGGGCGGCGGGCGGTCGCTGCCCGCGACCGGCGGCAGGGGCTGGGATCGGCCGAACGGCCCTACCCGCTAGGCTTCGCCGCAGACTTCATCGCAGCCGTCCGGAGAGGTTCCCCGGTGTCACGAATACCGTTTTGACCTGGGCGTCGGCCGTCGCACGCGCCACGAGAACCCGCAGGTCACCAGGCTGGAACGCGGGTTTCGGGCCCCGCGTGCGCACCACTGGCCAGTCGCCCGACAGGCCCCGGACTGCCGATCGCGTCCGGGGCTTTGTCGATTCTCCCGTTCCCACTTACTTACCGAAAACACTTGATCACGCTAAGTTTGTACGTGGTCGTTCCAGCCCCTGACGTACCGAGGAGCCCGCCCCCATGGCCGGAGTGGAAGAGATCCGCGCTGGTATCGCGCTCGCGAACGAGAAGGCGTCCGCGAGCATCGCCGCGCTGCAGCAGGCAGCGCAGGCGCTCGAAGAAGCACAGCTGTCGCTGTCCCAAGCCACCCAGGGCAGCAGCCAGCACGAGGTGAACCAGGCGCACGGCCTGCTCGCCGAGGCGCTGCAGGGAATCACCGGGATGCAGAGCACCATCCAGGCCGGCATCTCGTCGGCCGATTCCTACTCGGCGCGGCTTTAACGCCGATGTCCGGGCTCGCCGAAATCCACCAGTTGCTCACCGCCGCGCGAGCGGGGGTCGGCGACGGACGGGCGCACGCCGAGCGGGCGAGGACTCTGCTCGGCGACGCCCGGCGCGCACTCGTCGACGCGCAGGCCAAGGCAGATCCGTGGCTGCCCGGGCAATTGGCGCAGGCCGACGAGGCGCTCGAGCATCTCCTCACCCGTTTAGCCGCCGCCGACGATTTAGTGGGCGGATACCAGTCACGCCTGTAGGGATGAGATGGCCAGCAAGGCAGCCGAGCAACGCAATCGTGTGCAAACCGCCCTCGACCGGGTCCGGCACCAGATCGGGCTCGTGCTCGGGGCCGCGGCCGGCGCGCGCGAAATGGCCGAGGCCGAGGTGGCGCGGCTGACGCTGGAACAGGAGATCGTCCGGGTCGGCATGGACCACGCCGATCCGGCCCAGCAGACGGAGTGGGCCCGGCATCCGGCGGCGCACGAGGTGTTCGCCGCGCTCGGCGGCACCCGCGCCGCCTTCTACACCGACTGGAGCGCCGGGCCCGGCGAGCTGCGCGACCTCGTCGCCGCGCACGCGCCGGGCCCGGCCGGACGGCCGCCGAGCGAATGGCTCGGCCGCGTCGGCACGAATCCCGGCGTCACCGCGCCCGGGCTGTGGCGGGTCGGCTCGGCCACCGCGGCCGGCCGCGACATCTCGCGCACGTTCGACGTCGCCGTGCCGTTGCTGGACGAATCGCACCTGGCCATCACGTCCGCGCCGAAAACGCGGCCGGTGGTGGACGGGATCGTGCAGGGCCTGCTGATGCGCGTGCTGTCGGCGTTCGAGCCCGGCGCGGTGAAAATCCACCTGTGGGACGTCGGGCAGCTCACCGCGATCCTGCCGGACCTGTACCCGCTCAGCCGCACGAGCGCGCTGTCGCTGTACGACCCGACGCGGCTGGAGGATCTGCTCGACGAACTCGCCGGGCACATCCGCCGGATCCACGCCACCGGCATGCAGGCGGGCCACACCTCGTTGCGGGAACTGCGAAAAGCCACCGGGCAGCGCCTGGAGCCGTATCGGATCGCGGTGCTGTACGGCAACGGAGAAACCCTCGACGCGGAACGCGCGCGCGACCTCAAACGCGTGGCCAGCGGCGCGCTCGCGGCCGGGATCTGCCTGATCCTGGTGGACGTGCCCACCGCGGTGAGCGCGTCGATCGAAACGCTCAGCCTGCTGGACGAACGCCGCGCGGTCAGCAGCATGACCGGCAGCGACCTGGTGGTGGACCTGGATCCGCCGCTGCCGTCCGGGCAGGTCATCCGCGCGGCGAACCGGATCGCCGAAGCGCTGATCGCCAAACAGGGCGGCCCGCGGTCGTTCGCCGACCTGATGCCCGCCGAGATCGGCCAGGAGAGTTCCGCGCGCGAGCTGCGCGCGCCGATCGGGTTCCACGAGGGCGAAGCCGTCGAAGTGGTGATCGGCGACGCGAGCCCGCACGCGCTCATCGGCGGACCGAGCGGTTCGGGGAAAACGAATTTCCTGTACGCGTTGCTGGGCAGTCTCGCCGCGCGTTACTCGCCCGACGAGCTGGCGTTGTATCTGCTGGACTTCAAGGAAGGCGTCTCGTTCGCCGGTCTCGCGCCCGGGCGCAAGGACTCCAGCTGGCTGCCGCACGCGAAACTGGTCGGGGTCAACGTCAACACCGACCGCGAATTCGGGTTGGCGCTGCTGCGTTTCCTCGCCGACGAATTGCGCCGCCGTTCCGCCGCGGCCAAGGAACACGAGGTCACGAACCTGGCCGACCTGCGGGAACAGGATCCGGGCGGGCACTGGCCGCGGATCGTCGCGGTGATCGACGAATTCCAGTACCTGTTCGCCGGACGCGACCAGGTGACCGCGCAGGCCACGCAATTGCTGGAAGACATCGCGCGCCGGGGTCGATCCCAAGGCATTCACCTGGTGCTGGCCAGCCAGGACGTCGCGGGGATCGAGGCGTTCTGGGGCAAGCCCGCGGTGTTCGAACAGTGCACGCTGCGGATCGCGATGCCGAAGGCGCGGCGGGTGCTCGCGGAGACGAACAACGCGGCCGTCTCCGCACCGAAGTGGCACGCGGTGATCAACCACGATTCCGGGGTCGCGCACGGCAACCAGCTCGCGCATGTCCCGGACGCGAGCACGCGCAACGTATTCGTTAACCTGCAGCAGAAACTCTGGGAACTCTACGCCGGCCGATTCACCCGGCCCCGCCTGTTCGACGGTGCGCATTCGCCAATCCTGGAACAGTTCCCGGCCTATCTGGAACTCAAGCCGAGCCCTCAGCCGCGAGCGATCCTTGGCCAGTCGATCGACGTCACCGAGGCCGCCTGCGGGGTGGAGTTGCCTCGCGTACCCGGCCGGAACGTCGCGGTGCTCGGCGGCGCGACCGCGGAGGCGCTGTCCATTATGGACTCCGCTGCGCGTTCGCTTTCCAAGCAGATGAAGGAAGGCGAGGTCGAGTTCCTGCTGCATTGCCCGATCGAAGCGAGTTCGTCCGCCGTCCTGGATCTCAAGGACCGGCTAGTCGCCGATGGACATCTCGCGACGCTGACCGACAACCTGTCCGCCGAACTGGAGACCATCGTCGAATCGCTCGACACGACGATGCCGCGCATTCTCCTGCTGTACGGGGTGGACGCGGCGCTGCCGTCGTTGGAAGCCAAAGCCGTCGGGCAGCTGAAGAGCGGCCTCGACCATCTGCGGACGCTGCTGAAAAACGGTCCGTCCCACGGCGTGCACCTCATCGGATGGTGGCGCAGCGTCGCGCGGCTCAAGGACACCCTCGGCTTCGGCGGCACGGACGACATCGGCACCTGGGCCGCCCTGGACGTCCAGGGCAACGAACTGTCGCCGTTCGCCGCGGGCCAGGTCGTGCACTGGTCGCCGCGGCCAGGCCGGGCCTTGTTCTTCGACCGCACCACGCACGGGGCGCCGGAAGTCATCATTCCGTTCCAGCGCCCGGAAACCGAGCCGACCGCGGGAGGCATGCCGTGACCGAGGGAACCCCCAGCCCCGCCATGCGGTACAAGGAAATCGTCGGCCGGGCCCGCGGTTCGGCGGACAACCTGCGCGCGTGGGAACTGGCCCGAGCGGAAGAAATCGAACGGCTGCTGGCGGACGCGCACGCCGCGGTCGCCGCCGCGCGCGATCAGGAGGAGAAGACCCGCGAACGCGCGAACCGCTGGTGGAAGATGGCGCTGCACAACGTGTCCCGGCTGAGTTTCGTCGAGGTGCTGGACGATCCGCAGCCGGTCACCACCGCGCGTCCGCAGTATTTGGAACGGTATCTGGAAGAAGTCAAGCCGAGTTACCAGGAGCTGGTCCAGGCGGTGCTGGGGCTGGGGTGGCGGGCTAAACGCTGACCTGGTTTTCGCCGGCGAGCCAGTTTTGTCGGTGGTCGGTCCTAGCATGCGAAGCATGCCAAGATATGTCGACGAGGACCTGCACGGCGCGGAGTTCCGCGAGTGCGATCTGACCGGGGCGCGCCTGATCGGCGTCGTCATGCAAGACGCCGTGATCGACGGGCTCGTCACCAACCTCGTGGTGAACGGGGTCGAGGTGACCGAGTACGTCGAGGCGGAGCTGGACCGGCGGTATCCGGTGCGGGTGCTGATCCGCTCCGATGACCTCGCCGACCTGCGCGAAGCAGCACGGCAGCTGCACGCCGGCTGGGCCGCCACGATCGAACGAATCCGCCGCGCCCCCGGCATCGAGAGCCGCAGGGTGAACGACGAGTGGTCAGCCGCGCAGACGTTGCGCCATCTGGTCTTCGTCCACGACTCGTGGTTCCGTCGCTGCTGTCTTGGCTCGACGGAGCTGTTCACGCCGATGGGCATCGGACCGGACGTCGAGCCCTACCGGGAAGCGCACGGGCTGGACCTCTCGCTCGACCCGTCTCTCGACGAGATCGTGCGAGTGCGCGCCGCGCAGACCGCCGAACTGGAGGCTTGGCTCGACGAAGTCACCGCGGCAGAGCTCGCAGCGCCAGCGCCGGTGCCCGAAGACGATGTCTGGCCGCCGTACGCCCGCGGCCGCTCCGTGCGGCGATGTCTTGGCACGGTGCTCAACGAGACCTTCGAGCACCACGGCTTCTGCGTGCGCGATCTCGACCTGATCGAAGGCGAAAAGCCGTGAGGGGAACCCGGCGGTTCCCCTCACGGACAATCAGCTACGCCGTGCGCTGCAGCAACCGGTCGAACTGGTCGAGCAGGTCGTTGGCGAAGTCCGCGAACGGATTCCCCGCCGACGGACGGAACCGCACCACCTGCGGGTCGTGGTCGCTCGCCTGGTCCGCGAACTCGGCGTTGACATGCACCACGTCGTAGTCCACGCCGCGCGGAGCGGCCGAGGCCAGGATGTGGTCGAGCACCTGCGACTGCCCCTCGAACACGTAGCTGTAGCGCTCGGCCGGCGGCAGCGTCGAGATCAGGTCCTTCAGCAACCCGCCCGCCGTCAGCTTCGCCAGCGCGGGCGAGAACTGGTAGTCGTTCAGGTCGCCGGCCACCACGACGTTCGCCCGCGGGTCCGCGTTGAGCAGCTGCGCCACAAAGCCCTGCAGCACGGTCGCCTGCTTCTGCCGCTGCACCTCGGAGCTGCGCGTCGGCGGCTGGTAACGGCCGTGCGTCGGCTGGTCGCCGCCCTTCGAGTTGAAGTGGTTGGCCAGCACGAAAACGGTGCGGCCGCGGAACACGAACTCCCCGGCCAGCGGCTTGCGGCTGTCCTCCCACGCCTCGTTGCCCGGGTCGACCCGGCCCGGCGACTGCGTCAGGTGTGCCTTGCCGTGCTCGGAAACCACGCCCACCGAAGAGGTCGGGCCGCCACCCGGACGATCCACAAAGGACACCCGGGCCGGGTTGAACAGGAAGCCGACGCGGATGTTGCCGCCCGGCTGTCCGCCGTCCTCGTCGTTCACCGGGTTGATCTGCCGCCACTGGTACTGCGGGCCGCCCGCGGCCACGACCGCGTCGGTGAACTTCTTCAGAGTCGCGTCGGCGTCGACCGTGCCGTCGTCGGTCGCCCCGCTGTTGTCCTGGATTTCTTCCAGGGTGACGATGTCCGGCGTCGCGAGGTTGTCGACGATGCCGTGCGCGAGCTGCGCGTACTTGGTGTCCGAATCGGACGGTGCGAGGTTCTCGACGTTGTAGGTCGCCACCGAAAGCTCGCCCGGACGCTGCTTGCGCGTGGTTTCCTTCTGCAGCTTGTTGTCCTTGGCCGCGCCCAGCTTGGACGCGAACAGCGTGTACCCGCCGTAGTTGCTGTACTCGACCGGACCGGAGGTGACCCCGGTAAGCACGTCTCCGGTGTTGACCTTCGGAGCCGCCTGCTGCGCGGACGGGATGATCGACTGGACCTTCAGCACGCCAGTGTTGATCTTGTCGTAGCCGAGGTAAACAGTGCCGCCGCGCGGAGTCTGGTTCTGCTGCGGTTTCGTGGTCACGTACAGCTCGCCGTACTTGTTGCTCGGGCCGACCACGCGCGCGTCGGAAACCTGGACGGTCTCGCTTTCGTGCGACTCCCAGAAGTCCAGCGCGTACTTCGCCGGCTCCAGCGGCAGCGGCTCGATGTTGCCGCCCGCGTTGGGGGCCAGCACGTCCGGCACCTGGTCCGGTGTCAGCACCGTCGGCGCGGGCAGCGGATTCCCCTGCGAGTCGACCGTCCACTGTGCACTGGTCAGCTCGGTCAGCGACTGGTAGTTCGAGGTCGCGGGCGCGTCCGGGTAGTACTCCTTGACCTTGCCCTTCGCGGTGATCGCGTCGCCGACCGCCACGTCCGGGGCGGTCGATCCGGTGAACACGAACAGGCCCTCGCTGGTGCGCGGGTCGCTGTCCGGATGCGGGTCGGTGATCCAGAACCCGCGCGCCGAGCCGAAGCTCCGCACCGCGGTGACGATGCCGGTGACGTCCTCGACCTGCTTGTCCTTGAACGGCGAAATCCGCGTGGTGCCCTGGATGTCGTGGATCTTCGCCGGCACCCCGGGTTCGCCCGGCTGGGTGCCGGGGGTCTCGCCCTTGGTGTTGGTGGGCGTCGGGTCGCCGACGGTGAAGTCCGCGCTGTTGTTGTCGGTGTCGGCGAGCGTCGCCGCCCGCGCGACGGATGTCGTGTTGGATGCCGCGGCGGCCGGGGTTCCTTCGCGGACAACGGCATCGCCGAAACCGACGAGGTCCTTGACACGGCTGTCGGCCAGGCAGTCGGCGGCGGTCTTGCAGGTCAGCGGCGCGCTGTCGGACACGAGCGCGACGGTGCCGGCAGTCGCGGACATCGCGATGCCGCCAGTCGCGTCGGGCGTCGGCAGCGCGACCGTGCCGCCGTTCCCCTTCCCCTCCGCGACGAGGTAGCGGCCCTTCGGCGCGACCGCCCCGGCGAGCGGCGTGACCTGCCACTTGCTCGATGCGCTCGCCGAAGCAGGCAGGTACTGGACGCTGTACCCGTCGAGCGCGACCGGCGCGCCGCCGTGGTTGGCCAGCTCGATGAAGTCGTTGGTCAGCGTGGCGCCGGAATTGCCGCCACCGCCGTAGACCTCGGCGATCAGGGCGTCCGCGCTCGGCGCCGCCGAAGCGGGCGCGGCCAGTCCGCCCAACGCGAGAGCAGCGGCCGAGGCCACCATCGCGCCTCTGGTCAGTCTTGCCCCACCGGCGCTGCGGCCCCCGGCGGGACGACGGGATATGGTCACCCTGAGTCCCCTCTGCATGTCAACGGTCGAGGCATCGTCCCCCGAACAAGCGAAGCAGAGGAAGACGAAAGAGCAACGATTCGTAACGAGCTGGAGGGATTTCCTCCTTTGGACGGGTTGACGCAATGATCACGCTCGTACTCGGCGGAGACGTCAACCTGCAGGGCCGGGCGAACCCGGAAACGGCGTTCCACCCGCTGAGCTCGCTGCTCACCGGCGCTGACGTGCGGTTCGTGAATCTCGAGGGACCGCTGTCCGGCTCGACCGGCATGGACATCCCGCACAAGCCGAACTGGCGGCACTCGCCGCCGGAGATGGTCGCCGCGCTGACCGCCGCCGAGATCGACGTGGTGTCGGTGGCCAACAACGTCACCTACCCGCCGGCCGCGGCGATGGCGAGCCTCGCCGTGCTGGACCGCGCCGGGATCGCGCATTGCGGCGCGGGCGCGAACCTCGCCGAAGCGCACGCACCGGCCATACTCGAACGCCCTGGCGGCCGGATCGCGTTCCTCGCCTACACGTCGCTGTGCTGGCCCGTCGGGCAGGAAGCGACGGAAGACTCGCCAGGCGTCGCCGTGGCGGGCGCTTACACGTCGTACCAACCGGATCCGCGCGTCCTGGACGTCCCGGGCCGGCCGCCGATCGTGCACACCACGCCGGTCCGCCGCGACCTGGAACTGCTGCTCGCCGACATCCGCCGCGCCCGCACCGAGGCCGACCACGTCGTGGTGTCGATGCATTGGGGCCTGCCCGGCGAAGAGCTGACCGAATACCAGGTGACCTACGCGCACGCGATCATCGACGCCGGCGCCGACCTGGTCGTCGGGCACGGGCCGCACACCGTGCAGCCGGTCGAGGTGTATCGCGGCCGGCCGATCCTCTACAGCCTGGGCAATCTCGTCTTCGACTGGCCCGCCATGCGCGACCGGCACCGCGACGGCCTGCTCGCCGGGTGCGTCGTCGGCGAGCAGATACGGGTCGAATTAGTGCCGATTCGCCGCGGCGAAGACAACGAATGCGTACCGTTGACCGGAGCCGAGGCCGACGAAGCGCTGCAGCGGTTTGTCGACTCGTCCGCGCGCCGCGGGACGAGCGTGACGGTCAGTGACGGCTTCGCGACCGTCGAAGGGCTTCGCGGCTAGCCCGCCGATCCCGCCGTCACCCGGACGGCGCATCTGCCTTAAATGCAGCTCAAGCCCGGGGTCGACTGGTACCGGGCGGGAGTACCTTACCGATGAGCACGGAAACTGTGGCCCAGACCACTTTCGGGTCGCCCCGGCGCTCACGGGTAGCACCTCGCGGGGGAGGCGACACGGTCACGTGGGGGTTGACCGTCGTCGAGTGCGCGGGTGCCACCACCGGAGGAAAACAGCCGCGGGCGCGGGCCTTCCGCTTCGCCCGCGACCGCGGCTCCGAGGATTTGCCCCGGGGAAGCCTCGCGAGTGGCGAGGCGCCGCCTTGACCGCGCGGGGGAGCGCGGGAGGGGGAGGAAGGCGGCCCGCCTCGCCACTCGTGAGCATTAACCGCCGACGAGAGCGGTCGCCACGCCGTCGACCACCCGCGCACACGTCTCGCCGTGGGTGAGCGGCAGGTAATGCCCGGCTCCCGGCACGATCTGCAACGTTCCGTCCTGGCAGGCGGCCAGAAATCGCCGTTCGCCGAGACGGAAGTGGTCGTGGCGGCCGTTGAGCAGCAGTACCCGGCCCGGGTACCGCGCGAGGTCGGCGAGCGGATCCATCCGGGCAGCCGCCTCCATCACGTCGGGGATGACTTCGGAAGCGATTCCCGCCGCGAGGACCGGCTCGGCAATTTCCGCGGGAACGACCCGGCGGAGCAGCCACGCACTGAAGGAAGCACCGTCGTCCGCGGTCGTCGCCAGGCCGCGTCGCGCGAACCGGAATCCGCCGCGCAGCACCGCGCTGGGCACGAGCGAACATCCGGCTCCCACCAGGGAAACCACCCGCTCCGGATGGCGAGCCGCGGTCGCGATCGAGACATAGCCGCCGAGGGAATGCCCGAACAAGACCGCGCGGCCGCCCACCTCGTCGATGGCCTCGGCGACCGCATCGACCGCGCTGTCCAGAGTGAATCTTTCCCCGCGCCGCGTCCCGTGCCCAGGCAGGTCCGGCACGGCGATCCGGCCGCGGGCCAGGCGTTTCTGCTGCTGCCAGCACGCCCCGGACAACCGCAGGCCGTGCGCGAAAACCACCGGCAAGACGTCGCTCATGTCTCCCCCTTCACCCCGCAATGCAACGCTCCGTTGCGTTTGAAGGTGTACCACGCGGGCGCGCCCAAATGCAACGCACCGTTGCAAACGGGTTAGGGTGAGCCCATGGACCGGACCGCATCCCGCCCGCGCAAGGCGGACGCCATCTTCTCCGCGACCCTCGAGCTGCTGGCCGAACGCGGGTACGACGCGCTGACGATCGAAGCGGTCGCCGCACGGGCCGGGGTGCACAAAACGACGATCTACCGGACGTGGGCGACCAAGGACGAGGTGCTCGCCGACGCCCTCGTGCAGGCCCCGGAGCTGACCTTCGCGATGCCCGACACCGGTTCTCTGCGCGGCGATCTCCTCGAACTGGCGAAGCAGATCTACCGTCTGCTGTCCGATCCGGCGAACCGGCGCGTGATCACGACCGTCGTCTCCGCGCTGCCGGACCGGCCAGCCACCGCCGAGGCGGCCGGACGGTTCTTCGCCGACCGCCTCGGCCGTGAGCAGGCCGTCTTCGACCGTGCGCACGACCGAGGCGAACTCGCCGAGGCCGCGGATGCGGAGATGATCATGGATCTGCTCGGCGGGAACCTCTGGTTCCACACCTTGATCCGGGCGAAATCCGCCGACGACGCCTATCTCGAACGGCTAGTCGACACCGTCCTCACCGGAATCCCCCGGGGCGGCCGGTGATCAGTACGGCCGGTCCCCGACGATCGCGACGCGCTCGGCGATCCGGACGTGCGGGTGGTAGTCGTTCACCGCGTAGTGCTGGGTCGCGCGGTTGTCCCAGAACGCCACCGAATCCCGCTCCCAGCGGAACCGCACCTGGAACTCCGGCGTGTGCGCCTGCAGGAACAAATACCGCAGCAACCGGTCGCTTTCGGCGCGGTCGAGGCCGACGATGTGCGTGGTGAACGCCTGGTTCACGAACAACGTGCGCCGTCCGGTCTCCGGATGGGTCCGCACCACCGGGTGCTCGACCGGCGGGTACGCGTCCTGCCATTGGGCGAGCAGGTCCGGGTCGGTGAACCGGTCGAATCCGGGGATGAAGTCGTGCACCGCGGTGAGGCCGTCGATCCGCTCGCGGACGTCGGCGGGCAGGTTGTCGTAGGCGGCGGCCATGTCGGCCCACATCGTGTCGCCGCCGACCGGCGGGACCTCGACCAGCCGCAGCACCGAACCGAGTGCCGGATTCGGCCGCCAGGTGACGTCGGTGTGCCAGATGTTTTCGTACCCGGGCATCCCGGCGGTGCGGGTGAACCGCACGACCTGATCGGAATCTCCCTGCGGGATGAACGGGTTGGTCTCCAGCTCGCCCCAGTTCGCGGCGAACGCGCGCTGCTGCTGCGACGTGATGTGCTGGTCGCGGAAGAACAGCACCTTCCACTCCAGCAGCGCGCGATTCAGTTCGGCGCGCAGCCGAGGCGAGACCGGCGCGCCAAGGTCCACTCCGGAGATTTCCGCGCCGATCACTCGTCCGAGCGGGCGAAGGGTGAAAAGCTCATAGGGGCGCTCTTCGACGCCGTCCGGAAGGCGGCGCAGCACGCGCGGGCCTTCGAGGATTCCGGCGTCCGGCGTGACGGACGAGCGCAGGCGGGCAGGCAGGTCTACCGACATAGGGGTACTCCCGGAAGAATAGGTGAATTCGGCTCTGCTAGCGGAAAATCGCCTACGCGGGAGGGGAGCCGAGACGACCGCGACGCCTCAGGAGAGCGGCGACGCCCTCACCGTCCGACCGCGCCGGGGCACGGCCGGCTTGCGGCACTACCCGGTTCTCTGGCATGACTCCAATCTTGGCCGGGACCGGAGCCGCTGGTCAAGGATCCCCACGATGTGGAATCGTCGCACGCCCGGCCGAGTGACCCGGGCGGCCTCGATGGGGTTAGATCTCCTCAGAGAGTCGCGGGCCGCGGTGCGCGCTCTTTCGGAAGCGGAGGTCCCGATGGCAGGTTCGACGAGCGAGCGGCTCAACGCCGCCGCGGACGCGCTCGATCGAGCGGCTGCCGACGCGGACCGTGCGGCGGGCCGGTTCTCCGAAGCCCGTCTCGAATCGACGCCGTGGGGGATTTCCGCGCCCGCACGGGAAATCGCCGCCCGGTGGGAGGCCGCGCTCGCCGCGCGGGACGTCGACGCGCGCATGCTCGGCGACGCGACGTCCGACCTCGCCGGCCAGCTCCGGATGGCCGCCCGCGGCCACCACCAGCGCCCGACGATCGCGACGGCGCTGCTGAGTTGATGCCGTTCCTCCACCCGGCGCTGGAAAACGCGGCCGCCGGGCTGGCTTCTTTGAGTGCCGCGGCCGCCGCGGTCAACGCACCGGACCCGATCACCGCGCTGCGCCAGATCGACTGTTCCCCGCAGGCGATCCGCGAATCGGCGCGCACGCTCTCCAGCGGACGCGACGTGTTGGTGATGGCACGGCTGGAGTTCGAACGCGGGGCGCACAGCGCGGAACGCAAATGGGGCGGCGAACCGGCCGCGCGATTCCGCAGCAGCGCGGACGAGCTGGACGCGCAATACCGGCAGGCCGCCGAAGCCGCCGCACGCACCGCGTCGGTCGGCTTGGACCTGGCGGATTTGCTTGACCGGCTGGCGGATCAGACCGCCGCACAGGTCATGCTCATCGCGGAAAGCGTGACCCCGGCGGCCGTCGCGCTGCTCGCGGGCGACCGCTCCGCGGAGCCAGCCGTGCGGGAGTCGTGCGGAACCATCGCGGAAGCGGTCGAGCGAGGCGTCGCAACCATAGGAGAGGCAACGACTTTCCTCGACGCGTTCGGCACTCCGGTGTTGCAGGAAGAGAATTAGCGAGTCGCGGTCACGAATCCGCCCCGCGTGTGCTCCACCGGCTCGCGTCCGTATCGGACGGCAAGTTCCGCCACCGTAACGGTTTCCGGCCGCCAGCCGTGCTCGGCAAGCCACTCCGGAGCGTCTCCGCCGAGACCGCCGCGCCACAGCGCCGTGACCTCGCCGCCGACTTCGCGTGCCCGCTCCAGCAATCCGTCCCGCTCGCCGTCCGGCCGGTGTTCGAACGAAACCCGGCTGCCCGGCGCGGACAACTCCGTGACAGCCGTGAGCAACCGCTCCGCCTCGTCGCGGCTGAGGTAGACGAGCAGTCCCTCGGCGAGCCAGACGGTCGGCTGTGTTGGATCGAAGCCCGCGTTTTTCAAGGCAGCGCCCCAGTCGTCCCGCAGATCCACCGGGACCGTCGTGCGCTCGCACCTCGCCCGCGCTCCCTGCTCAGCCAGCACGGTTTCCTTGAACGCGAGCACATCCGGCAGGTCGACTTCGAACATCCGCGCCCCATCGGGCCAGCCGAGCCGGTACGCCCGCGCGTCAAGCCCAGCCGCGAGAAGCACCGTCTGGGTCCCGCCGGAAACGAAGTCGTCGAAGAATCGCGTGCGGATCGCGACCTGCTGCGCGAACACCATCCCGAGCTGATGATTCCGCTCCTGGCCTTCGAAGAGCGCACGCCCCGCGTGGAAGAACGCGCCCGCGTACGGATCCTCGAACAACCGGTCCGGCCGTCCACTCTCCAGCGCCCGAAGCGCGGCCACCCCGACCGCGGTCCTGCCGACCGGCGGAAGCTCTTCGCTCATAGCCCTACGCTACTTCGGCTCGCCGCTTTGCTGTCCTCGACCAGCCTCCGCACTTTCTCCCGGTCGGACGAGCGGTAGCAAAAGGTGCAGAGGTCGGCTTTGTCGCCACCGCAAGCCGGGTTCACCGTGACTTGAGGCACCCCCGGCCCGGAACGCCCCAACTCGGCATTGCGAACTGAACGTCAACACCCGACGCCGACCACACCTGTACCCCATCCCCACCGCGCCCCTAACCACTCAACGCGCCCACCGCTTGGGGGTCCGGGGGGCGAAGCCCCTCCGGGCGGGGCCTGGGGGTTGCACCCCCAGAAACACGGCGGGCGAGCCAGGCCGACGCTTTCCGTCGGCATGGCTCGCCCACTCGCACGCGGTGGCGGTGGGATTTGAACCCACGGACGGGATTAACCGTCACACGATTTCGAGTCGTGCTCCTTCGGCCGCTCGGACACGCCACCGCCGAGAACAATACCGGACCCCCTCGGCGGGGTTCGGCGGGGGTTACTCGGCCTCGAGCCGTCGGTCGGCGAAGTACGTCTCGAGCAGGGCCGCGCAGTCGCTTTCGAGCACTCCGCCGTGGACTTCCGGCCGGTGGTTGAGGCGGCGGTCGCGCACGACGTCCCAGAGCGACGACACCGCGCCCGTCTTGGGCTCCCAGGCGCCGAACACCAGCCGCGCCACGCGGGCGAGCACGAGCGCGCCGGCGCACATCGTGCAGGGTTCCAGCGTGACCGCGAGGGTGCAGCCCTCGAGCCGCCAGCCGTCGCCGAACTCTCGGGCCGCCGCGCGCAGCGCGAGGATCTCCGCGTGCGCGGTGGGGTCGGCCAGCTCGACGCGCGCGTTGCGGGCCGCAGCCAGCGGGTGCCCGTCGGGGTCGAAGACGACCGCGCCGATGGGCACGTCGGCACCGGGGGCGCGGGCCGCGTCGAGCGCGGCCCGCACGGCCTCGGTGTCGTCCGGCCGTCTCAGAGCTGGTCCAGCAGTTTCGAGAACTCGGCCTCGAAACCGCACCGCTGGGCGATCATCTGGAGTTGTTCGTCCGGGTAGAGGTCGACCTCGCCGACGATCACCTCCAGTTCGCCGCCGGGCAGGCCGAGGTCGGCCAGGATTTCGAGGTCGCCTTCGGGCCAGACGGCGTCGTCGTCCTCGTCTGGTGGGTCGACGCGCAGCACGTCGAGGACGTCGGCCGCGATGTCGTAGTCGAGCGCCGCGGCCGCGTCCGACAGCAGCAGCGACGGTCCCCTCGGGCTCGGCCGGACGATCACGAAGAACTCGTCGTCGACGGCCAGCAGGCCGAATGCCGCCCCGGTCGACCGGAGCTTGCCCAGCTCGGTGATCGCCGCGTCCAGCTCTGTGAGCGCCGAGGAATCGAGCGCACTGCATCGCCACCGACCGTCTTCTCGGACCACAGCTATCGCGAAGCCCGTGACCGGCTCTTGCACCGCCATGCGCACACCGTATTCCGCCTCGCGGACGAACGCACGCACGGTGCGCCCGAAGCGTGCGAGGTGCCACTATCGAGCCATGACCGGACCCACCGACCTCCCCACCCTGCCCGGCAATCGGCACGCCGGGCTCCTCGAGGCCGCGAGGCAGCTGCAGGACCGCACTGTCGAGCTTCGCCGCGCTCTGCACCGGCACCCCGAACAGGGCTTGCAGCTGCCGCGCACCCAGGCGGCGATCCGCGCCGCGCTGGCCGACCTGCCGATCGAACTCACCGACGGCCGTTCCACGACGTCGCTCACCGGCGTGCTGCGCGGGGCCCGTCCCGGCCCGGCCGTGCTGCTGCGGGCGGACATGGACGCGCTGCCGCTGACCGAGGACACCGGCCTGGAGTTCTCGTCCGAGATCGACGGCTCGATGCACGCCTGCGGGCACGACACGCACGTCGCGATGCTCGCCTCCGCGGCGCGTCTGCTGTCCGAGCGCGTCGACGACCTGGCGGGCTCGGTCGTGTTCATGTTCCAGCCCGGCGAAGAGGGCATGCACGGCGCGCGGCACATGATCCACGAGGGAGTGCTGGACGCGGCGGGCACGCGCGTCACGCGGGCCTTCGGCCTGCACACGATCGCCAACAGCCCGAGCGGCGTGCTGCAGGTGCGCGGCGGGCCGATGATGGCGTCGGCCGACACGTTCAGCGTCGAGGTCACCGGCCGCGGCGGCCACGGTTCCGCTCCGCAGGACGCCATCGACCCGGTTCCCGCCGCGGCGGCGATGGTCAGTGCGCTCCAGACGATGGTCACGCGGCGGATCAGCGTCTTCGACCCGGCGGTGGTCTCGGTGACCCGTATCCAGGCCGGGACGACGACGAACATCATCCCCGAGACCGCGGTGCTCGAGGGGACCATTCGCACGCTGTCGGAGTCGACGCGGTCCTTCGTCCGTGAGGAACTGCCGAAGGTGTGCGAGGCGGTCGGAGCGGCCCACGGCTGCCGGGTCTCGGCCGGAGTGGACCCGGGTTATCCGACGACGGTCAACGATCCGGCGGTGGCGGCCGAGGTGTTGTCGCTGGGCGCGGAGGTGCTGGGCGCGGGCAACGTCGAGGAGTTGGCCACGCCGGTGATGGGCGCGGAGGACTTCTCCTATGTCCTGCAACGAGTTCCGGGCGCGTTCGCGTTCATCGGCGCCCGCGAGCCGGGAGCGGATCCGGCGACCACCGAGGACAACCACTCGAACCGGGTGAAGTTCCACGAACCGGCGATGGCCGCCGGGGTCGCCATGTACGCGGCGTTCGCGCTGGACGCCCTGCGCTGAGGTTCGGCGCGCCCTCGCGCGAGGGCGCGCCGGCTCACTCGGCTCGCGCGAGAAAGACGAACTCGCGATCCGGCCGGTCCGGGGCTTGCCGGACGTCCAGGACCCGATAGCCCTGCTCGCGCAGGCTTGCCGCCACCTCGTCCTGGCCGCGGAACCTCAGCGTCGAGTCCGAGGGGACAACGCTGCCGTCGGCCAGGAACGTGTAGGTGACGCGGAACGAGACGAGCGGCAACCGGACTTCGGTGACCTCGAACCGTTCCTCCACCTCGCCGATCCCCGGCACTTCGCGAGTACGCGGCGGCGCGTTCCACGTCTCCCACGCGCGGTAGTCCGGCCGGCGGGTCTCGAACACCAGATGCCCGCCGGGCCGCAGCGCGGTCCGGATTCCGCGGAGCGTCGCCGCCCAGTCCTCGTCGGTCAGGAAGACCTGCGCGACGTTTCCGGTCATCACCGCTAGATCCGCGTCCAGCGGGGGCAGGGTCGTCGCGTCTCCGTGCCGCCACTCCACTCTGGGGTCCTTCGCCCGCGCGAGGTCGAGCGACGCCTCCGCCGGGTCGACCCCGATGACGGTGCGTCCGGTCTCGGCGAGCAAGACCGCCAGGCAGCCGGTGCCGCAGCCGATGTCCAGCACCCGGCGGGCGGCCAGTTCGTCGGCGATCCGGACGTACGCGGGCAAATCTGCCCGGTCGCCGTCGAACACGTCGTAGACGGCCGCGAGGCGGGGATGGGCGAACAGCGCGTCGGGCATTCGCCAACGGTACCCAGTCTTTTTGCCAGGTCGAGCTGCTTTCCGGCGCAGTTCAGGACGGATATCCCAAAGATCGGGACGATCGTCCTGGTTTCCTTCGTGTTAGGCTGCACTGGTCGAGACATCATATATCAGATCGGATCTGCTCGTGGCGTTCGAGAAACAGCGACAGCGGCTCGCCGGCGTGGTGGCGATCCCGGTGACCCCCTTCACCGCAGACGGTGACGTGGCGGCTGATACGTACGAGCGGTTAGTCGAACGGCTCGTGCTGAGCGGCGTCGAGGTCGTCACGCCGAACGGCAACACCGGCGAGTTCTACGCACTCGACGAGCAAGAAACGCGGCACTGTCTCGAACTCGCTACCAAGGCCGCGCGTGAAGCGAGCGTCCTCGCTGGCGTCGGCCATGACGTCGCTACCGCCGTGAAGGCCGCGAAGCACGCGCGCGCTTCCGGAGCGGACATGGTGATGATCCATCAGCCCGTGCACCCGTACGTATCGCGCGAGGGCTGGATCGAGTACCACCGCGCTATCGCGAACGAAGTGCCCGAACTCGGGGTTGTCCTGTACGTGCGCAACCCCGCCATCGAGGGTTCAGACCTGGCGCAGCTCGCCGACGCCGCGCCGAACGTGCTCGGCGTGAAGTACGCGGTGCCCGACCCGGTGCGCTTCCGCACTGTCGCACGCGACGCGGGGTACGAGCGCTTCGTGTGGATCGCGGGTCTCGCGGAACTGTCCGCTCCTGGGTACTTCGCGGTCGGCGCGACGGGCTTCACCTCCGGCCTGGTGAACGTCGCGCCGCAGATCTCGCTCGACCTGTTCCGCCGCCTGCGTAACCACGACTTCGCCGGAGCGATGGAGATCTGGGACCGCATCCGCCCGTTCGAGGAGATGCGCGCCGCCCACGGCAACGCGAACAACGTCAGCGTGGTCAAGGACGCGCTTTCGCAACTCGGCCTGTGCCGGCCCGACGTGCGGCCGCCGAGCAGGCTGCTGACCGCCGCCGAACGGGACCAGCTGTTCGAAATCCTGTCCTCGTGGGGGCTTTCCTAACGCATCAGGCAGGCGCTGCCGGGAGGCCGAACACCGGGAACACTTCGGACCCGAAGGTGGTCACCTCAGCGACGCGGCCACCGTCCACTCGAAGAGTCACTAAGCCGAAGGCCCGAAACTCTCCAACTGTGCGCGCGTACGTGGCGAGCGCGGGAAGACCGTTTGCGCGCGTCTCGACAATGCGGAACTCGACCGCGTCTTCCCCGCGCAACGCTGGTGCCCAGGCTTCGAGCACTGCGGCTCGTCCCGCGTACCACGTTGGTTCCGGCCCCACATGCCCCCCAGCGCCGGGCGCGTGGCTGCAACGCACGTCTTCGCGCAACAGTTCAGCGAAGGCCGCTTCGTCGTGCTCCACGAGCGCCTTCACGTATTTCGCTACGACAGCGCGTTCCTCGTCGCTCGCGGACGCGGACGCCCACTCCGTACGTCGCGTAGGCAAGTGCTCCCGCAGCTCTGCTCGCGCTCGCAACACGTTGCTGTTCACCGACGCAGGCGTCGTACCGAGCACCGAAGCCGTTTCGCGCGCAGACCAGCCGAGTACGTCGCGAAGCACCAACGCGGCCCGCTGTCGTGGGGAAAGGTGCTGGATAGCCGCGAGGAACGCCAACTCCACCGTCTCGAGCGCGACGACGACAGCGTCCGGCTGAAGCGCGCTGTCCGGCGCGGGCTGCAGCCAAGGCACCGCGACGTCGGGGCGCGGCGCGAGGTCGGAGTCGCGCGTGACCGGCAGATCTAGCGTCGGCAACTCGCGCGGGTGTGCGTCGAGGTGGTCCAGACAGGCATTGGTCGCGATCCGGTACAGCCACGCCCGCAGGCTCGCGCGGCCCGCGTAGGTCGACCGGCCGCGCCACGCGCGCAGCAACGTCTCCTGGACCAGGTCTTCCGCCTCGTCGAACGAGCCCAGCATCCGGTAGCAGTGCACCCGCAGCTCGTGCCGGTACGACTCGGTCTCGCTCGCGAAGTCTGTCATCTGTTCAACCATGTCCGATACGACGGCGGGGTGCCGGGAAACTCAGCAAAGCCCAGCTCAGCCGGGGTGTGGCGGAGGTTACTCGCGCGTTAAGAAGGCGTCAGCACGACCGGCCGGACCGTCAGGGGCTCGTTTCCGGGACGTTGCGATCCGGGGTCGGCGCAGTGTGCTGGCGATGTTCGCCGCGATCGACATCGACCGGAGGTAACCGTGACGCTCAGCGAGCTGCTCCCGAGTCTCGGCTGCGAGGCCGCCGACCACCTAGAACCGGGACTCTGGCCGGAAGGCACGAAGCTCGGCGAAGGCGGTGAGCTGCTCTTCGCCGGCGCACCGGTCAGTCACCTCGCCGCACGCTTCGGTACGCCCGCCTACCTCCTCGACGAGGAACAGGTGCGCGAGACGGCGCGCGCGTACCGCCGCGCGCTTCCGGAGGCCGACGTCGCCTTCGCGAGCAAGGCGCTCTGTACGCGAGCAGTGTTGCGTTGGGTCGCCGAAGAAGGACTGTCGCTCGACACGTGCTCAGCCGGCGAGATCGCCGTCGCGCGCGCAGTCGGTTTTCCCGCGGAGCGCATTCTGTTGCACGGCAACGCCAAGACGCCGGAGGACCTGAAAGCCGCATTGCAGTACGGTGTCGGCCGCATCGTGCTTGACTCTCTCGACGAAGTCGAGCAACTCGGCGCGCTCGCGCACGGCGCGCAACGCGTCCTCATCCGCGTAACGCCGGGCGTCAGCGGCGACACGCACGCTGCGATCACTACCGGTACCGAAGGACAGAAGTTCGGCTTCTCGCTACGCCCCGACGTACGCGACAACGTCGACCGTGCCGTCGCAGCAGTGCTTGCGCAGCCAAGCCTGCAACTGACCGGACTGCACTGCCACATCGGCTCGCAAGTGTCCCGTGTGGACCGTTACGAAGAAGCCGCGCGCCGGATGGTCGCAGTGCTCGTCCGAATCCGCAGCCAATACGGAATCACGTTGCGCGACTTGGATCTCGGCGGCGGCCACGCGGTGCCGTACGCCGACCGTGAAGCGTCCTTCGACCTCGACGGATACGCACGACGCCTCCGCGTCGCACTGACCTACGAATGCTCGGCACAGGACTTCCCCTTGCCCCGCCTGACCATCGAGCCCGGCCGTGCGATCGTCGGACCGGCAGGGATCACCGTTTACCGAGTGTGCGCAGTAAAGCGCGGCGCACGCACGTTCGTCGCTGTCGACGGCGGCATGAGCGACAATCCCCGCCCCGCGTTGTACGGCGCGCGCTACACCGCGCGTCTCGTCGGCCGCCGTACGAAGGCCGCGCGTACGCCGATGACGGTGGTCGGACGCCACTGCGAGTCTGGCGACGTACTGGCCGATGTCTGCCTGCCCGACGACATCCACGTCGGCGACCTGCTGGCCGTACCGTGCACCGGCGCGTACCACCACTCGCTGGCGTCGAACTACAACCTCGTCGGCCGCCCACCATTGGTCGGCGTCCGCGACGGACACGCGACGCTCCTTGTACGCCGCGAAACCGAAGAAGACCTGCTTCGCCGCTGCTAGCTTTCGATGGTCTGACCGTCGCGGGCAACGACGCCGCGCGTCAGACGTCGTCCAGCGAAGAAGTCACGGCACGCGCGTTGCACGGCGAACATCAACGGGAAGCCCACGAGGATCGCCACGACCCCGATCACCGCGACGCCGCCGATGCCGAACACAGTGGTCTCTCCGGCGTCAGGCTTCGCGTACGCGATCGCCGCGAGCACCAGTACCGCCAGGAAGAACACGCCGCCCACGAAGGGCAGTACGCCGCGAAGCAAGAAGTCACGCACGCTCGACAACAGCGTCCGGCGAAACACCCACACGCACGCAAGCGCCGTCACCGTGAACTCGATCGCGATCGTAAGCCCGACGGCGTCGACCGAATCCGCGAGCACGTTCCGGCTCCACAACGCCAGCAGCACGTACAAGGCGAGCGACACCAACCCAAACGCCCAGGTCGTCACCGATGGCGTCTGGTACTTCGGGTGTACGCGGCCGAACACCTTGGGCAGCGCGCCGTGGCTGGCCATCGACAACGTGGTGCGCGCGGCGGGCATGATCGTCGCCTGGCTCGTGGCCGCACCGCTGGTCAGCACCGACACGATCAGCAGCACCCCCATGACCTTGCCGAACCCGGACGTCCCGAACACCGCGCCGCCCAATCCGGCGAGGACGTCCTCGGCGTTCGCTTCGTTGGCAAGCCCGATCCCGTGCTCGCCGACGCCCGCGAAGGCCAGCGCCGCGACCGTCACCAGCAGGTAGTTGAGCACCAGCAGCACCGTGGAGAGGATCGCCGCCCGGCCCGGCGCGTGCCGCGGATCAGCCGATTCCTCGTTGACCGAGAGCGAACTCTCCCAGCCCCAGTAGATGAAGACCGCGAGCAGCACCGCCGACACCGCCGTCCCGACGCTTACCCCGCTCGGCCACAGCCAGTCCCAGCTCGGCGTGCTCGCTTGCGGGCCCGCAGTGCCGCCGTAGACGCGGGTGAGTGCGACGACGGAAAAGATCACCAGGACGGCGAGTTCGATGCCGAGGAGGACCCACTGCGCCCGCGCGGACACCTCGATGCCGCGGTAGCAGAGCCAGCAGAGCACGAGCAGCCACGCGCCTCCGATCGCGGTCGTCACCGCCCGATTGTTCGCGAGGTCGTCCAGACCGAACAGCAGCAGCGTGTACCGGCCGGTCAGCGCGGACTGACTGCTCATCACCAGCAGCTGCTCGACCAGGACGACCCAGCCGGTCATCCAGCCGACCCGGCTGCCGAACGCGCGGGTGGCCCAGGTGAAGTTGGTGCCGCAGTCGGGTTCGGCCGCGTTGAGCTCCCGGAAGGCGAAGGCGACGAACAGCACCGGAACGAACGACAGCAGCACGAACGCGGCGGCCTTGAACCCCGTCCCGGCGAGCACGATGAACCCGAGCGTCGCGGCGATGGAGTAAGCCGGGGCGGTCGACGACATCCCGATCACCGTCGAAGACACCATGCCCAGCGCGTTCGAACGGAGCCCCTTGGCCGGCACCACGGGCGCGGCGACGGCTTCGGTCATGGGAATATTCCTCCTCGGGATCGGCGGTTCGCGACCGTACCCGCTGTGTGCCCGAGCCAGAACGGGGTGGTGCGGGAGCGCACATGTCCGCCATCCGGAGAAGAAAACGGGAAAGGGTCTCCTGCTCTCCGGCTCCTGCCGATACGCTGCGCGTCTGACGAATCACATGCCGAAACACAGGGAGGGACGGCATGGGTGACGAAAACCGTACGAAAATCGAGGAACCCCGTGCTCCGAGAGCGCTAGACGCGACCGACCGGACGCTCATCACGCTGTTGCAGGAAGACGGCAGGGCGTCCTTCACCGCACTGGCCAAGGCGGTGGGCCTTTCGGAGGGCGCGGTGCGGCAGCGGGTACAACGGCTGCTGCGGGAGGAAATGGTGCAGATAGTCGCCGTGACCTCGCCAGAACACGTCGACCTGACCCGAAGGGCGATGGTCGGCATCACGGTGGACGGCGACGCCCGCGAAGTGGCCCAGCAACTGGCCAAGGTCGCCGACGTGCACCAAGTAGCACTCTGCTCAGGCCGCTTCGACCTGCTGGCAGAACTGCTGTGCCGCGACGACGACCACCTGCTCTCCGTACTCGGCGACGAGGTACGGCCCATCGCGGGCGTCGTCTCCACGGAGCTGTTCGTGTACCTGAAGCTGGCGAAGCAGGACTACTCGTGGGGGAGGCTCACCGCCTGATCCGCGGGCTGGTTTCGCGGGTTGGTTCGCGGCTAGCGTGCTCAGGCTGGGTGCTCGGTGGGGTTCCTGGTCTGAGGCACTGGCCGGGCTCCGGGCGCGACCCGAACGGGCTGTCTGGCCGACCGGGCCCTTGGCACTGACCGGGTTGTCGGCGAGGTGCCTGATGTGAGGCGCTGGCCGGGCTTCCAGCGCGACCCGAACGGAGCCGTGGCCCGGTCGTATCCTCGGCGGAGTTCCCGACCCGAGACACTGGCCCGGCTTCCGGCGCGACCCAAGCGGGCTGTCTGGCCGGTCGGGTCGGTGGCACTGGCTGGACCATCGGCGCGGCACGGACTGGCCGGGTTCTCGGCGAGGTGACTGATCTGAGGTGCTGGCCGGGCTTCCGACGCGACGGGAACGGAGCCGTGGCCTGGTCGGATCCTCGGTGGGGTTCCGGACCCGAGGCAGTGGGCGGTCTTCCGGCGCGACCCGAACGGGTTGTCTGACCGGTCTGGTTCGCAAGGCCGGATCGGTCGGTGCGGGCTGGATCTTCGCCCGGGATCGGGCAGGTGCCGGGTCAGGTCGGCTGTTTCCGCAGTTCTCGGACTGCCGTTCGCAGCCCGGACGAGCTGGCCCTCTGGCCGAGCCAAACCGGTTCCGCAGGCGCGGCCGTCGGCTCCCGCTGATCCACCCAGGGGGACCCGGCTGCCCGGTGGCTTGGACCGGCGTCGTTCCGCGGCGCACTCCTCGAGCTACCGCTCGGGGCTGGCGTCCCCGGCCTCGCTTGGACCCGTCGGAGGGCATCGTCCGGTGCTGGCTTCGAAGCTCTGGTTCCAGCATCACCGCTGGTCCCGGCATGGGCCACAGTCCCCACACCGGTGCGGCGGCGAGTTCCAGCCGCCCGTTCCGGCAACGGCGGCCTGCCAGCGCGGTACCCGACCATCCCTGCTGGCCCAGCAACGGCGCTGGCCAGCACGGGATCTCCAACCGGTCCCAGGGCACCGGACCGGCGCCCGCTCTAGCCACCGTCTCCAGCAACGACGCTTGGCGACACACCGCCTGATCGACGGCCCCGCCGCTGACGGCACCAACCCGGTTGTCCCGCCTTCGGCCGCACCCCGACGTTCCAGGCCCCAGTCCCCGGCGCGGAAACGCGGGCGGATCCGGCACGGCAGACCCCAGTCCCGCTCACCGGCATCGCGCTGCCCGGAGAAATGCTCGAGCCAGCAGCCAATTCACGCCCCTCCGATGCTACTTCCAGATGACTATTACCCCCTTCCTGATTAGACCGACTGGTCGAATACTTCCGTTTCGCTTACGCCTCCGAACGGCCGCACTAGGCCGAATTTGCCGACCGCGCGATCGGAATGGCGAGCCGGATTCCGTATCGGCCTCCCACCGGCCCACCCACACCGCACCGCGCTCTTCCGCGAATTGCCGAGGCGTCAATCGACCCGCTATCCGCCCAGCAGAAACTCCCGCGGAGCCAGCGGCCGGTCGACGACGCGGACCTCGCCGATCTCCCCGTAGAAGCTGCGCTCCACCTTGCCCTGGTACGACGACGCGCCGACCAGCCAGCTGCCGCCCGGGTTGGCCAGGCCGATCGCGGGCGTCTTGGGGTTGCGCAGCAGGGGGCAGCCGTCGACGTACAGCGTGCTGCGCCATCCGTCGTTGACGACCGCGACGTGCCACCACTTCGCCAAGGGCAGTTCGTGGCCCCAGTTGGTGGAGATCCCGTTCTGGTTCAACGGGAACACAGCCCATTGCAGTTCCGCGCCGTCCGAGAGGCTGAACGTCGCGGCTGACTCGTTCGGGTCGTCGCCGGACTTCCCGGCCGCGCCGCCGTTGCCGAGGCGAGCGAAGATGCCGCACCAGCCGTGGGTGCCGTCGCGGAAGTCCGCGGGCAAGCGGATGAACGCCTCGACGGTGTAGCCGCGCTGGAAAGTCAGGCTGTTCATCGGTGCGCTGTCGACGGTCTGAAGGTATGCGCCACGGTCCGGGTTACGCGCGCCGTCGAACCGAAGGCTCGCCCGCGACGGCTGACGGGGCGAGAAGTCCGCCGAATAAGCCAACGACTCGGGCCCGCTGCCCGGCACGGTCACGCGGCGCAGGTCGTTGCCGCGGCCGGTGAGGTCCTTGATCAGCGCGTTGTCCGGCACCGGAGCGCCCGCGCGGCCGCCCTCGAACCGCCAGTACGCGACGGTGCCCGGCACGAGCTGCGGCTTCACCGGACGGGCCGGCGGCACCGGGACGGGCGCGAAACCGGCGAACCGTTGGTCGAAGTCGATGTCGATGCTGAAGTAATCGACGTCGGTGCTGCGCTCGGCTTCGATGCGCTCGAGTTCGCTGAGGTCGCGCCGGCCGTCGAGCCACGGCGAGAACGTGCGGACGTCGATGACGCCGCGAGCGACGTCGAACTGGTACAGCCGGATCATGCCGCTGCCGCCGTAGTAGCGGTCTTGGTAGTTCGTGAGGTGCAGATGCACGTCGTGGCCGGCGGCGTTGCGCTTCACCAGCCGGCTCGGCGGCCAGTAGTGGCCGTTGAGGGTCAGGAAGATCTGGTCGCTCTCGTTGACGAACTCGTCCCAGACCTTCTGGCCGAAGTCCGACAGGAACGCCTTGCCGTGCTCGTCGGAGTTGACCAGCTCGTGGATCGTCAGGATGGCGGGCAGCTTCGGGTGCTGCGCGAGCACCTGCTTCGCCCACGCGAACCCGCCCGCCGACGGACGCCAGTCCATCGCGAGCACCAGCCACTCCCGACCGGCGGCCCGGAACACGTGGTAGGTGTTGTAGCCGTCCTTCGAAGAGCCGCGGAACGTCGGCGAGTTCCGCTGGCGCTGCGGCCCGAACGCGTCGAGGTACGGCGTCCGGCCGCGCTGGTCGTCGGTGGAGCCGTCGATGTCGTGGTTGCCCGCGAGCGTGCTGTACGGGAACCGGAACCGGTCGAGCGCCTGGAACGACCGGCTGATGCCAGCGAACTCCCGCGCCTGCCCGTTCTGCGTGAGGTCGCCGAGGTGCGCGAGGAAGACAACGTTGTCGTCGTGCGCCTGCCGCAGCACGTACGACAGCGAGGCGTCCACCGGTCTCGAGTCGCCCCGGTCCTCGTCGAACAGGTACTGGGTGTCGGGCATGACCGCGATCGTGAAACGCGGGCTGTCACCGTCCGGCCGCCGAGCGACACTGGGATCGGCCGAGGCGATCCCGTTCAGACCAGGAAGCGCGGACACCGCCGCACCGGTACCGAGGATTCCGGCCCCGCGCAGGAAGTTCCGCCGTGAAGAGTCAGTCACGAGCGGGAAGCTACGGGCCGGTCCCGACCGCTACGGCAACAGTTGCCGACGGCTCGATGAACAGCTCCGTTTCTGTCCTGTACTGGACAAACGGGGGTCCGCCGCGACGTCGCTCAGTGCCCCTCGCGTCGCCTCTGGTCGCCGGCGAGCATGCCCGGAACCGCAAACCACAACAGCCCGAACAGCAAGATCGCCATCCCGCCGACGAGTCCCATCGCGACCGGCCCGAAAGAGACCTTCGCGATCAGCGCGACCGTCACCGTGATCGCCGCAGCAAGGCACCCAAAGCCAACGAGCACGACCCGGTTGCCGACCCGCAGAATCTGCTCCCGCCGCCCCGTCCGGAACAGCATCCGGTGCCACGCCGCAGGCGCGATCAACAACGCCGTCGCCGCGACGGTGAGCAGCACCGCCAGCAGATGCAGCGTCTTCTCGAACCCGCTGGCATCGTGGAACCGGCCGGTGAAGACGACCGACAGCAGGAACCCGAACAGGATCTGGACGCCCGCCTGCGCGACCCGCAACTCCTGCAACAGCTCGCCGACGTTCCGCTGCAGCATCTGGTTCCGCGTCTCGCCGGTGTGCTCGACGTCGTCGTCAACCTCCGCCGCGGAGTCGCCCGCCGGGCCACTGTCCCGTACGGACTCGCCGACCTCAGCCGGCCCGCCGGACTCCGCCGTTCCCCGGGCGTGCTCGGCCCCGCTGGCCTGCGCAGGTGGGCCACCGGCCAGTCCATTCGCGCCTGCCGAGCCATGCTCGTCCGGACGACGGCCGTCAAACCCCATGGCACTGTTCGGGTCATCAGGCATGTCAGGCTCCACCGGTGCTCGCCGAAGCATCGCCGGGCAAGTCCGACGCTGCCACGCTGCCAAGTACCCACCGCGTCAACGCCCGAAAACTCGCCAGGCCAGCCGAGCGACCTCCGCATCCGCCGCGAGCGCGTCGGACGCTTCCGACTCGTCGCGCCGCGAAGTACGCCTCGGACCGCAGGAGAGCAGTTCGGAGCACCTTCACGATCAGCACCAGCTCGGATCGCGCGCCGCTTGATCGCACGCCGCGCGTCCAGACAGACGGATGCCTGCGCCCGCACCCGGCCTGGCCAGGCCCGCCTCGGACCCGGACCAAGCTCAACGCAGGCCCACATCCCGGCCAGTCCATGGCCGACCAGCCCACGCCACCAGCCGCGACCCAGTCCGACGTGGCCCACGCCAAGCGCCGGTCCACATCTGACTTGACCACGCCAGACCCAGTTCGCATCTGACTTGGCCACGCCAGCCCAGGTCCACGTCCGACTCGGCCAGCGCCAAGCCCCAGCCCACGTCCGACTCGGCCAGCGCCAAGCCCCGGCCCACTTCTGGCTCGGCCAGCGCCAAGTCCCGGCCGTCGTCCGACTCGACCATCGCCAAGTCCCGGACGCCGTCCGACTCGACCATCGCCAAGTCCCAATCCGCGTCTGACCTGCCTCACCCAGCCGTTGTCCGCGCCTGGCCTTGCGCTCACCAGTCCCGACCGCTGCCCAGCCCGCCGGCTAGCCAGGTCCGAGGTGGATCAGCCCGTGCCTGAATCTCGCCGATCCCGGCGCACTCACCACCCAGCGACCCACGCACCGCACGCCCGCGCAGAAGGCCGTCCCGAGATCCGGGCGACCTCCACACGTTCGAGTGGAGAACATGGCACGACCCGCGCCGACTGGTTAGAGAAGTTTCATGCGTTTCCTCCCTAAGTTCCTTTCCGTTGCCTTCGCCGCCGGTCTCTCCGTCACGAGCCTCCCGGCCGCCTCCGCCGCGGCCTCTCCGACTAAGGCTTCCCCACTGCACTTCACCGCGGCCCACGGCACTTTCGCGGCATACGCACCGGGAAGCCAAGCCGTCACTTATCGTCCGGATCTCGTGCCTGCCGGAGCCAGGGCGCACGTCTCCGCCCTGTCCGCCAGTCGCGTCGGCACCACGACCGTGCTGGTGATCAGCGGCCTCCTGCCGCAGCACGAATACGGTGCACACGCGCATGTCAACTCCTGCGGCGCCACAGGTGACGCCGCGGGCGGACACTTCCAGCACGTGCCGGACCCGGTGAAGCCCTCGGTGGATCCGGCCTACGCCAACCCCCGCAACGAGATCTGGCTCGACTTCACCACCGACCGGTCAGGCATCGGTCATGCAACCTCCTTTGTGGACTGGACATTCGACGGGCGGCGGGCGAAGTCCGTGGTGATCCACGAAACCCACACCCACACCAACCCCGGGCACGCCGGAACCGCGGGTGGACGGCTGGCTTGCCTGAACGTCGGCTTCTAGAGCGGGAGCCGCCTCAGAACCCCCAGGATTTCTCCGGCACGATCCGGATCCGGACGGAATAGTCGGCGTCGAAGGCCGCCGGATCAGCGAACCCGATTCCGGCGTAATGCCGTTGGTACTTCGCCAGGTAACCGGGCGCTTCGGACGCTTTGGCCTCGTCGATGTGCGCACGCCCATTGACGACGTGGATGCTCCCGCCGTGCTCGTCGCCGTTCAGATGGAAACTCACCTCCGGGTTGGCGGCGAGGTGCCGGAGTTTGGCCGTGCCGGGCCGGCTGAAGACCAGGATGCCTTCGCCGTCGAGCACGAACCAGACCGGCCTCGGCGCGGGGCGGCCGCTTGGAGTCACGGTGGTGAGCCAGGCGATGGATTCGCCTGCGCGTTCAATGAGTTTCGGGTCGTGGGTGTAGGTCATGGTCGGATACCTCCTCGGTAGGTTTCCCAGGTAACCACGAGCCACCGACATTTCTGCTCCGCCAGCCCGAGCAGCCTCCTTCGTGAGCCATCTCGAACCACCACAACGAAAGCAGATTTCTACTGCTACACAAGGGAAAACCCCGATCCGAGAGCAATCGCGATTCCCCGGATCGGGGGACTTCCCGCAAGTTCAGCGCGACGCGACAACCCGCGCGTACCGGGCACCGGCCGCAAGCAGGATCACCCCAGCGCCGAGGAACGCGCCCACCCGCGCCAACCCGTCCAGCGCAGCAAGGTCGAACAGCACGAGCTTCGCCACCGCAGCGGCCACCAGCACCAGTCCGGCGATCCGCAACGCGACCACCTCTATCCCGCGCAAGAGCAGGACGAACGCCACGACAGTCCACGAAACCGTGACCAACGTGTGGCCAACCAGGAATCCGACGCGACCAGGAGCAACGAGCATCGACGCGGCGAGCACGAGCCCAGCGGCACCATAGAGCGCACACAGTCCCGCAGGCAGCCAAGGTGCGAGGCTGTCCGATTTCACCACGTTGAGCCGAATTGCCGCCCACACCAACGTGATCGAGGCTGCGAGGAGAAGAGCAGCCGAAGCCAGCGCGGCAAGGAGAACATCGCGGGGATGCCAATGCGGGAGCACCAGCAGCACAGGAGTCACCTCCGAACTGAGTGTGCACACCCCACCGATCACCGCGAAGGCGAGAGAACCACCTAGCGCGAACCGGTTTCGAGTAAACTTCGCCGCGAACGCGATCACTACCGCTTCGCCAAGCAGGACAGCTCCGCTATCGAACTGCGTGACTGTCGCCTGCATCGCGGCCACGAGACCCGCGATTCCCGCGACAGTACCGGAATTCCCCCGCACGATGGTCCAGGTCGCGATGAGCACCACCGCCGTTCCACCCGCCAGAAACACAGATTCCGGCCGCTGCGACACGAGCGCGGCAACCAGGATCGGCAGCGGGGAACCAGCCAGGACGGCCAGCGAGTAGGGCTCATTGTCTTTGCGCCGCAACATGATCAGCGCCGCCGCCGCGCTGACCACGCTGACAGCGATCACCGCCCACACCGGCAATGTCCGCAACCCGACACCGATCAGTGCCGTTGTCAAGGGAGGAATGGCTGCAGTAAACGAAAGTGGCCACCACGACCGTCGAAGCTGGACAGCGACGGTCGCGATCTGGATCATGAGAAGGAACGTCACGAGTTCATCGGTGAAGCCCCACGTGATCAGGGGCGCACACGCTCCGCATCCTCCCACCACGGCATTCGCCAGAAGAGAGGAATCCCATTTGACCGCAAGCACAAGTCCGCCCACCGCGATCGCCAAGCCGACCGCGAGCCCGGCGGGAACCGGCAGGAAATCGTACAAGGAGGTGGCAGCGACAGTGTCGAGGTAAAGCGTCGCGATCCCAGTGGCGACAAGGGCGAACGCTCCCGTGCGCGCAGCCGGTTTGCGATGCAGCCAAGCACCCGCGCCGACCAGGATGCCGCCGAACGCAGCCCCGACGGCGACCCGTGGCAACGGACCGAGCCAGCCGCGTTGGATGGCCAGGATCAGCAGCAGGACAACCCCGAGCAAGGTCACCGCACCGCCGATCCACGCCAGCAACCGCGAACCGGCACCTTCCCGGCCGAGTCGCTCCCGAAGCGTCGGAGGCGGGGTATAGGGCGGCTGGGTGTACGGCGGCCGCCCGTAGGGAGACTGGGCGTACGGCGGTTGTCCATGTGGCGGCTGGGCGTATGGCCGTTGTGCGTAGGGAGACTGCGCGAAGGGCGACTGGTGGGCGGATGCGTGCGGATGCTCTTGGTCGGGCTGCCCGGCGGACTGATCGGCAGCGTGCTGGCCGAGGTCCGATTGGGCGGCGGACTGTCCGGCTGC
This sequence comes from Amycolatopsis orientalis DSM 43388, assembly GCF_000411975.1. GTDB lineage: Bacteria > Actinomycetota > Actinomycetes > Mycobacteriales > Pseudonocardiaceae > Amycolatopsis > Amycolatopsis orientalis_D. The sequence goes on from NZ_ASXG01000015.1 coordinate 37,145, forward strand.
GACGTCGTCCGCTGAGGCAGGTTGTTCAGTCCCGGGCTGCGGCGTCGACGGGTGGGTCGCGCTGGCCATGGGCTGGGCGGAATACGGAGCTACGTAAGGGTTGTACGCGGAGTGGCCCGGGTGGGGGTGGAACGCTGTCCCGTGCGTGGCCGCGTAGGCCGGGTACAGGTACGGACCCGCGCCTTGCGTAGTTGGGTAGCCCGGGGCGGGCGAATGCGCCTGCTCAGCAGGGTGCCCCGGTGCGGCAGGGTGTCCCGGCCCAGCAGCCTGCCCGGGCACGGCAGGGTGTCCCGGCACGGCAACCTGCCCGGGCGCGGCAACCTCCCCTGCGACGACAGGGCGGCTTGACGCGGACGGCTCGTCAGGCACGGCAGTCTGATCCGGCGCGGCGGAAGAGATTGCCTCGGCAGCGGAGCCCGGTGCGACCGAGTGGTCAGCGCTGCCAGACTGCGCGCCGCCCCGCGGGTCGGCCTCCTGCGCCGCCTCCGCGGTCGACGCAGGCGACTCAGCGAGGCTTCCCGGTGGGCCGGGGATCGGCTGGGAGACCGTCGCCGGGTCCACGACGGATGCCTCGTCGGGCTGGCCGGTGGCCGACTCGGGCTCGGGACGCACCGCGCGGAGTTCGGCACCTACGTGCGTCAGGCGGCGGCCGAGGGCGTCCAGTTCGCTGGCCAGGCGGTGGAGCGTTGCAGCTTCCGTGGTCATACCGGACAGAGTCGGCGAAACGGCACGATGATCGGATCCGTAGCACTACTCAAGACTGGACACGAGATGGTCTCGCGGTCGCCGACCTGCCCGGATGCATGTGCCGTACGTCACGGGCGACAATGGAAAGCGTGACTGCCACCTTGAGCGCGCCCACGTTGAAGATCGGCCCCTACCCGGTCGATCCTCCCGTCGTGCTCGCTCCGATGGCGGGAATCACCAACGTCGCGTTCCGGCAGCTCTGCCAGGAGTACGGCGCGGGCATCTACGTGTGCGAGATGATCACCGCCCGCGCGGTCGTCGAGCGGCACCCCGGCACGATGCACATGATGACCTTCGGCGAGCACGAGAAGCCCAGGTCCATGCAGCTGTACGGGGTCGACCCGAAGACGATGGCCGAGGCCGTGCGGATCATCGTCGGCGAGGGGCTCGCGGACCACATCGACAGCAACTTCGGGTGTCCGGTCGCGAAGGTCACGCGGAAGGGCGGCGGTGCGGCCCTGCCGTTCAAGCGGCGGCTGTTCGCGGACATCGTGCGCGAGTCGGCGAAGGCGGCGGCTGAGGGCGGCGTTCCGTTCACCGTGAAGTTCCGCGTCGGGATCGACGACGACCACCACACGTTCCTCGACGCCGGGCGCATTGCCGAAGCCGAGGGCGCGGCCGCCGTCAGCTTGCACGCTCGTACCGCCGCGCAGCGCTACTCGGGCCAGGCTGACTGGTCGAAGATCGCGGCGCTGAAAGAGGCGGTCACCAGCATCCCGGTGCTGGGCAACGGCGACATCTTCAGCGCCGACGACGCGCTCCGCATGGTCGCCGAAACCGGCTGCGACGGCGTCGTCGTCGGGCGGGGTTGCCTCGGTCGGCCGTGGCTGTTCGGCGAGCTGGAAGCCGCCTTCCAAGGCCGGGAGATTCCCGAGGGACCGAACCTCGGCGAGGTCGCACGCGTTCTGCGGCGGCACACCGAACTGCTCATCGAGCACGACGGCCACGACAAAGCCATGCGCGACATCCGCAAGCACATGGCCTGGTACCTGATGGGCTTCCCGGTCGGCTCCGAGCTGCGCCGCGGCTTCGCGATGGTCTCGAGCATGGACCAGCTGGACGACCTGATCGCGCAGCTCGACCACGACGCCCCGTTCCCGTCCGCCGCCACCGGGCCGCGCGGGCGGCAGGGCTCCCCGGGCAAGGTCACGCTGCCGCACGGCTGGCTCGACGACCCCGACGACGACTGTGTCCCCGAGGCCGAAGACATGCACTCCGGCGGCTGATCGCCACCTGGCTTCGCCGCGACGGCGCGAAGCCGACACGTAGGACCTGCGCAAACCAACGGGACTGCGGTCCACGGCAAGGCGACCCGGCAACTGGAAACGTCGTTGCCGCAAGGGAAAACGCGATAGCGAGGTCGTCGCCGAACCATCGTCCACACGAACCACCTTGCGCGCCAAGCGATCGACGCAATTCTCAGCCAGGCGGCCGACCCCGTCACCACGAGACGCTCACCGCACAAACACAGTCTGAGCATCCCGATGAATCACGCGATCGCCTTGCACTGCTTGACGGTCGTGTTCCACGCACTGCCCGCGTGATCGGACCGCGGCAGCGTTGCGTGCGAGACGGCCGAACCTGCACTGCGGGCTTGGCCAGATGTAGGTGGTGAGCATGATCTTCGGCGCGGTCGCACTCCGCAGGTTCCTCAGCATCGGCGTAGCGCGTATTCACACGTCGAGCTTCACCGACCTCTACTCGAAGAGTGCGTGGGGCTCGATGACGGTCTGCGCGGAGTTATTCCGTCCTCAACCGCACGATCGCACCTCCACTACGGAGGTGAAAACCACAGATGACCTGCGCAGATAGCAGTTGTCCCCAGGTTACCCACAACCCACTGTGGACAACCTGGGGACAACTTGGGCGGACGGCCTCAGGCGTCGATCTCCTGCGGCGCGCCACCGACGGTGATTTTGCGCGGCTGCGCCTTCTCGGCGACCGGAATACGCAGCGTCAGGACGCCGTCGACGTAGTCCGCGGCGATGCGCGCGGTGTCGAGCGTGTCGCCGAGGAACAGCTGGCGCGAGAACTTGCCGCGCGGCCGCTCGGACACCACCACCTGCGCGTCCTCGACCGCGACCGGCGTGCGCTCGGCGCGGACGGTGAGCACGTTGCGCTCCACGCTCACGTCAATGGAGTCGCGGGCGATCCCCGGGAGGTCGAACTGGATGACGTACTCGTCGCCGGCACGGTAGGCGTCCATCGGGACGGAGCGCGGCGCGGTGCCCTGACCACCGAAGAACTGCTGGGTCAGGCGGTCGAACTGGGCGAACGGGTCGGTGCGGATCAGCATTGTCGAATCCCCTTTCGGACAACTGCGGCCAGCTGCTGGGGCGCTGACCAAGCCTTGCAAAGTTGCTAACGACCGACTCAACTTATTTGTTCCCGAGTAGCTCAGATCACAGTGCCGGCGCGAGACCGGCCAAAACTGTCGGTGCCGGTCCGTAGAGTGCGTCTCGTGATCGACCAGCTGACCATCCCGACCGACGCGGGATCCTTCGACGCCATCGCCGCCGGCCCTGAAGACGGCCGCCCGGTACTGCTGCTGCACGGCTTTCCCCAGGCCGCGGTGGAGTGGGAGCACCAGGTAGCCACGCTCGGCGTGCTCGGCTACCGCGCGGTCGCGCCGGATCAGCGCGGTTACTCGCCGGATGTACGGCCGGAGCGGCCAGCCGAATACGGGATCGCGACGCTGGTTTCCGACGTCGTGGCGATGGCCGACACGCTGGGCTGGAGCAAGTTCGACCTGGTCGGTCACGACTGGGGCGGTGCGGTCGCGTGGTGGACGGCCGACGAGCACCCGGAGCGGCTGCGCAGCCTCACCGTGGTGTCCACACCGCATCCGGGCGCGCTCGCCGAGGCGATGCGGACCGACGAGGACCAGCACCTGCGCTCGGCCTATATGACCGAGTGGCGGCAGACGCCCGCGACCGAGCGCCGCATGCTGGCCGACAATGCCAAGGCACTGCGCGACATCTTCGACCGGCGCATCCCGCCGAGCAAGATCGACGAGTACGTGCAGCGGCTGTCCGAACCAGGTGCGCTGACTGCCGCGCTGAACTGGTACCGAGCCGGGCGTCCGGGCGGGAAGATCGGCAAGATTTCGGTGCCGGCGATGTACGTGTGGTCCACCGAGGACGTCGCCTTCGGTTCTACCGCCGCGCTCGACACGGCGAATTGGTGCACCGGGCCGTACCGGTTCGAGATGCTGGAGGAGGTGTCGCACTGGGTCGCGGAGGAAGCGCCGGAGGCTTTGACCTCGTTGATCGTCGAGCATCTCGGAAGCCGGTGACCGCTGGCCTGGCCCGCGTCGTCCGGCAGGGCGTTCGGCGGGCCGGGGATTCGAGCGGTAAGTGAAGGACCGACACTCGAATCGGGCGAACCGGCCACCCGGCTCGCGGTATCGGCCGACAGGTGCGTGGTGTTCAGTATCCGGAGTGGACACCAGCACTGAAGCCGAAACCGAACGCGTTGTCTTCGTGACCGAGGACGGCGTGCCCACCGGGGAAACCGGGCCGAAGCTCGCCAGTCATCACGCGGAGACGCGGCTGCACCTCGCGTTCTCCTGCTACGTCCTGCGCCGTTCGGACAACGCCCTGCTGATCACCCAACGCGCGCTGCACAAAAAGGTATGGCCGGGCGTGTGGACCAACAGCGTGTGCGGTCACCCGGCTCCCGACGAAGCGCTGGAGACCGCCGTGCGGCGGCGGGCATCGTACGAACTCGGGCTGTCCGGGCTCGAGGACCTCGAGTGCGTGCTGCCCACGTACCGCTACCGCACGCCGCCCTTCCAGGGGATCGTGGAGAACGAGTTCTGTCCGGTGTTCGCCGCCTGGACGGACACTGACCCGCGGCCGAATCCTGACGAAGTCGGCGGCTGGCGATGGATTTCCTGGCCTGATTACACACGGTGGATCACGGATCCGACGTCGGACGCGAGTTACTGGGCTCGTGATCAATTCGCGCAGCTCAAGGACAAAAAGCCCTTCTCCGCGCTCTGAGCGAAGAACTGCGCTGAGTGACATCCGCGGAAGACCGTCGTCCACTTGAGCGAAATTCACCTTCGTCCGTACCGATGACTCAAGCCACCGCTCCTTTACGACGAAAACGATGGAGTGGCGGAGGTCAGAGTGGCGGCGGACGACGAGCTCGGAACGGGGGAGACCCCGCCGGACCTGCTCTCCTTGCACGAATCCATCGCGGACCTGTTCGCGACGCGCGGCGATTGGCGGCGGGCCTACCGGCACCTGCGCTCCGCGCTCGACATCGCGCGAGCGGGCAGCCTGCGCGATCCACTCACCTCCAGCTACAACCGCCGCTACCTCGACCAGCGGCTTCCGGAACTGCCGGCCGCAGTGGCCGTCGCCCTGGTCGACCTCGACCGGTTCAAGTCGGTGAACGATACGTACGGTCACCTTCTGGGCGACCGCGTCCTCTGCCGGGTCGCCGATCTCCTCCAGGAGGGGCTGCCCGCGGATGCGTTCTGCGCACGGTACGGCGGCGAGGAATTCGCTCTCGTCCTGCCGGGAATCGATCACCGGGGCGCCGTCCGGGTCGCCGACGCCGCACGCCTTCGAGTTGCGCGTCATCCCTGGTCAGAACTCCAGCCGGGCCTGCGGGTGACGATCAGCGTCGGCCTCGCGCACGGCACCGGATCCGGGCCGCGCCAGCTCCATCGGGCGGACAATCTCCTTTACGCCGCGAAGCGGGCGGGACGCAACAAGGTCGCATTTCACGACCGCGAGACCGCGCGGGTAATTACGCACTCTGAGTAACGCGCGTCGGCGATTACTCCATTCGCTGAACCCGATCTTCACCTGTTCGTCCGCTTCAGTGTGCCTTAGGGCGACTCATGGTGAAGAAATTCGCGGGAGGGTGTCGTCACGAACGGCGGGTATCCGTACGATAACGAAAAGCTCCCCCGGTACGACGAGTCCTGGGAGACCCGGCGAAGCCGCCGGGTGTTCAAAGGTAAGCCGCCCCAACCTGGCGCCTGACGTGCGAGAGGAGACCGAGTGCCCGACGAGCGCACCACCCCCGGCACCGGTCGCCATTCCGACAGCACGGCTCGCCCCCGCGGCGGGCGCCGCCGTTCGATGGACACGCACGGCGGCATCAGCGTGTCCGACGTGGTCGCGCGGCACACCGGGGAACGCCCCACCTTCGCCGACGACCCCGGGACGCGGCATGCGGAGCCGGCGAGCCGGCTCGCGGAACCGGGCACCCGCCGGGCGGAACCGGGCCGTCGCCGCGCGGACGCCGAACGACCCGAGCCGGGGCGACGCCGGGCGGAGCCGGGCGCTGGGTTTCCCGGGGCGGACGCTGGGTCCGTCGCGCCGAGACGGCGGCGGTCGAATGGGCATGCCAATGGGATTGGCAGTCGGCACGCTGGGCCGGGTGACAGTTCGGATCTCAACGGCAGCCTGACGAATGGGCAGATCAACGGCGGGCACCATGGGGAGCCGGCGGAAGACGACGCCGCGCTGGCCGGTGAGCACGCGAACGGGCGGGTCAATGGGGTTGGCGGCCGACACGGCGAACCCGCGGAAGACGACGCACCGGCCGGGAGACGCGCGAACGGGGCCGGTGGCCGACACGGTGGCCCCGCAGGAGACGACGCCGCGCCAACCGGTGACCGCGCGAATAGGCAGGTCAACGGGTTTGGTGCTCGACACAGCGATCCCGCAGAAGACGGCGTACCAGCCGGAAGCCAAGCGAACAGGCCCGGCAATCGCCCTGGCGAGGTGGACACCGGCGCAACTGGCAGACGAGCCAAGCGTCGCCGCGAGCTTGCGGAAGATGACGACGTACCCGCCGGTGGACGGGTAACCGGAGTCGGAAGCCGCCCCGGCGAGGTGCGCGGAGAAGGCGTCGGTGCTGGTAGGCGGGCCAAGCGCAGCAGTGATACCGCGGAAGACGATGTACCTGCTGGCGAGTGGACGAACGGCGGGCGACACGGTGAGCCAGCCATCGGTGACACCGGCTCCGGCAGGCGCGCGAACGGGCGCGGCAACCGACACGCTGAGACGGTGGAAGAGGGCGCTGGCCTGGCGGCCGGTCGCGGAAATGCCAGCGTCGACGGGGTCAGCAATCGGCACAGCCGAGAGGCAGCTGAGGGGCGCGCCAGCGGACCAGTAGCCGACGTTCCGGTTCTAGGCAACGGAATCGGCAACTCGCATACCGGTTCTTCGGACGACACGGGGCTTCCGGGCGGACCGCATACGGATGGGAACCGGCTTGGCGCGGAGGTCGACCGGCCTGCGCGAGTGGGTGGGCGTGCGCTCCTTGGCGGGGCGGTCCCGGATCGGCCTGGCGACCTGAATGGAGATGATCGGGTCCCGGGTGCGCGGCGGCGAGATGCTGCGACTTATCGCGTCGAGCCGGGTGATGGACTCGGCGAGACTGGGGTGCCGGCGAGGGGTCGGCGGACTCAGCCAGCTGACCTTCGAGGGCTAGCTCGGCCTGTCGTGCCGGATTCGGCTGAGCCCGGCGAAGCGACTGCCGGAGAGATCAGCGAACAGGCTGGACTGTCCGAGGGGTCGGCTGGGCACGGCGGTGGCCGTCGGCAGGATCCGGCTGACGCTCGGGCGATGAGATCCGGTGGGCAGCTCGACGAGGCTGACGCACCGGGCCGCCGGGGTCGGCTGGCAGGCGAGGCGGGGGAACCGCGGGGGCTTCGTGGCCAGGGGGTCGCCGGTGTCGGCGACGTTCCGGGACCGGCTCGTGCGGACGACGGTGGGCAGCCGGAGAGCGTCGAGCAGGGCGCTTCGGAACTGGGGATGCGACCGCGGCGTCGGCGCGCGGACGGGCTTCCGCCTCGGCCTCGGCAGGGCGGCGGGGTTCCGGTTTCCCCGGAGCCTCCTGGGCCTCGGCGGCCGCTCGGCGCGGAGAACGGTTCTGGGCAGCGGATGCCTGGCCCAGACTCCGGTGGGCGTCGGCTGCCTGGTCCGGACGCGCACCGCACGGCCGGGCCGCGGGCGGGCGGGCCGGATTCGGGTGGGCATCGGTTGCCCGGTCCGGAATTGGACGGACAGCGAATTGCCGGTCCGCAGGCGGCTGGGCCGGAAGTCGGCCCAGGGCCATCCGCGCCCGGTTCGGCAGTACCGCGGACGCCGGGGGCCGAGGCAGCAACGCCGCCGATGGCCGGACCCGAGTCCGCGGCACAGCGGCTCGCCGGGCCCGAGGCAGCGCCGCGGATGGCGGGGCCCAACGCAGCTGCGCAGCGGATGGCTGGACCCGAGGCGACGCCGCGGCGGATGGCCGGTCCCGAGGCAGCAGCAGAGCGAATTGCCGAGCCGCCGGAAGTCGGACCAGCGCCTGGCTCAGCGGCACCGCGGACAGCGGGGCCCGAGTCTGCAGCGCGGCGGATGGCCGGACCCGAGTCGGCAGCGCAGCGGATGGCTGGACCGGAGCCTGTGCTGCCAACTCCTGGCGGACTCGATCCCGACGGACAGCGCGCGGCAGGACCAGACGCCGACCGGCAACGCGCAGCGGGACCGGAGTCTGGCGGACACCGGGTGCCGGGTCCGAACGCGCCCCATCGACGGGCCGCAGGACCCGCCGGTCGGCGGCCGGGCGGCATGGATGCGGCGTCTGGGCCAGCGACTGACGATGAGCTCGAGCGGACGCAGCTGAGTCAGGCGCTTGAGCCGGGCCGGGTGCGGGGCAAGCAGGACGTTCGGCGGCCAGGACGCGGGCGGGTTCGTCCGCCGGGCGCAGTGCCGGTGGGGCTCGAGCAGACCCAGCTCAGCCCGGCGCTGGGCCTGGACGACAGTCAGCTTCCGGGGCAGGACCCGGAAGGTACCCAGCTCAGCCCTCCGCTCGACGGCGGGCGCACCCAGCTCAGCCCCGCGCTGGACAGTGGGCGTCCCCGGCGCAGGCCGGGCCCGAACGGGTGCCCGCAAGGCGCTCCGGAAGCCGAGCAGGCTCCGGCCCGCGACGGAAACCAGAGCGCGGCGGATCGGACGCAGTTCACGCCGGTCAAGGGGGTCGGGCTCAACGCCGACGACCCTGAGCAGACCCAGCTCAGCCCGGCGGCCAAGCCTGCCTCCGATGCCGAGCGGACCCAGCTGAGCCCGGCCGTCGAGGGCAAGCGGACTCGGCGTACTCCGGCGCGGCCGGCCGCCGCGGTTCGGGCGGAGATGGATCCGCTCACGATGACCGACGAGATGGAGGCGATCGACGAAGCGACTCAGTACCGTCGCAAGATCGATCACAGTCTCGCTCGGTTTTCGGCCGCGCACGACGACGCTGCGGCGGAAGAAGCGAAGCGTCGGGAGCGGCTGGAGCGGCTCACTACCCGTTCGATGGCGTTGTTCGAGCAGACCCGGACCGCGTTGCAGCGGGTGGTTTTGCTCGACAAAGACGAAGAAGAGAAACCCGCCGAAAAGCCGGAGCAGACCCGGCTGCAGGAGAAGAAGCAGCGGCATATCGCACGCAACGTCCGGATCGGCCGGATCGCGTTGATCGTGGTCGTGGCGCTCATCTTTATCGGCACGGGCGTCGCGTGGGGAGCGGTTACCTGGTTCGACGCCAAGTTCGCGCAGGTTTCCGCGTTGGACGAGAACTCTTCCGACATTCAGAACGCCGACGCGCAGGCCAACGACGAAAACTTCCTCATGGTCGGCTCCGATTCCCGCGACGGTGCCTCGTCCGAGGAAAACGTCGGGGACGCGGCCAATATCCCCGGCGCGCGGTCGGACACGGTGATGGTTGCGCACGTTCCCGCGGACCGGAAGCGGGTCGTCGTCGTGTCGTTCCCGCGGGACCTGGAAATCGACCGCCCGGATTGCAACCGGTGGGATCCGGCGAAATCGCAGACCACTGACGAGGTCGTGCCCGAGCAGAAGATCGCCAAGCTCAACACGGCATACGCGGTCGGCGGGCCGCAATGCATGACGAAAGTGATCCAAAAGGTCACCGGCCTGCGGATCAATCACTTCGTCGGCATCGACTTCAACGGGTTCAAGGAAATGGTCGACGCGGTGCACGGGGTGACTGTGCACAACGAGAAACCCATCGATGACACGGTGCTCGGCAAGGTGCTCGCCGAAACCGGCGACGTGACCATTTCCGGCGACCAAGCGCTGAGCTACGTGCGCGCGCGGCACGTCAAGGGCGACCCGACCTCCGACTACGGCCGGATCAAGCGGCAGCAGGCGTTCATCGGCGCGCTGCTCAAGAAGGTCATGTCTTCGGATGTCGTGCTGGATCCAGGGAAACTGTCCGGTTTCATCACCGCTTTCGCGCACGCCACGTTCGGCGACAACCTCGGCGTGCAGCAAATGATGACGCTCGCGCAATCGATGCGCGGGCTCAACCCGGCCAACATCAACTTCCTGACCGTGCCCACCGTCGGCTTGCCGAACAAACGCGGCAACGAAGTTTTGCTCCAGGACAAGACCAAGAGCCTCTTCGACGCGTTGCGCGACAACACCCCGCTGCCGGGCAATCAGCCAGCGGGGACCGCCGCGAGCGCGCCGCCCGCCAACGCGGATTCCCGGACGAACGCCAGCAACGGCTGAGCACTTCGGATTCGTTAGGCGGGGTTCACATGCGGTTCACCCAGCGATGCGGTATTCGGACAGCCCACGACGTAGGGTGTGCTCATGCGTGAGGCCTACCATGTCGAACTCGATCAGCTCGCCGAAAACCTGGCCGCGATGTCGGTCCAGGTTGCCGACGCCATGGAGCGGGCCACCAAAGCATTGCTGGAGGTCGACCTCGGCCTCGCCGAGCAGGTGATCAGCGACGACGCGAAGGTCGACGACGCGCGCGCCGAATGCGAGGAGCAGGCGTACGCGCTGCTCGCGCTGCAGGCCCCGGTGGCGACCGATCTGCGCACCGTGCTCGCCGCCATCCACGCGGCGGAAAGCCTGGAGCGCATGGGAGACCTCGCCCTGCACGTCGCCAAGGCCGCCCGCCGCCGCCACCCCGACCCGGTGCTGCCGGACGCGGTCAAGCCGTACTTCGCCGAGATGGGCCGGGCCGCGGTCAAGCTCGCCCGTCAGGTCGAGACGGTCATCAAGACCAAGGACGTGTCCGCGGCCAAGGACCTCGAGACCGAGGACGACCAGGTCGACGATCTGCACCGGCACCTGTTCACCGTGCTGATGGACCGCGAATGGCCGCACGGCGTCGCCTCCGCGGTCGACGTCACGCTGCTCGGCCGCTTCTACGAGCGCTACGCCGACCACGCGGTGTCCGTCGCCAAACGGATGATTTTCGTGGTCACCGGCCGGATGCCCGGCTACGGCACCGACGACGAAGACCTGACCATCTGAGCCAACCCGCGACAAAAACCGCCACCCGGCAGCTCAAGCGGGTGGCGGTTTTTTCTTGCCCGGAAAGCAGAACGGCCGCCCCGGCGAAGAACCCCAGGGCGGCCGTCCACAGTGGAATCAGCCGAAGCGGCCCGAGATGTAGTCCTCGGTGGCCTTCTCGTCCGGGTTGGAGAAGATCTTCTCCGTGTCGTTCAGCTCGATCAGCCGGCCGGGCTGGCCGACGCCGGCCAGGTTGAAGAACGCGGTCTGGTCCGAAACCCGCGCCGCCTGCTGCATGTTGTGCGTCACGATGACGATCGTGTAGTCCTTCTTCAGCTCGCCGATCAGGTCCTCGATCGCGAGCGTCGAGATCGGGTCCAGCGCCGAACACGGCTCGTCCATCAGCAGCACGTCCGGCTGCACCGCGATCGCCCGCGCGATGCACAGCCGCTGCTGCTGCCCGCCGGAAAGGCCGCCGCCCGGCTTGCCCAGCCGGTCCTTGACCTCGTTCCACAGGTTCGCGCCGCGCAGCGCGCGCTCGGCGACCTCGTCCAGCTGCTTGCGGTTTTTCACCCCGCCGAGCCGGAGCCCGGCCACCACATTGTCCTTAATGGACATCGTGGGGAACGGGTTCGGCCGCTGGAACACCATGCCGATGGTGCGCCGCACCTGCACCGGGTCCACCGCCGAGGCGTAGATGTCCTCCCCGTCGAGCAGCACCTGGCCGTCGACCCGGGCGCCGGGGATGACCTCGTGCATCCGGTTCAGCGTGCGCAGCACGGTCGATTTGCCGCACCCCGACGGCCCGATGAACGCGGTCACGTTCCGCGGCGGGACGTTCAGCGTGACGCTGTCCACGGCGTGGAACTTGCCGTAGTAGATGTCCAGGTCTTTGACGTCGATTCGCTTGGCCATGACTCACTTCTTCTTCGGGGCGACGATGCGGGAAAGGACCGTGGCGAGCAGGTTGATCACGGCGATGATGAGCACCAGGGTGAGCGCGGCTCCCCAGATCCGGTCGAAGCCGACGCTGCCCGGGTCCATCGAGTTGGTGGCGCGCTCGTTGTTCATCACCAACGGCAGCGACGCCTGCTCCCCGCTGAAGATGTTCCAGTTGACGTAGGACGTGTACCCGACGAGCACCAGCAGCGGCGCGGTTTCGCCCATCACGCGGGCGAGCGCCATCATGATGCCGCCGAGAATGCCCGACAACGCCGTCGGAAGCACGATCTTCATGATCGTCTTCCACTTCGGCACGCCCAGCGCGTACGAGGCCTCGCGCAGGTCGTCCGGCACGATCCGGAGCATCTCCTCGGACGAGCGGACGACCACCGGGATCATCAGCAGCACCAAGGCGAGCGACACGGCGAACCCGCTGCGCGGCAGGCCGAGCGTGGTGACCCACAGCGCGTAAATGAACAGAGCGGCCACAATGGACGGAACACCGGAGAGGATGTCCACCATGAACGTGGTGGCCCTGGCCAGTTTTCCGCGGCCGTACTCCACGAGGTAGATCGCGACCAGCAGGCCGATCGGCACCGAGATGACCGCGCACACCAGGCCCTGCAGCAGGGTGCCGATGATCGCGTGCAGCACGCCGCCGCCGACCTCGTCGCTCAGGACCGAACCGAAGTCCTGGCCCCACCAGTTGCTGTACGGAATCCGCTTCACGCCGTAGGCGATCACCGTGTACAGCACCCACACCAGCGGGATCACGGCGATCAGGAAGGACAGCCAGACCAACACCGTCGCGAACGCGTTCTTGGCCTTGCGCCCCGCGCTCACCTGCTGGAAAGCCGGCGTCGTGGCGGGCCGTTCGAGAGTCGTCGACATGGTCACCTCAGCTTCTTTCCGACGATCGAACGGGCCGCGAAGTTGACCAGGAAGGTCAGCACGAACAACACCAGCCCGGCCGCGATGTAGGCGCCCGCCGAGGTCGGGTTGTTGAACTCGCTGTAGTTCTGGGCGATCTTCGAGGCGAACGTCGCGCCGCCGTCGAAGAGGCTCCAGTCGAAGTTCCGGCCCTGCGGAACGAGCAGGATTACCGCCAGCGCAATGGTTTCGCCCAGCGCCCGCCCGAGACCGAGCATCGACGCACCGATGTAGCCGGCCTTGCCGAACGGCAGCACCGTGGTGCGGATGACTTCCCAGCGAGTGGCGCCGAGCGCGAGCGCGCCCTCGATCTGCGCGGTGGGCGTGCGCTCGAAAACCTCACGCGACAGCGAAGTGATGATCGGCAGGATCATCACCGCCAGCACGATTCCGGCGGTGAAAATCGTGCCGCGCACGTTCGGCGCGACGTTGCCCGGCGCGAAGATCGGGATCCACGAGAAGGTGGTGTTCACCCATTGCGAGAACGGCTCGATCGCCGGGGCGAACACCAGAATGCCCCACAGGCCGAAAATGATCGACGGCACCGCGGCGAGCAGATCCACGACGTAGGCGAACGGCCGGGCCAGTTTCGGCGGCGCGTACTGGGTGAGAAACAGCGCGATGCCCAGCGAAACCGGCATCGCGACGATCAGCGCGACCACCGACGTCGCCACCGTGACCTCGGCGAGGTCGGCGATGCCGAACGACATGTTGGCCGGATCGCCGGTCGACCAGCCGTGGTTGAACAGAAAGTTGGCCTTGTCCGCCTTGAGCGCCGGGATGGCCTGCACGACCAGGAAAATCCCGATCAGGGCGATCAGGGCGACGATGAACGCCCCGGCCCCAGTGGTCAAGTTCTTGAAGAAGCGGTCACCGGCCCGCACCTTCGAAGGCTTCTTCCGCGCGGGCGCTTCCGGCGCCGGCGCGGCTGGCTTGTCCGTAATCGGATCCTCCGGGAACGCTTGAGCGGACGACGAACGCCCACCGGGGTCCCCGGTGGGCGTTCGCGTCGAGGATGGTTCTCTCATCGACTAGTCTCTGTCAGCCTTCGTACCAGCTCAAGGAGACCTTCAGGAAATCGCCTTGACGGCGGTCAGCACCTTGTCCTGCAGGCTCTGCGGGATCGGCACGTAGCCCTTCTCCGACAGCGGCTTCTGGCCGTCGGTCGCGGCCACCGACAGGAACGCCTTGACGGCCTTCGCGACATCCGGGTTCGAGTACTTCGAGCACACGATCTCGTACGTGGTCAGCAGCAGCGGGTAGGCGCCCGGCACGTTGCTGGAGTAGATGCCGTTGAGGTCCATCGCGAGGTCGTTGCTGCCCGGCTTCAGGAACTTGGCCGAGTCGAGCGACTTGGCCACGTTCTCCGCGCTCAGCGCGACGCCGCCGGAGCCGCTGTCGATCTTGGCGGCGGTGACGCCGTCCTTGGCGAACGCGCCCTCCACGTAGGTGATCGCGCCGTCGGCGCCCTTGACCGTCGTGGCCACGCCGTTCGAGCCCTGCGCACCGTTGCCGACGCCGCCGTTGAACTTCTTGCCCGCGCCCTGGGTCCAGACGCCCTTGGCGGCCGCGCCGAGGTACTTCTGGAAGTTGTCGGTGGTGCCCGACTCGTCGGAGCGGGAGACGACCTGGATCGGCTTGTCCGGCAGGTTCAGGCTCTCGTTGCCCTTGATCGCCTTGATCGCCGGGTCGTTCCAGTTCTTGATGCCGCCGTTGAAGATCTTGGCGATGACCTGCGGGGTCAGCGTCAGGTTGTCCACGCCGGAGAGGTGGTAACCGACCGCGATCGGGCCGACGACCAGCGGGATGTTCCACGCGGGGGAGCCGCAGCGCTTGGTGGCGGCCTCGAGGTCGGCGTCCTTGATCGGCGAGTCCGAGCCGCCGAAGTCGACCTGGTTGCCGTTGAACTGCTTCACGCCGGCACCGGAACCGGTGGCGTTGTAGTTGACCTTCTGACCGTCGCACTTCTTGCCGTAGGCCTGGTTGAAGATGTCGATCGCGTTCTTCTGCGCGGTCGAACCCTCACCGGACAGGGGGCTCTTGCCGCCGCAGTCGACCTGGGCGGTTCCGGTGGCGGCGGGAGCGGCGGAGTTCGAGCCCGAGCCGCTGTTGGACGCCGAAGGGTCGGAGCCACAAGCGGCGAGGACGAGCGCGGCGCTCGCCACGATGCCGACGGCACCCAGGGGCCGCATGATCTTCACTGCATTTCCTCCACTCGGAGATGTGCCTTTTCGTATCCGGTCGGGATCGGCGGGCGGCGGGTGAGCCGCACCGGAACCGGACACTAGGCAGCCTCGGTGGACGCTCGTCCTAGGTTGGGTGAACGGGAGGTGAACAAGTCACCGTTTGTGAGCAGGACTACTACCCCGAACGGGTGCCGTGGCCTGGTCGTGACCTGCTAGTACGCGGAAAGTAACACAGGTCACCGGCCGCGCCAACGGTGATCACGCACCGTACTGAACGTCGGTCTCGAAACGCTCGAACCCCAGCTTGTTGTACACAGCCAAGGCCGCGGCGTTGTCGCCCTCGACGTACAGGATGACCCTCGGTAGCCCCCGGGAGCGCAGGTAGCGCAGTCCGGCGAGCGTCAGCGCCTTCCCCAGGCCACTACCCTGAGTAGCGGGATCGACGCCAACAACGTAGACCTCCCCCACCGGGTCTCCGTCGAACCGGCCGGGCACCGGGTCGTGCACCTTCGTCCAGTGGAAGCCGACGACCTCGCCGCTCCCGTTCTCCGCGAGGAAGAAGCCGGCCGGGTCGAACCAGGCCTGCCGCTCTTCGGCCCGGACCTCGGCGACGGTCAGCGCGCCCTGTTCCGGATGCCAATCGAACGCGCGCGCGTTGACCGCGACCATCGCGTCCTCGTCCTGGCCCGGAACGAAGGTGCGCAGCCGGAAACCGTTGTGCAGCACCGGTTCCGGCCAGTCCGCCGCGGCCGCGTCGGCGTGCAGGACCAGCAGTTCGCGCTGCCGGCCGAGGCCGAGTTTCCCCGCGATCGCCGCCGCACCCGGGTGATCGCCGTGCGCCCACACGCGGAATCCCGCGTCGGCGCGCTTGACCAACGCCTGCGCGAGCGCGGTACCGACACCCCGCCGCCGGAACTGCGGGTGCACGAAAAGCTCCGCGACCTGATGGCCGTGGGAATCGCCTTCGGGATCAAGGTGGACGTATCCGGCCGGCGCGCCGTCGACGCGGGCGAGGAGATGCAGCCCGCCCTCGAATTCACGCGGCAGCGGCCCGGTCGAGTCGACTTCGGGACGTCCGTCAGTCGCTTTGACCGCGAGCAGCACTTCACGCACCGCGTCGTCGGGTTCGGTCGTCCAGTCGCCAAGGTCGATAGCCACGAACCGACCTTACCGGCGAACGTCAGTGCGAGGTCAGCTCCGAAGCGTCGGCCGGAACAGCGTCGGCCGGAACGGCGACCGCCGGCTTCGCGCCCTTCGCCGGCCGCTCGAACTTGTAGCCGACGTTTCGCACCGTGCCGATCATCTGCTCGTGCTCCGGGCCGAGCTTCGCGCGAAGCCGCCGTACGTGGACGTCGACCGTGCGCGTGCCGCCGAAGAAGTCGTAACCCCACACTTCCTGCAGCAGCTGCGCGCGGGTGAACACGCGACCGGCGTGCTGGGCGAGGTACTTGAGGAGCTCGAACTCCTTGTACGTCAGTTCGAGCGTGCGACGGCGCAGCTTCGCCGTGTACGTCGCTTCGTCGATGACGAGGTCGCCTACGCGCAACTCGGCATCTGCCTGCAGACCGACGCCGTCGCGAGTGGTGGCCAGCCGCAGCCGCGCGTCGACCTCCGCGGGACCCGCGGTGGGCAGCAAGATGTCGTCCGTACGCCATTCCGAGTTGACGGCGACCAGACCGCCTTCGCCGACGACCGCGATGACCGGCGTGCCCGCTTCGTCCTCCGCGCCCTTGAGCAGACGGCACAGGCTCTTCGCGGACGCGAGATCGCTGCGCGCGTCGAGCAGGATGACGTCCCGGTGGCCCGCGTCGAGCAGCGCCGTCACTTCCGGCTCGCGTACGCGTACGGTGTGCGGCAGCAGGTCCAGCGCGGGTAGTACGGAGGTAGCGTCGAGTTCCCCCGTCAGCACCAGCAGGTCCAAGCTCATGATTCCGCACCGCCTTCAGATTCGTCGCCTCGAACGTGGCGTCGGTCGGTGCTAAGTGAGAATAGCGGGTGAACACCCCGGCACCTAGCGCGTGCTGGATCGATCACACCTGGGCGAACCGTCCGGGCGTGACCCGCACCACGACGAAATCCACCCGAACAGGAGAACCGAGGCGATGGCGAGCAGGCCCGTGACCCGGGACGACCGACCGGCCAGCAACCCCGGCGGCGGCCGCCGCGGCAGGCGCGTGCGCCGGTGGGTCATCGTGCTGGGAGTGCTGGTACTCCTGCTGGTCGGGGCGGATTTCGGAGCGGCGGCCTACGCCGAGCACACGATCTCGCAGAAGGCCCGCGCACAGCTCGGGCTGAGCGACGATCCGTCGGTCACCATCCACGGCTTCCCGTTCACCGTGCAGGCGCTCTCGGGTGACTACAGTCACATCACCGTTTCCGCGGACGGCGTGCCGGTCGGCAGCGAACTGCGCGACCTGCGGGTGAGCGCCGAACTGGAGAACGTCATCGCGCCGCTGTCGGACCTCACGTCCGGCAACACCAAGGCGGTGAAGATCGGCAAGCTCACCGGCGCGGTGACGATCAAGGCGTCCGACCTCGCCCGCGTCTCGCCGCTGAACAAGATCCAGAACCTGAAGATCGAGCAGTCGACCCAGGCATATGTGAAGTACGGCGACACCGAACAGGGCAAGCAGCCGGACCCGACGCCGACGAACGCCGAGGGCGAACCGGCCGACGGCACCAGCGCGGGCGTGCGGATCTCCGGCGACGTGCAGGTGGCCGGGCAGAAGGTGGAGATCTTCTGTTTCGCGCTGATCCAGCTCGAGAAGAAGTCGATCTCGATCGTGCCGTACCGGTTGCAGTTCGGGAATGACCAGAGCACCACGGTCGTTCCGGACGCTGTGCAGAAAGCTCTGCTGCCGAACTTCCGGGCGAGCATCAACACGGCCCGGCTGCCGCTGTCGGTCACCCCGACCGCGGTCCGCGTCGACAGCGGTTCGGTGACCATCAAGGGCGAAGCGCAGGACGTGAACTTCGCCGACCTGTCCACCAACCACGGAGGCTGATCCCGGTGACCGGAGTGTGGGTGCTGCTGGCGACGCTGGTCGTCGCGACGGCCGCGGGCCTCGTCCTGCGCGCTCGCAACGGCCGGATCCGCGCGGCCAAACCGGCCGTGCAGGGCCGCCCGCTCCCCGCTCCGGTCGCCGCGGCCCTTGATCCGGAATCCGCCGTCACCCTGGTGCAGATCTCCACCACGTTCTGCACCCCGTGCCGGCACACGCGGGCGATTCTGTCGTCGCTCGCGGAGAAGACCGACGGCCTGCACCACGTCGACCTGGACGTCACCGATCGTCCCGAGGTCGCGCAGGCGCTGTCGGTGCTCAGCACGCCGACCACGCTCGCGCTGGACCCGGAAGGCCGGGAACTGCTGCGCGTGGGCGGCGTGCCCAAGGGCCCGGAGCTGCTCGAGGCGCTCCGCCCGCACCTCACCGCCGCGTCGCACTGACCCGGGGCCGCCGGCCCGCGATCGGCGGCGGTTGATTCTCAGGATCCGGACCTCGTCCCAAGGAATGAACATGGTTCCGGGAGCGAGCGAGCCTGGGTACCCTCCCCCCTGTGGACGAGCTGCCCATCACCCTCTTGACGCAGCGCCGCGCGGTCGATTTCTGCCGCGTGCGCAGCAGCTTGTGTCTGCCTTTGTCCGGTCGGCGCTGAAGCACGTCTCGCGCCGTCCCGTAGCCGCACCCGTCTTCGCCGCGTGTTTCCGCACGCGTTTCCCCTCGCACTGAGCAGGAGGAACCCATGTCCGCCGGACCGGCCGTAGACCCGCGAGGCCCCAGGTTCGCCGCGATCGTGACCACGGTGGTGCTCGCCGTCGTGCTGATCACGCAGTGGTGGCCGTTGCTCGCCCTGCAGACCGTGGTCTTCGCGATCGGTGCGTTCGTCGGGCTCAAGCCCGCGCCGTACTCGGTGCTGTACCGGCTCGTGGTCGCGCCGCGGCTCGGACCGACCAGCGAACGCGAGGACGCCGCCCCGCTGCGGTTCGCACAGGCGGTCGGGTTCGTGTTCGCGCTCGTCGGCACGATCGGATTCGCGGCGGGCGTGACCCCGCTCGGCGTGGTCGCGACCGCGTTCGCGCTCTTCGCCGCGTTCCTCAACGCGGCGTTCAACTACTGCCTCGGGTGCCAGATGTACCTGCTGATCAAGCGTTTCAGCCCGGCACGGGCGTCCTCGTAAAACCCTTAACCCAGAAAGAGAGTCAGTCTCCATGAGCCGAGAAGACGTCCTGGTCACCACCCAGTGGGCCGAGGAGAACCTGGACACCCCCGGCGTGGTGTTCGCCGAGGTCGACGAGGACACGACCGCCTACGACAACGGGCACATCCGCGGCGCGGTGAAGCTCGACTGGCGCAAGGACCTCCAGGACGGCGTCCGCCGCGACTTCGTCAACAAGGAGGGCTTCGAGAAGCTCCTGTCGGAAAAGGGCATCTCGAACGACGACCGCGTGATCCTCTACGGCGGCAACAACAACTGGTTCGCCGCGTACGCGTACTGGTACTTCAAGCTCTACGGCCACGAGAAGGTGCAGCTGCTCGACGGCGGCCGCAAGAAGTGGGAGCTGGACGGCCGCGAGCTGAACTCCGACGAGGTCAAGCGCGAGCCCACCAACTACCAGGCCAAGGAGCAGGACCTGTCGCTGCGCGCATTCCGCGACGAGGTCGTCCAGTCGATCGGCTCGAAGAACTACATCGACGTCCGCTCGCCGGACGAGTTCTCCGGCAAGCTGCTCGCCCCGGCGCACCTGCCGCAGGAACAGTCGCAGGTGCCGGGCCACATCCCGGGCGCGCTGAACGTGCCGTGGGCGAAGGTCGCCAACGAGGACGGCACCTTCAAGTCCGAGCAGGAGATCAAGGACCTCTACGCCGAGGCCGGCTACGACGAGAACAAGCCGACCATCGCGTACTGCCGCATCGGCGAGCGTTCGTCGATCGCCTGGTTCGCCCTGCACGAGCTGCTCGGGCAGAAGGACGTGAAGAACTACGACGGTTCGTGGACGGAATACGGTTCGCTGGTCGGCGTTCCGGTCGAGTTGGGAGCTAAGTGATGGCAGACGGCTGCAGCGCACCGGCACAGGTCGCGACCCCGGCGGACTTCGACACCAATGGCCAGGTCGTGCTAGCGGGCAAGGTCACCGGCGCGGACGGGCCGGTCGGCGGCGCGTTCGTCCGGCTGCTCGACGGCGGCGGCGACTTCGCCGGCGAGGTCGTGTCCTCGGCGGACGGCGACTTCCGCTTCTACGCGGCCGAGGGTTCCTGGACGGTGCGCGCACTGCACCGCACGGGCAACGGCGAGGCCAACGTCACCGCGGAGGGACCGGGCCTGCACCAGCTGGCCATTTCGGTTGCCTGACAACGCTTTATCGCAGAAGGGCTCCTCGGTTTCCGAGGGGCCCTTCTCGCGTCCGCGGGACGCTTGACGCCCGAACGGGCACGCAGCCAGCACAGTGAACGCCGCGCGACAGGTAGGGAATGGCCCGCGGAGTCGCCGCTTCTCGATCACGGCAGCACGCTCACCACCTGCTCGCGGAGCGCGATGGCGGTGACCGAAGCGGCACTGCTGGCGGTGACCGTCCTCACCGACGCGACCCTGCGCAGCGCCAGATCGGCCGGGGCGGACTATTGTCCTCGCTGTGGAGACCTTGTTTACGACCCTGTTGATCATCGCGGGCATCGCCACCGTGTGGTTCGCGGTCTACGTCGTCTACCGGCTGTACGCCGACCAGCGCTGATCAGCATGACGAGTGGCGACGAAGCCATCGCGGCAGCCGAGAAGCGGGCGGCCAGCACGCGCGACCGCAACCTGCCATTGTGGGACGACCTGCCGATCCCGAACGACACGGCGAACCTGCGCGAGGGCCCGAACCTGAACGACGCGTGCCTCGCGCTGCTGCCGCTCGTCGGCGTCTGGCGCGGCGAGGGCGAGATCGACTACCCGACCATCGACGGGCCGATCAAGTTCGCCCAGCAGCTGACCGTGTCCCACGACGGCCGCCCGTTCCTGTTCCACGAGGCGCGCTCGTGGCTGCTGAACGAGGACGGCAGCGTGCTGCGGCCGGCCGCCCGCGAGAGCGGGTTCTGGCGGCCGCAGGAGGACGACACCCTGGAACTGCTGCTCACGCACAGCTCCGGCATCGTCGAGCTGTTCTACGGGAAACCCCGCAGCCAGACCGCCTGGGAACTCGGCACCGACGCGGTCCTCCGCACCGCGACGGCCAAGGAGGTCACCGGCGCGCAGCGGCTGTACGGGCTGGTGAACGGCGACCTCGGGTACGTCGAGGAGCGCGCGATGGTCGGTCAGGAAATGCAGCCGCACGCCTCCGCGCTGCTGCGCCGCGTGGTGGGCTGAGGCTCCGGGAGACGCCGTGCGCTGGCGGCGGTACGGCGAACAGGCCGCTCTGCTCGACTGCGCCTCGCTCGAGGAGATGAGCGCGGCCCGGGCGACCCTCACCGAAGCCGCGCTGGACGGCGTCGAGGAGATCGTGCCCGGGGCCCGCACGCTGCTGGTGGTCGCTTCCGCCGGCGCGTTGGAAGCTGCGCGTTCCTTGCTGGCCTCGGCTGATCTGGCCCATCCACCGGCTGGAGACGGGCGCGAAGTCGTGCTGGACGTGCGCTACTCCGGCGAAGACCTCTCCCTGGTCGCCGAGGACGCGGGGCTCAGCGTCGACGAGGTCATCACTCTCCACACCAACGCCGTCTACACGGTCGCGTTCACCGGCTTCGCGCCCGGTTTCGGCTACCTCGCCGGACTTCCCGCGGAACTGCACCAGCCGCGGCTCACCTCGCCCCGCACCCGCGTCCCCGCTGGCTCGGTGGCCATCGCGGACGAGTACACCGGCGTCTACCCACGAGAATCCCCTGGTGGCTGGCGGTTGCTCGGGCATACCGAGGCGACGCTCTTCGACCCGTCGGCCGCGCAACCGGCGTTGTTCACGCCCGGGCTCCGCGTTCGGTTCCGGAGCGTTTGATGCGCGCCTTGGAGATCGTCTCGCCCGGTTCGCTGGCTCTGGTGCAAGACCTCGGCCGTCCCGGTTACGCACATCTGGGCGTCCCACCTTCGGGGGCTCTCGACGTCACTGCGTTGCGGCTCGGCAACCGGCTGGTCGGCAACTCCGAGGACGCCGCCGGGATCGAAACCGTGCTGGGCGGACTGACCGTCCGGGCGACCGCGTCATGCACTGCCGCGGTGACCGGGCCGCCGGTCGCGGTGTTGGTGGACGACCGAGAAACCAGCTCGCACCTGCCGATTCCCCTGCGCCCGGGCCAAACGCTGACGATCGGCCGCCCCGCGTCGGGGTTGCGCTGCTACCTGACGGTGTCCGGCGGAATCGCGGTGCCGCCGGTGCTGGGAAGCCGGTCGACCGATGTCCTCTCTGGACTCGGCCCCTCGCCGTTGGAGGCGGGCACGACGGTCCCGCTCGGTCCCGTCAGCGGGATTCCGTCCGGTGCCGACGTGGTCGCTGCCTCCTCCGTGCCGCCCCAGTTGACCGTGCCGGTCTTGCTTGGGCCCCGCGACGACTGGTTCGCCGACGCCGCGAGCGCGCTCAACGCACAGTGGACAGTCACCGCGGAATCCAACCGAGTGGGCGTCCGCCTCGACGGGCCACCGCTACGTCGAGTGTCCAATTCGGAATTGCCCAGCGAAGGCGTGCTCACCGGCGCGATCCAGGTCCCGCCGAACGGATTGCCGCTGGTGTTCCTCGCCGATCACCCGACCACGGGCGGTTATCCGGTGGTCGCGGTCGTGAGACGGGCGTCACTCGGCGCACTCGCGCAAGCACGCCCCGGAACCTTGGTGCGGTTCCGCGCGTCCTTCTAAGCGTGGAACGGGTAACGATCACCGGCGGCGCGGGTTTCCTGGAGCTGAACACCGGAGGACGAGTGGAGCTGCCGCAGTCGCTGCGCATCGCGCTCGCGACCGGCCAGGTACGCCTCCCGCTGGCGGAAACCCTCCGCGAACTGCTGGCGCTGCTCGTCGACGGCCACTACCGAGTCAGCGGCCCGCAGCGGTTCGAGGCCGGCGACCTGGTCCCGGCGAACGACTGGCCGGACGACGACGATGCCCGGGTCGCGTACTACCGCACGGCGATCCGCTCCGGACACCGGCCAGTGGCGGTGGTTTTGTCCGGTACACGTCCGTTGTTGGTGGACGGGCACCACAAGATCAGCGCTTATCGGGCGGAGGGGGTCACGCCGTCGGTGGTGCTTATTTCGGCTGCTCGGGCGGACATCGCAAGTGGCTGAGAAGTTCGCCGGCGGGCTGAACACCGTCGTCCGGGTCGGCGACACGGTCCGGCGCGAGCGCAGACCGTGGAGCGGCCGGGTCGCCGCGCTGCTGCGCCACCTCGAAAAAACCGGCTTCCGGCAGGCTCCGCGGTATTTCGGCGCCGTCGGCGACACGGACGTGCTGGAGTTCCTGCCTGGTGAGGTCGGCAACTACCCGCTGACCTCGGCGGCCCGCAGGACCACCGCGCTTATTTCCGCCGCGAAGTTGCTTCGCCGGTACCACGACGCGACCGCAGATCTCGGACTGCCCGGCGGCTGGATGCTGCCCGACCGAGAACCGGCCGAGGTCATCTGCCATGGCGACTTCGCGCCGTACAACTGCGTGCTGCGCGGTGAAGAGGTCGTGGGCCTGATCGATTTCGACACCGCGCATCCCGGCCCGCGCTCGCACGACCTCGGGTACGCCGTCTACCGGTTCGCGCCACTCACCCACCCGGCCAACGAGGACGGATTCGGGTCGGTCGAAGAGCAGGCCGCCCGCGCGAGACTGTTCTGCGACAGCTACGGAGTGACCGACCGCGCGGCAATCATCGAATCGGCTGCCGACCGGCTGCGCGACCTAGTGCAGCTGATGCGCACCCAAGCCGCGTCCGGCCACGAGGGCTTCGCGAGCCACCTCGCGGCCGGACACGATCGGGTCTATCTGCGGGACCTCGAGTACCTCGACGCGAACGCCGGTCAGTACTCGCTCTCGTAAGCCGCCACCAGTTCGCCGTGCAGCGTGGTCGAATCCGGCAGTGCCGTCCCGTTCAGCGTGTGCACCCGGGTCACCTTCCGCACTGACGACGTGAGGAAAACGCCGTCCCCGCGCGGCAAGTCGTCCACCGAGAACGGCTCCACCTTCACCGACCAGCCCGCCTTCTCCGCACCGCGGAACAACGCGTACTGCGTCGTTCCTGGCAGGATGCCAATAGTGGACGGCGGGGTGTAGAGCGTCCGCTCCTTCGCCAGGACGACCGTCGAGGTCGGTCCTTCGAGCACCGAATCGTCGGTAGCGGTGAAGATCACATCTTGGGCCCCGCGCCGGGCCGCCTCGCGCAGGGCGGCCATGTTCATCGCGTAGGAAACCGTTTTCGCACCGAGCAAAAGCCACGGGGCGCGCTCGGCGAGTTCGGGGCCGAAACCGCGTTCCAGGGTCACCACGGAAACGCCTTCGGTGCGCGCCCGCAGCACCTTCTCGTCGACTTCCAGTCCCAGCGCGAACGCCGTCGGCTTGCCCTGCGGATCGCCGTCGACACCCCGCGTGTACACGAGTTTCAGCGCGATCTCCGGACCGCCCTGCCACGCGTCGACGACCGCCTGCGCGGCTCGGGCGAAGCCGTCGAGGTCGGGGTCGGGCAGGTCGAGCATCGCCGCGGAACGGGCGAGCCGGTCGAGGTGCGGACGCATTTCCCGCGGCTTTTTCACAGCCACGAGGATCGTTTCGAACACCCCGTCTCCGCGCAGCAGGCCGAGGTCGTCCACCCGGAGGTGAGCGGCTTCGGGGTCGGCCAGTGAACCGTCGAGGAAGGCGAGAACGCGCATCCTCACAAGGTACTCACTTACGCTTGGGGTTATGCCGTACAGCTCGCCGCTGCTCGAAATCCCGCGCGCGGTCGCCGCGCCCGAGGGCCATCCGGAAGCCGGAGTTCCGTGGCACTGGGGCGATCCGTTCGCCGAGCAGCGCACCGCCGCCCGAGGAGTGGTCGTGATCGACCGCTCGCACCGCGAAATCCTCGCCGTCACCGGCGAGGAACGCTTGTCCTGGCTGCATTTGGTGATCTCGCAGCACGTCACCGAACTCGCCGAGAACACCGGCACCGAAGCGCTCGTCCTCGACAGCCAAGGCCACGTCGACACCCATTTCGTCCTCGCGCACAGCGGCGAGACGGTGTATCTCGACAGCGACCCCGGCCCGGTCGCCACGAGCGCGTTGCCCAAGGGCGGCAAGCAAACCCTGCGCGAGTACCTCGAAGCGATGAAGTTCTGGTCCAAGGTCGAGATTCGCGACGCGACGGAAGAACTGGCCGTTCTCACCGTGCTCGGCCCGGAAACCGACAGCGTGCTCGGCATCGAACTCGGCACCGAGCCGTATTCGGTGGCGGCGCTGCCCGAGGGCGGCTTCGCGCGCCGGATGCCGTGGCCGACGCGAGCGGGCGCGGACCTGGTCGTGCCGCGCGCTCAGCTCACCCAGTGGTGGCAACGGCTCACCGACGCGGGCGCGCGTCCGGCTGGCTCGTGGACCTTCGACGCGCTGCGGGTGGAATCGCGGCATCCGCGGCTCGGCGTCGACACCGACGAGCGGACGATCCCGCACGAGGTCGGCTGGATCGGCTCGGCCGCGCACGTCGCGAAGGGCTGCTACCGCGGTCAGGAAACCGTCGCGAAGGTGCACAACGTCGGCCGCCCGCCGCGGTATCTCGCGCTGCTGCATCTCGACGGTTCGCCGGAGATCACGCCGGAGACCGGCGACCCGGTGAAGCTCGGCGAGCGCGTGGTCGGCCGGGTCGGCACGGTCGCGCAGCACCACGAACTCGGGCCGATCGCGCTGGCGCTGGTCAAACGCTCGGTGCCGGGCGGGGCGGAGCTGCTGGCCGGCGACGAGGACCGAGTGGTCCAGGCCACTGTCGATCCGGACTCGGTGCCGGGCGAGCACGCGGCGCCCGGACGGGAAGCAGCGCAGAGACTACGGGGCTGAAGTGAACTCGACGGTAGCGTCGTCGCCGAATGTGGAGCAGGATGTGCCCGTGATCGAAGTGCGTCCCGGCGGGCGACGACGGATCGACCGCGTCCTCGGCCCGGGATATCTCACCGGATTAGGCGACTTGCCGCTCCCGGTGCTGCGCGAGCGGCGCGACGAGGCCGCGCAGGAAGAGACGGATCTGTCCTACCTGCGCCGGCTCCTGCACGCCCGCATCGACATCGTGCGCGCCGAACAGGAGCGCCGCTCGTCCGGCGGGGAAGCCAGCATCGTCGACCGGCTCGCGTCCATCCTCGCCGACAACGCGCTCGGCCCGGCCGCCGGTTCCGGCCGCCACCAGCAGCTCGAACCGTCCCGGGCGGGCGAGCACCGCAGGCACGCGGAGGCGCTGATCGGCGACACCGGACTCACCGACGTCGGCTCCCTTTCCGACGACAAGCTCGCCGCCGCGCTGGACACCTACGCGGCCGAGGAAGCGTCCGTGTCGTCCTTCCGCCGCCAGGTCCAGACCGTGATGGACACGCTCAACGCCGAGATCGCGGCGCGCTACAGCAGCGGGGCGGCCACGGTCGACCAGCTGCTGGACAGCGAACTGGGGCGCGCCGAAGAATGACCGGCCAGCCGATCCTCGTCGAGGTCGTCCGGAACGGGTTCGTCGAGAGCGTGCACCACGGGTGTCTCGTCGGCACCGCGCCGGACGGCTCGGTCCAGTTCTCCGCGGGCGACGTGACCAGCCCTTTCTTCCCTCGCTCGGCGAACAAGCCGCTGCAGGGCGTCGGGATGCTCCGCGCCGGGCTCGGCTACGACGGCGCGGACCTGGCGCTGGGCTGCGCTTCTCATTCCGGCGAAACCGGACATCTCGAGCGGGTCGCGGCGATGCTGTCCGGAGCCGGGCTCGGCCCCTCGGCGCTGGCCTGCCCGGCCGAGCTGCCGATCGGCGAGGACGCCCGACGCGCGGCCGACGAGCCGCGGAAGATCACCATGAACTGCTCCGGCAAGCACGCCGCGATGCTCGCCACCTGCGTCGCGAACGACTGGCCCACCGACGGCTACCAGCAGCCGGACCATCCGCTGCAGGTCCAGCTCGCGAAGACAGTCGAGGAGCTGACCGGCGAGTCCATCGCCGCGGTCGGGGTCGACGGCTGCGGCGCGCCTCTGTTCGCGTTCTCCCCGACTGGCCTCGCGCGTTCCTTCGGCAAGCTCGTTCAGGCCGAGCCAGGAACCGAGGAGCGCCGAGTCGCGGACGCGATGCGCGCACACCCGTGGCTGGTGGCGGGCACCGGCCGGGAGGACACGCGGTTGATGCAGGCGGTGCCCGGGTTGCTGTCGAAGAGCGGTGCGGAAGGTGTCCTGGCGTTCACGCTCGGCGACGGCACGGCGTGCGCGATCAAGATCGCGGACGGCAACAAGCGAGCCTTGGCGCCGCTGGCCATGGCCGTGCTCGCGCACCTGGGCATCGAGACCCCGGAAGAGCTCTCCGACCTGGCCCGCCCGCCGGTGCTCGGCGGCGGTCAGCCGGTCGGCGAACTGCGGGTCAGTTGGAGTGCTCCTTAGCCGCGAGGTCGCCCCAGAACTCGCGCAGCTGCGAAAACAGCTCGGCCAGCTCCTCGACGTTCCCGGTGCGCAGCGCGTCGAGGATGTCGTGGACCTCCTCCGCGGTGGAGTCGGCGTCGAGCAGCGAATCGGCGAACAACTGCACGAGACCGCCGTAGTCGAGTTCGACGATCGAGTCCGGGTCGAAGCTCTCCAGCCACTGCCGGGTCTGCGCGAGCACCCGGCCGGGACCGGAGTCGCCGAAGGTGGTTTCGATCAGCTCGCTGGCCTCGGACGCGCGGCGCAGCGCCGCCGACATCGGCGTGCGCCAGGACGCCTCCCGGATCGGGTCGGCCGGTCCGCTGCCGAGGACGAGCTTGCGCTCGTCCGGGTCGACCAGCGAGAACCAGGGCAACGGGACGGTCCAGGTGGTGGTGAGGGTGTGCGCGGCCGCGGCGGTGAGGTCGCTCATCGCGGCCTTCGTCTGCGCGCGGGCCCGGTCCGCGGTGACGCCGCCCGCCTCGAGGACCGCCATCCGCAACGCCGGCTCGGCGTCGGCGAGGAAGGTGCTCAGTGCCGCGGCGGAGCGGGCGCGCAGTTCGAGCGGGCACGCGAACGGGCCCTCCGCCGCATGGCCGGCCGGGACGTCGGCCGGGTCGAGCACGAGCACGTCGGTGACGAGGCTCGGCGAGGGCCGTCCGTCGCTCAGCTGGGCGGGCAGCAGCCGCACCGGCGCGGCCGCCTGTGACTTGAGCCACATCTGCTGTTCGCGTTCGCCGATCCCGACCCGGCTGAGCCCGCCCGCGGAAACGGCCTCGACCAGCTGTTGCGCGGGAGGATCGCCCAGCGCGCGCAGAGGTTCGTACACCCGCAGATAGGCCACGAAGGGTCGGAGCACCCGAGCATCGTGGCACGCCGACCAGCGCCGATCGGCATCGACGTGCCGGTAACCGGCGTCCGGCGGACACTGTCACGACGAGCACACCGTGCCACGTCGCATCCAACCCCCGGGACACGGTACGGTGTCAGCAGGAAAGAACTGTCGAGACGATGCGGGGCCGCCGATTCCCCCGGCCGCCCCGCCCCTGTGCGAGGGGGTCGAGCCATGGGGCGCGGCCGGGCTAAGGCCAAGCAGACGAAGGTGGCGCGCGAGCTCAAGTACAGCTCCCACGACACCGATTTCGATGCTTTGCAGCGCGAGCTGTCGAGTAGTTCCTCGGACAACCACGAGGACGACAAGCGGTACGAGGACCCGTACGACGACGGGTACGACGAGTACCGCCGTTGACGCAGGCACACGACACGCGAGGGCGGGATCGGACCTAGGTCCGGCACGCCCTCGTGCGTTGTGTGCTGCCCGTTTCTCACCACCGCCGGTGAGCTGACGAAGGAGTTGGACGGGTGAGCGACATCGCACGAGTAGGTGTGGTCGGGGCCGGCCTGATGGGCTCCGGCATCGCCGAGGTGCACGCCAGGTCCGGGTTGGACGTGCTGGTCACCGAGGTGAACCAGCCCGCCCTCGACGCGGGCAAGGCGCGCATCGAGAAGTCGCTGCAACGCGGCGTCAAAAGCGGCAAACTGGCCGCCGAGGACGCCGAGGCGGCACTCGGGCGGCTGCGCTTCACCACCGATCTCGCCGAGTTCGCCGACCGCGATCTCGTCGTCGAGGCCATCCTGGAACAGGAGCAGGCCAAGGTCGACGTGTTCCGGGAGCTGGACAAGATCGTCGAGCGCGAGGACGCGGTGTTCGCGTCCAACACGTCGTCGATCCCGATCATGAAGCTCGGCATGGCCACCGGCCGTCCGCAGCAGGTCGTCGGCATCCACTTTTTCAACCCGGTGCCGGTGCTGCCGCTGGTCGAGCTGGTTCCGTCGCTGCTGACCAGCGAGGAGACCGCCCGCCGAGCCGAGGAGCACGCCACCGGCGCGCTGGGCAAGACGGTGATCCGATCGCAGGACCGGGCGGGGTTCATCGTGAACTCGCTGCTCGTGCCGTATCTGCTGTCGGCGATCCGGATGATCGAATCGGGCTTCGCCTCGGCCGAGGACATCGACCGCGGCATGGAGCTGGGCACGGCGCATCCGATGGGTCCGCTGCGGCTGTCCGACCTGATCGGCCTCGACACCATCAAGGCGATCGCGGACTCGATGTACGCGGAGTTCAAGGAGCCGCTGTACTCGTCCCCGCCGCTGCTGCTGCGCATGGT
The DNA here is from genome assembly GCF_000411975.1 of Amycolatopsis orientalis DSM 43388. Lineage (GTDB taxonomy): Bacteria > Actinomycetota > Actinomycetes > Mycobacteriales > Pseudonocardiaceae > Amycolatopsis > Amycolatopsis orientalis_D. The sequence goes on from NZ_ASXG01000015.1 coordinate 66,917, forward strand.
GGACGCCGGGCTGCTCGGCAAGAAGTCCGGCCGCGGGTTCTACTCGTACTCCTGACTTTCGGTGCGAGCCGGAGCGGCTTTTCCCCGCCGTGCGAGGTCGGGCGCGTCGCTCAGCGGAACGCCGCTCGCCGGGCGGCCCGGCGCAGCACCGTCAGGATCGCCGGGCCCAGCACGACGATCGCGACCAGGTTCGTGAGCGCGCGGCCGGTGTCCCAGCCCAGGGTCGAGGTCAGCACGGTGAAGACCAGGAACCGGTGCAGGTTCTCGCCGAGCGGACCGCCCGGGACGAAGTCCAGTGCGGTGTGGTTCGCCAGGAACGGCCAAGTGAACATGCTCATCGCGAGGCCGTAGAAGTAGGCGGCGAGCACTCCGTAGACCGCCAGCAGCGCGATCTCCCACCGGCCCTTCGCCCGGCGCGGCAGCACTCCGGCCCCTAGCCCGACCAGCGATGACGCGAGCATCTGGAACGGCAGCCACGGCCCGACCCCACCGGTGAGCAGCGCGGAGGCGAACAGCGACGTCGAGCCGAGGACGAAGCCGAAGCCCGGGCCGAACACCCGGCCGGCCAGCACGAGCAGGAAGAACACCAGCTCGATCCCGCCGGTGCCCGCGCCGAGCGGACGCAGCGCGGCGTTCACCGCGGACAGGACGCCGAGCAGCGCGAGCGCCTTCGCGTCGAGTCCGCCGCTGGACAGCTCGGCCAGCACGATCAGGATCAGCACCGGCAGCGTCACGAGGAAAACGAACGGCGCGTCCGTCGTGTGCGCGGAGGTGCCGACGGTGCTGCGGGCCAGCAGCGGCCAGCAGAACATCGCCAACCCGACCACGACGGCCGCCGTCAGCACCAGCGCCGTGCGGTGCCGGATGCGGACGGCCGGGCCCAGGAAGTCGGTCACGCTAACGCCTTCGCCACCGCGTCCACGGTCAGCCACGGCTCCGGCGCGAGGATCTTCGCCACCTGCGGCGCGAAGGCGGGCGAGGCCACGACGACGTCCGCGGTCGGGCCGTCGGCGACCACTTCGCCCTCGGCGAGAACCACGACGCGATGCGCGGCGGAGGCGACGAACTCGACGTCGTGGGTGGCCAGCAGCACCGCGTGTCCCTCGGCGGTCAGGTCGGCGAGGATGGTCGCGAAATGCCGCTTCGCCGGGTAGTCCAGGCCACGGGTCGGCTCGTCCAACAGCACGACCGCCGGCGCGGCGGCGAGTTGCACGGCCAGGACCAAGGCGAGCCGCTGGCCTTCGGACAGGTCGCGCGGGTTGGTGTCGTCGTTGATGCCCGGCACGAGACGGTCGAGAAGCTTCCGGGCGGTTCCCGCGGCGACCTCCGACTCGACGTCGGCTTGGCGGCATTCCGCTCCGACCGAATCGAGATACAGCAGGTCGGACGGAGTTTGCGGGACTAACCCGACGCGCGCGCGGGCAGCCCGCGACCGGAGCGTCTTCGGGTCCGCGCCGAGGACGTCGACCGTGCCTTCGGATCGAGGACCGCTGCCCTGCAACGCCCACAGCAGCGAGGACTTGCCCGAGCCGTTCCGGCCCATGAGCGCGACAACCTCGCCGCGGTTCAGCCGCAGGTCAACGCCGCGTACCGCGTGCACCCCGCCGTATCGGACCCGCACGCCCTTCGCGGTGAGGACCGGTTCGGCGGTGGTTTGTGCGACCGGAGCCTGACGGCGCTCGGCGAGGCGTTCCCGGAGCGGACGGGCGAGGCGGCGGGCGTCACGGACCGAGAGCGGCAGCGGCGACCAACCCGCCAGCCGCCCCAGCTCGACGATCGGCGGGGCGACGTCGGTATCGGCGAAAACCTCCGCTGGCGGGCCGGAGACGACGGTGCCGTCGCCGGGCAGGTAGAGCAGGCGGTCGGCGTACTGCGCGACGCGTTCCATCCGGTGCTCGGCGACGACGACCGTGGTGCCCAAGTCGTGCACCAGACGGGTGATCGCGGCCAGGACTTCCTCGGCCGCGGTCGGGTCGAGCGCCGACGTCGGTTCGTCCAGCACCAGCACGCTCGGGTGCGCGGTGAGCACCGCCCCGATGGCGACGCGTTGCTGCTGCCCGCCGGAAAGCGTCCGAAGTGGACGGTCACGGAGCTCGGCGATGCCCAGCAGGTCGAGGGTTTCCTCGACGCGCTTGCGCATCACGTCCGGCGCGACGGCGAGCTGCTCCATCGCGTACGCGAGTTCTTCCTCGACGGTGTCGGTGACGAATCCGGCCAGCGGGTCCTGTCCGACCACGCCGACCACTGAGGCCAGTTCGCGCGGTGGATGCGTCGCGGTGTCCAGCCCGGCGACCTTGACCCGACCGGCCAGCGTGCCGCCGGTGAAATGCGGGACCAAGCCGTTGATCGTGCCGAGAAAGGTCGACTTGCCGACTCCGGTGCGTCCGGCGACGAGGCAGAGTTCGCCTTCTTCGATCTCGAGGTCGACGTCCCGGAGCACCGGCTGATCCGCCCCGTCGTAAGTGACGCGGACGTGCGAGAACTCGATCATCGGGCGACCTCCGACACCAGCGCCGGACGCGGCGCGAACCAGGCGGGCAGCACACTGATCAGCACCGCGACGGCCGGCAGCAGCGGCAGCTCCGGCCAGGTCAGCGGGCTGGCCGGGGTAGTCAGCGAAACCGGGTCGGCGAGCAGCACGAGCACCGCGGTCGCGACGCCGCACAGGGCGACCAGCGTTTCCGGCAGCCGCCACGGGTCGGGCCGATAGGTCGTGCGCTGGACGCGCCGTCCGCCCAGCACGAATCCGGCGGCGGCCAGCACCAGACCGGCGATGAGCATCGGCACGCCAGGCCAGGACGCCGTCCCGTCGAGCACGCCGTAGACCCCGACCGCGACGCCGACCAGCCCGGCCAGCACGCAGGTCGCGATCAGCACGCGGACGCGCGGCGAGAGGTAGCCGCGCCGTCCGTAGCCGCGGGAATCCATGGCCGCCGCGAGCTGCAGCGACCGGTCCATGGCGTCGGCGAGCACCGGCACGAAGACCCCTTTCACGAACCGCAGGCCGCGCGTCTTTCCGGAGCGCAGCCGACGCGCCCGGCGCACCCGCTGCACGCTCTCGACCAGCTGCGGGGCCACGGACAGCGCGACGGTGACCGCCGTGCCTACCTCATACAGCGCCCCCGGTACGGCCTTGAGCAGGCGTTTCGGATTCGCTAGCGCGTTCGCGGCACCCACGCAGAGCACGATCGTCGCGAGCCGGAGCCCGTCGTACAGCCCGCCCAGCAGTTCCTCGGCCGAAGTGGGGCCGAGGAGCTGAATGCCGGCCGCGACGCTCGGCAGCGGGATAGTCGGCAGCGTGAACAGGACGTGGCCGCCGTCCTCGCCGCCGATCAGGATCCGGAACAGGACCCGCGACGCCAGGATCACCCCGGCGATCCAGGCGTACATCCGGAACGCCAGTGCCCAAGGCGCGTCGCCGCGGCGGAGCACCACGACGAACCCGGCCACCGCGATCACGAGCGCGAGCAGAACCGGGTTCGTCGTCCGGCTGGCGGCGACGGCGAGCGCGAGCGCCCACACCCACCACGCGCCGGGATGGAGCGCTCGCGGCTTACTCCGCGGCACGCCGGCGGCGCACCGCGACGACCGTCCCGGCCACCACGAGCAGCACGACGACCACGATGCCGATCACGACGCCCCACGGGAAACCACTGTCCGAAGTGGACGCCGGAGCGTGGTTGACGTATGCGACAGCCCTGCGCACCGGCTCGGTGCGCGGCGGCGGATACTCGGCGTAGGACTTGCCGATCGCGAACGACCAGCCCTCGAACGCTCCGGCGGGCGGCTTCCAGCTCTGCGCACCGACCTGCGCCGACTCCCATTTGCCGCCGTTGGTGGCGGTCCAGAAGCTCCACGACGCCTTTTCCGGCGGCATCCCGGTGCACGTCTGGTCGGCGGGTTTGCCCTCGATCTTGCACATCACCGCCAGGCCGTATTTGCCCGCTCCGGTGAGTTCGAAGCCAGCGTTCTGCAGGGCAGTGACGCCGTTTTCCTGTTTGCCGGGCGCGCACCGGATGAGGGTTTCGCCGCCCAGCCCCTGGAAATCGACGATGACCGTGACGCCGTTGTCGTCCTGGCAGTAGCCATCGGTGCCCTTGCCGGGCGTGGTGGCCGAGGCGGAAGAAGCACCGCCGAGGCCGGTGGCGACGAGAAGAGCGCAGCCGGCGAGGACTCGCCCCCAGTGCCGCGCGTGCACGAACCGCATGTCAGATGAACCTCGCATCGATCGGACCACGACGGGCGATCCGGCTCGCGGTCCCTTCCGGGGCCGCTCACGGTTGCGGGCCAGCGCCGGATTCTCACCGGCTTCCCCCGTTCGTGGCGAAGAACTTGTCGACGTTAACGCACCGCAGGCCCCGCCGGTAGCGACCGCGGCCACACCTACACTTCCGGGCGTGGGACAGGACCAGCTGCGCGTCGGCCTCGTAGGAACCGGACCGTGGGCCACCACGGTGCACGCTCCCGGGCTCGCCGATCATCCAGGGACCGTGCTCAGTGCCGTGTGGAGCCGGCGTCCGGAAGCCGCCACCGCGCTGGCGCAGGCCTACGACGCGGTGCCCACCAGCGATCTGGACGAGCTGTTCGAGCAGGTCGACGCGCTCGCGTTCGCGGTGCCGCCGACTGTGCAGGCCGAGCTGGCGACCCGCGCGGCCGAAGCGGGCAAGCACCTGATCCTGGAGAAACCGATCGCCGCCGACCTGGCCACCGCGCAGCGGCTCGCCGACGCCGTGACGTCCGCGGGCGTCGCTTCGCTGGTGATGCTGACGCTGCGGTTCGCCCAGCAGACGCGCGATTGGCTGGACGGAGTCACCGCGGCTGGCGGCTGGCGAGGCGGCAGCGTCCGATGGCTGTCCGGTGCGCTGCTCGCCGGCAAATACGCGACCTCGGCCTGGCGGCAGGACCCGGCCGGCGGCGCGCTCGCCGACATCGGCCCGCACGCGTTCGACCTGCTCGACGCCGCCCTCGGCCCGATCACGAACGTCCTCGCCGCGCACCGCGGTCCCGAGGACCTGTGGCAACTGCTGCTCGAACACGAGGGCGGCATCACGAGCACCGCGACGCTCAGCCTGCGCCTGCCGGTGCAGCCGACGGTGGTCGAGTACTCGGTCTTCGGCGAGCACGGTTTCCGCACGCTCGGCCGCACCGGCACCGCGAACGAGGCGTACACGTCGCTGCTGGACGATTTCGCCGCGATGGTGTCGAGCGGAACGACCACGCATCCCTGCGACGTCCGCCGGGGCGTACACCTGGCTCGGATCGTGGACCAGGCGCGCGCCGCGCTCGACCGTTAATTCGCTTGCCCGGTCTGGGACGATGAGCGGGAAGTTCGTTTCGGACGAAGGAATGCCTATGTGCTCCGCCACGGCCCGCTCCGGCCGCGTGGCCTGAGCTGTTCCGCGCGCCCCAGCGTGGGGATCTTCGTGCTGTCCAGGCTTTCCTTTTTCTCGAAAGGCTTTCTCCCATGTCCGCCCTGCAGGCATACGTCCGCGCGACCGCACCGATCGGCCGCGAAACCGAGCGAATCGGCCCGTTCCTGGCGACATTCGCCCAGGACAGCTCTCATCCGATGGCGAACTACGCCATCCTCGACGAGCGTGCGAAGCCGTCGTCCGCGGAGATCGCTCTGCTGATTTCCGCCTACCAGCAACGAAATCTCCTGCCCCGGCTGGAGTTCTTCACCGAAGCCGCCCCCGACGTCGAGGCACCTCTTGTCGCCGCGGGATTCACCCTGGAGCGTCGGGTGCCGGTGATGACGTGCACTGCCGAAGACCGCACCGATTGCGTTGCGCCAGAACACATTCAGCTGCGCGAGCCGTCGTCCGACGACGAATTCCGCCGCCTGCGTTCGGTGCAGAACGTCGCCTTCGGAGAGTCGCCGGAGGTGTCCGACGCCGAGGTCGAACGCAGCCGCAAACACCTGACCGTCATGGCCGAACACGGCGAAACCGTTGTGGGCGGCGGAATCGCACTGGACATCGTGTCCGGAACAACGGAAATCGCCGGCATCGCAGTGGCCGCCGACTACCGAGGCCAAGGCATCGCGGCGGCGATCACCGCACACCTGACCCGCCTGGCCCACGAACGCGGTGCCCGGACGGCGTTTCTCACGCCGGGTGAGGTGGGGATTGGGACGGTGTACCGGCGAGCCGGGTATCAGGTCGCCGGTGAGTGTGTACACCTGTCGCTGAGCTAGGACTTTGGGTTCTCGCCGCCGCAACACACGACCGTCGCGGCGGCGAGGGCCTGCTATCCGGCGGCGTCCCATTCGACCGCGACTTCCCGCACTCCCCGGATCACGCCGTAGGTGCGCCGGGGCCGGGCATCCGCTTGAAGCCGCATGTTCGGCAGGGCTGCAAGCAGTTCCCGCACCATGACCCGCAACTCGAGCCGCGCAAGGTGCCGGCGAGACATCGATGCGCACCGGAGCCCCAGCCAAGATGCGCGGGCCGCGTCCGCCCACGCTCAGGGCGGAAAACGTCCCCGTCGCTGAAATGCCGCTCGTCACGATTGGCGCTTCCCCAGGCGAGCAGAACCCGATCCCCGACGTCGAGGAAGACTCCGCCCAACGGCATCTTCGACTACGACATCCGCGGCGCCGAGCCCATGCACATACGAACTGAATACCTCGCCATCGCCAGCCGCTTGCCGGATCTCGTCGTAGCCGGTCAGCAGGTGGAACCCGCCGTGCGCCGAGCTTTTCACCACTGGGCAGGCCCGCCGGATAGCGCCGAGACGTGCGTAAACGTCCTCAGCTACCACTGGATCGAGGTGGTCGAAATCGATTTCATCGGGAATTGGCCGTTCCGGAGATCGCGTCACTCATCAGGAATAGCGAAGCCGGAAAACAAGCCACAAGAAGGCAATTCAGCGATATCGCTAGGCAGACCTTCACCCGCAGTGATCAACAACGTTAATCGTCATACCGCCCGCCGCGGCCGCGTTTCACGTCGCTGCGGCGTTTCTTCGCTGCCAGGCGACGTTCCTTCGAGCCTCGCGAAGGCTTGGTCGGACGACGTTTGGCGGGCGGGGGTGCGGAAGCCTTCGTCAGCACCTCGGCCAACCGTTCCCGGGCCGCGTCGCGGTTCATCAGCTGGGAGCGGTGTTCGCTGGCCGCGATGGTCAGCACCCCGCCGACCAGGCGGGTGCCCAGCCGGGCCGTGATGCGTTCTTTCAGCGCGGGCGGGATCGCGGCGGAACCCGCGACGTCGAACGACAGCTCGACGCGCGAGTCCGTCGTGTTCACGCCTTGGCCGCCCGGTCCGGAGGATCGGGAGAAGCGCTCGCGCAGTTCGGCACCCGGGATCACGAACCGGGTGCCGACGCGTACGTCCTCCGCCATGTCCTCAGTGTCTCAAGACCGGGCAAGCGGCTTTCAGAACCGCGGGTGGTCGCCGGACAGGACCGCGCGCGGGCCGTCCGGGTCTTCGGCGGGCTGGACGTCGCCGAGGATCCACGCGGGCACGTGCCGGGCGGTGAGCACCGCCAGCGCCCGGTCGACGTCCTCCGACGACACGATCGCGACCATGCCGACGCCCATGTTGAACGTCTTCTCCAGCTCCGCGCGCTCGACCTTGCCGCGCTGCCCGATCAGCGCGAACACCGGGGCCGGCGTCCACGTGCCGCGTTCGAGCTTGGCGACCAGGCCGCGCGGCATCACGCGCGCGAGGTTCGCTTCGAGACCGCCGCCGGTGATGTGCGCGAACGTGCGCACCTCGGTCTCGGCGACCAGCGCGAGGCAGTCCTTCGCGTAGATCTTGGTGGGTTCGAGCAGTTCCTCGCCGAGCGTGCGGCCGAACTCCTCGACGTGCCCGTCCAGCGGCATCCGCGCGATGTCCAGCAGCACGTGCCGGGCCAGCGAGTAGCCGTTGGAGTGCAGACCGGACGAGCCCATCGCGAGCACGACGTCACCGGGGCGGACCTTCTCCGGCGACAGCAGCGCGGACGCCTCGACCGCGCCGACGCCGGTGGCCGACAGGTCGTAGTCGTGCTCGCCCATCAGGCCCGGGTGCTCGGCCGTCTCGCCGCCGAGCAGCGCGCAGCCCGCCTGGACGCAGCCTTCGGCGATGCCGCCGACCAGCGCCGCGATCTTCTCCGGCACGACCTTGCCGACCGCGATGTAGTCCTGCAGGAACAGCGGCTCGGCTCCGGTGACGACCAGGTCGTCGACGACCATCGCGACCAGGTCGATACCCACCGTGTCGTGCTTGTCGAGCGCCTGCGCGACCGCGATCTTCGTGCCGACGCCGTCGGTGGACGACGCGAGGATCGGCTCTTTCCACTTGTCGAGCTTGAGGGAGAAAAGCCCGGCGAAACCGCCGACCCCGCCGCGCACCTCGGGCCTCGTGGCCCGCTCGGCGTGTGGCTTGAGCAGCTCGACGGCCTGGTCACCGGCGTCGATGCTGACCCCGGCGGCTGCGTACGTGGCGCTCGTGGACTCGCTCACGGAAGCGGACTCCCTACTGGACATGCTTGGTTCACGGACGCCGGACGGCGTCTTCGGCACCGTACCCGGCGGCGCTGACCGGAGTCGCCGCGCCACCGGCGGCGTCCATGCTTTCGAGCAGGTGCTTGCCGATGAGCGCGTCCTCGGGCAGCGGGATCGGGTACTCGCCGGAGAAGCAGGCCGTGCACAGCCGCGACTTCGGCTGTTCGGACGCCGCGACCAGGCCGTCCAGCGAAATGTAGCCGAGCGAATCGGCCCCGATCGAGCGGCGGATGCCGTCGAGGTCGACGCCGTTGGCGACAAGTTCGGCCCGCGAGGCGAAGTCGATGCCGTAGAAGCACGGCCACCGCACCGGCGGCGACGCGATCCGCACGTGCACCTCGAGCGCCCCGGCCTCGCGCAGCATCCGCACGAGCGCGCGCTGCGTGTTGCCGCGGACGATCGAGTCGTCCACCACGACCAGGCGCTTGCCGCGGATGACGTCGCGCAGCGGGTTCAGCTTCAGCCGGATGCCGAGCTGCCGGATGGTCTGCGACGGCTGGATGAAGGTGCGCCCGACGTAGGCGTTCTTGACCAGGCCGGTGCCGTACGGCAGGCCCGAACCCTGCGCGTACCCGATCGCGGCCGGGGTGCCGGACTCCGGCACGGGCATCACGAGGTCGGCGTCGACCGGGTGCTCGGCGGCCAGCTTGCGGCCGATCTCGACGCGCGTGGCGTGCACGCTGCGGCCGGCGATCGACGTGTCCGGACGAGCAAGGTAGACGTACTCGAAAACGCAGCCCTTGGGCTCCGGGTTGGCGAACCGCGACGAACGCAGCCCCTCGGCGTCGATGGCGATCAGCTCGCCCGGCTCGACCTCGCGCACGAACGACGCACCGCAGATGTCGAGGGCGGCGGTCTCGCTCGCCACGACCCAGCCGCGCTCCAGCCGGCCGAGCACCAGGGGGTGCACGCCATGCGGGTCGCGAGCCGCGTACAGAGTGTTCTCGTCGGCGAAGACCAGGCAGAACGCGCCCTTGAGGGTGGGCAGCAAGTCCAGCGCGGCGGCCTCGATGCCCTTGTCCGCGGCGTTCGCGGCGAGCAGCCCGCAGACGAGGTCGGAGTCGCTCGAGGACCCGGTGAGCCCGGCGTGCGGCTTCAGCCCCGCGGCGACGGTGCGATCGCGCAGCTCCGCGGTGTTGACCAGGTTGCCGTTGTGCGCGAAGGACAGGCCGCTGCCGGTGTCCGTGGTGCGGAAGATCGGCTGGGCGTTCTCCCAGATCGTGGCCCCGGTCGTGGAGTACCGGCAGTGCCCGACGGCGATGTGCCCCTGCAACGACTGCAGGACCTGCTCGTCGAAGACCTGGCTGACGAGCCCGAGGTCCTTGAAGACGACGATCTGCGAGCCGTCCGAGACCGAGATGCCCGCTGCCTCCTGGCCGCGGTGCTGCAGGGCGTAGAGGCCGTAGTAGGTGAGCTTGGCGACCTCTTCCCCGGGAGCCCAGACGCCGAAGACGCCGCACTCCTCACGGGGTTCCGGTTCGGGTTGATCGTGATCTTCGGGTCGAGCAGGACTGGCGGAGGGGTCGGAAACCACCGGGAAGCTCCCAGGAAGACGTGGGCGGGCCGGGTTCAAGTGTAAGGGGTGGCGGGGGCGGGGAGGCGGTTCGCGGCGTGGTTCTGCCCACTACGGGGGAGAGGGATGTGAGCGGTGCTCTCGGTTTGGAGCGGGGGAGGCGTTTGCCTCGTCGCCTGGCGGCGACATTGCGCCCCCCGGGGTGGGCAGGCACCCCGAAGCCGAGTGTGCTGACGGTCTGAGGGTGGTTGTCAAGGCGGGAAAGCGTGCCTTGACAACCACCCTCAGACCGCAGGGAGGCTTCGTATCGGGGTGCAGGGTGGGGGGTGGCTGCATGGAGCTGCTGGGTGCTCCGGTGGCGGTGGGTGGGTGGGGTTTGTTGCTCGCGCGTGGGGCGGCGGCGCGGTCGGGGGCGGTCCGTGAAGGGCTCCTTGAGGGAATCTGCGTCTGGGAAGGAGTCCCTCACGGCCAGTGGACGGTCGCTCGGAGCCGGGGTGGGTGCGCGCGGCCGGAGCGAGGGCGAGGCGGAAATGAGCCAGGCCCGGTACGAGGTGGATTGGGCCACTTCGTACCGGGCCTGAAATCGGGGGGCACCGGCGGGGAACAGCGCGGAGTGGGTGAACTAGCGGGCGGCTAGCCACTTCGAGCGGCCGCCTCGGCCGGGGACCCAGCAGCCGTTCGCGGAGGCTGCGACGGGGGCCGATGGGCGCTCCGGGAGGGCTAGTACTTCGCCCAGTACCTGGCTTGCTTCGCCGCGCGTGCGCCACAGCGTGGACGCGGGGGCGAAGATGTTCTGCTCGTCGCCAGGGAGGCGGGTGGCCTCGACGTCGTCTTCGGCGTTCAGCCGGACCACGTCTACTACGTTGTCGTGGACTCGCACTCCGACCACGGCCTGCACCTCGCCGCTTCCGTCCGTCGGGTGGACGAACTGGTAGCCGCGGGCGATCAGTTGCTGCAGGCCTTGCTCGATGTCGAAGCCGGAGCCTACGACGTCGGTCTCAGCCGAGGACATCGTCGAATTCGCCGTCCTTCGCGCCGGCGAGGAAGGCGGCCATCTCCGCCCGCGTGTAGACGAGCGCCGGGCCCTCCGGGAAGCGGGAGTTCCGCATCGCGATCTCGCCCGAGGCCAGCGGGGCCACCTCGACGCAGTTGCCTACCGCGCCGCTGTAGCTCGCCTTGCGCCACTGCGCGCCGGTCAGACGGTCGGCCGGAATACCGTTCTCGAACCGCTCAGCCATGATGCCACCTTCCGGGAAGGACGATGAAAAGCTCAGGAATCTGCATGTGCATCTTCCTGTGACTTCGACGCTAGCACGCGCGCATGCAGCGGTAAATGCACGTGCAGAATTTTCTGCAAATTTCTCACTGCGTGACGACACGATTCAGTAGAAGTTCCCGGACAGGTGATTCGAGCACTACCCGAACGGGTTAATTATCACCTTGGGTCACGATATTGGCCACGTGATAACGCAGTGCGTTCGCAACTCGCCGCTGCCGGGTGCGGTGGGTGAAGGAAGAACACATACCGTGAGGACGGAACAGGCGACGGGGAGACCTGGAACCGGGTCAGGGGTAACGGAGTTCCGGACTTATGCACGAGCAGTAAGGAGAATGCGGGTGGGCTAGCTCTATTCAGCTACCCGTCGCACGGATGGCCGGGGCGGAATTCCCGGTGCGGAGAATTCCCCCGGGACCGGACGGCCGGTGCGGGAGCCGCGGCTTAGATCTCGGCCTTGCGCTTGGCGATGCGGGCCCGGCTGCGTTCGGGAGTCTCCGCGTCGACGGCCAGCAGGTCCAGCGCCCGGCCGTACTTCTCGATCTCGTCGCGCTTGTCCAGGTAGTGCGCGCCGGTCAGGTACTCGACGTAGACGATGTTCGGCAGTTCCGCCTCGGCGAAGCGGAGCAGCGAGAACGCGTGCTCGGCCGACAGGCCGCTTCGGCAGTACGGCAGGATCTGCACCGACACGTGCGGCAGCGTGGTGACCTCGAGCAGGTACTCCAGCTGCTGCCGGAACACCTTCGGCCCGCCGATCGGCCGGTACAGCACCGATTCGTCGAGCACCGCCCAGATCCGCGGCGCGTCCGGGCGGGCCAGCATCTTCTGCCGCCGCATCCGCAGGGCTACCAGCTGGTCCACGCGTTCGTCGGCCATTTCCGGACGGCCGTGGCTGAAGATCGCTCGCGCGTACGGCTCGATCTGCAGCAGGCCCGACACGAACAGCGGCTCCCAGATCTGGATGCGGGACGCCGCTTCCTCCAGTCCGACGAGGTCGGTGAACCAGCCGGGCACCGTCTCCCCGAACTTGCGCCACCAGCCCGCTTCGTTCGACTGTTTGACCATGTCGAGGAACGCTTTGCGCTCTTCCTCGTCGGAGACGCCGTACATGGTGAGCAGGTCGGCGACGTCGCGTTCCTTGAAGCCGACGCGGCCGAGTTCGAGCCGGGAGATCTTGGATTCCGACCCGCGGATGTTGTAGCCCGCCTGCTGGCGCGTGATCCCGGCTTCCTCGCGCAACCGGCGAAGCTGCGAACCGAGGATCATCCGGCGCGCTGTCGGGCCGAGGCTCTGCTCGCCGGCGGACACGCCTACCGCGTTCATGACCAGGGCCCTTCCATCGCCGCTCGTTCGTCGGGGAAATCGAAATCCGACTACCCAAAGTACACGCAAGGCCCGGCCCCGGACAGCGTGGCACAAGCCTCGGCTCAGGCGATTCTACGGAGTGTGTGCCTCAGAAGACACACCTGCGACAACAATTTGCCGCGGTAAATCAGATCCGGACGACCGGGAGCCAGTGCGAAAGGTCCGCCCGGCTGCCCGAGGCGGAAACGCGGGCGGCGCGGAGCGCGTCGTCCCACTCCAGGAGGCCGGTGGCCAGTTCGAGCCACGTCCGCGGATCGGTCTCGACCACGTTCGGCGGCGTGCCGCGGGTGTGCCGCGGACCCTCGATGCACTGCACCGCGGCGTACGGCGGCACCCGCACCTCGACCGTGTGGCCGGGCGCGTCCTGGGCGAGCGTGCGCAGCGTCGCGCGGACCGCCGCGGCCAGCTCGGGACGCGCCGGATCCGGTCCGGAGCCGCGCAACCAGTCCGAAACGGCCAGCACCGCCGCTCGTAACTGAGCGGGATCGACCGAACGCGAAGAGGCCATGCGACAACAGTAGAGTGGCCGCGGACGGACTTTCAGGCACCCGGCACCGAGGGACGGCGATGGCGCAGCGGGACGAGGCAGATCGGATGGTTTCCCGGACCCCGGCGGGCAAACGCGCGCGCCGGAACGCGTACCCCCGCCGCGGACCGCAAGGAAAACCCGAGATCACTCCCGAGATGCGGGCCAACGCGCGGACCAACCCGAACAGCTGGCTGTATGTCATCGACGAGGCCTTCGACGCCCGCGGCCCGGTGCCGTCGTGGGCGGTCGTCGGCGCGTATCCGGTGAACGGGACGGGAGAGGTCGTCGAGGACTTCCACCCCAACGACCGGTACCGGCCCTCGCCGAAGGCGCTCGGTTTTCCCGAGCCGCGCAACGAACTCGAGCGGCTGCTGCAGATGGTCCGGACCGACCACCGGCCCGCCGAGGACCTGCCGCGCGTCATCCTCGATTCGACGCTGCTGGTCTACGCGCTGTCCCCGGTGCAGCGCACGGTGATCGGCTTCCACAACGCCGACGGCCGCGTGCTGGTCCCGGCGTACACGTCGAAGTCGCTGGTCCCGCGCGAATGGCCGCACGCCCGCGCGGTGCTCGGCCGCGACATCGTCGGGCTGCTCGCCGGGCATCCGCTCGCGATCAACCCGCACGACCTGATCACCGCCGTCGTCCCGGCCGAGCACCTGATGAAGGCGCTGGCCGAAGAACGGCGCTGACCTGCGCAGACCACACTGGCGGGTGATCATGATTCGCCGAAACCCGCTCATCCGGGCATCGTGACGCAGCAGGAGTACACGCGTCCGGTGAGGAGCCCTGGGTGAAGCGTCATCTGCTGCTGCGCTGGAGCGCGGTTCTCTTCGCCGGGATCGCCGGCACGTCCCTGTGCGAGGCGGCGGAGGCGGCGCCGAGCTACGCCGGGGCCGCGGACAACTACGCCGGTTCGCAAATCGCGAAGCACGAAGGCGTGCTGGGAGCGCCGAACATCTCGTACACGACCGAAGACCAGTACCTCGGGCACGACGTCAGCGGACACCAGGGCCCGGTCGACTGGCCCGCCGCGGCGGCGGCCGGCGCGAAGTTCGTGTACGTGAAAGCCACCGAGGGCACCGGGTTCGTCAGCGGGCAATTCGCCCAGCAGTACAACGGTTCCTACCAAGTCGGACTCGTCCGCGGCGCCTACCACTTCGCGCGCCCGGACGTGTCCGACGGCGCCGCGCAGGCCAACTACTTCCTCGCGCACGGCGGCGGCTGGTCGGCCGACGGCAAGACGCTTCCGGGCGCACTCGACATGGAATACAACCCCTACGGCGAAACGTGTTACGGCAAGGACGCGAACGGGATGGTCGCGTGGATCCGCGCGTTCTCCGACACCTATCGCGCGCGCACCGGACGGCTGCCGACGATCTATACGTCGACGAGCTGGTGGAAACGCTGCACCGGAAACAACCCTTCTTTCGGAGGGAATCCGCTCTGGATCGCGCGCTACAACTCCTTCATCGGCGAACTGCCCGCGGGCTGGGGACAGCACGCCATCTGGCAGTTCTCGAACAGCGGGACCCTGCCCGGCGACCAGAACTGGCTCAACGGAGCCCAAACAGCGCTACGCAATCTGGCATTCGGGTGAACGTTCACGACGTCGTCACGAATTAGTCATCACCGCCCGATGAAAATCACCCACCCGCCCATTCATCTTCACGGAACTTGATGACAAACGACGATGCGTCCTCAAGAATCTCCCCCGTGGCGGCTACCTGCACATAGCCGCCCTCCGCGAGGGTATCTGTGAAGGGATCGACGATGTCCACTTCCCGAAGAGGACGGCGCACCGCGCTGCTGTCCGCTCTGACCGTCCCGGTTGTCGCGCTCCTGCTCGGCGCTTCAACGGAGGCGACGGCCGCACCGGCGGCTTCCCCGCTTTCAGCGAGCGAGATCAACGCCGTCAACGCCGACATCCAGGCGAACAACCACACCATGGGGTCGCAGATCCGGCGCGTCGAGGGGGATCAGTCCACCCCCGGCACGAAAGCCGCCGCGCAGCAGCCGCAACCCGCGGCCGCGCTGCCGAACCAGGTGGCGGCCACGGTGGCCGGCATGGACGTCGCCAGCTACCAGGGCAACGTCGACTGGGGCAACTGGTGGGGCCAGGGCAAGCGATTCGTCTGGACCAAGGCGACCGAGAGCACGAACTACACGAACCCGTACTTCGCCCAGCAGTACAACGGTTCCTACAACCAAGGCTTCATCCGCGGCGCCTACCACTTCGCCACCCCGAACACCTCGAGCGGAGCGGCGCAGGCGACCTACTTCGTCGCGCACGGCGGCGGCTGGTCCCGGGACGGCAAGACGCTGCCCGGTGCGCTGGACATGGAGTACAACCCCTACGGCGCGACCTGTTACGGCCTGAGCAAATCCGCGATGACGGCGTGGATCAAGGACTTCCACGACACTTATCACGCGAAAACGGGCCGCTGGCCGGTGATCTACACGTCGACGAACTGGTGGAACCAATGCGTCGACGGAGATTTCTCCAGCACCGCGCCGCTGTGGGTCGCGCGGTACGCGTCCTCGGCCGGAACGCTTCCGTACAACTGGGGCTACTACACCGTGTGGCAGTACACCTCGAGCCCGCTTGACCAGGACACGTTCAACGGCGCCTACGACCGGCTGCAGGCACTCGCCAACGGCTGACCTGAGCGGCGCGCACGGACGCGGCTCCCGGTTCTCCCCTCCTCCTGCCGGGCGGGGCGGCCGGGAGCCGCCTTTGTGCGCGCGTTACCCGCCTTGCACAATTGCAGACCTGGGGCGGAGACGGAACCGCCTGAGCCGGCGGGGCGTCAGACCGCGGCGCGAGTCGGTGCAGCAGGAAGGCGGAACCATGACTTACCCACCGCAGCCCGGACAGGGCGGGGACCCCTACGGCCAGGGCTGGCAGCAACCCGGCTCGGGCGGGGTGCCGCAGCAGCCGGGGTGGGACCCCAACCAGGCTCAGCCGCAGCCGGGCGGGTACCCGAACGCACCGCAGCCCGCGTGGGATCCGAACGCCCAGCAGCAGGGGTGGGACCCGAACGCGCAGCAGCAGTACCCGGGCTATCCGCAGCAGCCTTACGGCGGCACCCAGCAGTTCCCGCAGCAGGGCTGGGACCAGGGGCAATACCCCGGCGGACCCGGCGGCGAGCCGCCCAAGAGCAACAAGACCGGCCTGTGGATCGGCATCGCGGTGGCAGTCGTCGTGCTGGTCGCGCTGGGCATCACCGGGTTCGTCGCGCCGGGGTTCTTCCTGAGCAAGGACGACAAGAGCACCTCGCAGGCGCAGCCGCCCGCGCCGGCCCCGTCCCAGTCGTCGGAGGCGCCGCTGCCGAGCGACTCGTCCTCGCCGTCCACGGATTCGAGCGACGCACCCGACTCCGGCGGATCCGGGTCGGGCGAGGCGCGGCAGTTCATCAACGACTTCCTCGCGAAGCTCAACGCCAAGGACGCGGCCGGCGCGACCGCGATGGCCTGCCAGGGCACCGAGAGTATGTCGAAGAAGAGCATCGACGAGACCACCAGCGGCGACCCGCAGCTCACGCTCGGCAAGGTCACCGAGGGCAGCGCCACGACGAGCGCCCGGCTCAGCGGCACGCTGTCGGGCAAGGACGCCAGCGGCACGATGGTCGTGATGAACCGCGGGGGCGGCTACTGCGTGGGGCTGTACCTGATCCTGGCCTTCTGACCCGGTGCGCTCGCCGCTGCTGTGGACGCTGATCGCGTCGGTGGCACTGCTGTTCGGGGTCGGTGGCTGGCTGCTCACCGACCCCGCGACGAGCCACAGTGAAGCGCTGAAAACCGGCGGTCTCGCCGGTGGCGCGGTCGTGGCGCTGTATGCGTTGTGGCTCAACGATCGCCGCCGTCGCGTCGAAGAAGCACGGCAGGCGATCGAGCAGCAGCGGCACGACGTCGACCGCGAGCGGATCTCCGACGAGCGGTTCGCGAAGTCGGTGGAATTGCTGGGCCACGAAGCCGATCAGGTGCGCGTGGGGGCGTTGCACGCGCTGGCCGGACTGGCGCGGACGCGGCCGGAGTACCGGCAGACCGTGCTGGACGTGCTGTGCTCTTATCTGCGGCGGCCGTTCACGCATGCCCGCTACGGCGGCCTCGAAGGCACGGCGGAGCAGGAACGCGAACTGCAGGTGCGGCTCACCGCGCAACGGCTCATCCGGGACCTGCTGCCACCGTCCGATGTGGACGGACCGGGTCCGGACCTCGACCTGACCGGCGCGGTACTCGAGTACTTCGACCTGTCCCACCGCCGGATCGGCGGCCTGCTGCTGCGGCACGCTTCGCTGTACAGCAGCACGAACCTCAGCGGCTGCGTCTTCACCGGCCAGGCCTACTTCACCGCCGCGGGCACTGGACCTGGTCGACTGGTAGGCCTTTTCCGTTGCCGCAACGCGACTTTCCTCGACCGCGCCTGGTTCTCCGGCACCGCGTTCTCCGAGCGAGCCACTTTCTCCGAGACCACGTTCGCCGGGCGGACGACGTTCAAGGGGGCGACCTTCGCGAAGGAAGTCCTCTTCGACGGAGCGACGTTTTCGGATTCGGCGGAAGTACGGTTGCCGGACGGGTGGGAGCTGAAACCGCAGAATGGCGGCTTCGTCGCGGTGCCAGTCTGAGTAGCATCGAGAAACCGTGGACGTCTACGACGCGGTGCGCTCCCCGCGCTCTGTTCGCGGCTTCCTCGGCTGCGGCATGTCGATCGGGCATGCCGATCCGGACGAGCCCCGGCCAGCGATTCCGCGGGCAAAGCTGACGGAGGCGGTCACCTTCCGGTCGGGAGTGCCGGTGCCGGTCCGCACCGGCACTCCCGAGACGCTCAGTCGAACAGCGCCGGAAGGGTCTTCTCCCAGGTCTCCCGCAGTTCCTCGAGGGTGAACTCGGTGATGCCCTGGATCTCCAGCGTGCCGGAATCCGGGTCGACGACGCCGGTCTTGCGCCACGGAAGGCCGCGCGCGGTGCACATCTCGGTGAACCGCAGCTCTTCCGTGCGCGGGACCGCCACCAGCACGCGGCCGGACGACTCGGAGAACAGCTGCACGAACGGGTCCTGGTCGCGGTCGAGGAACACCCGGGCCCCGCACTGTCCGATCAGGACGGTTTCGGCGAGGGCCTGGGCGAGACCGCCGTCGGCGAGGTCGTGCGCGGCGGAGATCATGCCGTCGCGCGAACCGGCCACCAGGATCTCGGCCAGCAGCTTCTCACGGGCCAGGTCCACCTTCGGCGGAACGCCGCCGAGGTGCCCGTGCAGTTCGCGGGCCCAGGCCGAACCGTCCAGCTCGTCGTGCGTCTCGCCGAGCAGCAGCAGGGTCTCGCCGGCTTCCGCGCCGATGCCGGTCGGGATGCGGCGGGTGACGTCGTCGATCACGCCGAGCACCGCGATCACCGGGGTCGGCAGGATCGCCGTGTCGCCGGTCTGGTTGAAGAAGCTGACGTTGCCGCCGGTGACCGGGATGCCCAGCTCGACGCACGCGTCCGCGAGACCGTGCACGGCCTGCTCGAACTGCCACATCACGCCCGGGTCGGTCGGGGCGCCGAAGTTGAGGCAGTCGGACACCGCGACCGGGGTCGCACCGCCGGTGGCGACGTTCCGGTACGCCTCGGCCAGCGCGAGCTGCGCGCCGCGGTACGGGTCGAGGTAGACAAACTTCGCGTTGCAGTCGGTGGACACCGAGACGCCGCGGTTGCTCTCCTCGTCGATCCGGATCATGCCCGAGTCGGACGGCTGGGCGAGCACCGAATTGCCGCGCACGTAGCGGTCGTACTGCGAGGTCACCCATTCCTTCGACGCCTGGTTCGGCGACGCGATGAGCTTCAGGAAGTCCGCGCGCAATTCCTCGGGCGTCGACGGACGCGGCAGCTTCGCGGAGGTGTCGGCGATCAGGCCGTCCTGGAACGCGGGGCGCTCGATCGGGCGGTCGTACACCGGGCCCTGGTGCGCGACGGTGTGCGCGGGCACGTCGACCACGATCTCGTCGTTCCAGGTGATGACGAGGTGCTCGCCGTCGGTGACCTCGCCGATGTCAGTGGCGATGACGTCCCACTTGGCGCAGACGGCCATGAACGCCTCGACGTTCTCCGGCGCGACGACCGCGCACATGCGCTCCTGCGATTCGCTGGAGAGCACCTCGGCGGGCGTCATCCCGGTGGCGCGCAACGGAACCCGGTCGAGGTAGATGTGCATGCCGCCGTCGCCCGCCGCGGCCAGCTCGGACGTCGCGCAGGACAGCCCGGCCCCGCCGAGGTCCTGGATGCCGACGACCAGGTTCTCCCGGAACAGGTCGAGGCAGCACTCGATGAGCACCTTCTCGGTGAACGGGTCGCCGACCTGCACGCTGGGCAGCTTCCGCCGCCCGGACGCGGATTCGTCGCCGGAGAAGGTGTCGCTGGCGAGCACGGACACGCCGCCGATGCCGTCGAGACCGGTGCGCGCGCCGAACAGGATGATCTTGTTGCCCGCCCCGGACGCGAACGCCAGGTGCAGGTCCTCGGTGCGCATCGCGCCCACGCACAGCGCGTTGACCAGCGGGTTGCTCGCATACGACGGGTCGAAGACCAGCTCGCCGCCGATGTTCGGCAGGCCGAGGCAGTTGCCGTAGCCGCCGACGCCGGCGACCACGCCGGGCAGCACGCGCTTGGTGTCCGGCGCGTCGGCCGGGCCGAAACGCAGCGCGTCCTGCACCGCGAGCGGGCGCGCGCCCATCGCCATGATGTCGCGCACGATGCCGCCGACGCCGGTGGCCGCGCCCTGGTACGGCTCCACATAGGACGGGTGGTTGTGGCTTTCCACCTTGAAGGTGACCGCCCAGCCGTCGCCGATGTCGACGACGCCCGCGTTCTCGCCGATGCCGGCCAGCATCTTGGCCTTCATCTCGTCGGTGGCGGTCTCGCCGAAGTAGCGCAGGTGCTTCTTCGAGGACTTGTAGGAGCAGTGCTCGCTCCACATCACCGAGTACATCGCGAGCTCGGCGTCGGTGGGCCGGCGGCCGAGGATTTCCCGGATCCGCGCGTACTCGTCTTCGGCGAGGCCGAGTTCGACGTACGGCTGGCTCGTTTCCGGGGTCGCCGCGGCCACTGCGGTGGTGTCAACTGTGCTGGTCACGGTATCCGTGTCAGGGTTCGCCACAGTCCCCAGACTACGTGTCGGCCGGGTCACACCCGCAGCCGCCCGGCCCTGCTCGCGCGGGGATAAATCAGTCGCGCCGGACAGTCCCGGCGGCTTAGCGTCAGTGATCGTGCTTTCCGCCACGTACCGCTTCCCTGACATCCGGCTCCCGGAACGTCCGACGCCGGTCCGGTATCTGCTGGCGGTCCTGCGCGCGCGGCCGGGGCTGGTGCTCGCCGCGATCGTCACCGGGGCCGGCTGGTCGCTGCCGAGCGCCCTGCTGCCGCTGGTGATCGGCCGGGGCGTCGGGGCGATCGCCGCCGGCGACTCGTCCGCGCTGGGGCGCTGGGCGCTGGTCGCGGGCGTGCTCGGCGTGACGCAGGCGCTGCTCGGCACCGGACTGCACTTCGCCTCCTACGGCCTGTGGATGCACGGCGCGGGCACCACGCAACGCCTGGTCACCGACCACACGACCCGGCTCGGCGCGTCCCTGCGCGACGCGACCAGCACGGGCAACGTCGTCGCGGTCACGTCGTCGGACATGAACTGGATCGGCAACGCGTTCGAGGTCGTCGGCCGCACGTTCGGGTCGGTCGTGGCGTTCGTGGTGATCGGCGTCGCGATGCTCGGCACGTCGCCGGTGCTGGGCACGGTCGCGCTGGTCGGCGTCCCGCTCGCGGTGCTCGGCATCGGCCCGCTGCTCGCGCCGCTGCAGAAGCGGAAAACCGCGCAGCGGGAGAATCTGAGCGATGTCAACGCACTCGGCGCGGACATCGTGTCCGGGTTGCGGATCCTGCGCGGCGTCGGCGGCGAACGGCGGTTCCTCGCCCGGTTCCGCGAGGCAAGCCAGCTGGTGCGGCGCTCCGGCGTCGAGGTCGGGCGCAGCGAATCCTGGCTCGCCGCCGCGGAGGTGCTGCTGCCGGGGCTGGTCACGGTGGCGATCACCTGGCTGGGCGCGCGGCTCGCCCTCGACGGCACGATCGGCGTCGGCGAACTGGTGGCGTTCTACGGCCTTTCGGCGTTCCTGGTGGTGCCGGTCAGCACGGCGACCGAGCAGGTCAGTTCGTTCAGTTCGGCGCTGGTCGCGGCGCGCAAGGTGTGCGGGCTGCTGGCCCTGCGGCCGAAGCTCGCCGAGCCGGTTTCGCCGCAGCCGCTGCCGGACGGTCCGCTGGAGCTGGTGGACACCGCCAGCGGCATCCGGATCACGCCGGGAAAGCTGACCGTGGTCGATCTCGGCGCCGAGGCGGAGGCGATCGCCGCCCGGATGAGCCGGTTCGCCGACGCGGACGAGGGCGAGCAGGTGCTGCTCGGCGGGGTGCCCGCGAATCGCGTCGCGCTCGCCGAACTGCGCCGCCGAGTGGTGTACGCGCACAACCAGGACCTGTGGTTTTCCGGGGTGCTGCGCGATCAGCTGACGCCGGAGCACCCGCGCGAGGTCGACATCTTCGCGGCGCTGCACGCGGCGGACGCCGAGGACATCATCGAGGCCCTGCCGCGCGGCGTCGACGAGCTGATCGGCGAACGCGGGCGCGAGGTGTCCGGCGGGCAGCGGCAGCGGCTGAGCCTCGCCCGCGCGCTGGCGATGGACTCCGACGTGCTGCTGCTCGACGAGCCGACCTCGGCGGTCGACGCGCACACCGAGGCCCGGATCACCCAGCGCACCAAGGAATTGCGCGCCGGAAGGACCACGGTGGTGTTCAGCCAGAGTCCACTGTGGAGGAACGTGGCCGACGAGGTCGTGCACGGAAAGGCAGTGACGGTATGACGACGCGGCTCCCGCTGGCGTCGAAACGCGAGGTACGGCGCTGGGCCAAACGCGTGGCGGTGGAGCACCGGCGCGAGTTTTCCGTGATGCTCGGGCTGTTCTGCCTGGCCACGGTGATCGGGCTGGCCGGGCCCCAGCTGCTCGGCCGGCTCGTGGACGGCGTGGTCGAACACGGTCCGACGCTGCGGGTCGATCTGCTGGCCGTGGCGTTCGTGGTGGTGCTCGTGCTGCAGGCGTGGGCGAGGAAGGCGGCCCGGCTGCGCGGCCGGATGTTCGGCGAGCGCGTGCTGGCGCAGACCCGCGAACGGTTCGTCAAGAACGCGCTCGGCCTGCCGCTCGGCACCGTCGAGGCGGCCGGCACCGGCGACCTGCTCAGCCGGGCGACCAGCGACATCAACCGGCTGGACGTCGCGGTGCGGTTCGCCGCGCCGGAAATCCTGATCGCCGCGGTGACGGTGCTGTTCACGACCATCGCGATGATCGTGACCTCGCCGCTGCTCGCGCTGGCCCTGCTCGTGGCGATTCCGGTCCTGGTGCCGGTGAACATCTGGTACCAGCGGAAGATCCCGACCGCGTTCGCGTGGATGCTCGACCGCTGGGGCGACCTGCAGTCGATCACCCACGAGACCGTGGAGGGCGCGCGGACCGCGGAGGCGCTCAGCCTCACCGAGCGCCGCGTGCGCGCTGGGCACCACGCGCTCGACCAGGCGACGCTCGGGGAACGCCGGATGCGGGCACTGCAGATGCGCTGGCTGCCGTCGCTCGAGATCAGCTACGTGCTGCCGATCGCCGCGCTCCTGCTGCTCGGTTTGTTCGCGTACAGCCAGGGCTGGGCCGGGCTCGGCACGATCACGACCATGCTGGCGTACGCGCAGGCGATGACCGCTCCGCTCAGCGAGGCGATGTTCTGGCTGGAGGACCTGCAGGTCGCGGTGGCCGCGACGCGGCGGATCATCGGCGTGCAGCCGACCGAGGCGGCGGGCAAGGTCACCGCCGTGCCGCGCGGGCGCGACATCGAGGTGCGCGACGTCCGCTTCGGCTACACCGCCGACCGCGAGGTGCTGCACGGCATCAGCCTGAGCGTGCCGCGCGGCGAACGGCTGGCGATCGTCGGGCCGTCGGGTGCGGGCAAGTCGACGCTGGGCAGGCTGCTGGCCGGGATCTCGGCGCCGACCGCGGGTTCGATCCGGGTCGGCGGCACCGAGGTGGCGACGCTCGCGGACGACGTGCTGCGCGGCGAGGTGCTGCTGCTGACGCAGGAGCACCACACGTTTTCCGGAACGCTGCGGGAAAATCTGGCGCTGCCCGCCAAGCGCGGCGGCGGGGACTGGACCGACGACGAACTGATGGCCGCGCTCGCGTCGGCCGGTGCGGCGGAGTGGGCGGCCGGACTGCCGGACGGGCTGGACACCAAGCTGGGTTCGGGCGCGTACGCGGTCCCAGCCGGCCTCGCGCAGCAACTCGCGCTGGCCCGGGTCGTCCTGGCCGACCCGCACACGCTGGTGCTGGACGAGGCGACGTCACTGCTGGACACCGGTTCGGCGCGCGAGCTGGAACGGTCGCTGAACTCGGTGCTCGAAGGCCGCACGGTGATCGCGATCGCGCACCGGCTGCACACGGCCGCGGCGGCGGACCGGGTCGCGGTGGTCGAGGGCGGCCGGATCACCGAACTCGGCCCGCACCAGGACCTGATCGCGGCTGGCGGTCCGTACTCGCGGCTGGTCGAAGCGGCGAGCTGAAGCGGAATGTCTGCCTTGGGTCCAGCGTTGGCCACAAGCGGATCCTGATCTTCCTAGCCTGGGGGTGACGCCGGATGGCGGTCATGACGGTGGACGAACGAGAGAAATTCCTCGCCGAGGCGCGCGTGGGCGTGCTGTCCATCGGCCGGGAAGGCGCGGCTCCGCTCGCCGTGCCGGTCTGGTACGACTACGAGCCCGGCGGCGAACTGCTGATCTGGATGGACCGCGGATCGGCGAAGGACCGCGCGATCGAGGCGGCGGGCCAGCTGAGCCTCACGGTGCAGCAGGAAACCCAGCCGTACAAGTACGTCACGGTGTCCGGTCCGGTCGTTGACCGGTCCTCGGCTCCGACGTACGAGCAGGCGCTCGCCATCGCCTCCCGGTACGCGCCGGAGGCCGAGGCGCGCAAGTTCGTCGAGGGTTCGCTCAAGGAGACCTCGGTATTGGTGCGGGTGCGCACCGAACGCTGGCTCTCCAGCGACCACAGCAAGTAACGCGAAAGGGGCCGTCGTCGGAGACGACAAATCCGGCGCGGTGAAAGCTGTGGCGCAACTTTGGAGGAATCGGATTTCCGTGCCACGGACCTGACTGGGACACCGCGATCGCGTGGCCGGGCACCGTGCCGCTGGTGAGCGCAAGCGGTACCACGATCGCCGCGATCACCACGGCTGCCAGAAATGCCGAACTAACGATGAGCGTGCAGCGCCAAGGACTCCGGCAACGACTTGTACGTCGCCGTTTCCGTCGATCCCGCGACCGGAAAAACCAAGCAGCACAACGAGTTCGTGAAGAGCCAGTCCTACCTCACGATGGCGTTGGTGAGCGCGTCGCCGCTGGTCGCCTACCTCAGCGATGCGTCGAAAGGGCTATACGAAACTCTCGACGACTCGCTCGAACCGGTTTCCACCATCGAGGCCGGAGACGCGTTCAACGGCTTCATGGGCGACGACGGATTCGGCTACAGCCTGAGCGGGATCTCGAACGGCACGTCACATCGGCGTTCGCGAGCTCTCGTCACGGGCACCACGATGATCGCGCTGACAAGCCCGCAGAAGCCCAATCGCCTCGCCGCGTTCGACCTCCGCACCGGCGCCAAACGCTGGGAAGCCCCGGCACCCGGCGGCGGCATTGTCGCGGCACCGCTCGCGGTGGACCACGGCCAGGTGATCGCCGTGGTCTCCGCGGCCAGGACAGTCCTGATCAGCACATCGTCAAGTTCTCGCTGGACACCGGAGCGGTGACCCCCGTGCGCACGGTCTCGCTCACGGGTTCCGGCGATCGCCGCTTGGCATCGTCCCAGCGCAAGTCCGTGAAGGGAACTGAGCGGCTCGTTCCCTTCACGGATGCGGGCGCCTCAGGCCTTCACGAGCGCGTCGACCGCGCTGTAGAACAGGCCGAGGCCGTCGTCGGACGGGCCGGTGAGCGCGTCGATCGCGTGCTCCGGGTGCGGCATGAGACCGACCACGCGGCCGTTCTCGCTGGTGACGCCCGCGATGTCGTTGCGGGAGCCGTTCGGGTTGCCGCCGACGTAGCGGAACGCCACCCGGCCCTCCGCCTCCAGCATGTCCAAAGTGGACTGTTCGGCGACGTAGCAGCCGTCGTTGTTCTTGAGCGGAATCAGGATTTCCGCGCCGGCCTCGTAGCGGGTGGTCCACGCGGTGGTGTTGTTGTCCACGCGCAGCCACTGGTCGCGGCACACGAAGTGCAGGCCGACGTTGCGGATCATCGCGCCGGGGAGCAGACCGGCCTCGCACAGGATCTGGAAGCCGTTGCAGATGCCGAGCACCGGCATGCCCTTGCGGGCCGCGTCGATGACCGAGGACATCACCGGCGCGTAGCGGGCGATCACGCCGGCGCGCAGGTAGTCGCCGTAGGAGAAGCCGCCGGGGACGACGACCGCGTCGACGCCCTTCAGGTCCTCGTCGGCGTGCCAGAGCGAAACCGCCTCGGCCTCGGCGTAGCGGACCGCGCGGGCGGCGTCGCCGTCGTCGAGCGTGCCGGGGAAGGTGATGACGCCGATGCGGGCGCTCACGCGTCCACCCGCCGGATCGTCCACTGCTCGATCACCGGGTTGGCGAGGAAGCCCTCGGCCATCTTGGCCAGCGTCTCGTCATCGACGTCGTCGTCGACCTCGAGTTCGAAGTGCCGCCCCTGGCGCACGTCGGCGACCCCGGAGAAGCCCAGCCGCGGCAGCGCGCGCGCCACCGCCTGGCCCTGCGGGTCGAGGATCTCGGGTTTGGGCATGACGTCGACAACGACTCGAGCCACGGCTGGCTGCTCCTTATTTCTGCAGGTCGTGGGTGCGGTTGAAGCGTACTTCACTAGCCTGACCGGGAGACAGACCGGTATCGAGGGGGAGACGTGAACCACCCGCCGCAAGGCCCGTATCCGCAGCCGCAAGGCCCGTACCCGCAGCACGGTCCTTTTCCGCCGCGCGGACCGCAGCAGGGCCAGTTCCAGCAGCCGTACCCGCCGCAGTTCGGCCAGTACCCGCCGCCGAAGAAGAAGTCGAAGGCCGGGTTGTGGATCTCGCTCGGCGCGGCGGTCGTGGTGCTCGGCGGCGCGGTCGCGTTCACCGGCTGGGTGACGCCGGGGTTCTTCAAGGAGAAGCTGGACACGACGTCGCAGGGGACGCCGGAGCAGCTGGCCCAGTCGGTCGCGAACTCGATCACCGAGCAGACCGGGCTGAACCAGCTGTGGTGCAAGATCCGGTCGAAGCGGTCCTACGCCGCCGAGGAGATGTTCCGCGGCGCGAAGGGCGACGCGAAGGTCAGCAGGCCGGTGCATCCGATCGGCCCGCAGGAGCGCGCGGCCACGATCACCGTGAACAACCTCGCCTACGGCATCGCGATCATCCCGGACGGCAAGGGCTGGTGCGTGCGCGACGTCAAGATGGACGGCGAACCGGCCCCGCTGGCCAGCCTGTCGACCGAGCCGAAACCGCGCCCCGCGGTGAAGGACGGCACGGACGCCGCGATGAAGTTCGTCGACGCGGTCAACGCGCGCGACATCCCGGCGGCGCTGTCGGTGATGTGCCGGGACGCGCCGGACACCACCCGCGACGGCACCCAGCAGTGGATCTACGGCGAAACGAAGCTGGCCGTGCGCAAGACGGACGTGCTGACTACCGCGGGCCGGACCATCGTGCACGTCGACGCCAAACTCGACGGCGTCGCCAAGGAGGGTCGCGTGGAAACGGACGACCGCGCGGTCGACGGCGCGTGCGTCACCTCCTTCGACCCCACTTCTGACTGATCGGTTTTCCGGGGACTTGCGCGTAGCGTGACCTGCGCCATGATGTGTCGTTGACAGGGTGTCAACACCAGCGGGAGGCAGCGTGCCAGAGCAGGACTCCTTCGACTACGTGATCGTCGGCGCGGGCAGCGCGGGCTGCGTGCTGGCGAACCGGCTGAGCGAGGACCCGTCCGCGCGGGTGCTGCTGCTCGAAGCGGGCGGCGAGGACACCGCGGACGAGATCCGGATCCCGGCGGCGTTCGCGTCGCTGTTCAAGACGAAATGGGACTGGAACTACGAGACCGTCGAGCAGAAGCACACCGGCAAGAAGGAGTACTGGCCGCGCGGCCGGATGCTCGGCGGCTGCTCGTCGATCAACGCGATGATCTACATTCGCGGCAACCGCGCCGACTACGACGGCTGGCGCGATGCGCACGGAGCCACCGGCTGGGGCTGGGACGACGTGCTGCCGTACTTCAAGCGCGCCGAGGGCAACCAGCGCTTCGGCGGTCCGCTGCACGGCACGGACGGCCCGCTGCACGTCGAGGACCGGCGGTTCACGCACGAGCTGTCGCACGCGTGGGTGGACAGCGCGGTCGCGTGGGGGCTCAAGCACACCGACGACTTCAACGGCGAGTCGCAGGAAGGGGCCGGGCTCTACCAGGTCACCTGCAAGCGCGGCCGCCGCTGGTCCACCGCGGACGCTTACCTGCGGCCCGCGTTGTCCCGGCCGAACCTGACAGTGCGGACGAACGCGCAGGTCACCCGGGTGGTCTTCGAGGGAACCCGCGCGGTCGGAGTGTCGTATCTGGACAAGGGCGTGCCGACGACGGTCCGGGCCGACGCGGAAGTGCTGCTGTCCGGAGGGGCGATCAACTCGCCGCAACTGCTGATGCTGTCCGGCGTCGGACCGGCCGAGCACCTGCGGGAACTGGGCATCGACGTGGTCGCCGCGCTCCCCGGGGTCGGCGACAATCTGCACGATCACCCGGCGGTCGGCGTGATCTGGTCGACGAAGGGCACCACCGACATCGCGGACTCCGCGACGCCGGCCGGGCTGATGCGCTACCAGCTGACCAAACGCGGCCCGCTCGCGTCGAACATCGGCGAGGCGGGCGCGTTCTACTCGACCCGCGATGGGCTGGCCGCGCCGGACATGCAGATCCACGTGGCCCCGACGTTGTTCTACGACAACGGACTGCGCGAACCGACGTGCCCCGGTTTCACGTCGGCGGCCACCCTGGTCGACGTCGCGAGCCGCGGGCGGTTGCGGCTGAAGTCGGCGAATCCGTTGTGGAAGCCGGAAATCGACCCGGCTTACTACGCGGAGTCGATCGATCTGGAGACGGTGAAGTCGGCGCTGCGGTCGCTGATCGAGATCGGCCGGTCGGGTCCGTTGGCGAAGTTCCTGGACCGGCCGTTCCTGCCGGCGACGCATGACCTGTCGGACGAGGCGCTGACCGACCATGTCCGAGAGAACACGCAGACGCTGTATCACCCGGTCGGCACGTGCGCGATGGGCAGCGGCGAGCACGCGGTGGTCGACCCGGACCTGAAGGTGCGCGGGGTTTCGGGCCTGCGGGTGGTGGACGCTTCGGTGATGCCGGTGGTGCCGCGCGGCAATACCAACGCGCCGACGATCATGGTGGCGGAGAAGGCGGCGGACCTGATCCGGGCTCGATGAGCGCTCTGTCGGAGTGGCGGGATCTCCTCGCCGCCTGGGCGATTCCGGACACTGTGCACCCTCCGGAATCGCCCTGGGTCCTTCCGCGCGAGGTGTTCCTGCGGCGGGCCGACCGGCAGATCGCCGCGCCGATCGGGGCGACGCATCGGCTGGCCGCCGAGGCGTTGCGGGAACCTGGGACGGTGCTCGACATCGGCGCGGCGGCCGGGGCGGCGAGCCTGCCTCTGGTCGGCCGGTCGAACGTCACCGCGGTGACCGCGGTGGACAGCGACGGCGAGCTGCTCGCGGCGTTCGCCGAGCGGGCCGCGGGCGTGGCGCATCGGCTGTTGCTCGGCCGGTGGCCCGACCTCGCCGACGAAGCTGGGGTGGCGGACGTTGTCGTGTGCGGGAACGTGGTCTACAACGTCCCCGACCTGGCTCCGTTCGCCGCGGCGCTCACTGCGGCGGCGCGGCGGCGGGTGGTCGTCGAGACGGCCGCGCGGCATCCGTTGACTGAGCTGAATCCGTTGTGGCAACGGTTTCACGGCATCGAACGCCCGGCTGGACCGACTGCCGAGGACTGTCTCGCGGCGCTCGCCGAAGCGGGGATCGAGCCGGAGGTCGTGGAGTGGCGGCGGCCGCCGGAACCGGAGTACGCGGAGTTCTCGACCATGGTCGACGTCGTGCGGCGGCGGTTGTGTTTGCCTGCCGACGCGGCCGGGGAGGTCGAGCGAGCGTTGCGGGAAATGGGCGTCGACCCGGAAATGCCGCCCGACCTCGGGTCATCCGGACGGGATCTGGTGACCTTGGCGTGGGAAGGATCCGCTTAACCCGGGCGGGCGGGTGTTTTGCCTGAGGGTGCTGGCAACCAGTTGCCAGGCAAGGAAACCGAGGGCGAGGATGACATAAGAATCGCCGACTAGGTGCTGCCAAGGGTCCCACGCGAGTTCTCGCATCCCGCTGGAGGGCACGAAGGTGTGCGGCGCGGCGATGAAGACAGCGGCACCCGCGACCAAGGCCACGGCGGCGCAGCGCGTACGGACGCGAGAGGCGAGGACCAGCGTCGCCGGAACCACCCAAACCCAGTGGTGCGACCAGGAAATCGGGGACAGCAGGAGCACGGCGGCCGCGTTGACGACGAAGGCGAGCGAACCGTCCACCCGCCGCATGACGAGCACTGCGGCGACCAGGACGAACGCGGACAGGGTCACCCACAGCAGGTCGTAGGCGTCGGGCCGCAGGGCGAGGCGGTTGAGCGCGCCTTCGATGGTCTGGTTGGTCGCGTAGGGCGAGCCGCTGAAACCGTCGGCGCTGGTGAGGCCGCCGCCGAAGAAGTACTCGGCAGACGCGCGCGGGGCGATCAGAAAGCCGAGCAAGGTCGCCCCGGCACCAGTGAGCAGGACGTTGCGCGCGGCGCGGAAATCCTTGGTGAGCAAGAAGAACAACAGGAAACCCGCGGGCGTCACCTTGATCGCGGCGGCCAGGCCGACGAGCACCCCGCGCGGCCACCGCGTACTGGGGGCGAGGCAATCGACGGCGACCAGAGCCATCAGGACGAGGTTGATCTGTCCAAAGCCGACAGTGGAGCGCACCGGCTCGAAGGCAAAGGCCACCACGGTGAACGCGGAGGCGGCGACAACTGCGGTCCGGCGGTTCCAGCCTCGCCACAGGCGGCGGATCGTGGTGTACAAGACGGCCCAGAGCGACGCGACGGAGAGGACGTCGAGCAGGACTGTCGCGACGGAGAGCGGCGGGAACGCCAAGGCGGAGAAGAGAAGCGCGGCGAACGGCGGGTAGATGAACGGCAGCATGGAACCTGCCGTCGTGGTGGGGAGCGCGCCGTAAAGATCGCCACCGCGGGCCACGGTGTCCGCGCCGAAACGGTAGACCTGCAGGTCAACCGGCGGAAAACTGCTGACCGCGGCCGCTATCCCCAGGACAAGCACTGTCGCGGCGACGGCGAATAACCAGGCGGGCTTCCGCCCTGCCTTTTCCTGCAACCACATACGGGCGGCGATTGTAGCGGCTGCCCCTGAGCCAGCCGGTTTGTCGACATTTCGCCGTTTTGTCAGACCCCGTCGCTACTGTCGCGCCCATGAGCATTTCCCGCTACTACCAGGCGAGCCGGACGACCGCGCTCACTCCGACCGAGATCTGCCGTGCCGCGCATCGTCGCCGAGCATCAGTCGGCTTTCCCATACCGGACAAGGAAAGCCCCTTCCTCTACGAGGGCAGCATCGAACCGGACTCGATCGTGGCCGGGTCCACCGCGATGCCGCTCGGGCTGGACCGGGTGATGCCCATGCTCGAACAGGTGCTGGGCTCGGTGCCCGAATGGCGCCGCACTCTCCCGGGCGCGGAATGGCAGGTGCACCTAGACGATTTCGACCTGCCGTGGGACGAGAGCGAGGGGTACTTCCTGCCCGCGTAAAGCGGCTAGCCGACTCGCCGCAGCGCGTCCCGCGTGAGGTCGGCCAGGGTCGGATAGCCGTCGACAGCCATGATCAAGTCAGCTTCCGCGAGCAAGGTACGCAGAACATGGACCACGCCGTCCTCGCCAGCCAACGACAAACCCCACGCGTAGGGCCGGCCGACGCCCACCGCGGTCGCGCCCAACGCCAGCGCCTTGACCACGTCGGCTCCGGAGCGGACGCCGGAGTCGAACAGCACCGGGGTGCCGTTGGCGGCGTCGACCACTTCGGCCAGGCAGTCCAGCGCTGGGAGGCCGCCGTTGGCCTGCCGTCCGCCGTGGTTCGAGCAGTAGATCCCGTCGACCCCGCCGTCGATCGCGCGGCGGGCGTCATCAGGATGCTGGATGCCTTTGACCAGCAGCGGAAGCTTCGTCAGCGACCGCAGCCAGGGCAGGTCCGCCCAGGTCAGCGGGTTGCCGAAAAGCTGCGCCCACAACCCGATGGCGGCCGCCGGGTCGTCCTCCGGGGCCTTGCCGAGCCGTTCCCGGAACACCGGATCGGTGAAGTAGTTGGCCAGGCAATGCCCGCGCAGCTGTGGGAAATTCGCGGTCGACAGGTCGCGCGGCCGCCAGCCGGTGACCCAGGTGTCGAGCGTGACGACGATGCCGCGGAAGCCCGCCGCCTCGGCGCGCTGCACGAGCGAGGCGGCGACGTCCCGGTCAGTCGGCGTGTAGAGCTGGAAAAAGCCCGGGGTGTCGCCCAGTTCCGGGACGAGCGTTTCCACCGGGTCGACGCTGAGCGTCGAAGCGACCATCGGCACGCCCGTTCGGGCGCTGGCCCGCGCGGTCGCGAGGTCGCCGTGGCCGTCCTGCGCGCACAGGCCGATCACCCCGACCGGCGCGAGGAACAGCGGCGACGGCAGCTTTATCCCGAACAGATCCACCGACAGGTCGCGATCTTTCGCGCCGACGAACATCCGCGGGACCAGGCCCCAGCGCTCGAACGCCTCGACGTTCGCGCGCTGGGTCCGCTCGTCGCCCGCGCCACCGGCCACATAGGACAGCACGGACGGCGGAAGGGCGTGTGCCGCCCGCGCTTCCAGCTCCGCGTATGCCATCGGCAGGTCCGGAACGCGGCCGGACAATCCGGCGAAGTAGATCTCGTGCTGGAAATCGCCGAAGCCGGGCAACAGTTCTCCTCAGCGCTTGCCGTGCAGGACGGTGATCAGCTTGGCGACCAGTGCGTCCGTGGATTCCTTGCGGGAGAAGGACGTGAGCGTGAGCGGCGCGGTGAACCGCTGCCGGGCCACGGCCTTCGGGCGGGCGAACTCGCGCAGCCCCTCCGGGCCGTGGATCCGGCCGAAGCCGGAGTCCCCGACGCCGCCGAAGGGCAGCGACGCGATGCCGGCGAACGAAAGCGGCGCGTTCACCGCGGTCATGCCCGCGCGCAGCCGCGCCGCGAGTTCGGCACCGCGCGCCCGCGAGAACACCGTGGACCCGAGGCCGTATTTGGTCGCGTTGGCCTTCTCGACCGCTTCGTCCATGTCGCGAACCTTCGCGATGGTCACCGTCGGCCCGAACGTCTCCTCGCGCACCGCCTCGGAGTCCTCCGGCACATCGACCAGCACGGTCGGCTGGACGTAGCGGTCGCCGACGCTCTCCACACCGCCGACCAGCGCTTTCCCGCCGCGCTTCAGCGCGTCCTCGATGTGCTGGCGGATCACCGAGAGCTGCGACGGCATGGTGATCGGGCCGTACTGCGCGTCCTCGTCCGAGCCGGCGCGCACGTTCTTCGCCTTCTCCACGACCCGCGCGACGAACTCGTCGGCCACCCGTTCGTGCACGTAGACGCGCTCGACGCCGATGCAGGTCTGGCCGGAGTTGGAGAACGCGCCCCAGACGGTGGCATCGGCCGCCGCGTCGAGGTCCGCGTCCGCGTCGACCAGCAGCGCGTCCTTGCCGCCCGCCTCGATCACCACCGGGGTCAGGGTGTTCGCGGCGGCGGCCATGATCCTCTTGCCGGTGGCCGTGGAGCCGGTGAACGCGATCTTGTCCACGCCGGAGCCGACCAGCGCGGCGCCGGTCTCGCCGAACCCGGTGATCAGCTGCAGCACCGGCTGCTCGGGCACGACCTCGGCGAAGGCGTCCACCAGCCATTTCCCGACGCCGGGCGTGTACTCGCTCGGCTTGAAGACGACGGCGTTGCCCGCGGCCAGCGCGTACGCGATGGAGCCGAGCGGGGTGAACACCGGGTAGTTCCAGGGCCCGATCACGCCGACGACGCCGAGCGGGAGGTACTCGACGGTCGCGGCCTGGTTGGCCATCAGGAGGCCGGACGAGCGGCGGTGCTTGCCGAGCACCTTGCGGGCGTTCTTCGCCGCCCACGCGATGTGCTCGATCGCCAGCACGCTTTCGAGCTGGGCGTCCGCGATCGGCTTGCCGGTCTCGTCGCGCACGACCTGGCACAGCTGCGGGAGCCGCCGGGTGAGCACGCCCTTCCAGCGCTGCAGCCGCTCCGCGCGGCCGGCGAAGCCGAGGCCGTCCCACCAGCGCGCAGCCGCCCTCGCCCGCTCGACAGCGGCGTTGACCTGCTCGGCCGTGTGCACCGGATAGGTGCCGACGACCTCGTCGGTGGCCGGGCTGAGCGAATCGAACGTCTCGCCGACGGGCGTCGGCTTCGGCTGGACCGCGGTCATCGGCGTCTCCCCGTCTCGGTGAACCCCCAGGCTACGAGGTTGCTGACACTCTGCCAACAGTTGCCCGGGCTTCCCGCCAGCATGGCATCCAAGACACGGGGGCGGGAAGTCCTCCGACCGGGAGTCCTCGCTGGACGCCCGGGCGAAGGCGGACTGAAGCGTAGGCTTGAGCCGACCAATCTGGTAAGGAGAAAACCTGATGCGGATCGTCCATTTCGGACATTCCTGCGTGCTGCTCGAGACCGCCGCGGAGCGGATTCTGCTCGACCCGGGCACGTTCTCCACCGGCTTCGAGGCCGAGCGGGAACTGTCCGCGGTGCTGATCACCCACCAGCACTTCGACCACCTCGACGTCGAGCGGCTGCCTGCCCTGCTGAAGGCGAATCCGGACGCGAAGCTGATCGTCGACCCGGGCTCGGCCGAGGCGATCGAGAAGCTGCACCTGGAGTTCGAGGTCGCGCGGCCCGGCGACGCGTTCGAGTTCGGCGGCACCTCGGTGTCGGTCGTCGGGGGCGAGCACGCGGTGATCCACGCCGACATCCCGGTGATCCCGAACATCGGCTACCTCGTCGATCACGGCGCGTTCTACCACCCGGGCGACTCGTTCTTCGTGCCCGAGCAGAACGTCGACGTGCTCGGCCTGCCCACCGGGGCCCCGTGGCTGAAGGCGGGCGAAGCGGTGGACTTCCTGCGTGCGGTCGCGCCGCGCCGTTCGGTGCCGATCCACGAGGCGGTGCTGGCCAACCCGGCGATGCACTACGGGCTGTTCCAGAACCTCGCGCCGGAGGGCACCGACGTGAAGGTGCTGGAACGAGGCGTCGCGACGGAGGTCTAGGCGGGAGCGGTGTGACGCAGGGAGCCGTAGGTGCTCCCGAAAGCCCGGTTTTCGAGGGCGACGTCCACCGCGTCCAGCAACGCCTGCCGCAAGCCGGGGCGGCTGAGGTCAGCGGCGTCAATGCCAAGCCGCACCAGCCCGCCTCGGCGCGCGGCCCGCGCGGAGGCCAGGACGAGCGCGAAGCAGCGGACGGTCTCCGTGCGGTGCGACTGACTCGTGAAGTCCTGCACCCGCGCGCGCCGGATCTCGCCGGTCACCAAGTCTCGGACGGCGTTTTGGTCAGCGCACAGCGTGAAGCCGTGCTCGCGCAACGCCTGGACGGTGCCGGGCGACGCGAGCCAGCGTGGCGGCGCGAAGCCGTCGACAGTCACGCCAGTCGCGTCGAGAGCCGCCTTCGCGGCGATGAGCCGGAGCCGCGCTTCGTGCGCGGGGAGCGCGGCGAACTCGGCCTTGCGTCCCAGGTGCACGGCGCGATGCGTCGGCGGGATGCGGTGATCGTAGCCGTGGAGCAGCACCGAGTCGCCCGCCGCGGCACGCGTCCGGACCCAGGCCGTGACCGGCCCGTCCTCGGTGCGCGCGACATGCAGAATCGACAGCGGGACGTGCCGACGTTCGAGTTCGGCCGCCAGATGCGCACAACGGTGCAGCGTGCGCGTGGTGACCCCGGACAGCGAGACCAGCAGGCGAGCATCCACGCCACCATTGCGCCGCAGCCGTGTGGCGACCGCCTGACCGCTCCGTGAACTGCGAGTGAGACTTACGCGGCGGACAGTCACCGACGAGCGGGTTATCCGGTTTTGCGGCAATGCCAGAGGAGCATCGACGGCACGTCCTTCGCCGCGGCGGCCAGCGCGTCCGGGACCAGACCGTTGAGCGACCATGGCCAGAGATCCCACCGCCCGCCTCCCGGGACGTGCTGTGGTTTGGCCGGGATCGGTGTCGGCTCCTCGCACCTCACCGGCGCGAGACCGGCGGCGAGAAACGCGCGCAGGTAGTCGCCGACGCGATGGTGATTCGTGCGCACTCGCGCCGGAGCTCCGTCAGCAGTGCGTACGGATGGGATCGATCCGCGCTGGACCTGCTCGGGATGCACGTCGGAGAGGACGAGGTGTCCGCCCGGCGCGAGGACGCGGGCGAACTCCGCGATGACCGGCGTCAGGTCCGGCACGTGCGACAGCGCGAGCCCGCAGAGCACGACGTCCTTCGAACCGTCGTCGACCGGGAGTTCGTGCAGGTCGGCGACCTGGGTCGAGTCAGCCTTGGCGTGGCTGAGCATCTCGGGCGAACCATCGACGGCGACGACGTGGTGCCCACGCTCGGCCAGGAGGCGGGTGAGCCGCCCCGTGCCGCAGGCGGCGTCGAGCGCCCGGCCAGGCGGGATGTCGTCGAGGAACGCCGCGAGGTGGGGCTCGTCAGCGAAGGCAGCGTTGTCGCCGGAGTCGTACGCCGCAGCCCAACGGGCGTACCCGTCTCTCGGCGCGAGCTGGGTTACTTCCACGCCATTGGCCAGGTCTTCGTCGGCCAACAGGGTGCGGATCTCGGCCAGGCGCGCTTCGACGAACTCGCGATCGTGCTCGCCAGTGAACGCACGGAGCAGCGCCGCTCCTTCGATCCCGATGAGGTAGGCAAGGGGATGCTCGTAACTCACCCTTGTGGACGCTAACCGGGCAAATGCCGCAGGGCCACCGATTTTTCGGAGTCAGCCTGCGCGCCCTGGCCCGGTGGCGACGGAATTACGCGCTGCACCAGGCTTGGCCCGGTCCGAGATCGTGCTGTCCGCGGGCTCGGTTGCGCCCGCCTTCTTGGCCAGGGAATCCCGCGTTTCGGCCGCGGGGTTAAACCTCGAGGAATCCTCCGTACCGCTGGCGTTTCTCTTCCGGTATCCGCAGCATTTCCGACTTCCCTTGCCGAGGAACAGGTTCGCGACCTGCCGCAGGACGCCGGAGTGCTGGCCCTGCGAACACCCCGCCCGCCGCGGTGCTGACCGGCGCCGGACGGGTCACGTTTCTCGACTGGGTTCAGCGGCTCACGGATTGACCGGTTTGGCCGCCTCCACGAGCCGCCGCACCGCGACCGCGACCCGCCCGCGCAGGTCGGGATCGATGAGGGCCCCGTTCTCGACGGCCTGGCGAGGAATGGGGATCCGCGCACACGCTTCGTCGACGATGCGGGTGCCCGCGTAGGTGAGCGTCTTGCGGAGAGACGCGCGCGCGTCCGCACCCCCGGTCGGCGCGGCGACCGAAGACGCGTTGATCCACGCGACGGGTTTGCCGCACATCTCGCCGCCGCCGATGGTCCAGTCGAGCAGGTTCTTGAAGGAACCGGGCAGGCCGCCGGCGTACTCCGGGGTGCAGAACAGGACGCCGTCCGCCGCCCCGATCGCCGCCCGCAACGCCCCGACCTCAGCGGGCAACGGTTCCCGGTCGTGGTCCGGGTTGAAGTGCGGCAGCGCGCCGAGGCCACCGTACACAGTGGACGCCGTGAACCCGGCCGCGGTCGCGATGACAGCCGCGTTGACCGAACCGGCCCGCAGGCTGCCGCTGATGAGCAGAAGCACGAAGCCCAGTGTGCCAGGGCGGGCGTCGCCGCCGGGCCGGGTTTGTCCCGGGGTCGCCTGACTTTCACCCGCTGCTACCGCCCGAACGCGATGGCCGCACGACCAGCCGCCGACGCTTCCCGAGCCGCACCGGACCGACCTGGGCGGTCAATGGGTGAATCGGGGACGGTCCAGCGAAGTGCGGACGCCGGAGCGACCCATGCCGAGCGACCAGGCCCACTCCGCAGCTCGCGCGGGCCGCCCAGCGCGGCATACGCGTCAACGCCCAGCCACACCGCAACGAGACCGGGCGGTCGATGGTGAATCAGGGCACCCGGCGGAGCGCGGACTCCGGAGCGACCCGCGCCGAGCGACCCGGCCCACGCCGCAGCTCGCGCGGGCCGCCCAGCACCGCATACGCGTCAACGCCCAGCCACACCGCAACGAGACCGGGCGGTCGATGGTGAATCAGGGCACCCCAGCGGAGCGCGAACACCGCAGCGACCCACGCCGAGTGACCGCGCCAGAGCTCACGCGGGCCGCCCAGCGCGGCGCACCCGTCAACGCCCAGCCGCACAGCAACGAGACCGCACCGAGACCGACCGGTCCACGGCGAATCGCGACACCCCAGCGAAGCGCGGACACCGCAGCGACCCACGCCGAGCGACCGCGCCCACTCCAAAGCTCACGCGGGCCGCCCAGCACGGCGCACCCGTCAACGCCCAACCGCACGGCAACGATGCCCCACCCGGGCCGACCGGTCGACGATGAAGAAGCGGGGCATCCCAGCGAAGCGCGAACTCCGGAGCTCGCGAAGGCCTAGCGCGGCGCACGCGTCAACGAGCAGCCGCACAGCAACGAGACCCCACCGAGACCGACCGGTCGCCCGCCGACGTCAGCTGCACGTCGCCGGGCGTATCAGCCTCACTCCCACTCGACCCCTCCCCGTTGGCCCTGGGCCAGCCCAGCCGCCGCGGCCGCTGCTCGGGTCCCGGGGTCCAGTGGGTTCGGTCCGATCGCCGTTACCGACGCCTCGTCCGGTTCCAGCACCGCCACCTTCGCGCCTGCCTCGCGCAGGTCCGCCAGCACCTGATCGAAGGACCGCTCCGCCGGCAACGGCTCCGTCGCGCCCATCGGGACGACCACTGTCACCTGGGCGAAACCTGTTGCGTAGTCGGCATTCGCGGCAGAACGGACGCCACCGTCGACATATCGCTTGCCGTTGATCGGCACGACCGGCCAGATGCCCGGCACCGCGCAGCTCGCCTCGACCGCGTCGATCAGGGAGACCCCGGACGAGCGTTCGAACACCGTCGGCTCACCGGTTTCCGCTTCCACCGCAACGATTTTCAGCGCACGCTCGGGCCATTCGTGGGACGGCAGGCGGGATTCGATCACCGCGCGCCGTTGTGGTTCCGGTACGGTCTTCGCGGCCAGGGCGTATTTTCCCATCGCCCGGCGGATTTCCGCCGCGGTGCCGCCGTCGGCCAGCACCGCGGCGAACTCCTCGGCGAACTTTTCCGGGTCGAACTCGGCCGCGATCTCCGCCGCCTGCAACGCCGGGTCGGTTTGCCGCGCGTACAACTGCGGCAGCGGCAATCCGCTGCCCAGCTGCGCCGCCACCGCCGCGCCCGCCGACGTGCCGATCAGCACGTCGGCACCGGTCACGTCTTGTCCTGCTTCCGCGAGCCCGGCCAGCAAACCGGTCGCCCACGCGATCCCGGCCACGCCACCGCCGCCCAACACCAAAGCTCGGCTCATGCCGCTCCTTTCCCCCAGTGTCCACTCTGCCCTAGGGCACCGACAATTTCCGCAGCGCCGCCTCCAGCAAGGCGTCCGTCTCCGGCTTCGGCAAGGCCAGCTCCAGCAGCGTTTCCGCCACCTCGCGGTACTTCGCCACTCGCTCCGGGCTCGAACTGCTCGCGCTTTCCCGCAGCAGCCGTTCGTGGACGATCGAGGGCAGGTCCGCGAAATCGAAAATCGTGAACCCCCTGCCCAGATCGGGATGCCGGTCCGCCGGGACGACTCGCACCTCGACCTTGCCGTCAGCCAACCGCGCGCGCAGGTACCGCAGCTGTTCCGCCATCGCCTCCGCGCCGCCGATTTTCTTGTGCAGCGCCGTTTCCCCCAGCACGAGCACACACCGCGTGCCCGAATCGAGCACCGCGCGCCGCGACAGCCTCTCGGCTACCCGCGCGTCCACCTCGTCCGCGACCGCACCCACAGCACTCGACAGCAACGCTCGCGCGTACCCGCTCGTCTGCAACAACGGCGGCACCACTTCCGGCTCCCAGCCGAACACTGCCTCCGCCGTGCGCTCCCACTCCAGGTACGCCTCTTCGCCGCCGCTGTCTATCCAGTCCTGCTCTCGCGCTCCTCGCGCCATCTCCACTATTCGCCTGCGGTCCGGCCCGATCACCCTGCAGTGCGCCAGTACCGCTCCGATGTCCTCCGGCTTCGGCAGCCGCAGTCCTCTTTCCCAATTCGTCACGAAACCAGGCGTCATCCCCAGCAACCGGGCCAACTCTCTTACACCCAGTCTTCTTCTCTCCCGCGCCGCGCGTAACTCCAGGCCCAATGCCCTCGCGCGCGGTGTTGCGTACGGTGTGGTCATGGTTGCAGTGTGTCAGAGGGTGCCGACAGTTTTCGGGGTTCTCTCCCTGGGCCCCTCGGCTGCTACAGCCAGTCCTCCAGCGACAACCCCGTCATCCTCTCGTACGCCTCCACGTACCTCGCCCTCGTCGCCTCCACCACTTCACTCGGCAACGGCGGCGGCTGCACGTTCGACGCCCTGTCCCAGCCCGATTCCGGCCCCGTCAGCCAATTTCGCACGTACTGCTTGTCGAACGACGGCTGCACCCTTCCCGGCTCGTACCCCTCCGCCGGCCAGTACCGCGACGAATCCGGCGTCAGCACTTCGTCCGCCAGCACCAGCGCACCCGTCTCGTCCACGCCGAACTCGAACTTCGTGTCCGCCAGCAGGATTCCGCGCTTCGCCGCCAATTCCGCGCCACGGCGGTACACCGCGAGCGTCGCCTCGCGCAGCTCCTCCGCGCGCTTCGCACCGATGGTCGCGACCACCGCGTCGAACGACACGTTCTCGTCGTGCTCGCCGAACGCCGCCTTCGTCGCAGGCGTGAAGATCGGCGACGGCAGCTTCGAGGCCTCCACGAGCCCTTCGGGCAGCTTCACGCCGCACACCGCGCCCGTACGCTGATAGTCCGTGTAACCGGACCCCGTGAGGTACCCGCGCGCGACAGCTTCCACCGGCAGCATGTCGAGACGGCGTACGAGCAGCGCGCGTCCGCGTACCTCGGCAGGGATGCGCGGGTCGTCGTACGCGACCAGGTGGTTCGGGACCAGGTCCGACAGCTGCTCGAACCAGAACACGCTCATCGCCGTGAGCACGCGGCCCTTGTCGGGGATGGGCGTGTCCAGGATGAAGTCGTAGGCGGAGATGCGGTCCGAGGTGACCAGCAGCAGGTGGTCGTCCCCGACCGCGTACAGGTCCCGGACTTTTCCGGCGGCGATCTTCGGGTAATCGGCGAGCGTCGTCACTGCTGCACCCTAACCCGAGCCCGGCCACAGCGAGGATGATGCAGGTCATGGCCTACCGCTGGATTTCGTTCACCTCCGACTACGGGCTGCATGACGGCTTCGTGGCCGCTTGCCACGGGGTCATCGCCGGCATCGCGCCCGACGTACGCGTTCTCGACGTCACTCACCTCGTGCCGCCGCAGCAGGTGCGCTCAGGTGCGGCCGTACTCGCACAAACCGTGCCTTCGCTGCCGAAGGCCGTACACCTGGCTGTCGTCGACCCAGGCGTCGGCACCGAGCGCCGCGGCATCATCGTGGTCGCGGCGCACGGCATCTTGGTCGGCCCGGACAATGGTCTGCTGATACCCGCCGCAGAGGCACTAGGCGGCGTGTACGCGTCGTACGTGATCGACGTGCGCACGCCGACCTCCGCGACCTTCCACGGCCGCGACATCTTCGCCCCGGTCGCCGCGAAGCTCGCCCTCGGCGCGGACCCCGGTTCCTTCGGACCTGGCATCCGCGACCTGGTGCGCCTGCCGGAACCGCTGGTCGCGGCGTTCCCCGGCAAGCTCGTCTCGGACGTGCTGACCGTCGATCACTTCGGCAACGTCCAGCTCGCCGCCACGCCGGCCGACCTCGACCTAACCGGGTTGACCGGTGAGGTGACGGTGCACAGCGGGCACGTCGCGGTGTCCGCCACGATCGGCCGGACCTTCGCCGACGTGCCCCTCGGCGCGAACGTCGTCTACCCCGATTCGGCGGGGAAGCTGGCCGTCGCGGTCAACGGCGGTTCGGCGGCTTCGGTGCTGCGGATCGGACCGGCCGAGGAGTGCACGATCACCGCGTCGCCGACCGCCAGCTGACCGGGCCGGGTCACCGCCGCCTTCATGCCGAAGAGGACGCCGCCGTCGCGGTCGCGGTGGTACGCCGCGAGCGAGCGGATCGGCTCCGGGCCGGCGCGCTTGCCGGTTTCCTGGTCGACCATCGGCACCGCGCAGCGGACGCACAGCTTCGCGTAGGAGAACTCGGCGCCGCCGGCTTCCATCCGGCGCACCGAGTCCTCCGCGTGCGGTTCCGTCCAGCCGCGGACCACGAGGTTCGGCCGGAAACGATCCATCGGCACCGGTTCGCCGCCGCGCTCGGCGATGCGTTCGTTCAGATGGTCCAAAGAGGACTCGGAGATGACGAGGATCGCGTGGCCGTCGGCGAACCTCGCGGTGCCGGGCGTCTCCCCGCTCGTGACGCGTTCATGCTCCGGGGTGACGCCGAGCAACACGGACGGCTGACCCAGCACGGTGGAGAACCACTCCGCGGCGTCGGCCCCCTGATGGACACCCTCGCCGGTCCAGCTGAAGGTGGACGCGGGGTGCCGTCGGCCGTCCTGCCGAACCTCGATGGTCAAGTCCTCGATGCCCGGTGCGGACAACGCGAGGCGGGTGCCGCCGTCCAGCAGGCGGGGGCGGACGGCGGCCATGCCGGGGAAGCGACGCTGGCTGCGGAAATCACCGTCGGGCGCGGCGACGAGGAACTCCCGGTCGTGCGCGAGACCGGCCGGGGTTACGTCAGCGGACTGGACTGAGGTGCCGGCGCAGCCTTTGACCGGGTAATACGTGAGCCGCGAGATCGTCCCCATGGGATCACGGTACCTGTTCGTCCGAGGGGGACTTGGTTTCGCGCCGACCAACCCACCGTGAGGGAAGCCTGACGGACTCAGATTCCGTCAGGGTTCCCTCACGAACCTCGGCTGGGCGCGTCCCCTCACAACACCTGTGACAAGAACTGCTGCAACCGAGGACTAGCCGGTGCGTCGAACACCTGCTCCGGCGTCCCCTGCTCCACGATCCGGCCCGCGTCCATGAACGCGACCTCGTCCGCCACGCTCCGGGCGAATCCCATCTCGTGGGTCACCACGATCAGGGTCAGGCCTCGCGAAGCCAGCCCCGCCATCAGGTCCAGGACGCCCTTCACCAGCTCCGGGTCCAGCGCGCTCGTGGCCTCGTCGAAGAGCATCACTTCCGGTTCCATCGCCAGCGCCCGGGCGATCGCCACCCGCTGCTGCTGGCCGCCGGACAGCGCGGCCGGGCGGTACGGGGCCTTGTCCGCGAGGCCGACCTCCGCCAGCCGTGCCCGGGCGACCTCGGCGGCGTCCTCTTTGGACAGACCGCGCACACTGCGCAGCGGGAGCACGATGTTGTCCAGCACCGAACGATGGCCGAAAAGGTTGAAGTGCTGGAATACCATCCCCACCCGCTGGCGCAACGCGTCCGGGTCCGCGGCGATGACGCTCTCCCCGTCCAGCAGCAGATCGCCGCTGTCCGGTTCCTGCAGCCGGTTCACGCAGCGCAGCAGGGTCGACTTTCCGGAACCGGACGGGCCGATGACGCAGGTCGTGCTCCCGCTCGGCACCTTCAGGTTCACCCCGCGCAAGACCTCCAGCGTCCCGAACCGGACGTGGATGTCGCGCAATTCCACCGAAGACGAACGAATCGCCG
Organism: Amycolatopsis orientalis DSM 43388; assembly: GCF_000411975.1. Lineage (GTDB taxonomy): Bacteria > Actinomycetota > Actinomycetes > Mycobacteriales > Pseudonocardiaceae > Amycolatopsis > Amycolatopsis orientalis_D. The sequence goes on from NZ_ASXG01000015.1 coordinate 110,109, forward strand.
TGCTCATACCGTCCCGCTCGCGATCATTTCCTTGGTCTCCGTGGTCACCTTGCGCCCGGTCTGCAGCCGCTTGTCGATGTAGTTCACCAGGTGCGTCAGCGGCACGGTGATCACCAGGTAGACCGCACCCGCGGCCACCAGCGGCGACAGGTTCCCGGTGTTGGCCGCGAGGTCCTGGCCGATCCGGAACAGTTCCCGTTGCGAGGTAAGGAAACCGAGGAAGTACACCAGGGTCGAGTCCTTCACCAGCGCGATGAACTGGTTCACCAGCGCGGGCAGCACCCGCCGCACGCCCTGCGGGATCACCACCAGCAGCATCGCCTTGGAATAGCTCATGCCGAGCGCGCGGCTCGCCTCCAGCTGTCCTTTGTCGACGCTCTGGATGCCGGCCCGGAAAATCTCGCCGATGTACGCGGCGGCGATCAGGCTCAGCGCGGCGATGCCCAGCGGGTACGGATTGTTGCCGACCACGCTGCGGGCGAGCAGGCCGACACCCTGGCCGATCACCAGGATCGTCAGGATCGCGGGCAGGCCGCGGAAAATGTCCGTGTACACCCGCGCGGGCCAGCGCAGCCAGCGTTTGGTGGACAGGCCCATCACCGCGAGCACCATGCCGAGCAGGGTCCCGATGACCGCCGCCGAGACCGACAGGATCAGGGTGTTCAGCAGACCGGTCTTCAGCAGGTCCGGGAAAACCTCCCAGATGTACTGCCAGTTGAGGAAGGTGTCGAAAAACTGATCCATCAGGCTACTTCGTCTTGAAATCCGCGGGAACCGGAATGTTCGGCTCGAACTGCTGGTGCACCTTCGCCCAGGTGCCGTCCGCGACGGCCTTCTTGATGCCGTCGTTCAGCTTGCCCAGCAGCTCGGTGTTGCCCTTCCGCACCGCGTATCCGTGCGGGATGCTGGTGGTGATCGCCTTCGTGACCTTCAGCTCGGGGTTCTTGCTCGCGTAGTCCTCCGCGGACACCTGGTCGAACACCGCGCCGTCGATCGCCGAGGACTTCAGCGCGCTCAGCGCCGCCGCGTCGTTCGGGAACCGCACGGCCTGCGCCTTCGGAGCGTTCGCGGCGAGCCAGGTGTCCGACACCGTGCCCTGTACCACGCCGATCCGCTTGCCCGCCAACGAGTTCTCGTCGGAGATGCCCGCAGTCGCCTTCGCCTCGATGCCGAGCGACTGGTAGTTGTACGGATCGCTGAACGCCACCGTCTTCTTGCGCTCGTCGGTCTGCGCGATCGCCGAGCTGCCGATGTCGAACCGGCCGTTCGCGACGCTGCCGAGCAGCGCCGAGAAATCGGTCGACACGAATTCCAGCTTCAGGCCTTCCTTCGCGGCGATGTCCTTCAGCAGCTCGTTGTCAAAACCGGTGAATTGTCCGTTCTCCTGGTACGCGTTGGGCCGGGAGTCGCTCAGCGTGCCGACTCGCAGGGTCTCGCCGGCGTCGCCACCGCACGCGGTGAGACCGGCCACCAGTGCCGCCGCGAAGGCGGTGACGATCAGTTTTTTCATGCCACCAGTGTGCCCGCGCATCAGGAGTTCGCCACCGGGAGGCCCGGTCCGCCCTTCTCCAGCTCCTTCGCGATCGGAGCCTCCTTGAAGAACTGCGCGTGCAGCCGGGCGGCGGTGCCGTCGGCGATCGCCTTGGCCAGGCCGTCGTTGATCTTCTTCAGCAGCTCGGTGTTCGACTTGGCGACCGCGAAGGCCGACGGGGTGTCCTTGTCCGCGACGGTGTAGCCGAACTCGAGCGGAACGGTCGGGTTCTGGTCGAGGTACTTCTGGCCGATGTCCTTCGGCACGACCCAGCCGTCGAGACCGCCGGTCTTCAGCTGCGCGAAACCGGCGTTGTAGTCCGGGAACCGGACCACCTGCGCACCGGCGAGCTTGCCGGCGAGCTCGTCCTGCACCGACCCCTGCACGACGCCGACCCGCTTGCCGGCGAAAGAGTTGGCGGCGGGCAGCGCGGCGCCTTTCTTGCTGACGACGGTGGTGTAGCTGGTGTCGTAGCCGTTGCTGAACGCCACGGTCTTCTTGCGCGCGGCGGTCGCGGAGATCGTCGAGCTGCCGATGTCGAGCTGGCCGCCGGCGACCTTCGCGAGCAGGCCGGAGAACTCGGTGCCGACGAACTCGACCTGGAAGCCCTCGCGCTTGGCGATGTCCCGCAGCAGCTCGTTGTCGTACCCGGTGAACTGGCCGTTTTCGAGGTAGATGCTGGGCGGGGCGTCGGTGAGGGTGCCGACGCGCAGGGTCTGCCCAGAAGCGTCCGAGGATCCGCACGCCGTGAGGCCCGCGGTGGCGGCGACTACGACGGCGAGCGTGCTGAGGATCTTTCTCATGACTTCTTCCTGAATATCCGGGGTGCGCAGACAAGAAGCGCCAAGCCGCGGGGTGGCGGCCTGGCGCTTCCGGGTTCGGCACGAACACTAAAAGCTTCGCCCGATCGAGTAATGCCGTCTCAGCACGTGGACGACGTGCGCGCACTCACAGAATCGGCTGCGGCGCGTACGCCGCGGCGTCCGGGAATCGCTTGAGCACGTCCTCGACGCGCGCCGCGACCTCTTCGACCTGACGCGGGGCCACGCCGGTGAACGAGATCCGGTCGGCGAGGAGTTCGTCCAGGTCAGCGCGGTTGAGCGGGAGCCGTTCGTCGGCCGCGAGCCGGTCGAGGAGGTCGTTCTCCGCGCCGCGTTCGCGCATCGCGAGGGCGACGCCGACGGCGTTCTCCTTGATCGCCTCGTGAGCCGTCTCACGCCCGACGCCCCGGCGCACCGACGCCATGAGCACCTTCGTGGTCGCGAGGAACGGGAGATAGCGATCAAGCTCACGCTCGACCACGGCCGGGAACGCGCCGAATTCGCCGAGCACGGTGAGGAAGGTCTCGAGCAGCCCGTCGAGCGCGAAGAACGCGTCCGGCAGCGCGACGCGGCGCACCACGGAATCCGAGACGTCGCCCTCGTTCCACTGGTCGCCGGCCAGTTCGCCGATCATCGACAGGTATCCGCGCAGGACCACGGCGAGACCGTTGACGCGCTCGCAGGACCGCGTGTTCATCTTGTGCGGCATGGCCGACGACCCGACCTGGCCCGGTTTGAAGCCCTCGGTGACCAGCTCGTGCCCGGCCATCAGCCGGATCGTCTTGGCGAGGCTGGACGGCGCGGCGGCCAGCTGGACCACAGTGGACAGCACGTCGAAGTCGAGCGAGCGCGGGTACACCTGGCCGACGCTGACGAACCGGTTGCCGAAGCCGAGGTGCTCGGCGATCCGCACTTCCAGCTGGTCCAAAGTGGACTCGTCGCCGAGCAGGTCGAGCATGTCCTGCGCGGTGCCGACCGGGCCCTTGATGCCGCGCAGCGGGTAGCGCTCGATCAGGTTGTCCAGCCGGGAGAACGCGACGAGCAACTCGTCGGCGGCGGTCGCGAACCGCTTGCCAAGCGTGGTCGCCTGCGCGGCGACGTTGTGCGAGCGGCCCGCCATCACCAGGTCGGAGTGTTCGACGGCGAGCGCGGCCAGCCGGGACAGCACCGCGGCGACACGGCCGCGGACCAGTTCCAGCGACCGCAGCTGCTGCAGCTGCTCGACGTTCTCGGTGAGGTCGCGCGAGGTCATGCCCTTGTGCACGTGTTCGTGTCCGGCGAGGGCGTTGAACTCCTCGATCCGGGCCTTCACGTCGTGCCGGGTGACGCGCTCGCGCGCGGCGATCGAGTCGAGGTCGACCTGCTCGACCACCCGCTCGTAGTCCTCGATGACGCCTTCGGGCACCTCGACGCCCAGCTCGGCCTGAGCCCGCAGCACGGCGAGCCACAGCCGCCGCTCGAGCACGACCTTGCGTTCGGGCGACCAGAGCGCCACCAGCTCAGGCGAGGCGTAGCGGGCGGCGAGCACGTTCGGAATGCGGGGCTTGTCCGTCACGCGGCCACGATACCTGCGCAGGTCAGCGCGGCGGTCACCACTCCGTGAAGCTGCCGTCGGCCAGCCGCCACACCGGCGACCGCCAGGCGTGCCCGGTCTCGTCGGCGCGTCGCACGGCCTCCTCGTCCACCTCGATGCCGAGGCCCGGCGCGGCCGGGCGCGCGGCGTACCCGTCGGTGAACCGGAACAACGCGTCGTCGGCGAGATAGGCGACCGGCTCGCGGCCGTCGTGGTAGTGCATGCCGAGGCTTTGCTCCTGGATCAGGAAGTTCGGCGTCGCGAACGCCACCTGCAGCGCGGCGGCAAGCGAGATCGGGCCGAGCGGGCAGTGCGGGGCGAGGTTCGCGCCGTACACCTCGGCCAGCGCGGCGATCCGGCGCAGCTCCGAGATGCCGCCCGCGTGCGACGGGTCCGGCTGCACCACGGCGACGCCCGCGTCCAGGACAGGTTTGAACTCCCAGCGCGAGAACAGCCGTTCCCCGAGCGCGATCGGCACCGTCGAGGCCTCGGCCACCGACTTGACCACGTCCGCGGGCAGTTCCGGCAGCACCGGCTCCTCGACGAACATCGGCTGCACTTCTTCGAGCATCTTCACCAGCCGGCGCGCCATCGCGGGCGAGACGCGGCCGTGGAAGTCGATCGCCAGGTCGCGGTCGGGTCCGAGCGCGTCCCGCGCCTCTCGCGCGCGAGCCAGCGCGGCCGCCGCGTCGGCCGGGGTGGCGATCGGCCCGAGCGGACCGGCGACATTCATCTTCACCGCGGTGAAACCCCGCTCGACCTGCGCGGACACCGCTTCGAAGATCCCCGACGGACGGTCGCCGCCAACCCACGAGTACACCCGCACGCGATCGCGCACCGGGCCGCCGAGCAGCTCGTGCACCGGCGCGTTCCGGGCCTTGCCCGCGATGTCCCACAACGCCTGGTCGAACCCGGCGAGCGCGCTGGAGAGCACCGGTCCGCCGCGGTAGAAGCCGCCGCGCCGCAGCACCTGCCAGTGGTCCTCGATGCGCAGCGGATCCTTCCCGACGAGCAGTTCGCTCAGCTCGTGCACGGCCGCGCGAACGGTCCCGGCTCGCCCTTCCACGACCGGTTCGCCCCAGCCGGCGATGCCCTCGTCGGTGCTGATCTTGAGGAACAACCAGCGCGGCGCGACGAGGAACGTCTCGATCCCGGTGATCTGCACCCTGCCTCCACAACGGACTAAGCGGAATCCTTCGCGGCTGACCAGCCGCCGTCGACGGTCAGCTCGGCGCCGGTGACGAACGACGCCGCGGGCGAGAGCAGGAACGCGATCACCGCGGCGACTTCGGCCGGGTCGCCGAGCCGTCCCACTGGCGTCGCGCGGGCACTTCGTTCGCGGTCTTCCGTGCTGACCCGGTCCCAGGCCTCGGTCTCGATCGGGCCGGGAAGCACCGAGTTCACGCGCACTTCCGGCGCGTACTCCACGGCCAACTGCCGGGCCAGAGAGACCAACGCGCCCTTGCTCGCCGCGTACGCCGGATGGCCGGGCAAGCCGAATCGCGCGTGCACCGAGGACACCAGAACCACGGAGCCGCGCCGAGCTCGCAGCGACGGCAGGCAGGTCCGCATGGCGAGGTACGACGCGGTGAGGTTCACGTCCAGTTGTCGTTGCCATTGCGCGCGGTCGGTTTCGTGCAGCGGGCCTGAAGTCGGCAGATAGGCGTTGCTGACCACGGCGTCGACCTCGCCGGCCAGGTCGAGAACGCGTTGCCACGTCTCGTCTTCGGTCACGTCGCCCTGTACGCCGCCGGGCACCGGAGCGAGATCGACGCCGAGCACCCGGTAGCCGTCGGCGTCGAGTTGGCGGGCGGTCGCGGCTCCGATCCCGGACGCCGCACCGGTCACCACAGCAGTGCGCATGGTTCGCAAGCATGCCGGGACCTTCGAGCGGCCGTCAAGAATAATTAGTAATTTATAATTCTACTGCTAGGCTGGCCGCCATGGGATACCGGTGGGAGATCACGCGCGAAGCGGTGCGCCAGGGCGTCGTCGGGATCGTGCGGACGGCGGACGCGCCCTCGGCCGTCGCCGCCGCGCGAGCTGTGCTCGACGCGGGGTTGAAGTCGATCGAAGTCCCGCTCACCACCTCCGGTGCGCTCGTCGCGATCGAGGAGCTGAGCACCGCGTATCCGGACGCCACCATCGGAGCGGGCACGGTGCTCGACGAGTCGTCCGCGGCCGCCGCGATCCGTGCGGGCGCTCAGTTTCTCGTGTCGCCGTCACTGCACACCGAGGTCCTGCGTACCGCTCATCGGTACGGCGTCGCGGCGCTGCCGGGCACCGGTTCGGTCACCGAAATCGTGCGTGCGATGGAGGAAGGTGCCGACGCCGTAAAGGTTTTCCCGGCTTCCGCGCTCGGCCCGCAGTGGATCGCCGACGTGCGCGCCGCGCTTCCGCAGGCTCCGCTCGTGCCGACGGGTGGAATCGCTCTCGAGGACGTGCCACGCTGGCTCGACGCGGGCGCCGTCGCCTGCGGGATCGGGTCGGCGCTGACCCGTGGATCCGCCGAGGACATCCGGGCCCGAGTGGCCGCATTGGTGAGGGAGAGCTCGTGAGCGACGTCGTACTCGTCGGCTGCCGAACCGCCGAAACCGGCGGGAACGGGACGGGAATCGCGGTTTTCCGGTGCTCCGGCGGCGAGCTCGTCGCGGATTCGACGGTGCCGATGGTGTCGCCGACCTGGCTGACCCAGCATCCCGCGTTGCCGATGGTGTACGCGGTCAACGAGACGAGCTACGGCGAGGTCACCTCCGTTTCGATCGAAGACGGACTGGTCGCGCTCGACGTCGTCGAATCCGGCGGGGCCAGCCCCTGCCACCTCGCGGTGACGCCGGACGGCCGCTTCCTGTTGTGCGCCAACTACGGCGGCGGCAGCCTCGCTGTCTTCGCGCTGCGCGCGGACGGCCGGATCGACGGACGCACCGACCTGGTGCAGCACACCGGGAGCGGGCCGCGCGCCGACCGGCAGGAGGGCCCGCACGTCCACATGGCGGTGTCGTCGGCGGACAGTTCGGTGGTGAGCGCCGTCGATCTGGGCACCGACGAAATCCGCAGCTACACGTTGTCTCCGCAAGGAAAACTCACGCCGCTGGCCGTTTCGTCGCTGCCGCCGGGGACCGGACCGCGGCAACTGGTGCGCGGCGCAGACGGAATCGCTTACGTGGCCGGAGAATTGTCCGGCGAGCTGATCACGATGCGGGAGACTTCGCCGGGCGCGTTCGAGTTCGCGGGGGCGACTCCGTCGACGGTGGCCGGCGGCGAATCCCTGGTGGCGCACCTGGAAGTGCTGGACTCCGGGATCTACCTGTCGAACCGCGGCCCGGAATGCATCACGTCGTTCACCGGAACTCCGCTGCGCGCGACGGCCGATCAGCCGTGCGGTTCTTACCCGTGGAACTTCGCCGTTGCGGACGGAATCTGCTACACCGCCGCGTTCAAGGACGACGTCATTTCCGTCTTTCCGTTGAAGGACTTCGGAAACGCGGAGGTCCGCGATTACCCGACCGGCTCCCCGACGTGCGTGCTTCCGCTCCGGTGACCGACCATCGCCCGCGCGGCCTGCACGGACAAACCGTCGAAACGCTCGCCGCGCGCATTCTGTCCGGCGAATGGCGGGAAGGCACGGTGCTGGATCTTCCCGCCTTGCGCGAGGAGCTGGACATCAGCCTCACCGCGTTGCGGGAAGCGTTGAAGGTGCTGGCGGCCAAGGGAATGATCGGCGCGCGGCAAAAGCACGGCACGTTCGTGCAACCGCGGGAGAGCTGGCAGCTTCTGGACGCCGACGTCATGCGCTGGCAAACGACCGCCCGCGGAAACGCCGGTCTGCTGGACGAATTGGCCGAAGTACGCGCAGTGGTCGAACCTGCGGCGGCGCGGATGGCCGCGGAACGCGCGACTACCGAAGACCTCGCCGCGCTTGAGTCCGCGCTCGAGGCGATGGTCGCCGCCCCGGACCTGGAAGCAAGTGTCGAAGCGGATTTGGCTTTCCACCGGAGCCTGCTGGCCGCCGCGCACAACAACTTCCTGCTCCAGATCGAACGCGTGATCGCGATCGGCTTGGCGGAGCGGGACAAGCTCGTGCACGGCGCCGGCCCCACCGACGATCCGGTGCCGAGCCACCGCCGGGTGCTGGACGCGATCGCGGCCCACGACCCGGTCGGCGCGGAGACCGCGATGCTGGATCTGCTGGTGAAATCCGCAGCCGACGCCGGTCGAGTCAGGAAGTAGTCAGGCAGTAGTCAGGCAGTAAAGGCTCGCCGGTAGGCGGTCGGCGTGGTCCCGAGCACCCGCCGGAAGTGCAACCGCAGGTTGGCCGGGGTGCCGAGACCGCAGTCCCGCGCCACCCGGTCCACCGAATAGTCCGTGGTCTCCAGCAGCTCCCGCGCTCTGCCGAGCCGGGCGTTGAGCAGCCATTGCAACGGAGTGGTCCCGGTTTCCTCGGCGAACCGGCGCAGGAACGTCCGCTGCGACATCCCCGCGTGCCGGGCGAGCAAGCGGATGCTGAGCGATTCGTCCAGTCGCTGCAACGCCCATTCGCGCGTGGCCGACAGCGAAGCGTCGCCCGCCTCCGCGAGCGGAGCGGGCACGTACTGCGCCTGCCCGCCTTCGCGATGCGGCGCGGCGACCAGGCCGCGGGCGATCCGATTGGCGACCGCGGCACCCAAATCGCGGCGCACGATGTGCAGGCACAGATCGATGCCGCAGCACACGCCCGCTGAGGTGAGCACGTCGCCCTCGTCGACGTAAAGGACGTCCCGATCGACCTGGACCGCCGGGTATTCCCGTTCGAAGTGGTCGAGATACTCCCAATGCGTCGTGGCGTGCAGGCCGTCCAGCACTCCCGCCGCGGCCAGCGCGAACGCCCCCGTGCAGATGGACACCACCCGCCGGCCCCGGTCGCGTGCCTCGGCCAGCAGCTCGACCGCCGTTTCCGGGGTCTCCGGGATCGGGTCGTAGCCCGGCACGATCACCGTGTCCGCCGCGCGCAGCTCCTCGATCCCGCCCTCGGCGGCCAGCGCGAACCCGGCGCTCGTGGGAACCGTCGGACCGAGCGCGCACAGGGTCATCTCGTAGTGCGTTTGCGGCCGGACCTGGAACACCTGCGCCGGGATCGCGAGGTCCAGCGGGAGGACCCCGTCGAGTGCCAGCACCGCGACCCGATGCGTCATGGCAAGATTCTATCGAAGTACGGCAAACTTGCCACTCACCAGGTCAGCGGCCTGCGGGCCACGCTGGGAGCCATGACCGAACTCCTTCCGGACCCGGTGGTCGCACTGCCCGCGACTCCGCTGGCGGACGCCGTCCTCGAAGCTGTCCGCCCGGTGGAATCGCAGTCGGTGTTCAACCACAGCGTCCGCAGCTACCTGTTCGCGCGGCTGGTCGCCGACCGGCTGGCCGAATCCGGCTACGACGACGATCTGCTGTTCGCCGCGTGCGTCATGCACGACATCGGCGTGGCACCGGACGGCCCGCACGTGGAACGCTTCGAGGTCGAAGGCGCCGACCGAGCTGCCGGATTCCTGGTCGATCATGGGATTTCCAGCGCGGACGCCGACCAGGTCTGGCAGGCCATCGCCTTGCACACGACCGCGGGCATCGCCGAACGCCGCGGTCCGCTGTGTGCGCTTGTCCGCGCCGGGGTCGCCGTCGACTTCGGCGGCCCGGTCGGCGCCGAGTACCTCGACGCTGTCACCGACTCCCAAGGTGCGGCGATCCACGCCGCTTATCCGCGGCTCGAGATGGTCCGCTCGCTCACCGACGCCATCGTCGCGCAGGCCGCGAAAAGCCCGAAAAACGCGCCAGTGCCGTCCGTTCCCGCGGATTTCCTTCGTGAACGCGCGGCCGACGGCGAAACCCGGCTGGAACGCGCCGCCCGCACCTCCCGCTGGGGCAACTGAGAAAGGAAGCCACATGCAGTCCGTCAAGATCCCCGAGGACTCCGAGGTTTTCGGACCGTCCGGGGCGTCTGCCTTCGCCCGCTTCGGCTACTCGGCCGCCGTGCGCGCGGGCAACCTCCTCTTCGTCGCGGGCACGATCGGCCGCCGGCCGGACGGCGAGATCGCGGAAACCGTCGAAGAACAAACCGAGATCGCGCTCCGCCGGATCGAGGAAATCCTTCGCCTCGAAGGCCTCGACCTCTCCGCGCTGGTCGACGTCACGAGCTATCACGTCGACATCCACCAGCACCTGCCCGGTTTCCTCGAAGCCAAGAAGCGCCTCGTGCCCGCCGAGCCCTATCCGGCGTGGTCGATGATCGGCGTCAGCGGGCTCGCCAGTCCGGGACTGCTGGTCGAAATCCGTGCCACCGCGGCGTATCCGGAGTAGCTGTCCTCAGTGGACAGTCTCGGCGAGCGCGGTCCGCAGCATCCGCCCGGCCGCCGCGCGCGGAGCCGGGTCGACCGCGATCAACGCGTTCACCACGGCCCCGTCCACCAGCGCGACCAGCCGGTCCAGCTCGTCGGGAGCCACCGGCGTCCCGGAACGCGCGAAGATTTCCGTCAGCAGCTCGTTGAGCTGCTGGGACAGCGTCCGCATCAACGGGCGCAGGTACGGCCGGCGTCCGGTCGCGACCAGGCGTTCGTACCGCAGCAGGACCGCCTCGGCGTCGGCTTCCGGATCGCCGCTCTGCGGGCCGAGCAGCATGTCCAGCACGAGTTCCACGGTCGCCTGCACGCCCCGGTTCCGGGTCGTCAGGTCGTCCAGCTGCCGTCGCCCGTTGGCCAGTTCGGTCTGCCCGTGGTGTTCCACCGCGGCGGTGACGAGGTCTTCCAGCGAGTCGAAGTAGTACGTGGTGGAGGCGAGCGGCAGCCCGGCCCGCTCGGCGACCGCCCGGTGCCGGACCGCGTCGAACCCGCCCTCGGCCAGCAGCTGAGCGGCGGCTTCGACGAGCGCGGCCCGTCGTCGCTCGCCCTTGGGGGTGGTGGCTGCTGCCGTCATGCCCGGATATTCTGCCAGCCCCGCCGGACGCCGCCGATCAGAACCGGGTGGCCAGCGAAGCGGCGATGCGCGCCAGGTCGGTCGCGTACGGTGCTGGGCGGCCAGCCGTACCCGGCACGCTGACCAGCACGAGAGTTCCGCCACTGCCGGTTTGCTGACGCACGGTGACAGCTCCGGCCGGTTGCGTGGGCACGTTCACCGCGGCGCCGCGAGCGAACACCGCCGCGCCGATCGTTCCGTCCGGAAGCGGGAACCCGGCACCACGCGACGACGTCGTACAAACGCTGCCTGGGGAAGCCTGCGCGGCATTCAAGTGGCCTGGGAGCTCGCCAGCGAGGGCAGTGGCGAGCTCCCAGTCCACCCGTGCGCACCCGGAGGTGCCTTCGACCCGAGGGCCGGTCCTCCCGGTTTCGCCGGCTCCCTGCCGAGACGGCTGACCCGGGAAGTCATCCCCATTGCTGAAAGGACGCGCCGCCGACCCGCCGGGTTGCGCCGGAGCGGCCGCGGAATTCGCGGCAGAATCAGACTTATCGCTCGAAACACCCACGATTCCCCAGGTGCCGAGCCCCGCGGCGACGAGCACGGCCGCCGCGCCGGCGGTGATCCGGTTGCGCCGGCGCACTGTTTCGCGCTTCGAGCGGCGCACCACGTCTTCCACCGAGAAGGTGGGCGGCGGGACCTCGCCGGGAACGGCGGAGAACAACGTCTCGGCTTCCCGCTCATCCATTGGTCTCCACCTCCCGTTCCAGCACCTGGCGCAGATTCGCCAGCCCGCGCGCCGTCTGGCTCTTCACGTTGCCCTCGCTGCAGCCCAGCGCCTTCGCCGCGGCCCCGACGTCCAGGCCGTCGAAGAACCGCAGCACCAGCACCGCTCGCTGCTTCGGCGGCACTTCCTTCAAGGCGGCGAGCAGGTCCTCGCGAGTCGCGACGCGTTCGGCGAGTCCGGGACCGTCGTCCACGGGTTCCGGCAGCACCTCGGTCTGCCGCTCGCGCCGCCACGGACGGCGCGATTCGTCGATGACCGCGCGCACCAGCGTCTTGCGCACGTACGCGTCGGTCGCCGCGCGGTCTCTGATCTTCTTCCACCTCCGGTGCAACGCGACGAACGCCGTCTGCGCGAGGTCGTCGGCCTTGTGCCAGTCCCCGCACAGCAGGTAGGCAGTCCGGCGCACGGCGTCCCTCCTCGCGGCGAAGTAGTCCGCGAACTCCTGTTCGTCGCGCTGGTCCACGCGCTTTGCAGCTCCGCTCTGGCCATGTCCGGTGAAGGGACGGATCCGGGGGCGTCCACGGTTGCACGTCCGGCCGGAAACGTTCCACCCCCCACCGCATTGAAGCCGCGCCCACCTGTGTGATGTGATCGGACTGTGACCATGACTGGGCAGCTGATCGACTTCCGTTCCGACACCGTCACCCGCCCGGACGCGATCATGCGCGCGGCCATGGCCGAGGCCGAGGTCGACGACAACGTCATCGGCACCGACCCGACCATCGCCGAACTCGAACGCCGGGCCGCGCAAACGCTCGGCATGCCCGCGGCGTTGTGGACGCCGAGCGGGACGATGGCGAATCTGATCGCGCTGAGCGTCCACCTGCGGCGCGGCGACCGGTTCCTCGCCACTCGCAACGCGCACGTGCTCGCCAACGAACTCGGCTCGGCGGCCTGGCTGGCCGGCGGCATGCCGGACATCCTCGAACACGACGCGGGCCCGGGCCGATGCCTGCCGGAAACGCTCGAAGCGGCGATTGGCAACCCCGGCCCGTACTTCGCGCTCCGCACCACGCTGCTGTGCCTGGAGAACACGCACAACGCGGCCGGCGGCGCGGTCACTCCGCCGGACGAGCACGCGCAACTGCTGTCCGTCGCGAAGCAGGCCGGGCTCACCGTGCACCTCGACGGCGCGCGGATCTGGCACGCGGCCGTCGCGCTGCAGGTGCCGCCCGCGGCGTTGACCGTCGGCGTGGACTCGGTGTCGGCGTGTTTCAGCAAGGGCCTCGGCGCACCGGTCGGCTCGGTCGTGGCGGGCAGCGAGGAGTTCGTCGAACAGGCCCGCCGGATGCGGCAGATGCTCGGGGGCGGCGTGCGGCAGGGCGGGGTCCTCGCCGCGGCCTGCCTGGTCGCGCTCGACCGCGTCGACGAGCTCGCCGAGGCGCACGACTTCGCGAAACGGCTGGCCAACGGGCTTTCCGAACACGGCTGGGACGTGCCGGCCCCGGACACCAATATCGTTCTCGCCGGGGTGCCCGACGTGCCGACCGCGCTGAACTGGCTCGACTCGCTCGGCATTCAAGCCCTGCCGATGGCGGGCAAGGTCCGGTTCGTGACGCACCGCGACCTGTCGTCCGCCGACATCGACGAAGCACTGCGCCGGATCAAATCCGGCGCCTGAACCCTGGGGGACTCGGGTGACCAACTGGATCGTGTTCGACTACGGCGAGGTGCTCAGCGTCCGCACCGGCGCGGTGCCGAAGCTGGCCGCCGCGATGGGCGTCCCGCACGAGAAGTTCGAGCCGGTGTACTGGAGCGTGCGCGACCCGTACGACCGCGGCTGCACCGATCTGGAGTACTGGACGTCGATCGGCAACCAGGTGGGCGCGAAGGTGGACGACGCGCTGTCGGCCGAACTGACCGCGCTCGACGTCGCGGGCTGGGGACAGCTCGCGCCGGGCTCGCTGGACCTGCTGCAGTCACTGTCCGACGCCGGCGCCTCACTCGCGCTGCTGTCGAACGCGCCGTCCGCGTTCGGCGTCTGGGTGCGCGAGCAGGAGTGGGCGAAGCTGTTCAAGCACACGCTTTTCTCCGGCGACGTGAAGGTCGCGAAGCCGGATGCGGAGATTTTCCGGCTGCTGCTGGACAAACTGGGCGCCGAGCCGGACGAGTGCCTGTTCTTCGACGACCGCCAGGTCAACATCGACGGTGCCCGCGCGGTCGGAATCCGCGCGCACCTGTGGGACGGCGCCGAGGCCGCCCGCGCGGCGTTGGGCTGAACCGCGAACGGCTCCCGCACATTCCGGTGCGGGAGCCGTCGTCTGCTCAGGATGGTTCGACTCAGTATGGTCCGGCGCCGGTCAGCGGGTGATCCGCTTCGACTGCTTCTTCCCGGTGATCGCCCCGTAGGCCGCGGTGCCGAGGAACAGCACCCCGCCGATGATGCCGATCCACAGCACGGCCTTGAACACGAAGCCGATCACTGACCCGAGCACCATGAAGGCGATCCAGGCCACGACGAGCGCTCCGACGATCTTCCAGAACATGGCTCCTCCGATGCCGTTTCCGCGCCACGTCGGCCCGGTGCCCTCCAGCGTGCCATCCAGGCGACGGAAACTCTCTCCATCCGGCCAACGTTCAGGGAAAGCTCGGGGTTCCCCCTGACCGGTTTCACCCCAGCCAGCCACCGAGCCGGCGCAGCCCCTCGGTCACGTCCTCGGTCGCGCCGGCGAAGGAAAACCGCACGTAGCGGCCGCCGTCGACCGGGTCGAAGTCGATGCCCGGGGTGATCGCCAGGCCGGTGTCGGCGAGCAGGCGCTGGCACCAGCTCAGGCTGTCGGTGGTGTGGTCGGAGACGTCGGCGTAGGCGTAGAACGCGCCGTCGGCCGGAGCGAGCTTGTCGAGACCGATCTCGCGCAGACCGGCGAAGAGCAGGTCGCGGTTGCGCCGGTAGTGCTCGACGTGCGCGTCCGCTTCGGCGTATGACTCGGGAGTGAACGCCGCGACCGCCGCGTACTGCGAAACCGCGGGCGGGCAGATGGTGAAGTTGCCGGTGAGGACGTCGACCGCGCGGTGCAGCCGCTGCGGCACCAGCATCCAGCCGAGCCGCCAGCCGGTCATGGCGAAGTACTTCGAGAACGACCCGAGCACCAACGCTTCCCGGCCGTACTGCCAGGCACAATCGAGTTGCTTGCCGTAGGAGATGCCGTGGTAGATCTCGTCGCTGATCAACTGCACGCCGTGCGACGCGCACCAGCCGGAGATCGCGGCCAGCTCGCCCGGCGGCAGCACCGTCCCGGTGGGGTTGCTGGGACTGGCGACGATGAGCCCGTCGATCGGCCCGAGCCGGTCGAGTTGCTCGACGGTCGGCTGGAAATTCGTCTCGGCCGTGGTGGCGAACTCGACGACCTCGCAGCCGAGGACGCTCAGCAGATTCCGGTACGCCGGATAGCCGGGCCGGGCCATCGCCACCCGCGCACCGGGGTCGAACGCGCTCAGGAACGACAGCAGGAACCCGCCGGACGAGCCGGTGGTCATCACGACGTCGGCGGCGGTCACGTCGAGGTCGTAGGTGCGCCGGTAATGCCCGGCGACGGCTTCACGCAGCTCAGGAATGCCGAGCTGTTCGGTGTAGCCGAGGGTGTGCTGGCTCAGCGCTTCCCGCGCCGCCCGCAGCACCGCCGCCGGAGCGGGCACGGACGGCTGCCCGGCGGCCAGCGAAATCAGGTCGCCGTGGCTGCGCTGCCGGGCCTGCGCCGCGGACAGCACGTCCATCACGTGAAAAGGAGGCACGCCTGCCCGCAACGCGGGCCCGCCGAAAGCACCGATGTCGACCATGCGGCCAGGCTAACCGGCGAGCCCGCGTGCGCGGCGTGGCGTCAGTAGCCGCGGTACGCGCCGCCGTGCGCCATCGCCTGGATGCCCGGCACGTTGCTGAGCGAGCCGTACCGGTCGATCGAGTACCGCACACCGGCGATGATGTTGTCGACCGGGTTGTAGATGTTGTCGTGCCCGGGCAGCTTGTGCGCGTTGAACGTCGAGTCGATGCACTGCATCAAACCCTTGGACGGGTGGCCGGCCGCGGCGTTGGAATTGCCGGTGAGGAAAAGGTGGTCGCCCTCCCTGGCTGTCCAGGTGCCCAGTTCGGTCGTAACGCACCAGACGTCTCCGCGTCCGACGTTCTCCTCGCGGAGGAACGCACCAGTGACGATCGGGTTGTTCGCCCGGACCGCACCCTCGACCTGCCAGGTGTGATGGTCTGCCGTTCGGTCGCTGTAGGACACCCGAGGCCGAGCTCCAGACAGGTAGACCGCGAGCATGATGGCGTCGAGGACTTCCCCCGGCGCCTGATAGATCGTGACCTTCGGCTGGGTGTACCCCGGACGCAGGTGCCTGGTGCCCTCCGCGTCGGTGATCGCGTCCAGCCACGCGGCGCGCTGGTCCGCCGACATCGCGAGGACCTGGTTGAAAGCCTCCGACTTCGGATTGCCCGTCCGGCGCAGCAGATCGCGAACATAGCCGTGGTCCAGCCGGAACTGGTGCCGCGGCCCGCAACCGCCTCGATCGTCCACGTACTCCGCGTGCGGTACGTCCGCCAGGAGTGCGCGGATCTTCGCGACCATCTCCGGCTTCGACTGAGCGATTGAGGCGGTCGGCCGGTGCTGGCGAGACTCGAGGTGCCCGTCCCCGGCGATCCAGCCGAGGATCGCAGCCTCGCGCACAGTCGCGTCAAGCCCCTCCCCGGTGTCCGCGATTGCGGACAGCAGCAACCTGTCGCGGCTGCCGACCTCGCTGGTCGTGATGAACCTGCCCGCGGCGACGTGCTGGGAGCGGGCCGGAGCCGACCGCACGCCGTGGATCTTGCGCCGGTGAACTGCGACGCCGTTCGCCGGTTGGACCGAGCCCCGCGGCGCCCACCCGCAGTCCGGGCACACCAGCGGGCCTGCCGGTTTGGGCTCGCTGACCCGCGGGAAGGTGAGCCAACGGTGATTCGGCGTCGTCGTGGCCTGCCAGCGAGTATTGGTCAACCGGACCAGCGGCGCGTCCTCGTGGTGCACCACCCGGGTGATCTTGGTCCACTCGCTGCGTCCGGTGACCGGGTTGAACCCGATGGTCTCGTCCCCGACCTTGACGTCGTGATGCTTCAGCATGCCCCGCCGGGTCAGCACCATCGTGTCGAGCGGTACGCAATCCCAGTTGTTGATCGCGTTCGGGTTGCCGCCGGACTCGTGCTGGATGATCGCCCAGATGTTCTTGATGTCCGCGTCGGTCACGTTCACGCCCGCGGCCTGCAGTTCCTTGATCGCTTCCTGGATCCACTGCTGGACGTTGCCGGGCGGAGGCGAGGAGGGCGGACCGCCGCTCGGGCCGAGACCGCCGCCGCCACCGCTGGCGCCCCCGCCACCGCCCCCGTAGTGTCCGCCTCCGCCGCCGTGTCCGGTGTGCAGACCGCCGGTGCTCTGCGGGACGGTGCCGTCCGAGTTGGGGAGCGGGACCTGCGAGTAACCGCCATCGATCTGGGTCTGCATCAACTGCTGCGACTTCTTGACCATGTCGTCGGCCTGGCCCAGCAGCGGATCGATGGTCTGCTCGGCAGTCGTGGCGTCCCTCTGGTTCGCCTCGTTCGCGTCGGAGATGATCTTCGCCGAAGACGGACTGGGCGGCGGGCCCTTCTTGTCCGACTTATCGTTGGCATACGCTGCCTCGGCCGCCTGTGCCTTCTGCGCTTTGTCCGACTCTTCCTTGATCCGCTTGTCGATCGCCGTCTTGGCGGTGTTGAAGGCCTCGGTGACCTTGCTCTTGATCCCGCCGAGGTCGCTCGACAGCTGGGTCAGGTCTTTGCCGACGTCGTCGAGATGCCCCTGCACCTTGGCGCCCGCCGTGGTGATCTGCGTGACGTAGTCGACGAAGGAGTCCGCCGCCGGCCCCTCCCACACGCCGCCGGAGAGCGACTTCGCGGTATTCGTCAGTTCTTGGCTGTGGTCGCCCGCCCGCTTCGCGGCCTCGCTGAACTGCTGCCCGGCTTTGCTGATCGCGTCCGGGTTGATCTTGTCGACCTTCTTGGCCTTGTCGACAACGCCCTGCCAGTTCGGCGGATAGTCGATCAGCGCCATGCTCTAGCCCCCTCGTGCCTGCTCAGCGGTCTTCGTGCACAGTCAGGTCGGTCTTGTGGACCTGATCGGTCTCCTGGATCAGTCCGGCGGCCTTGCGAAGGATGAAGCCGGTCGCCTCCATCAGCTTCCCGGCCGCGTCGAACTCGCTGTGCATGCCCTGCTTGAACGTGCCGACCGCGCCGTGCACGTCCTTGGAGCCGCCCATCGTGCCGAACGGGCTTTCCGGCTCGTCGTCAACGCCGGTGAGGTGCTTCTTGGACTTCTCGAACTCGTCCTTCAGCTTCTCCACGTTCCTGGCGGCAATGGCCATGGAATCCGGGTCGTAGACAGGCACCGTTCGTCATCCCCTTCGCGACACTCGCTTCCCGACCAGTTCGGACGTTCCGCTCCCCAAGTCGGTTCCCTGCTTACTCTAAGACTTCGGACGCGTGCCGTGTGCAGTTCTGTCGGACTTCCGGTCGCGAACCCCCGGACCGGGTTAGCACGGGGGCAAAAACGGAGAAAACGGTCTTCGGCCAGGCCTCAAATCGCGGCCTGCAACTCCCGCACCCGTTCCGCCAGCACCGCGTTGTCCGCCGGGCTCACCGTTGCCCAGGTGTGCCCGTCCGAATCGTCGGTCAGCTGGAAGAGATACCGCCCGGAATCGGTGTCGTAAAAAGCCGCCACGTGCGGCGATCGGCGCACCGTTCCATCCCGCAGCACCCGTTCCGCGCAGAACTGGCCGCGCGCGGCCTGGCCCATCAGCATGCCCGCCAGTTCCTGGGCCTCCCACAGCGCCACACCCCGGTCTTCCAAGGCGGTGACCAGCGCTTTCGGATCGCCGGCGGCAGCCGCGTCGGCGGCGACGAGCGTGCTGTGCGGTACCGAGACCGACTGGCCGACACCTGGGTCCAGCGAGCCGGCCACCGACACCACCGCCTCGGCGAGCGCACCGGGGTCAGCCGGGATCAGCCACACCTCGTCCCGGTCGACCACCGTGAGCACGGCTTGGCTGCCGCGGCTCACCGCGCGGCCGTGGATCTCGCGGTCGGCCCACACCCAGACGTCCACCGCTTCCCGCGGATTCGCCAGCAAATGCAGCTGATCGAGCACCGTCCCGGAAGGACGGCGGCCGCGCGCCAGGCGGCGCTGCGCCAGCGAATCCCACACGGAGTCGATCAGCTCGGCCCGTTCGGTGTGCGTGCGTCCCGGCGACGGAACCGCGAGCGCGGGCGGACGTCCGCCCAGTTCCAGCGATTCCCACAGCACGTCGAATTCGAGAGCGGTCAGTACCAGGTTCACGGCCGGCGCACGTCTCCCGTGCCGTCGCCGAGGACGTCGCGCGTCACCAGCCGGTCGTCGGCGAACAGGTCCTTGTCGTCGACGCCGAAGCGGCGCACGTGCTCGTCATCGCCTTCCTGCGGAGCGGCCTCGGAGAGGTACTTGGCGTCACCGCCGCCGGAATCCGGCGCGATCTGCTCCGCTTTCCGCAATGCGACGGCTTCTTCCTCGGGAAGTTCGTCCACCGGCAACGGCCGGACCAACCCCTTCGGCTGGCCGTCTTCCGCCCGGCCCTGCCGTTCCCGGTCGCCGGAAAGCGCGCCACCGGCGACCCCCGCTCCCAACGCGGCCGCGCCCGCGCCGAGTTCGCCCGGCGACGCTCCCGCACCGCGCGGGACCGCAGCGTTTCCGGGGGTTTCGGTGACGGGGGCGGACGGTGCCTGCGGGACGCTGCCGACCAGCCGACCTCGTTGCAGCGCTTGGTTTTCGTGCCCACCGCCGGGGTAGCTGCCGCCCGCGGCACCGCCGGGATTCCCCGCCGAACCGCCACCGACTGCGGAACGACCGCTGGTGCCGCCGAAACTTTCGGAGCTGCCCACGGTTCCGCGGTTAGCCGACCCGCCCGGCCCGCTCTCGGAACCGCTGCTCGTCCCACGCGGACCCGTCGGCAGGAACGTCCCGGACTCTCCGGGCCGCATTCCGCCGGGAACCCGCGAGCTACCCGAAGTGCTTGGCACACCAGGACTTTCCGGCCCGCCAGCGGAACCGACTGACCGAGGCGCGCCGGGCAATCCCGGCTCGCCGCCCCGAGCGGCGGTCCCCGGCGCCTGCTCCCAACCCGACGGCGGTGGTGAAGACGGCGGCACGTAACTGGCCGCGACCACCGGTGCGGCTGGCCGAGCCGTCGGGGCAGGCGAAGGCGTGCCGTACGCGGGCGTCGGCGGGTCCACCGGAGGAGCGGCCGAGGGCGGCGGGGGAACGTACTGCGACTTCACCGACGCCGCGGCGGGACGCACCTGCCCGTCCGGCGTCACCTCGACCGCCGCGGCCGCGCGGTCGACTGGGCTCGGCCCGCTGCCCGGCTGGACCATGGTGAGCGACTGCGGCTGGCTCAGCGGTTCGGTGGACAGCAGGTTTTCCCCGCTCTGCTGGGCGTAAGCGTTCAACGCCTCGACCGCTTGGCCGCGAGCGTTGTCCGCGGCTTGCACCGCAGCCGCGTGATCGGTTTCGAATCCGAGGAAGCTCGCCACCGAATCGAGGAGCGTGAGGCTTTCCGCGCCTTTGCGCACCGCGGCCGGGTCGGGCAGCTTGTACTTGGTGCGGTTGAAGGCTTCCCCTTGCGCGAAAAGCATTTCCGCGGTGTGCGCGACCTTCTGCATCGCGTCCTGCGAGAAGCCCGCCTGGTCCGACAGCACCTGCCCGGCCTGCCCGCCCGCCTCGCTCTGCCATTCGACGCCCAGCTTCGCCAACTGATCGCGCAGGGTGTGGTCGGTGCTCGCGAGCGCGGTCGCGATTTCGCGGAGCGCCTCGACCGCGGTGCCGATGCTGGCGATTCCGTCGCCGGTGCCGAACTTTTCGATCTCGTCGGCGATGGCGGTGTCGGTCCACCCGTCGAAACGGTGGTCGCGGATCCTGCCCGCGAGTTCGGAGATCTCCACGCGCCCCTCCCTAGGTCCGGTTCTTCAGGCCCTGCACGGCCAGGCCGGCGGCCTGGGTCGCGATATCGCACAACTGCGGCTGGCTGAACGCGCCCGCGGTGACCGCGAACTCTTGCGCCGCCATGGTCTGTCCCGCGGCGACGCCGACCAGCACCTCGCAGTCGGAGGGCGTGCCCGCCGCGCGGTAACTCGTGATCGCCGGATAGCCCTCGACGCTGGTGGGCGCGGTGGTCATGCTGTTCTTGCGCCGCGAGCCGGTGAGCCACTCCTGCACGTCCGCGCTGACGATCCGCAGGTGCAGCGCGTGGAACGGTTCGGTCTGGTCCGAATCGAACACGCAGGTGGGCCCGTCCTTCGCCTCCGCGGCCTTGCGCGGCACGCTCGTGACCTTCAGCTGGTCGAGCTGCGCCTGCCCGAGCAGGTCGCACGGATCGGTTCCGGCGATCGGCAAATCCGACGGCCGCTGCGGCAACGCGGCCGCTTTCGTCTGCTGCGCCAGGGAACTCATCGCGGGCTGTACGGGGTACGCCGTGCCCTGCTCGCCCGACGAGCAGGCGGCGACGCCGAGTACCGCGACGACGGCGAGAACGGGCTTAGTGGATGCCGTGCGCACCGCGGTCCCCGAACGCCGCAGCCTTGTCCGCGTCGCTGGCCTCGTACGTCTTCGCCGCTTCGCGCAGCTGTCCGACGAGCTTGTGCAGATTCGCGACGTACGCACGCACCTGCGCGGCGTACGACTGATCACCTTCCGCGACAACGGTGTTCCACGCAGCCATCGCGTTCACGCTCACCGTGTCCGACGAAGGAGTATCGACACGCAGCTCGCCCAAGCGCGTGAGGAGTTTGTCTTCTAGTGCGCTGACCTGCTCGTCGACCACCCGCGCGACCTCGAGCAGCTTCGCCGGCTCGACGACGATGTCCGCCACACCCGGCGCGGCCGGTACCGACGAAGCCAGGTCGGTGAGCGGTGTGCTTCCCGGCATGCGCTAACCCCTCCCGTGATACGGACGGTGACCGTACGGACCCGTTTCGAGGCTACCAACCGGCGCGTGAGCCCGAGGCGAACTTCGTGGAGAAGCTGCTCAGACGGGAGCGCTTACTTCCCCATTCGCCGCGCGCAGTGCGATATCGGTGCGATGGTGCGAGCCAGCGAGGTGTACGCGCTCGACAGTCTCGTACGCGTGCTTACGCGCCGCCTTAAGCGTCTTACCGGTGCCGACGACGGACAGCACGCGTCCGCCGGCCGAGATCACCGCACCGTCGTCGCGACGCCGCGTACCCGCGTGAAGCACGCCTTCGAGCTCGCCGCCGGTGATCACATCCCCAGTGCGCGGCTTGCCCGGGTACCCGTCCGCGGCGATCACGACGGTGACCGCGGCCCCGCCCGACCACTCCAGCGGAGGCAGTTCAGCCAGCTTCCCGGTGGCCGTCGCGTTCAGCACGGTCGCCAGCGAGGTACGCAACAGCGCGAGCACTACCTGCGTCTCGGGGTCGCCGAAGCGGCAGTTGAACTCGATCACCTGCGGGCCTTCCGAGGTGAGCGCGAGACCGGCGTAAAGCAGGCCGGAGAACGGGCTGCCCCGGTCGGCGAGTTCGTCCACCACCGGCTGCACGATCCGCGCGACCACGTCGTCCACCAGGCCCTCGGGCGCCCACGGCAGCGGCGCGTACGCGCCCATGCCGCCGGTGTTCGGGCCAGTGTCGCCGTCGCCGACGCGCTTGAAGTCCTGCGCGGGCAGCATCGGCACCACGGTGCGGCCGTCGACGAAGCAGAACAGCGAGGCCTCCGGTCCGTCCAAAAAGGACTCCAGGAGAACCGGGTGCCCGCCGTCGAGCAGCATCAGCGCATGCTTTCGCGCGACCTCGACGTCCTGCGTCACGACCACGCCCTTGCCAGCGGCGAGACCGTCGTCCTTCACGACCCAGGTGGGTCCGAAGCGCTGAAGCGCGGCGTCGAGCCGCGCGGGAGTGTCGACGACTTCGCTGCGCGCCGTCGGCACCTTCGCGGCCGCCATGACGTCCTTCGCGAACGCCTTTGACCCCTCGATGCGCGCGGCCGCGGCAGACGGCCCGAAGCAGGCGATGCCGGCTTCGCGCACCGCGTCGGCGACGCCCGCGACGAGCGGCACCTCCGGCCCGATCACGACGAGGTCGGCCTTCCACTCCTTGGCCAGGGCCGCGACGGCGTCCGGCTCGGCGAGCTCGACCCCGAGCTGCTCCGCGACCGCAGCCGTGCCGGCGTTGCCGGGGGCGCAAGCGAGCGCCGTGACCGCGGGGTCGCCTGCCACCGCGAGGACGAGTGCATGCTCCCGGGCGCCGGAGCCGATTACCAGTACGCGCACGCCGGACAGCGTAACGGTGCGTGTCGCGCCCCGGCAGCGCGCCGTCCGAGACCCCCGGCCCGGACCAGGTCCGCGACTGGTCCGGCACTGGTCGCGCGATGTCCGGATTGGGGTGCCATCCACCGTTTACCCGGTTGTCAACCGCCTGTCCGGCTGATGCCGCGCGCTCGACGCTTGCGGCGGTGAGGGTGACGCGGTAGTCGTGGCGAGCTGCGGATCGCCCGGTAGAGAAAGGTCCCCCATGAAGCGCAAACGCCTCGGCGTGCTCGCCCTGTCCGGTCTGGCCCTGCTCGGCGTCGCGGGTCTCGCGATCGGCCCGGCCTCCGCGAGCGAGGAGACGGGCGCGGGTGCGGCCGCGCACGGTCCCCGGCACGATGGCCCGGTGATCGTCGGACACCGGGGCGCGCCCGGCTACCGCCCGGAGCACACGCTCGCGTCGTACGAACTCGCCTACCGGATGGGTGTGGACTACGTCGACGTCGACCTCGTGCCGACCAAGGACGGCCAGCTCGTCGCCCGGCACGAGCCGGAGATCAGCGGCACGACCGACGTCGCGGCCCATCCGGAGTTCGCCTCGCGCAAGACCACGAAGGTCATCGACGGAACCACGATGACCGGCTGGTTCACCGAGGACTTCACCCTCGCCGAGCTGAAGACGCTTTACGCCAAGGAACGGATCCCGCAGAACCGGCCGAACAACCAGCTCTACGACGGCCGCTACCGGATCGCCACCTACCAGGAGGTGCTCGACCTGACCCGGCGGCTCGGCCACGAACTGCACCGGACGCTGGGCACCTACCCGGAGGTCAAGCACTCGACGTACTTCAGCTCGATCGGGAACCCGACCGAACCGAAGCTGGTGTCGATCCTCAACCGGAACGGCCTGAACCGGCCGAACGCGCCGGTGATCATCCAGTCGTTCGAGGTGTCGAACCTGCAGGAGCTGCACAAGCAGGTGCGAGTGCCGCTGCTGCAGCTGACCGAGGCGAAGGGCGCTCCGGCGGACTTCGTCGCGAAGGGCGACAAGCGGACGTACGCCGACCTGGTCACGCCGGCTGGCCTGCGCGAGATCGCGAAGTACGCGAAGTACCTCGGCCCGGAGAAGGGCCAGATCATCCCGCGGGACGCGCAGGACAACCTCGGCAAGCCGACCACGCTGATCGCCGACGCGCACCGCGCCGGCCTCGAGGTGCAGCCCTACACCTTCCGCAACGAAAACCCGTTCCTGCCGGCGAACCTGCGCTCCTCGGCCAGCCCGAGCGCGTTCGGCAACGTGTTCGCGGAGGAAGCGGCGTTCCTGAAGGCCGGGGTCGACGGATTCTTCGCCGACCAGCCGGACACCGCGCTGGAGTCGGTGCGGGACTTCACCGGTCGGTGATTTCCCTTAGCGGGCTTAGCTTTTCGGCCCGCCGGTGCTGCGGCATCGGCGGGCCGGTTCGCGTCAGCCTCGCGGAGTGAGCACCACGATCGGGATCACGCGGTCGGTTTTCCGCGCGTACTCGTCGTACAGCGGGAACATGCTCGCCATCCGCGGCCAGAGCACCTCGCGCTCCGCCGGAGACGCGACGCGAGCGCGAGCGGTCAACCGGCGTGCGCCGACCTGCACGCCGACAGTCGGTTCCGCCACGAGGTTCTTGAACCACTCCGGGTCCTCGTCGGCCCCTCCCTTGGAGGCGACGACCACGTACTCGTCGCCGGAGGTGCCGTAGATCAAGCAGGTGCGCCGCGGCACGCCGGTTTTGCGTCCGGTCGTGGCGAGCAGGAGCATGCGGAGCCCCTCGGATTCGTGGCCTTCCGCGCCGTTCGAGGCCAGGTAGGTCCGGGTTTGCTCGGCGACCCAGTCCCACTGGGAGTCAGTGGCGCGGTCGAGGTCTTCGGCGACAGCCATGGCGGTGTTCCTTTCCGGTGACTCTGTTGCCGCGGGGACGGAGCCGCCGCGCCGTTCTCGACATCGGGGCGGCATCGAATGGCATCTAATACTGACCCGGTTCGAGTGATGCGCACTCGAACATTCGTTCGAGATACTGGTCCTATGTTGATCACTCGGATCCGGGCCGCCCTGCGCCGTTCGGAGGAGCTTCCGCCCAGCCACCAGCGAAACCTTGACACCCGCGAACGCGGAGGGCTAACTTCTGCGCACTCTCAATGGTCTGTCCGCATACCTTTCAGGTGGGTGCCCGATGGATGTCTCCGACCAGCAGACCGGCCAACCCGACGAAGACAGCGCTCGCCTGCACGCGCTCGGCTACGCGCAGGAACTCAAACGCACGATGTCGGCGTTCTCCAACTTCGCCGTGTCGTTCACGATCATCTCGATCCTGTCCGGCTGCCTCACGCTGTACGGGTTCGGCATGAAAACCGGCGGCCCGGCGGCGATGATCTGGGGCTGGCCGCTGGTCGGGCTGTTCGTGGTGCTGGTCGGGCTGGGCATGGCGGAGGTGTGCTCGAGCTACCCGACCGCGGGCGGGCTGTACTACTGGGCGGCGAAACTGGCGACCCGCAACGGCCCGGCCTGGTCGTGGTTCACCGGCTGGTTCAACCTGATCGGGCAGATCGCGGTCACCGCTGGCATCGACTTCGGCGCCGCGCTCTTCCTCAACGCGTTCCTCGACTTGCAGTGGGGCTTCAGCGCGACGCCGGGGCACACGATCCTGTTGCTGGCCATCATTCTCGTCGTGCACGGGGTGCTGAACACCTTCGGCGTGCGAGTGGTGGCGGTGCTGAACAGCGTCAGCGTGTGGTGGCATCTGCTGGGCGTGCTGGTGATCGTCGGCGTGCTCGTGTTCGTACCGGCGAAGCATCAGGAAGCGTCGTTCGTGTTCGGCAGCTTCGTGAACCAGACCGGCTGGGGTTCCGCGCCGTATGTGTTCTTGCTCGGTTTGCTGCTGGCGCAATACACCCTCACCGGCTACGACGCGTCGGCGCACATGACGGAGGAAACCAAGAACGCCGCGAAAGCCGGGCCGCGCGGAATCATCAACTCGATCCTCGTGTCGCTCGTCGCGGGCTGGATCCTGTTGATCGGCCTGACTTTCGCGATCCAGGACTACGACGGAGCCGTCAACTCGGCCACCGGGGTGCCGCCGGCGCAGATCTTCATCGACGCGACCGGTGCGGTGACCGGAAAATTCCTGCTCCTGATTTGCATCGGCGCACAGCTGTTCTGCGGCATGGCCTCGGTGACCGCGAACTCCCGCATGATCTACGCCTTCGCCCGCGACGGCGCGATCCCGGGGTCGAAGATCTGGCACAGCATCAACAAGCGAACCCAAACCCCGACCAACGCAGTGTGGCTGGCGGCAGGCGGCGCTTTGGTACTCGCGCTGCCGTACCTGTGGAGCGCGACGGCTTACGCCGCAGTCACTTCGATCGCGACAGTGGGTCTGTACGTCGCGTACGTGATCCCGGTGTTCCTCCGCGTCCGCCGGGGCGACAGCTTCGAGAAAGGCCCGTGGAATCTGGGCCGTTGGGGCAAGCCGATCGGCATCGTCGCGACGGCGTGGGTCGTGGTGATCTTCGTGCTCTTCATGTTGCCGCAGGCAAGTCCGATCACCGTCGACACGTTCAACTACACGCCGGTCGCATTCCTGGTAGTCCTGGGCGGGGCGGCCCTGTGGTGGGTCTTGTCGGCGCGGAAGTGGTTCACCGGGCCCAAGGTGCAGGGTTCGGCGGAGGAATTGGCCGCGGTGGAGAAGGAACTGAAGGAACTCGGGTAATTCGGCGGGTGGTCGAGGTTACCGACCGTTCTCCGCCCGGTGCCGCTGCGCCGGCTGGCAGCTGAACGGCGTCGGTGAGGAGCGACCGGCTGTTCGCCAACCGCCGTGTCGGCAACCACCGTGATCGGGCCACGGGGCGGTCTGCGGCAGGAGTTTGACCGGTCGCCGCGCCTGTCTGGCTCGGGTGTCCACGGTGCCGTTGCGGGTGCCGTTCGACCCGTGACGCGGCACCGGAGGGGGCGTCGCCCGTCGCTGCCGACTGCCGTGCACCGCCTCTCCGGCGACTCGCCATCGCGTCAAAACCTGGCGCGGGTCGTCGACCCTGCCCGAGGCGCCTCCCCGGACGCCCCGGTGGGCGTGCGGCGGCGTTCCCGGCAACCGCCGTCGGTCCGCCTGTTCGGCGCCCGCCGTCTCCGATCCCAACCGCCGCCATTCGGAGAGGCCGTGCCCGACCTGCTCGCCAACGCCGCCCGAAGCCCGCCGACGAGTCGCCCGCAGCCCACAGTCCCCGCCCGAAGGAGGTCCGACACGAACCCACACCATCCGTGCCTCATCCGGTCCATGAGTGAAGATGCGAAGCATGGAGACCTTGACGCTGGTCGGCGTGCTCGCCGGGTCGCTGGGGCTGACTGCGATCGCCCGGCGGTTCAACCTGTCCGCGCCGCTGCTCATCGTGGTGGTCGCGCTGGGGATCGCGCTGATTCCCGGCGTTCCGCGGGTCGAGCTGGAGCCCGAGCTGATCCTGACCGTCGTGCTGCCGCCGTTGCTGTACTCGACGTCGCTGGAGAGTTCGATCTCCCACTTTCGTGCGAACTTGCGGCCGATCATCACGCTCGGCGTGCTGCTCGTGGTGGCCACGGCGTTCGTGATCGCCTTTGTCGTGCATCTGCTGCTGCCCGATCTGCCGTGGGCGTCGGCGCTGGTGCTTGGGGCGGTCGTGTCTCCGCCGGACGCGGTCACGGCGGTCGCGATCGGACGGCGGCTCGGGCTGCCCCGGGGCGTGATGACGGTGCTCACCGGCGAGAGCCTGGTCAACGACGCGGCCGCGCTCACGCTGTACAAGGTGGCGCTCGCGGCGGTGGCCGGGACGGCGGGGTCGCTCGGGCACGGGTTCGCGGTCTTCGCCGTCGCGACGGTGGTCGGCATTCTCGTCGGGCTGGTGGCGGGCGGGGTCGTCGAACTGATCCGCACGCGGCTGGACGATCCGCTGCTCGAATCGGCGTTCGGGATCGTGGTGCCGTTCGCGGCGTACGTCACCGCGGAGCATCTGCATCCGTTCGGGCCGGAGTTCAGCGGGTCCGGCGTGCTGGCGGTCGTCACGGCGGGGTTGTTCCTCGGGCACCGGTCGTTGCGGGCGTCCCCGGCGACGCGGGTGCAGGACCGGTCGGTCTGGGCGTCGATCGACGTCATGCTCGAGGCGCTGGTGTTCGCGCTGATGGCGCTGCAACTGCCGTTCGTGCTCGACGGGGCGCAGCATGCCGCCCGGGACAACGGGACGCTCGCGTTGTCCGCGGTCGTCGTGCTGCTCGCCACGATGTTCGTACGGATTCCGGCCGTTTTCCTGTCCAGCTATCTGCCTCGGTCGCTGCAACTTCTGCGGCGCACCAAGCACGATCCGCCGGCGTGGCGTTCGCTGGCGGTGATCTCCTGGACCGGGATGCGCGGCGTCGTCACCATCGCGGCGGCGTCCGGGGTTCCCGCGGATACGCCGGGGCGGGCCGAGATTCAGCTGTTCGCGTTCGCCGTCGCGGTCGGGACCGTGCTGATCCAAGGGCTCACGCTGCCGCCGTTGATCCGGGTGCTCAAAGTCCAGGACCCGGACGAGGCCGCCCGCGACCAGGCCGAGGAGCTGGCCGCGCGCAAGGTCGCGCAGAACGCCGCGCACGAACGGCTGCGCGAACTCGCTCGCGACCAGCTGTCCACATTGGACATGCCACCAGACAAGCTGAAGCGGCTCGAAGAACGGCTGGAACGCGTGGTGGACACCCGTTACCGGTTCGCGCAGGCCGCGATCACGCTGTCCGGCGAGGAGCGACGAGACAGTCCGCAGGCGCAGTTCGCCAAGGCGCGGCGGGAACTCCTCATCACCCAGCGCGCGGCGATGATCGAGGAGAACCGCGCCGGCCGCCTTGACGACGACGTCCTGCAGAAGGTCCTGCGTGAACTCGACCTGGAGGAAATGTCCGTAACGACAACCCTTACGAACCGGATGAGTTGAGCTCGCCCGTCAGCCGCCAGGTGCGGCGCCGGTCCTCGTCGGTGTGCAGGGCGGTCTGGGTGAGCAACACGTCGGTCGCGCCGGCGTCGAAGTAGCGCTGCACGCCGGCGGCGACTGTCTCCTCGTCGCCGATCAACACGAGCTCCGCCGCGTTTTCGACCCCGCCTTCCTTCAGCACGCGCTGATACGACGGGATCGAACCGTAGAAACCGAGTTCCTGCGCAGCGAGTTCGCGGACCGTGTCGACGTCGCTGGTCACCACGGCCGGAACAGCCGCGACCACCCGCTTGCCCGGGCCGATCCCGGGCACGATCAGGTTCGACAAAGCACGCGGGCTGGCCAGATACGGCAGCGTGCCGTCGGCCAGTTCCCCGGTGACGCGCAACGCCTGCGGCCCCATCGCGGCCACCAGCACCGAAATCGGTGCCGCCGGCGCAGGCTGCGTCAGATGCACCTCCACCGTCGAGCCAGTGAAGTCGACTTGTTCCCCGGCGAACAGCGCCCGCAAGACGGTCAGGTACTCGCGCAGATGCCGCACCGGCGGCGGATACGGCGTGCCGTAGACAGGTTCGAGAAAGTTCTTCGCCCCCAGGCCGACGCCGAGCGTGAACCGCCCGCCGGACGCCTCGCTCGCGGTGCGCGCCGCAGCGGCCAGCACCAGCGGGTGCCGCGGGTAAATCGGCACCACGGACGTGCCGATCTCGACGCGCGAGGTGACCTGTCCGGCCAGCGCGGCCGCCGCCAGCGCGTCATGGCTCTCGGGCAGCTGGGCGAACCAGATCGACGCCGCACCCGCCTCCTCGGCCTGGCGTGCCTGCTCCAGCAATTCGGTCACGGTGAGGGGCGCCCGCGGAAGGGTGGGCAAAGTCAGTCCGACGCTCATACCGTCAAATTATTCAGGCGCACCACGGGTTTCTCACGAGCCGGAACTAGCGCGCGGCATTGTGTCAGCCGCGTTCTCAGCCGACGAGAGCCCCTGCCGAACGCCCGGCGAACCCGCACCCTGGACGCCCGACGACTCCAGGAGGACCGATGTCACTGACCGACGTCATCGACGGCACCCGCCAGGCCGTGCAGACGGACCGGCACAACGCGGCGGTGTCGTTCAGCGTCGACCACGCGCTGGCTGCGAACACCGCGACGGTGGTGGACGTCCGGGTGCGCGACCACGCGTTCACCGTGGACGAGCCGCCCGCCCTCGGCGGCACCGACCAGGCGGCGAACCCGGTCGAGTACGCGCTGGCCGCGCTCGGCTCCTGCCAGGTGATCACGTACCAGTTCTGGGCGGCCCGCCTCGGCATCCCGCTGGACTCGGTGCGCGTGAAGGTGGACGGCGACCTGGACCTGCACGGCTTCTTCGGCTTCGACGAATCGACCCGGCCCGGCTTCAGCGACGTGCGAGTGTCGGTGGAACTCGACGGTCCGGCCACGCCCGAGGCCTACGACCGGCTCCGCCGCGCGGTGGACGAACACTGCCCGGTGCTCGATCTGTTCCGCAACCAAACCCCGGTCACCACTACGGTTCGCTGACCGCGCCGAGCACGACGGATCCTGTTCGCCGCGGTCGGCCAATGTCCCGTCCGTGGAACCCGCACCGGTCGGGCAGTGTCGGATCCAGCTGCCCGATCCAGGCCACCGGAAGTTCAAGCGGGTACCGGGAAAATCGTCCCACGCCAGCGTTTCGCAGACATATTCGTCTCGCTCCGCTTCGGCGGCGGATCGAGATCGGACTCGTTGCCCAAGCGGTTCGGGCCGCCGCCGCGATCAGGACCGCGGTCGCCGCGGCGGCGGCGATGCACCACCACCGCAGCTCCGGCAGTCTCGGCCAGAATGACCGGCCGCATCACCCGTCGTCATGCCGCTCTCCGCGAACGGCGAACGGCGGACGCGACGAACTCAGGCGAACTCGTGCCGCACGATCGTCTGCTCCCGGCCCGGCCCGACGCCGATCGCCGACACCCGCGCGCCCGACAGCTCCTCGATCCGCTCGACGTAAGCGCGCGCGTTGGCGGGCAGTTCGTCGTAGGCGCGGCAGTTCGAGATGTCCTCGAACCAGCCCGGCAGCTCTTCGTAGATCGGCACCGCGTGGTGCACGTCGGTCTGCGTCATCGGCATGTCCGAGGTGCGGAAGCCGTCCACCTCGTACCCGACGCACACCGGCACCTTCTCCAGGCCGGACAGCACGTCCAGCTTGGTCAGGAAGTAGTCGGTGATTCCGTTGACCCGCACCGCGTACCGGGCGATCACCGCGTCGAACCAGCCGGTGCGCCGCGAGCGGCCGGTGGTGACGCCGAATTCGCCGCCCTGCTTGCGCAGGTACTCGCCGGACTCGTCGTCCAGTTCGGTCGGGAACGGGCCGGAGCCGACGCGGGTCGTGTACGCCTTCAGGATGCCCAGCACGGTCGTGATGCGGCCCGGGCCGATGCCCGACCCCGCGCTCGCGCCGCCGGACGTCGGGTTCGACGACGTGACGAACGGGTACGTGCCGTGGTCCACGTCGAGCAGCGTGCCCTGCGAACCCTCCAGCAGCACCGTCTCGCCGCGCTCCAGCGCCTGGTTCAGCTGCAGCCGGGTGTCGGCGATGCGGTGCGCGAACTTCTCGCCCGCCGCGAGCACCTCGTCGGCGACCTGGTCCGCGTCGAGCGCCTTGCGGTTGTAGACCTTGACCAGCACCTGGTTCTTGAATTCCAGGGCCGCCTCGACCTTCTGCCGGAAAATCTTCTCGTCCAGCAGGTCCTGCACGCGGACGCCGACGCGGGCGATCTTGTCCTGGTAGCACGGCCCGATGCCGCGGCCGGTGGTGCCGATCTTGCGGCTGCCGAGGTAGCGCTCGGTGACTTTGTCGATCGCCACGTGGTACGGCATGATCAAGTGCGCGTCGGCCGAGATCAGCAGCTTGCTGGTGTCGACGTCGCGCTCCTCGAGGCCGGCCAGTTCGTCCAGCAGCACGCCCGGGTCGATGACCACGCCGTTGCCGATGACGTTCGTCACGCCCGGCGTCAGGATCCCGGACGGGATGAGGTGCAGCGCGAAGTTCTCGCCGTTGGGGAGCACGACCGTGTGGCCGGCGTTGTTGCCGCCCTGGTAGCGGACGACCCACTGGACGCGGTCGCCGAGCAGGTCGGTGGCCTTGCCCTTGCCCTCGTCCCCCCACTGGGCACCGATCAGCACGATGGCCGGCATGTGACACTCCAGGTGTTCGGCAATAGGAATAGTGACCCCGGACGGGGGCACGGGTGGCGCTGGTAAATGCCGGTGCATGACTTTAACGGAGGACGCCGGAGTGCGCGGAATAGTGGTGGCCTGCGCCGCGGCGGCGGATCTGCCCGCACGGCTCGGCGACGTCCCGCTGGTGTCCGCCGGGCCCCGTCCCGGCAAGGCGGAAATCGACCCCTTGCTGGGGGAACACGACCGGCTCGTGGTGCTGGGCACCGACGCCGACCTCGCCGCCGTGGTGGTGCGTCTCATGCGCCGCGAAGTCCTCCCGGGCGTGTCCGTGGGTTTCGTGGCCGCTGAGCCCGGCTCCCGCGTCGCCGCGCACTGGCGGTTGCCGGCGGACCCGGACGAGGCGTTCGCGCTCGCCTGGAAGGGGGAGGACTCCGAGATCGCCCTCGTGCGCGACGACACCGGCGGCGTCCTCCTCGGGCACGCGACCCTGCGCGATGTCAAGGGCCAGGCGTATTGCGACGAACAGGTGGCTTTCGACGGCGCGGTTTCCGGCATCGAGGTCGCACCGGACGACGCCGGAGTGACCGCCCGAATCACCCGCGGCAAGCTCGTCAAACGATCTTCGACGTATCGCGGCCGCGCCTTCCAGCTCGGCTGCGTGCCGACGTCTTCGCTGGTCATCGACGGTGTCGCGCAAGATCGCGAGATCACCCGGCGGACCTGGTACCGGCACACCGTCGGTCTCCGCGCGGTCCGCGGCTGACCCGCTGCCGCCAGCCGAGATTCAAGCGAACTTGGACTCTCGGTGACTTTCCGTTTACTGAAGGTCGGTTTGCTGTCACCTGACGGTGTTGCGCACGCCACTTTCGTGGTCAAAGGTGAATCAGTCCCGCATCTGAC
Organism: Amycolatopsis orientalis DSM 43388; assembly: GCF_000411975.1. GTDB lineage: Bacteria > Actinomycetota > Actinomycetes > Mycobacteriales > Pseudonocardiaceae > Amycolatopsis > Amycolatopsis orientalis_D. The sequence continues at coordinate 143,054 of NZ_ASXG01000015.1, forward strand.
CAGGAAGGCAGCAATATGCCGACCACACGTACAGTTCGCAACTCCTTGACCGTCCTGGCCGGCGTCGCGCTGCTCGGCTCGGTCACGGTCGGCGTCGCCGACGCCACCCCGCCGGGCATCCCGTCGGCGGACACCGCGAAAAGCCAGCTGGCCGGTCTCACGGTGAAGGCGGACGGTTCGCAGACCGGTTACAGCCGCGACAAATTCCCGCACTGGATCGACCAGGGCAACAACTGCAACACGCGCGAGATGGTGCTCAAGCGCGACGGCACGAGCGTCCAGGTCGGCTCCGATTGCTATCCGACGTCCGGGAAATGGACCTCGCCGTACGACGGGGCGACCTGGAGTTCTCCGTCCGATGTGGACATCGACCACGTGGTGCCGCTCGCCGACGCGTGGCGCACCGGAGCCTCGTCCTGGACCCAGGAGCAGCGCCAGGCCTACGCCAACGACCTGTCCGACCCGCAGCTGATCGCGGTGACCGACAACGTGAACCAGGAAAAGGGCGACAAGTCGCCGGACCAGTGGAAGCCGCCGTCTACCGGATACTGGTGCACGTACGCCAAGATGTGGGTGACGGTCAAGTACAAGTTCAAGCTCACCGTGAATTCGGCGGAGAAGTCCGCGCTGACGGACATGCTGGGCCGCTGCTGAGCCGATCGGCCCTCCCGCGGGCACCGCTGCCGTCCCGTCGTCCGCACCCATGCGGAAGACCACGGCGGCGGTGCTGGCGGTTCCTGGTGCAGTGCTACTGCGGCCGGGGCTCGCCGGCGGACACCTCCGGGTTGGCGAGCCGCAGGATTTCCCTTGCCAGCGCGTCGTTCTGTCGGAAGGAGATCGCGTTCGTGCGCGGCCGGGTGAAGGCACCCGCCGAGCGGACGCTCGTGTGCGGGCCCACCGCGAACCGCCGCGGATGCGCCTTTCCGTCCACAGTGACCAGTCGGAAGTCGTTGAGGGTCGTGGCGATCCGCCCGGACGGCAAGGTTGCGCCATCGACATCCGGCACGGTTTCCTCCGCCAGCGCACCAGCGTCCCGCAGACTGCGCAACAACGGATCCGACACGCGCGGAACGCTCGCGTCCGGCAGCCGCGCCTCGATCAACGTCCGCGCGGCGATAGTGTCGGGATGGCTGGTGCTCGACGCGACGAACGTCCCGGTCGTCTCGTCGGCGGCGATCGAGATGTCCGCACCGAGGAACGAGACCACCCCGGCTTCCTCCAGGGCGAGCAGCTCGTCGAGCCGACGCGGCGGCGGACCGCTTGCGTAGTAAGAGAAGAATCCGTGGAACCAGCCGTCCATATCGGACACTTGCGACGCGGCGGTGAGCCGTCCGGTCGCGAGCAGCGCGGGCAGCTGACCGATCACCGAGAGCAGGGCCATGAACGCGCCGAGATCCGCACTGTGGTGCACGTCCGCCCGGCGCGCGAGGTCGGACTCGATGTATTTCCGCACCGCCTTGCCGAATTCCTCACCGGAATCGAACCGGCGGCCAGCGAACGGGCGGTCCAGCCGCTCCAGGTCCAGCCGGTCTTCCCGGGCAGGCACCGCCTCCGCGATCAGCGCGTCCATTTCGGACGAGAGCCACGGCAGGTCGGCGAATTTGTCCGCGAAGACCGCGAAATCCGTGCGCACCCGGTCCGGGTGGCCGGTGAACAGTTCGGTGTAATACGCCCAGGCGAGCTCCTTCGCGATGAGCGGCCAGACGTCCGCGCGAAAGTCGAGCGGACCGGTCAGCCCTTCGATGGCCCGCTGGTCGAAGAACCTGGGCAGCTGCAGCGGTTTTCCCCGCAACCGGTAGCCGGTCTTCGCGTGGTACGGCACCCCACGCCGTGAACCGACGTGCAACACCGGCTCGGCACCGCTCGGGTGGTAACGCAGACCGCCGCACGGCAGCTCTTCGAATCGGCCGCCGCGCCCCTCGGTGAGCAACAACATCAGGTCCACGAAGGCGAGCCCGAAACCGCGTACTAGCACCGGCTCTCCGGCGGGCACCGCGGAGTAGTCGACGTCCGCGGTGTAGCCAGCGGGGTAGTAGGACAGCTGGTGCTGATCAGCGAACGCCTCCAACTCGCGTTCGCGCGAATCCGGAACCGCGTCGAGATGGCCAACCGTCAGCACCACGGCGTCAGCGCGCACAGTCGTGCCGTCGGAAAGCCGCACGGTCTCGTCGGCGTCGATGCTCTCGGCGGTGGCGAGGTGCTCGACCACCGTGATGCCCGGCGGCGCTTCGGCCACCACTTTGCGGTAGAACCACTCCAGGTACCGGCTTTGCAGCCGCCGGGTCGGGAAATCCGTGGAGGCGAGCGTCTCGAACTCGGCGCGGACGTCGTCGGGAACCGGATACTCGAGCGTGCCCGCCCGCACTTGCCGCACCCACTCGATCAGCGACGGCCCCGGCCGCACCGGACCGTCGATCCGGACGGTGTCGTCGGTGAACACGGTGACGTCCTCGGGCATCGAGTTCATCCGCAGCAGCGGCGACTGCTCGTACCGCCACACCCGGCCGGGGCCGGGCGGGAACGGGTCGATGAGATGGACTTCGATCCGCCGGTCGCCGAGCAGGCCGTCGGCGTTCGCGGACAGCCGTTCGAGGACGCCGACCCCGCGAGGTCCGGCGCCCACGATGGCGAGCGTGAACGTCGGGAGAGCGGTCACCCGGGCGAAGCTACGCGGCCGGGAGGCCGGGCGGCGGCCGTTCCACAGTGCGGACGGCCCACCCGAACGGATGTGGCACAAACCACAAAGATCGAACCGGCCCCAGCGGAGAGTGCGGAGCGCTATCGTCTGGACACGTGGCGAACTGATCGTGACCTCTCGGATACCGGCGAAAGAACCTAGAGAATCACCAACAGTCACGAGACACTGAGCTTGGCAACTCACTTCGTGTGACCGACCCGTGACCAGGAGGACCTAGGGTCACCCGTTGGTCACCAGTGCGGCACAGTCCGCGCACAGCAGCGGGGAGAACACGCATGACGACAGCACCACACCGGGTCACGTTCCGCGAGGTGTTCGGAGTCGCCGAGTTCCGCGCGATGTGGTTCGGCGAACTGCTGTCGATCGCCGGTGACCAGCTGGCCCGCGTCGCGCTGTCCGTCCTCGTCTACGCCAACACCGGTTCGGCGACGCTGACCGGTCTGACCTACGCGCTCACGTTCTTCCCGTCGCTCCTGGGCGGCATCTTCCTCACCGGGCTCGCCGACCGTTTCCCGCGCCGGGCGGTCATGGTCACCGTGGACCTCACCCGCGCGGTGCTGATTCTGTGCGTAGCCATTCCCGGATTGCCGTTCTGGGCCCTGTGCGTGCTCGTCGGTAGCGTTTCCCTGCTGAATCCGCCATTCAAGGCATCTCAGCTGGCGCTGCTGCCGCAGGTGCTCGAAGGCGACCGATTCGTGGTCGGCATGGGCATCCGGAGCATGACGGTCCAATCCGCGCAGTTGCTCGGGTTCGCCGGCGGCGGCGCGCTGCTGCTCGCGATGGACGCTCGCCTCGCTCTGGTGCTCGACGCGGGCACCTTCCTGCTCTCCGCGCTGTTCCTCCGCTTCGGGTTGAAGGCCCGCCCCGCGGCGGCCACCGGGGAGAAGCGCAAGCCGTTCTTCTCCTCGCTGAGCGCGGGCGGCCGGGTCGCCTTCGCGACCAGTGCACTGCGGTCCCTGATGGTCTTCACGTGGCTCGCCGGGCTGATGCCGGTGTACGAGGGCATTGCCGCGCCCTACGTCGCGTCCTCCGGCGGCGGGTCGGAAATGATCGGCTTCCTGCTCGCCGCCGACCCGGTGGGCAGCGTGATCTTCACGTTCGTCTACACGCGCTGGGTGCCCGCCGCGATCCGGCCGAAGCTGATCGGCCCGATGACCGCGCTCGCCGCGATCCCGCTGCTGCTGTGCTTCCTGCAGCCGGGCCCGATCGTCTCGGTGGTCCTGTTCGTGATCTCCGGCGGCTTCGGCACGATCGCGCTGCTGCAGGCGACGGCGTCGCTGACGGTCGCGGTGCCGGATGAGAGCCGGGCGCAGACGATGGGGCTGTCGAACACCGGATTGACCACCACGATGGGCGTGACGCCGTTGATCGGCGGGGTCATCGCGGACCACGTGAGCGCCCAGACGACCGTCGGGATCTTCGGATTGGCCGGCTTGCTGATCACGATTCCGCTCGCGATCGCGTGGCAACGGAGCGTTTCCGGGCAGGCCGAAGAGGGGTCAGCGAAGGAAGCCACACGCGCCGAGCCTGCCTGACTACCCCGGCATGCCCCGCGCGTGAGGCTCTGACCTGCGCGACCTTGCGGTGCTGCTACGCGGTCACTGTTCCTTGCTGCGCATCGCTGGTCACCCTTCATCCGGCGTGTTCGGGAAAAATGTACACACCTAAGGCCCTTGTGGACAGGCGGCAAACGGTCTGAAACTGTGAGTAAGGCGAGTGTCACTGAAGATCCGCGCAAGACCCGGGGGGAAGAATGGTCACATTGGGGGAATTTTCTGGTCTGGGGCTGCGCGACGCGGTTTCCCGGTGGTCGATCTGGTCGCGGCCGCGGCAGTGGGTCGCGGTCACGCTGACGAGCATGGCCGTCACGGTGGTGCTCACCGTGGTGAGCGCGCTGGTGTTCCCGGTCAGCCTGGGCCAGCTGGGCATCCTCGCGATGCTGGCCGGACTGGCGATCGCGCAGACCGAGGTCACCCGGCAGATCGAGCGGCAGCGCCGGATGCTGAGCCAGGGCCCGCACATCACCGTCACGTCGGTGTGGCTGCTTCCGGCGGCACTGCTGGTGCCGCCGCAGCTGGTGGCCGCGCTGGGCGTGATCATCTACGTCTACCTGGCGTTCCGCAGCTGGAACGGCACGCGCCCCGGTGAGGCGCACCGCGTCGCGGCCAACGCGACCACGATGATCCTGTCCGGCTTCGGCGCCGCGCTGGCCGGGCACCTCGCGGACGGCCACAGCGTCTCCACCGTGGTGGCGGGCGCGCTCGGCTATTTCCTGGTCAACACCGCGCTGACCGGCCTTGGTCTGTACCTGACCGACCCGGCGAAGGCGACGGCCGAATCGTGCCTGGGCACGATGGACGACAACCTGCTGGAACTGGCGACCCTGTGCGTCGGCGGGCTGCTCGTGATGGTGCTGAGCCACGAACCGCTGCTGTCGGTGCTGGTGATCCTGCCGCTGTACGTGCTGCAGCGGTCGATGCTGATCAAGCGGCTCGAGGAACTCGCGACCACGGACCAGAAGACGCAACTGCTCAACGCCACCACCTGGCAGGACGGCGCGCAGCGCGAGATTTCCCGCGCCGAGCGCGAGAACGGCAGCTTCGGCGCGTTGATGATCGACCTCGACCACTTCAAGCGGATCAACGACACCTACGGCCACCTCGCGGGCGACGACGTGCTCAAAGCCGTTGCCGCCGTGGTGAAACAGGAGACCCGGGCACACGACCTCGTCGGCCGGTTCGGGGGCGAGGAGTTCGTCGCGCTGCTCCCGTCGACGTCCAAGGAAGACGCGATCGTGACGGCGGAACGGATCCGGCAGCGGATCAGTGAGCTGGTGATCCCGACCCAGACGAACGAAGGCGAGGAGGTCTCGATCGAAAACCGCACCGCGTCGATCGGGGTGGCCGCGTTCCCGCTGGACGGGACAAGCATCGAGGAAGTGATGGCCGCGGCGGACGCGGCGGTGTACGCGGCGAAGAACAGCGGCCGCAACCGGGTCGTCGGCTCGGTAGCGCCAACCCGGGAACTCGCGGCGGTCGCCTGACGACCTCGGACCCGGCCGGCACCCTCCCCCGGCCGGCCGGGTCCATCCTTCGCGACAACCGGGAATTCGGAAGTGAAACCTGTGCCGCGCACCGAAATCCGCCCCGCCCGCGACGATGAACTCGCCTCCGTCGCCGCGTTGCGCTGGCGGTGGGTCGCGGACCAAGACGGGCTTCCGCACCACAATCGAACCGAATTCGTGCGCGAGTTCGCCGCCTGGGCCCGAGCGCACGCCGAAACGCATAGCTGTCTGGTCGCGGTCCGGGACGAGCACGTGCTCGGGATGGCGTTCCTCGCGCTGACCCCCAGAGTGCCGACGCCGCGCGACTTTTCCCGGGTCTGCGGCGACGTGCAATGCGTGTACGTCGTGCCGGAAGCGCGGGACAGCGGCGTCGGCGGGCTCCTGATCGAGGCGACGCTGCGGCTGGCCGCGGAATTCGGGCTGGAGCGAGTGACCGTGCATTCCTCGGACCGCGCGATCCCGGCCTATCTGCGGCACGGGTTTTCGGTGTCGAAGAACCTGCTGCAAAGCGAACTGCGGATCTCGGTCGACGTGCCCGCTAACCGAACATATTCCTAGGCCCCTCCGGCTTGTTCCCCTGCGCGATCTCCCGGAACTCCTGCGCGGTCCGCTGCACGAACGCCGCCGACGCGCGGGAGTCCAGGGACTTCTCGCGGATCCGGTCCGCGACGTCGCAGTAGGTCTCGGTCCCCTCGTCGAGGAGGAAGGCCCCCGAGTGCTGGTGCTCGAAGTAGACGATCGGGTCGCCGACGTCCACGTGGTACACGCAAAACCGGCCGGCCAGGCCCGGATGCCCGCCGTTGCCGGCGGGCACGACGCGGACCGACAGCTTCGCCGACGTCGCCATCAGATCGGCGAGGAACCGCAGCTGCCGGGCCATCGTCGCGGGCCCGCCGACCGGATTGCGCAACGCTGCCTCGCCCAGCAACACCTCGCACGGAATCGCGCCCGGACCGACCACCAGCGGGCGGCGCATCATCCGGATCTCCGCCTGGCGTTCCGCGTCCTTCAGCGGCAAGCCGTCAGCGAGGAACAGCGCCCGCGCGTAATCCGGGATCTGCAGCAGACCCGGGATGAGCAGCGGCTGCCATTCGACGACCGACGTCGCGGCGCGTTCGCACGCGAGCAGCCCGCCGAGATGGTCCGGGTCGGACTGCTTGCCGCGGGCGACCCAGCCCGGTTCGGCGGTGCCGCGCGCCAGTTGCAGGATCCGTTGTTTCTCCGCACCCACGACGCCGAGCGCGCCGAGAATGCCCGCGACGTCCTCCAGCGCGGGAACCCGTTGGCCCAGCTCCCAGTTCGACACCAGGGCGGGGTTGGTGCCGACTCGGCGGGCGAGTTCGCGCAGTCCGAAACGGGCGTCGATCCGGGCCTCGCGCAGCGCGGTGCCGAGGGTGCGGATCCGGGGGGTGAGCATGGCCGTGCCTCGCATGGCCGCCTTTGTAGGTGTCACCAAATGCGAACACCTCTAGCTGTCACCCGAAGGTGGGCAGGCGGCCCGGTCGCGCCCGGATTTTCGCCCCGAGCGCGACCGGCGGCCGGCGTCACTTCAGGCCGGTCGCCTCGGCCGCGGCCGGGTCGGAGTCGGCGAGGAACGTCTTGCAGCGCTCGTACTCCTCGGTCTCGCCGATGCGGCCCGCGGCGGTGCCGAGCGCGGCGAGCGCGCGCAGGAAACCCTGGTTCGGCCGGTGCGCCCACGGCACCGGGCCGAAGCCCTTCCAGCCGGCGCGGCGGAGCTGGTCGAGGCCGCGGTGGTAGCCGGTGCGGGCGTAGGCGTAGGCGGCGACGGTCTCGCCGTCGGCGAGCGCGCGCTCGGCGAGCGCGGCCCAGGCCTCGCTGTAGTCGGGGTGCTCGGCGGCCACGGCGGACGGGTCCGTCCCGGAGTCGAGCGCGGCCTGCGCGTCGGTGTGCTCGGGCAGCAGCGTGGGCTCGGGGCCCAGCAGGTTGTGCGTCATGCCGCCATTGTGCCCACGATGCTCCCGGGTCAGAGGAACAGGCTGGTCAGCACGCCTCCGCCGGCCAGAACGAGTGCTGCGATCAGCACGGCTGCGACGGCTCGTTTCGGCATCATGGCCCGACACCCTGCCGTGCCCGGCGGCGCGAGGGCAAGTCCGCCACCCGTAGGGGTGAACCCGGGTTTTTGCCCCTTCTCCCGCCGCGTCCACTTGCGGCAGGGAATGATGGCGCCTATGACGAAGGCGGTTGAAGACGTCGCCGGCCCTGCGGTCCCGCGCGGACCAGTGGGCAAGACGAGGCTTTTCTTCGCGACGCACTGGCACCGCGGCGCACCGGGGCAGCCGACCCCGGCGTGGGTGCTGCGGTTCTGTTACGGCATGTGGCTGACCGCGTTCGCGTTCAAGCTCGTCGGGTCGTCGTGGGACATGTCGTGGCACTTCAAGTGGCTGCGCGACGACCTCGCCCCGCCGCACCTGATCAACACCGTCGGCACGGTGATCATCGTCGTGCTGGTGGCGATCCACAGCTACACCGGCCTCGGCTGCGACCGGCGCTCGCTGCGGCTCATGCAGGCCGGGCTGATCGTGTTCCTGGTCGCCGCGCCGCTCGACGTGATCAACCACCGCGTGAACGGCCTCGACCTGACCGCGTGGAGCCCGTCGCACATGATGCTGTATCTCGGCACCGGCATCATGCAGGCGGGCGTTCTGCTCGGCTGGCTGCGGCTGTCCCCGCCGGGCCGCTTCCGCACCGGGGTGCTGCTCGCGCTGTGGGCGTTCTTCCTGGAGAACACCTTCTTCCCGAACGGCCAGCAGGAGTACGGAATCCTCGGCCTGCGCGCCTGGGAACGCGGCACGCCCGAGGCCGAGCCGTCCCTGCTTTCCTTCGCCGCCAACCAGATCGGCCACCCGGTCGACCGAGCCGCGGTGCTGCACTTCACGATGCCGATCCCGGAGTGGGTGTACCCGTTGTGGGGCATCGGGGTTTCGGCGCTGATCCTCGTGCTCGCCCGGAAAACTGCCGGACGCCGCTGGGCCGCACTGACCGTGGCCGGGGCGTACGTCGCGTATCGCGCGGTGATGTGGCTCCTGCTGCTGGCGCTGGGATTCCCGGTGTCGACGGTGCCGTTCCATCTGCTGGCCGTCGGGCTGGCGGTGGATCTGGCCTTCCTGCTGCCCCGCCCCGCGGCTGCGGGAGCGGTTTTGGTGACTGTGCTCGGGTATGGCGCGTTCTGGGTCCAGTCCCAGTTGCGGCCTTGGCTGCTCGGGGACCAGCAGACGGAATCGGCACCGCCGGTGGCGTATTGGACGGCGCTGGTCGCGGTGGTAGCGGTGTTCGCGTTGTGGGCTGGGGCTGGTCCGGCTAAGGAGTGGTGGGATTCTCGGCGTTCGATCGCTGCGTAGCGTGGCGCTGCCATTCGACCGCTTCCGCCGAGGGACTTTCTTTGGTGGGCGCCGTGAAGTCCTAACTGGACAGAAGACCGCGGTAGTAGTCGGTAGCCGGTTTCATGCCGTGGTCCGGGTCGGCGTTGTACAACCCGTCTGGGCCTTTCGGGCCGAAACTGTACGGCTGATACAGCGTCGCACAGGACGGTTCGGTTTTGGCGAGTTGTTGCCAGCGTTGCCATTCCGCGTCGTAGCGGGCGAGGTGAAAGCGCATTGCCGTTTTGTCGTATCCGCCGGCGTAGCCGCGCAGCATTACTTCCCAACCGTGGTGTACGACGCGGTGCCAGGATTGGCCGTAGCGGGCGGACACTCGCAGGTACGTCCGATCGGCGTGGTCGCGCAGCGGGATCGTGTCGGCCAGTGCGACGATTTCGTCCCACATCCGGGCCGCGCCGGCCTTTTCGGCTAGCACCGGCTCGACCCGTCCGGCCGCAACGATCGCGGCGTAATCGCTGGTCAGGTCCTTGTCGGAACCGCCGAGGAACTGGTCGCGGGTCCACATCAGCCGGCCCATCGGGTGCACCACGCTGTAATGCCCGCGCAGCACGGCGGCCGCCGACAGCAGGGCCAGCCTTCGGAAAAGGCGGACTGCCTCCCCGTGCAACCCGAGCCGCGTGGTCGCGTACTCGTGGAACGCGCCTTCCTCGCCCAGCCCGGTGTCGCGGGTCCAGCGGGCGATCACCCAGGTGTTGAGGTCGCACCACAATTCGTTCCGCAGATACGGTCCACGCCAGCCGCCGCCGCGGGACCAGGTCCAGACTCCGGCGATGATCGGATTGTCGGCTACCTCGGCGAGTCCAATCGGGCCGGTACGCGGCTGGGTGCGGAATTCCTCGAAGCCGTTGACCACGCCGTCGATCACGTAATTCGGGAACGCGCCCTTGCCCTCGTACTCGCGCTGGCATTCCACCTCGATGATCTGCCGGTGTTTGCCGACACCGATGGTTCGGTTGAACGGGATCGTCCGCCAGAAGTCCTTCGCGGTGTGCTTGATCGAGAATACCAGGTTTTCGTGCGTGTCGACCTGGTCGGTGACCTGCCGGTAGAAATCCGGGTCACTGGTCAGCTTGTCGCTTCCGGTGGACCAAGTGCGGTAGAAGACCCGCTTGCCAGCGCGTACGCACAGCTCGTCGCGGAGGAGGCCGAGCAGGGTCAGATGACTGGCGGCGCCGTTGGTGATCGGGTTGTTTCCGGTGTGGAACGGTACGTTCTGCACGTAAGTCTCGCCGGTGCGTACGACAATTCCGTCCAGGCCAGGGAAACGCGCGCAGATCTCGCGCAGCATCAGCCGGTGGATCTTCTGGGTGAGCGGGCGGTCGAAGCTGATTCTTCCTTGGCTGTCGAGGATTTGGCCGCCGTAGAGTTCGACCAGTCGTTTCGGCAGCACGATGATGTCGGTGAAGAAGTACGCCGCGATGCCCGCCGCGTGCGCTCGCGCGATGTGGGCGTCGATCTTCTTCGCAGTGGCTTCGACCCACGCGCGACCAGGGGAGCCGGCGGGGAAAATGCGCTCGTCGAACGTCTCGAAGGTGATTGCGGTTTGCGGCGGGGTGAACTCGTTGATCACCTGACCGTCGTAGCCGTAGCTTTCCAACGTCCGGGGATCGTTGAAGCGACTGGAAAACAGCGGTTCGCCGGGGTTGTTCTGGACCATGTCGAGCAGGAACGGCAACCGTCGTCCGGCAGGCTTCGGATCGGCGAACGCGGTCCCCGCGGTGGCGGCGAGTGTCGCGAGGGCGACCCCGCCGCGCAGCGCCGTCCGCCGACTGGTTTCCCACGCTGCACCCATTGCCGCCACCCTTCATAGATCTGATGTATTCGGTCGACCATAAGAAAGGCGGCCAGCCGAGTCAATCGGCCAACTGTCGCGTTCATACATGTGAAACTTGTCTTGACCAGACAGGAAGCTTGCCGGTCCTTAAGTGAACTGGTACCCCTGAAAGGCCAAGACATCTGATGACCACCGCCGCCGCCAGGAGTGGATGCGTCATGGACCAGGCAGGAATCAGCCGTCGCAGCGCGCTCGCCGCGGCGGGCGCAGCCGGACTGCTCGGACTCACCACGCCCCAAGCGCACGCCGCCCCGGTCGCCACGCCTTGGTATCCCTCCGCCAAATTCGGCATCTTCATCCACTGGGGCGTTTACTCAGCCGCGGCTTGGGGCGACGCTAAACACGCCGCGGAGTGGTACTTGTACGCCATGAATGTCACGGATCCCGCACGCGGCACCGGAACCCGTGACCACCACCTGGCGACCTACGGCGCGGATTTCGCGTACGACGAGTTCATTCCGCGCTTCACCGCCCGCCGCTACGACCCGCGCTCTTGGGTACGGCTGTTCGAACAAGCGGGAGCCCGGTATTTCGTGCTGACTTCCAAGCACCACGACGGTTTCCAGCTGTTCCGCAACACCGCGTCCGACCGCAATTCCGTCCGCCTGGGCCCCGGCCGAGACCTGGTCGGCGAACTCTTCTCCGCAGCCGAAGGATCCTCGCTCAAACGCGGTCTTTACTACTCGCTGGGCGAGTTCTACAGCCCCGCACTCGGGACCGCGCCCAGAAACCTTACACCGGAGTGGAAATCCCCTACACCGGCTATCGCCCAGTCACCGATTACGTGACGCAATACGAGCACGTGCACCTGAAAACCCTGATCGACCACTACGATCCGGATATTCTGTGGGCAGACGGCCAGGGCTACCACGAATTCGGCGGCGGCCCGATCTTCCGGCCGAAAACGTGGGACTGGCGGAGCGACGAGATCCTGTCGTATTACTACCGCAACGCCGCCGACCGTCCGCACCCGAAGAGCGTCCTGGCCAACGACCGGTTCGAGACCGCACAGGCGGATTTCGCGACCGTAGAAGGGGATAACAAGAAGTACGTCCTGCGCCCGGACCCATGGGAAGCTTGCTTGAACATCGGGAAGTCGTGGGGATACAACGAGAACGAGGATCCGGCGAAGATCAAAACCTCGGCGCAGTTGCTCCGGCTGCTGGCCGAAGTCGTCAGCAAGAACGGAAACCTGCTGCTCAACATCGGCCCGCGAGAGGACGGCACGATCGCGGACTGGATGAGTTCGCGGCTGCTGGACATGGGCCGCTGGCTGCGCCTCAACGGCCGCGCGATCTACGGTTCGACCCCTTGGATCCGAGCGATGGACGGCGACCTCTGCTACACCCGCACGCGCGGCGCGTTCAACCTGATCCCCCTCCGCTGGCCGGACGGCCGGCTTCTCGTGCCGGGAGACGTGCCGCTCAGCAGCCGATCCCGCATCCGCTTACTGGGCGGGCCTTCCCGGCCGCTGCGGTGGACCCGCACGGGGGACGGGATCGTGATCGACCTCCCGTGGCGGCGAACGGACGGGTTCCCGGAGGAGTTTCCGGCGGTGCTCTCGGTGACGGAGTGGTAGGCGGGACGCCTCGAGAGGACGAGGCATGCGTAGCCCGCCGAGCTACGTGGGGCTACACTAGACGCCGTGAAGGTGATCACTCAGCGGGAATTCCGCAACAACTCCGCTGCCGTCATGGACGCGGTCGAGGCAGGCGAGACCTACCACGTCACTCGCAATGGCGTCGAGGTCGCCGAGTTGCGACCGATACCACGCAGGCGTCAGCTCACGGCCGAGGAATTGGTGGACCGGCATCGCAGGCTGCCCGCGGTTGAGGCGGCCCAGATGCGGCAGGAGGCTGACGAATTCTTCGGGAGCGAGGATCGGGTGGATTCCGACAATGCGTGGGAGCGGTCTCGTGGCTGAACGCCGCGAGGCAGGTGTGCTCGACACCTGTACGTACATCGACCTCAGCCGTCTCGATCCTGCGACATTGCCCAAGATCCCGGAACTCACCGCTGTCACCATGGCTGAGCTGCATCAGGGCGTAGCCATGGCGAAGGATGCCGCCGTTCGCGCGGCGCGCACAGAGAAGCTCGGTGCCGCTATCGTCGACTTCGCGCCGCTGCCATTCGATGGCGAAGCGGCCGCCCGCTATGGGACGTTGGTCGCTCTGGTGCTCGCGGCGAAGCGGGACCCTCGGCCCCGTCGGATGGATCTCATGATCGCTGCCATCGCGTCCTCTCGAGGATTGCCGCTCTACACCCGCAACGCGGACGACTTCAAAGGCCTGGGCACCATGGTCGAGGTAATACCCGTTTAAACGGCTACATCCGATGCCGAACCTTTCGGTCGTCATTGGGGTGCGCGACCAATAACGATGTCCCAGGCCAAAAGCAGTCCGACTCACCAGCCCCGTTCGCGCCACTCCGGCAGCTTCGGCCGTTCGGCTCCCAGCGTGGAATCGCCGCCATGCCCTGGATAGAACCACGTCTCGTCCGGCAGTTCCCCGAAGAGCTTCTCCTCCACGTCCTTGAGCAACGACGCGAAGCGAGCCGGATCCTTCTCCGTGTTCCCGATTCCGCCCGGGAACAACGAATCGCCTGTGAAGAGGTGCGGACTTCCTTCCGGGTCACGGTAAATGAGCGCGATGCTGCCCGGCGAATGACCGACGAGATGCCGGGCCGTCAGCTCGACCTCGCCGACGCGGATGGTGTCGCCGTCGTCTACCGGGACGTCGATGCGGGCCTTGATCCCCTCGATGTCGTCGCGGCCCGCGTAGGTGCGGGCACCCGTGGCCTCGGCGACCTCTTCCAGCGCGATCCAGTGGTCCCAGTGCCGGTGCGTCGTCACGATCGACGCGAGGCCCCCGTCGCCGGCCAGGGCGAGGAGCGTTTGCGGGTCGGCGGCCGCGTCGATCAGCAGTTGTTCTCCGGTGGCGCGGCAGCGCAGGAGGTACGCGTTGTTGTCGATCGTGCCGACGGAGACTTTCGAGATGGTCAGGCCGCTGGTCTCCCGCACATCAGCGGGGCCGCCGGTGGTCACCACTCCGGTGTAGGTCATGGAGTTCCTCCCTCGTCCCGGTCCAGCCAACCGATGCGATGGGCAACCGTCAACGCACGAAAACAGGGAGGCCGCCCGAGCACTGAGCCCGAGACGGCCTCCCCGTCGGAAAATCCGGTCAGCTCAGCTTCTTGCCCGCCGAGCCCAGGGCCTGCGAAGCCTCCACCACCCGGGCCGCCATGCCTGCCTCGGCCGCCTTCAGGTAGCTGCGCGGGTCGTAGGTCTTCTTGTTGCCGACCTCGCCGTCGATCTTCAGCACGCCGTCGTAGTTCTTGAACATGTGGTCCGCGATCGGGCGGGTGAACGCGTACTGCGTGTCGGTGTCCACGTTCATCTTCACCACGCCGTAGGACACCGCCTCGCGGATTTCCTCCGGGAGCGAGCCCGAGCCGCCGTGGAAGACCAGTTCGAACGGCTTCGAGCCGGCCGGCAGGCCGAGCTTCTCGGACACCACTTCCTGGCCGCGCTTGAGCACGTCCGGGCGCAGCTGCACGTTGCCCGGCTTGTACACGCCGTGCACGTTGCCGAAGGTCGCGGCCAGCAGGTAGCGGCCCTTCTCGCCGGCGCCGAGCGCGTCGACCGTCTTCACGAAGTCGCCCTCAGCGGTGTACAGCTTCTCGTTGATGTCGTTCGCGACGCCGTCTTCCTCGCCGCCGACAACGCCGATTTCGACCTCGAGGATGATCTTCGCCGCCGCGGCCTTGGCGAGCAGTTCCTGCGCGATCTGCAGGTTCTCGTCCAGGTCGATGGCCGAACCGTCCCACATGTGGGACTGGAACAGCGGCAGGCCGCCGCCGCGGACGCGTTCGGCGGAGATCTCGATCAGCGGGCGGACGAAGCCGTCCAGCTTGTCCTTCGGGCAGTGGTCGGTGTGCAGCGCGACGTTGACGTCGTACTTCGCGGCCACCACCTGGGCGAACTCGGCCAGCGCGGTCGCGCCGGTGACCATGTCCTTCACCTTCTGCCCGGACGCGAACTCCGCGCCGCCGGTGGAGAACTGGATGATCCCGTCGCTCTCCGCCTCGGCGAACCCGCGGATCGCGGCGTTCACGGTTTCCGACGAGGTCACGTTGATGGCCGGGTAGGCGAACTCGTTCTTCTTCGCCCGGTCGAGCATCTCCGCGTACACCTCGGGGGTGGCGATGGGCATCGGTTCCTCCTCGAGACGACTGGCTTCTACAGCGGCATCGTACGAGGTGGACCGGCCGGGGCGACCGGTCCTACCTCACACGAGACGAAACCGACTGGAGCGATTCAGAGCAGCTCGGCCGCGATTGCCCGGTAGGCAGGGAACGGATCCGCGTCCAGCGACTGCACGCTGACGTGCTCGGCGCCCGCGTCGAGATGCGCCTGCAGACCCTTGGCCAGGGCTTTCGCGTCGCCGTGGACAGCGAGCGCGTCGATCAGGCGGTCGCTGCCACCGTCGGCCAGGTCCTCCTCGGTGAAGCCGTGCTTGCGCAGGTTGGCGGTGTAGTTGGACAGGCCGAGATAGAACCGCACCGTCTTGCGGCCGGTCTCGCGCGCCCGCTCCGGATCGGTGTCGAAGACGACCTTCTGCTCGGGCGCGAGCAGCGTGGAAGCCCCGACGATCTCGCGCGCGGCCCGCGTGTGCTCCGGAGTGGTCAGGTACGGGTGCGCGGCCGCGGTGCGGTCGCGGGCGAGTTCGAGCACCTTCGGGCCGAGCGCGGCGAGCGCGCGCGACTCCTGGGGCACCCCGGCCGCGTCGAGCGCGTCCAGGTACTCGACCAGCGCCGCGTACGGCTTCTTGTACTCCTGCGTGTGCTCGCGGTGGCCCGCGCCGACGCCCAGCAGGAACCGGCCCGGGTGCTTTCCCTCGATCCGGTGGAACGCCTGTGCGATGCCCTCGGGCGCGTCGGCCCAGATGTTGACGATGCCGGTGGCGACCTTGATCCGCTCGGTCGCGGCCAGCACCTCGTCGACGATCGCCAGGTCGCCGCCGGGCGAACCGCCGAGCCAGATCGTGCCGTAGCCCAGTTTCTCCACCTCGGCGGCGAACGCGCCGTCCACCTGGGCCGACATCCGCCACACGCCTAGCTTGCCCAATTCGATAGCCATGTCCCGCCCAACGCGCGAGAACCCGGTTTTCCTCCCGCCCCGGCCGGATTAGGTTCGAAAGCATGACGAAGCTCGGCTCCACGGAACTGGATATCCACGGCCTCAACCTCGGCTGCAACGTCTTCGGCAACACCGCGGACGAACCCGCTTCATTCGCTGTTCTCGACGCGTACACCGCGGCCGGCGGCAACTTCCTCGACACCGCGAACACCTACGGCGGCGGAGGCGGTTCCGAAACGATCATCGGCAACTGGCTCGCCAAGCGCGGCCGCCGCGACGACATCGTCATCGCCACCAAGGTCGGCATGGGAGACCAGCGGCCGGGGCTTTCCGCGAAGAACATCGCCGCGGCGGTCGAGGAATCGTTGCGCCGCCTGCGAACCGACCACATCGACCTCTACTACGCGCACAAGGACGATCTCGACACTCCGCTCGAAGAAACCCTCGGCGCGTTCGACCAGCTCGTCCGCGACGGCAAGGTCCGCTACATCGCGGCGTCCAACTACGAACCGGACCGGCTCTCCGCCGCACTGTCCATTTCGGACCAGAACGGCCTCGCCCGCTACGTCGCCCTGCAACCGCACTACAACCTGGTCGAGCGGGATTACGAGCGCGAGCTGGCCCCGCTCGTCGCCCGCGAGAACCTGGTGACCCTGCCGTATTTCGGCCTGGCCAAGGGATTCCTCACCGGCAAGTACCGTTCGAAGGACGAGCCGGGCGACTCGCCGCGCGCTCCGCGAGCACTGGAATACCTCGACGCCCGCGGCGAACGGGTGCTCGCCGCGCTGGACGAGGTGGCCGCCGCACACCAGACTTCGGTCGCCAGCGTCGCGCTCGCTTGGCTGCGCCAGCAGCCGACCGTCGCCGCGCCGATCGCCAGCGCCCGCACCCCGGAACAGCTGGCCGATCTGCTCGCCTCGGTCGAGCTGACTCTGACCGACGCCGAACTCACCGCTTTGGGCGAAGCGTCCAGCTGATACTTACCGGGGAGTAGCTTACTGCGGGTAGGTTGTTGTACGGTGCCCTCCGGACAGGCGAAAACCGGCTCAGGAGGGCACCGTGGCTCAGCAGAAGCAGGTCGACGGCAAGGTCGTGCTCATCACCGGAGCCGCTCGCGGGATCGGAGCCGGCCTGGCCGAGCGGCTCGCCGCGCGCGGCGCCAAGGTCGCGCTCGTCGGGCTGGAAGCCGACGAACAGGAAGCGGTCGCCAAGCGGATCGGGCCCAGCGCGAAGTCCTGGGAAGCCGACGTGACCAGCTGGGACGACCTCGAGCGCGTCACCGCGGCGGTGGTCGAGCACTTCGGCGGCATCGACATCGTCATCGCCAACGCGGGCATCGCGACCGCCGGGTTCGTGCGCTCGGTGGACCGCTCCGCGTTCGAGCGCGTGATCGAGGTCGACCTGCTCGGCGTGTGGCGCACGTTCCGCGTCACGATGCCGCACGTCATCGAACGCCGCGGCTACCTGCTCGCCATCTCCTCGCTCGCCGCGATCACGCACGCGCCCGGCATGGCGAACTACGCCGCGGCGAAGGCGGGCGTCGAAGCGTTCTGCAACAGCCTCCGCGCGGAGGTCGCCCACCTCGGCGTGAAGGTCGGCGTCGCGCACCCCACCTGGATCCGCACCGACCTGGTCGAAAGCGCCGACGCGCACCCGGTGTTCGGCAAGCTGCGGGCCGGAATGCCCGGTCTGCTCGGCAAGACCTACCCGCTGGACGTCGCGCTCGACGACCTGGAGGCCGGAATTCTGCGCCGCGCCCGGACGATCCACGTGCCACGCTGGGTCGGCGGACTGAAGCTGCTGCGCTCGTTCCTGCCGCCGATCGTCGAACTCGGCGCGCGGACCCGGGTGCCGGCAGCGGACCGGGCCGCGCTGAAGGACGTCGAGGAGCGCGGCGCGTTCGAGTCGTCGGTCAACGGCCACGGCGGGCGCGCGGCCACCAAACGCAGCTGAGGAGCGCCATGTCCCGTCGCGACCAGATCCGGATGACGCCGGACGAGGTGCAGGCCTACCTGGCCGAGCAGAAGATCATCAACGTGGCCTCGATCGGCCCGAACGGCAGGCCGCACCTCACCGCCCTCTGGTACTACCCGCACGAGGGCGGGGTCGCGACGTGGACGTATGGCAGCTCCCAGAAAGCGAAAAACCTGCGCCGGCTGCCCGAGGCGACCGTGCTGATCGAAAGCGGCGATTCCTACGACCAGCTGCGCGGGCTCTCCTTCGAGGCGGACGTCGAGCTGGTCGACGACACCGACCAGGTCACGAAGATGGGAACCGCGCTGATGATGCGCTACTCCGGGATCGAGCCGGGCGCGCCGGTGCCCGACGAGCTGCGGACCCTCGTCGAACGGCAGGCGCCGAAGCGCGTCGGGCTGATCCTGCGTCCGACGAGGATCGCGAGCTGGGACCACACGAAACTCGGCGGCGTTTACTAGGGCACGAGGGCGACGAAGCTGAGGCCCGACGTGCGTTCCGCCAGGTCGAGAGCGGATTCCGGATCATCGAGACCCACCGTCAGCAGCTCGACGACGGAGAGGTCCAGTGCACCCGAACGGATCAGGTTCCACACCGTCCGCACCGTCTCGTCGTCGCTCATCCAGGAGCCGCGCAGGGTGAGCCGGCGGTGCATGAATTCTCCGTACGGGATGGTCAGGTCCTGGCGTACGCCGCCGACGAGCACCAGGGTGCCGCGCACCCGCAGGCTGTCGTAGGCGGCCATCGTCGCGTCCGCCGTCGGTGTCGCGCCGAGCGCGTCGAGGGCGATGTCGACCGGGCCGATCGCCGCCGCGTCCGTCGCGCGATCGCCGGTCAGCTGGTGGATACGCACGCGCGGATCGAGCTCGGCCAACCGGTCGAGCGCCACCTTGTTGCGGCCGACCGCCGTCACCGTCGCCGCGCCCTCCGCCAGCGCCAGCAGCACCGCGGCACCGCCCATCTGTCCGGTCGCGCCGATGACCGCGACGTCGCGTCCGGCCAGCGGACCCGCGGCGTGCAGTCCCGAGGCGGCGACGCAGAGCCACGGCAGAAACGCCAGCCGCGCCGGGTCCGGGTAATTCTCCGCACCCGGCAGTTTGACCATCGTTTCCTTGGCGCACAACGCTTTCTCCGCGAAGACACCGTCCCGCCACACCTCGCGCATCCGGTCCGTGCGTTCGGTGCCGCCGGAAGCGCCGAGGCCGACCCAGCCGACCAGGATCTCGTCGCCGTCGCCCGCGTCGAGCAGCGCGGTGTTCACCACGAGATCACCCGGCGCGACATGGAAACCGTCCGGCGCGACGTCAGTTACCCGGCCAATGCACAACGGTCCGAGGATCAACGGCTTCGGCAGGTCGCCGCGTCCTCCGGTCACCACCACCTTCGTGTAAGCCGGGAGGTGCGCGGCGAGCACCTCCACGACCACTCCGCCGCCTCGCAGCGCGGGTTCTGGCACCTCGGAGAGGCGCAGGCCTTGTGCGTCAACAGTCCAAGCTCGCATGAGACCAGCCTCGCGCGCCGCTAAGCTGGTATCCAGAATCGCGTTATTCTGGTACTGGAGGTTCTAGGGTGAGCGCCGAACTGGGTACTTTCCTGCGCAGCCGCCGCGAGCGAATCTCCCCGGCCGACGCTGGCCTGCCGGTCACCGGACGTCGCCGCACGCCCGGATTGCGCCGGGAAGAGCTGGCCTTGCTGGCCGGAATCAGCGCCACCTGGCTCACCTACCTCGAGCAGGGCCGCGACGTCCGCCCGTCCGACCAGGTCCTCGACTCCTTGGCCCGGGCACTGCGGCTGACCAGCACGGAGCAGGAGCATCTGCGCCGTCTCGCCGACGGTGGAGCGACGCCCGAGTACGCGCCCGAAGAGGCTGCCCCCGAGGTCGCGGGCGTTCCGGCGATGCTGGGCGGCAATCCCGCGTACGTCACCGGCATCTGTTACGACCTGCTCGCCTGCAACGACGCCGCCCTGGAGCTGTTCAAGAACATCGAGCCAGGCGCCAACGTCGTCCGCTGGATGTTCACCGAGCCCGCCGCCCGAGAGGTCCTGGTCGACTGGGAGCAGGAAGCGCGCAACATTCTGGCCCGGCTGCGCGCGATCGCCGGACAGCATCCCGGCCACCCGAGGGTGACCCGGCTCGTGGCCGAGCTGACCGAGGCGAGCCCGCAGGTGCGCGAGTGGTGGCCGCACTACGAAATCCAGTTCAGCCACGCAGGTCACAAGCGCTTTCGGCACCCTCGGCTGGGCGTCGTCACGGCGACGCACGCCGCGTTCCACGTGGCCGAGCGTCCGGAGCAGACGCTGGTGGTCTATCGGCTGCCGAGTGGTACTGACGAGTAGGAAGTACTTTCGAGTAACTGTTACCTGAGGTAACATCAACGCTGCCAGACCCCCAGCGCAGCGGAGGCCGACAAGATGACCGAGCGGTTCAAGGTCGTGATCGTGGGCACCGGGTTTTCCGGGCTCGGCCAGGCGATCCAGCTCGAAAAAGCGGGCATCCGGGACTACGTGATCCTGGAGAAGGCCGACGAGGTCGGCGGCACCTGGCGAGACAACTCCTACCCGGGCTGCGCGTGCGACATCCAGTCGCACATGTACTCGTTCTCCTACGCGCAGAACCCGGACTGGAGCCGGTCGTTCTCGCCGCAGCCGGAGATCTTCGACTACCTCAAGGGCGTGGCCGACTCCTACCGGCTGCGGGACAAGATCCGGTTCGGCACCGAGATCACCGGCGCGCACTGGGACGAGGGCGAACGCCGATGGACGGTGGAAACCAAGGGCGGCGCCGAGTTCTCCGCCCAGTTCGTGGTGGCCGGCGTCGGCGGCCTGCACATCCCGCAGATCCCGAAACTGCCCGGCATCGCCAAGTTCAAGGGCCAGACGTGGCATTCGGCGCAGTGGAACCACGAGTTCGACCTGAGCGGCAAGCGGGTCGCGGTGATCGGCACCGGCGCGAGCGCCGTGCAGTTCGTGCCGAAGATCGCGCCCGAGGTCGGCGAATTGACGCTGTTCCAGCGCACGCCGCCGTGGATCATGCCGAAGCCGGACCACGCGATGCCGGGCTGGGCCAAGCAGTTGTTCAAGCGCGTTCCGGGCACGCAGCGGCTGTACCGCAACGCGCTGTACTGGATGCTCGAATCCCGCGCGATCGGGTTCAACGGGCATCCGAAACTCATGCAGGCCGCCGAAATCCTCGCGCGCCGGCACATCGCGAAGGGCATCAAAGACCCCGCGCTGCGCCGGAAAGTCACGCCCGACTACACGATGGGCTGCAAACGCGTCCTGCTTTCGAATGACTATTACCCGGCCCTGGACCGGCCGAACGTCGAGGTCGTCACCGACGGCGTCGCCGAGGTCCGCGCGCACAGCATCGTCGACACCGCCCGAGTCGAGCACGAGGTCGACGCGATCATCTACGGCACCGGCTTCAAGGTGACCGACGCGCTGGAGTACCTCGACATCACCGGCGTCGGCGGCCGCGATCTCGCGAAAACCTGGGCCACCGAAGGGATCCAGACGCACAAGGGCATCACCGTGTCCGGGTTCCCGAACCTGTTCTTCCTGCTCGGCCCGAACACCGCGCTCGGCCACAACTCCGTGGTGTTCATGATCGAATCGCAGTCCCGCTACGTGGTCGACGCGATCCGGCTGGCCGATTCGCGCGGTGCGGCGGCACTGGACGTGCGGCCGTCGGTGCAGGAGGAATTCCAGGAGCAGATCCAGGACAAGCTCGTCAAGGGCGTGTGGACACAGGGCGGCTGCAAGAGCTGGTACCTGGACTCGAAGGGCGTCAACCGGACGATCTGGCCGGGCTTCACCTGGCGGTACTGGCTGGAGACCCGACGCGTCGAGCCGAGCGATTACGAACTGAGCGGCCGGTCATGAGCGCCGACCACGAACAGATCGTCCTGCACGCCCGGGACGTGGAGTTCGACTGGTCGAAGCTGCCGATGCACTGGATTCCCGGGCACCCGCAGGCCACGCACAGCATCAACGTGCTGCATCTGGCGCTGCCCGAGGGCGAACGCTGGTTCGTCGAGGTCTTCAAGCAGGCCGTCCCGCTGATCCGCGACGAGCGGCTCAAGGAGGACGTGCTCGGGTTCATCGGCCAGGAGGCGATGCACGCGCAGGCGCACGACGGCGCGGCCGCGCACCTGGAGTCCGCCGGGGTTTCCGTGCGGCCCTACCTCGCGCAGATGGAGTGGATGTTCCGGCGGCTGCTCGGCGACCGGCCCGGCGCGAGCCGGGAATGGCTGATCGAACGGCTCGCGATGGTCGCGGCGATCGAGCATTACACGGCGTTTCTCGGCCAGTGGATTCTCGACGCGAAGGAACTCGACGCGGCCGGAGCCGACGAGACGATGCTGGATCTCCTTCGCTGGCACGGCGCGGAGGAAGTCGAGCACCGGTCGGTGGCGTTCGACCTGTTCTGCCACCTCGACGGCCGGTACGTTCGGCGCGTGCGTTCGATGCTCGTGGTGACTCCGGTGCTGGCGTGGATTTTCCTGCGCGGCACGCGGTTCCTGATGAAGAACGACCCGACGCGCCCGGGCCGCACCAGCTGGCGGGCGTACCGGCGGGCCGCCCGCCAGGGGCTGCTGCCCGGACCACGCGAGCTGCTGCGGGAAATCCGGCCGTACTTCCGGAAGTCCTATCACCCCACCGAAACCGGCAACACCGACCAGGCGGTCGCGTACCTGGCGAGTTCGCCCGCGGCGCGGGCCGCCGACGCTCCGCGATGACCGCCCCGCAGTTCCCGCCCCGGCTCGACGGCAGCGGCCGACGCGACCGGCTGATGTCCACTTTGGTCGCGGTCGGCGCGGCTTATCGAAGGCTGGCCGAGGTTTCCGGACGACGGCGGCCGCCGGTGCGCGAGGTCGACCGTCGCCTTCCCTTGGTCGTCGACGCCGTGCGCACCGAGGCCGACGAGGTGGTGAGTCTCCGGTTGGTGCGGCCGGACGGAAATCCGCTGCCCGCTTGGCGTCCCGGCGCGCATATCGACTTGCTGCTGCCTTCCGGTACGGTGCGCCAGTATTCGCTGTGCGGATCGCCTTCCGATCTTTCGCATTACCGGATTGCGGTGCGGCGCATCGGTTCCGCGTCCGCGGAAGTGCACGCACTCGCCGCCGGAACCCGCGTGACAGTACGAGGTCCGCGCAACGCTTTTCCGTTCGTCGCCGCGCCCGCGTACCACTTCGTGGCGGGCGGAATCGGGATCACCCCGATCCTGCCGATGGTGCGTCGCGCCGAGGAAAGCGGCGCGGATTGGCGGCTCGTCTACACCGGCCGGTCCCGGGAGTCGATGCCGTTCCTCGGCGAACTCCCCGCCGAGCGAGTGCGGATCCGGCCGGACACGGAGTTCGGCATTCCGGCGTCCGGCGCGGAATTGCTGGAGGAAATGCCCGCCGGCGCCTCGGTGTACTGCTGCGGACCGGTGCCGATGATCACCAGCGTCCGCGTCGATCTGGCGCGCACCGGAGCCGCCGCGGTCTACTTTGAACGGTTCTCGCCGCCGCCGATCGTGGACGGCGAACCGTTCCGCGTCGTGCTGCGCCGCAGCGGCCGCACCCTCGACGTGCCTGCCGATCGCTCCACGCTCGACGTGGTGCGCGAGGTGCTGCCGGACGTGCCTTACTCGTGTCGCCAAGGTTTCTGCGGCACCTGCGAGGTGGCGGCCGAAGACGGCGGGCGCGTACGGATCTGCGTCGACCGCGGGCCCGCCGTCCTGGAGCTTTAGCCCTGCGCGGGCACCCAGTCGCCGAGCACCGGCTTGAACTCGCGGACGGTGCGCTCGGCCACCACGCCCTCGAGCGCGTACGGGTCGTTGTCGATCAGCTCGGCCAGCGCCGCCTCGTCCTCGGCCTGCCAGAGCACCAGGCCGCCGGAGTTGTCGGCGAGCGGGCCCGCGACCGCGACCCGGCCGGCCGCGACGTGCTCCTTCAGGTAGTCCCGGTGCCGCGGCCGGACATCGGCCAGCTTCTCCTGGACATAGCGGATTTCGACGAGGTACCAGGCCATGCGCTTACTCCCGGGGTGAGCACGACAGTGACGCCGCAGACGCTACCGGTGACCGGCGGGCGGACGCACCATGCGAGCGGTGGCAGCGGGAGGCCGACCCGATAGGCTAGGCATGGGCGGCACCTGTGCGCACGCTGTGCCTATCGCGCGCCAATGGGCCTGCTGAGCGGACATGTCGAGGACGGGCGGGGATACATGCTGGAGGGGAACGCGGAACGCAGCGTCGAGGCGACCCTCGGCCACCTGCGGACCATGGACGGGCCGGTCCCGGCGCAGCCGCCGACCGCCCCGTTGACCCTGGAGGACCTCTACCGGCAGCACCGGATGCGGCTCGTGCGGCTGGCCATCCTGCTGGTCGACGAACCGGCCACCGCCGAGGACGTGGTGCAGGAGGCGTTCACCGGCCTGCACCGCAACTGGGGCAGGCTCCGCGACGCCGCCGCGGCGGTCGGCTACCTCCGCACCGCCGTGGTCAACGGATCGCGCAGCGTGCTGCGCCGGCGCAAGACCGCCCGCGAGTACGTGCCCCCGCACGCGGTCAACGCCCGGTCCGCGGAAAGCCTCGCGATGCTCTCCAGCGAGCACCAGGCCGTGGTCAACGCCCTGTCGAAGCTTCCGCCGCGCCAGCGCGAGGTGCTCGTGCTGCGCTACTACGGCGGGTTGAGCGAAGCGGAGATTTCGGAAGCCGCGGGCATTTCGAAGGGCACCGTGAAGTCAACCGCCAGCCGGGCCCTGGAGGCATTGCAGAAGGCAATGCAGCCGCCACAGTGACCTGGGCGGACCAATCTCGCGCTGGTCGGCCCTCCTTGGTCCAGACCAATATATGCTGGGTCGCGTGAAGCACCCCGGAGACTTCGTCATCACGGGCGGCCGCGTCGTGGCCCCGGACCGCGTACTCGACGACGGCTGGCTCGCCGTGTCCGGCGGACAGATCGCCGCGGTAGGCACCGGAACGCCCCCGAGCAGCCCGGACTCCGCGACGGTCGACGTCGCCGGGGCACTGGTCGTACCCGGTTTCGTGGACACCCACTGCCACGGCGGCGGAGGCGCGTCGTTCTCGACGCTCGACCCGGACGAGATCCGCACCGCGGTCCGCGCGCACCGGCGGCACGGCACCACGACCATGCTCGCGAGCCTGGTCTCCGACCCGATCGACCTGCTCACCGAGCAGATCGCCGCGCTGCGCGAACTCGTACAGGAGGGCGATCTCGCGGGCATCCACCTGGAGGGTCCGTTCATCTCGCGCGCCCGCTGTGGCGCGCACGATCCGGACACTCTGCGTGAACCGGACACCGGCACGGTCGAGAAGCTGCTGCGCGCCGGGCACGGCTCGATCCGGATGGTCACGCTGGCACCGGAGCTGCACGGCGGCGTCAAGGCCGTCCGGCAGCTCGCCGAATCGGGCGTGATCGCCGCGATCGGCCACACCGACGGAGTCGCCGACCAGCTGGTCCCGGCCATCGACGCCGGCGCGACGGTCGCCACCCACCTGTTCAACGGCATGCGCCCGCTGCACCACCGCGAGCCGGGCCCGGTCGGCGTGCTGCTCGACGACGAGCGCGTGACCGTCGAGCTGATCTGCGACCTGGTCCACCTGCACCCGACGGTCGTGCGGCTGGCCGCGCAGCACGCGGGCCGCGGCCGGACGGTGCTGATCACCGACGCGATGTCGGCCACCGACGCCGCCGACGGCCGCTACACGCTGGGCCGGCTGGAGGTCGACGTCCACGACGGCGTCGCCACCCTGGACAACGGTTCGCTGGCCGGCAGCACGTTGACCATGGACAACGCCTTCCGCAACCTGGTGAAGGGTGCGAAACTCGACGTACTGGACGCCGTCCGGGCGACCTCGGCGCGACCGGCCGAACTGCTCGGCATCGCCGACCGCACCGGCGCACTGCGTCCCGGCCTGGCCGCGGACGCCGTGATCCTGGACGACGACCTGCGCCCGACCCGGGTCCTGCACCGGGGCGAATGGGTGACCGAGGCGGGCCGGGCTACCTTGAGTACGTGACGAGCTAGCCCTCGACAGGCGGACGGAGCGGATGAGCGAGCCGAAAGACCCGGAACGGTTACTGGCCGACGCGCTGCGTGCCCAAGCTGTCTTCGCTCCACACGTCGTGGCGAATCCGGCCGATGAGCAAGCGGACGCCGCGGCCGGCGCTTCGGGCACCGGCTCGCAGGGCTCGCTCCAGCCCGGCACTTCCGGCACGGGCTCGTTCCGCACCGCCGGCGGGCCCGGCATGTCCGGAACCGGTTCGTTCGAGGCTGGCGCGCCGTCGCAAACCGGCCCGACCACCGAACTGCCGCCCAACTACGGTCTGCTGTCCGGGGCGGGAGCCGATTCGCTGGCCCGCGAACGCGCCGCGCTCGACGCGGCCGACCGCTCCTCGGCCGGCGCCACCGGCTCGCTCCCGCCGGCTGGGGCGAACGACGCGACCCTCCGCCGCCCCGCTCAGCCGGTGCAGAACGGCCCGCTGCCCGCGCACTGGGTCCTGCTGCTCGCGGTGCTGCTCGGCCTCGCCGCCGGGTCCGTCATCGGCCTGCTGACGCTGATCTGAGCCCGCGCCCCTCCCGCTTGCCCGGACGGCCACCGCGGCGGGCACTCCCGGGCCGAGTTCTTCACCCCGATCCCACACCGATGACCTGCGCTTCCTTGCCCAATGAGGTCGCACTGAGTCACCCTGTACCGTTTTCGGTGTGATTCTCGCCCAGAACACAGTGACCACCATGTCCCTGCTGCCGTCGTGGCTGGACCCGCAGCATCTGCTGAACGGGCTGACGGTCCCCGTGATCGCCGTGCTGTGCTTGATCATCTTCATCGAGAGCAGCATCTTCCCGGTCCTTCCCGGCGACTCGTTGCTGTTCACCGCGGGCCTGTTCATCGCGAACGGCACCCTGAAGGCCCCGCTGTGGCTGGTGTGCGTGCTGGTCACGATCGCCGCGCTGCTGGGCAACCTCGTCGGGTACTACCTCGGCTACTTCGTCGGGCCGAAGCTGTTCAGCAGGCCGGATTCGAAGTTCTTCAAGCAGGAGTACGTCGACAAGACGCACGCGTTCCTGGAAAAGCACGGGCCGAAGGCCGTCGTGCTGGCCCGGTTCGTGCCGTTCGTGCGGACGTTCATCACCTGGATCGCCGGAATCGGCCGGATGGACCCGAAGCGCTACTTCACCTACACGGTCATCGGCGGCATCCTCTGGGCCGCGGGCATCACCGTGCTGGGGTCGCTGCTCGGCAACATCGGCTTCATCCGCGACAACGTCGACGCGATCTTCGTGCTCATCGTGCTGGTGTCGGTGGTGCCGATCGCGATCGAATACCTGCGCGGCCGCCGCGGCAAGAAGGCGCGTCCGGCCGACAACTCGGCCGACGTCACGCAGCAGATCCCGCGCGTGCGCGACTGACTTTCCGCATTGTCCCGAAGCGGCGTCCGGAGTCTCCGGACGCCGCTTCGTCGTATCCGGGTCAGTCGGTCATCGAGAACATCGAGCCCGGGTTGAAGAGGTTCTCCGGGTCGAGGGCCTGTTTGATCTGCCGGTGCACGCGGATTCCGACCGGGCCGATCTCGCGGGCGAGCCATTCGCGCTTGATCTTGCCGACGCCGTGCTCGCCGGTCACCGTGCCGCCGAGCGACAGGCCGACGTCGAGGATCTCGTCGAACGCCTGCTGGGCGCGCGCGAACTCGTCCTCGGAATCGGGGGCGTACACGATGGTCGGGTGCATGTTCCCGTCCCCGGCGTGGCCGACGACAGCGATCTTGAGGCCCACTTTTTCGCTGATCCGTTCGCAGCCGCGGATCAGCTCGGCGATCCGGGTGCGGGGCACGCTGACGTCGTCGGTGAGCCAGACGCCATAGGTCTCCAGCGCGGTCAGCACGACGCGACGGGCCTGCAGCAGCATCTTGCCCTCTTCGAGGTCGTCCGTGGCGTAGACGAGGTCCGCGCCGCAGTCGGTGCAGATCTGCTCGAGCAGCGCCAGTTCGCGCCGCGCCGCCTCGCCGCCGGCGTCGGACTGGCCGAGCAGGAGAGCCTGACAGTCCGAACCCGCGCCGAGGTCGGTGTTGAGGTAGGCCTCGGACGCCTTGATCGACGCCGCGTCCATGATCTCCAGCAGCGACGGCACCAACCCCTCGCGCACCGCACGCGCGACCGCCTCGCCGGCCGCTTCGGTGGTGTTGAACCCGGCGACGAAAGTGGCCGGGGCCTGCGGAAGCGGCCGCAGCGACACGGTCGCCTGGGTGATCACGCCGAGCGTGCCCTCGCTGCCGATGAACAGTTTGGTGAGGTCGTAGCCCGCGACGCCCTTGACCGTGCGCCGGCCGGTTTTCAGCAGCGACCCGTCGGCGAGCACGACTTCCAAGCCGAGCACCGAATCAGTGGTCACCCCGTATTTGACGCAGCAGAGACCGCCGGCGTTGGTGGAGAGGTTGCCGCCGATGGTGCACCAGTCGTAGCTGGACGGGTCGGGCGGATAGAACAGGCCGTGCTTTTCGACCGCGGACCGGAAGTCGAGGTTGACGACGCCCGGCTGCACGACGGCGAGCCGGTTGCCCGCGTCGACCTCCAGGATCTCGTTCAGCTTCGTCAGCGAAAGCACGACACAGCCGTCGATCGCGTTGGCCGCGCCGGAAAGCCCGCTGCCCGCCCCGCGCGGCACGATGGGGACTCTCGCTTCGGCACAAGCCCGGACAGTCGCCTGTACTCCCGCGGTATCCGCCGGAAGCACGACCGCCAACGGTTTTCCCGAGGGAGCGAGCGGCATCATGTCGCGTGCGTAGGCGTCGGTGACGTCAGCGTCGGTGAGCACCGCGGCTGGACCGAGGTCGTCCCGGAGCCGCTGGAGGAGGGCGTCGTTGCTCATCTCCGCATGGTAAACCGGCCTCTCCGCAGTGCGGAATATTAATTCCGATATTAGCTGGTCCGCCGGGCGCGCAGGACGGTGTCGCGCGTGTGCGCGGTGCCCGGCGGGGCAGGCGCTACCCGCGGCCGGCTCTCGTTGACGAGCACGGTCCACTCGTCGCCGAGAGCCCGCGCGATGTCGTCCGGCTGGCAGTAACCGGCGTGTTCTGGCGACAGCTCCCGCGGATCGTGACTGGCGAAGAGAAAAGTCCCGCCGGGCGCGACCGCGTCGAGCAGCTTCCGCAGCAGCCGCTCGTCCTTGCGGAGCGGGAAATACTGGACGTTGACCAGGTCGAACGCCCGCGCCGGAAGCGGAATCGCGGCCAGGTCCGAACACACCCAGGCGATCCCGGCGTTGGCCGCGGCCGCCCGCTCCAACGCGGTGCGCGAGATGTCGAGCGCCGTCACCTGCCAGCCCCGCGCGGCCAGCCATCGCGCGTCGGCCCCTTCGCCGCAGCCGACGTCCAACGCCTGCCCCGGCGCCAGCCCCTCGACCTCGGTGACGAGCACGCCGTTGGGCTCGCCGCTGAACACCTGCTCGCGGCTGCGGTAGAGGTCTTCCCAGGACTGCGCGTCCTGCATGGTTTCGGATTTCCCGGACGGAGCCATTTTCGTTACCACCTCCGCCGTTCACGATTCCGCTGACCGCGCCGGACGACAAGGTTCTTTGCCGGAACCGCAAAGTCAGCGGCCGAGGTTCTCCAGGTCGGCCAGCAGGTCCGGGTGCTTCGGGGTCCAGCCGAGCGCTTGCTGGGTGTGGACGCTGGAGGCGGGCTGGTCCATCGCGAAGATCGGACCGAGCGGGCCGTAGGTCTCCTCCGGCACTGATTCGACCGGAAGCCCCAGCCGCCGTCCGATCACTGCCGCGATGTCCGCGACCGGAACGCCTTCGTCGGCGACCGCGTGCCAGGCCGTCCCTGGTTCCGCTTTCTCCAACGCGAGCCGGAAGAGGACCGCCGCGTCGAGCGCGTGCACCGCCGGCCAACGTTGCGTGCCGTCGCCCGGATAACCGGACACTCCGCTTTGCCGGGCAATGTTGGTCAACAGGCCGGCAAATCCGCCCTCGCCGTTGTTGTGCACCGTGCGCGGCAGCCGCACCGCTGACGTCCGGACTCCGCGATCCGCGAACCCCAGCACCTCGGTGACTGTGCGCCCCCTCCCGCCGACCGGCCCGTCCGTCGAAACCGGATCGGCCTCGGTCGCCACGCGGCCGGGCACGAACGGCGTGCCGGAAACCGCGACCAACGGCCGACCGCTACCGACCAGCGTCTCGGCTTGCGCCTTGAGCGCCGCAGTCTCCTCGGCGACCGCGTTCGCGAGGGCTTCGGCGCTGCTGAACGCGTTGGCAAAGGCGAGATGGATCACCCCGTCGGCCTTGGCCGCGTTCTCGCGGATGACGTCCAGATCGGCCAGCGCCCCCCGAACCGGCTCGGCGCCAGCCTTTTCGGCCGCCGCGGCGGAGGCGTCCGACCTCGCGAGCGCGACCACGGAATGGCCGTTGTCCAGCAGTTCGGCGACGACGGCGGAGCCGACCAAACCGGTCGCGCCGGTGACAAACACGCGCATGGATCTCTCCCTGAAAGTGATGGGACTATTGTCCCGTCACACGCTACCAGGGTGACGGGACAAAGGTCTCATCACATAGGATGGACTTCATGGCCCGCTGGGAACCCGGAGCACGCGAACGCCTGGTCGTGGCGGCTGTCGACCTGTTCGCCGAACAGGGCTACGACGCCACGACGGTCGCTCAGATCGCGGAGCGCGCGGGCGTCACCAAGAGCACGTTCTTCCGGCATTTCCCGGACAAGCGGGAGCTGCTGGTGGCCGGGCAGGAAACACTGAGCAGACTGCTCGCGGAGGGAATCGCCGACGCCCCCGCCGAAGCCAGCCCGCTGGAAGCCGTCGCGAACGGCCTGCGCCGCGCCGCGACCGCGATGGGCCCGATGAACCGGGAAATCGCCCCTCGGTTGAGGGCCGCCGTCGCGGCCAGCACGGAACTTCAGGAGCGAGACGCGTTGAAGAGCGTCGGCCTCGCTGCGGCGATGACTGCCGCCTTGACCGCCCGAGGCCTACCCGAAGCGACTGCGGCGCTCGCCAGCGAGTTGGGGCTGCTGGCTTTCAAGCGGGGGTTCGCCGAGTGGTCGGAAACCGACCGCGGCGACGAGGCGGACCCGACTCCGGCAGAGCATTTGGTGGCGGCGCTGGAGGAACTTCGGGTGGCGAGCGCTTCGTTGGGCTGAGTCCGGTCCGGTGGCTTCCTCCCGCTGGAGGTGTTCGGGCTGGGCCAGCGGGGGAGGCAGAGATGTAGCTGATCGCAGCATCCGGTGGCCGCATGGGAAGGCTTCGGGCAGTGAGTGTTCTGGTTGAAGCTATTACGCAGCAACGGAATCCGCACCGGACAAACGACGCCGACAGCAAGCGGAGCCGCTGCGCCTCAAGCGCGGTTAGTCCCAGTCCTGGCAACGACCACGGAGACGCCGTTGCCCAGCGCATCCGCTCGCCGCGCCGGAAGCGCGGCAGCGAACCTTCACCGAGCCGACCAAGCAGAACCCGCCCGCTCCGGACGCCTTACCCCCGCACGGCATCCGTACCGGGCAAACACTGCCGCCAGCGAACGGGGAGCGCAGAACCTCGAGCGCGGCCGCGCGGCCAGAGATGACGCTGCCCAGGGCACCGAACACTCCGGCGGCACTTCACCGGGCGCGCCGGAGTAGGAGCCGCACCCTCCCACTCCGCGCGCCTTACGCCGCGCCGGAGAAACGACCGCCGACAGCGAGCCGAACCGCTGCGGCTCAAGCGCGGTTGGCCCGAGCCCCAGCAACGACCACAGACGCGACGCTGGCCAGCGCTGCAACCGGTCACCTTGCCGCAGCTCAGGTAGCGAACCCGTCCGCACTGACCAAACAGAAGCCGAGCCCGCTCACGCCGGTGAGCATCCTCGCGGCGCTAGCAACCACGGCCAGCGAACCGGGAGCAGCGAATCTCAAACGCGGCGAACCCGGCGGCCAGCAAAGACAGACGCGACGCGGCCCAGCCGCAGCCGCCGGTGGTCGAGCTGGTAGCTCAGGGGAGTGCATCACCGGGCTGCGACAATCCAGGGCCAACGGAATCCGGTCGCGCCAGGGGCGTTCTCGCCTACCGGGCGTCGGGCAATGTCCGCGTGGACGAGCATCGACGGATAGCCGCGCGACCCGAGCGCCGAGCGCCAGTCACAGGAACCGAGCATCGACCGGCAGCCACGCGAGCCGAGCACCGACCGCCAGTCGCGCGAGCCAAGCCCCGCCGAGCAACCACGCGAGCCCAGCGCCGATCGGCAGCCACGCAAGCCCAGCACCGACTGCCAGTCGCGCGAGCCAGTCCCGGCGAGCAGCCGCGCGAGCCCAGCGCCGGAGAGCAGCCAAGCGACACGAGCACCGACCGCCTGTCACGCGAGCCAAGCCCCGGCGAGCAGCCACGCGAGCCCAGCGCCGACTGCCAGTCACGCAAGCCAGTCCCGGCGAGCAGCCGCGCGAGCCCAGCGCCGGAGAGCAGCCAAGCGACACGAGCATCGACCGGCAGCCGACCGAGCCGAGCATCGACCGCCAGCCACGCGAGCCAAGCCCCGGCGAGCAGCCACGCGAGCCGAGCGCCGGAGAGCGGCCACCCGAGCCGCGCGTAGACCGGCAGTCAGGCGAGACCAGCGCCGACCGGCAGTCACGCGAGCCGAGCGTCGACGGGTAGTCGGCTGGGTCGAGCATCGACAGGGCGGCCCGGACTGGGGCATTTCCCTTGTCCAGCAACCGGAATTGCGGAGCCCGTCAGGCAGGTGGGGTTCGTGCGCCTGCCTGACGGGGTGGGGGTCACGCGGACATCGCGGGCTCCTCCCGTTGAGTGTCCTGCGAGCGGTTTCGCCTGCGGCCCAACAGGAAGTACGCCTGCAGTGCCGTGTACACGAGGATCGCGGCACCCACCCACGCGCTTGTGTGCAGCGCCGTCACGAAGGACTCTCGGGCGGTGTTCAGCAGCGCCGCACCCTCGGCTGCGGGCAGGGCGTGTGCGGTGGCTACCGCGCCGCCCAGGGTGTCGTGGGCTGCGGGTGGCGTGGTGGCGGGCAGGCCGGACTGGTAGACCGCCGTGGCCAGGCTGCCCAGCAGAGCGGTGCCGAGTGCGCCGCCCAGCTCATAGCCCGTTTCCGAGATCGCCGACGCGGCACCGGCGCGGTGGACCGGGGCGGCGGAGATCACGAGGTCGTTCGTCAGGGTTTCGGACAATGCCACGCCGCCGCCGACCAGGACGAACGCCACCACTACCGCGGCCAGTCCGGCGTCGGCTCCGATGGTGGTCAGGACCAGGAAGCCGGCCGCGCCGAGCAGCAGGCCGAGGGTGACCAGGACCGGCACCCGGACTCGGCGCGCGAGCCAGGCGGCCGCCAGGGCGCCGACGACTCCGGCGACCGTCGCGGGCAGCATCCACAGCGCCGCGACCAGCGGGGTCAGGCCGAGCACCAGCTGCAGGTACTGCGGCAGCAGGAACAGCAGCCCGACCAGGGCGAACACTCCCAGCAAGTTCGTGATCACCGACCCGGCGAACTTGCGGTTGGCGAACAGCCCCAGGTCCAGCATCGGCTGGGCAAGCCGCCGCTGCCGGCGCACGAAGACCACGCCCAGCGCGAGCCCGAGCACCATCGCGGCACCGGCCGACCAGGTCAGCCCCTCCGTCGCGGCGATCTTCACGCCGTAGACGACCGGCAGCATCGTGCCCAGGGACAGCAGCGCTGACCACGGGTCGAAGCGGCCCGGGTTCGGGTCGCGGAACTCCGGCAGCAGCAACGGGCCCGCGACGAGCAGCAGCACCATCACCGGCACGTTGATCAGGAAGACCGAACCCCACCAGAAGTGCTCCAGCAGCCAGCCGCCGACGACCGGGCCGACCGCCATCCCGCCGGAGAACGCCGCGCTCCAGATCGCGACCGCGGTGCGCCGAGTGCGGTCCTCGGTGAAGATGCTCCGGATCAGCGACAGCGTGGACGGCATCAGCGTCGCGCCGCCGACGCCCAGCAACGCCCGCGCGATGATCAGCATCATCGGCGACGTGGCGAACGCCGCCAGCACCGACGCCGCACCGAAGGCCGCGCCGCCGAGGAGCAGCAGCCGCCGCCTGCCGATCCGGTCGCCCAGCGTGCCCATGAAGACCAGCAATCCGGCCAGGACGAACGAGTAGACGTCGACGATCCACAGCTGTTCCGCACCCGTGGGCGCGAGATCCTCGCTGAGGTAGGGCAGGGCGAACCCCAGCACTGTCGCGTCCACGCTGATCAGGAGGACCGGCAGCACCAGAACTGCCAAAGCCCACCACTGGCCTCCGCGCCACACCATGGCGCACTCTTCCTTTCTTGTACCGTCCAGACGGTACAGTTTCGGTCCCGAGGTAGAAGGTAAACCGTCTGGACGGTATAGTCAAGGTGATGGCTAAACCTTCAGCACGTGAACACATCCTCGGTTCGTACGAGGTCATCCTCGCCGACCGCGGCCCGGCCGAGATCACGCTCGACGCGGTCGCGGCGCACGCCGGGGTGTCCAAAGGCGGCCTGCTCTACCACTTCGGCTCGAAGGACGCCCTGCGCGACGGCCTCCTCGAACGCCTGGAGCGGCTGACCGACGAAGACCTCGAACGCGCGCGCAACGCGCCGGAGGGCGTGGTCCGGCACTACCTGCGCTCGTCGATCACCGACGTCACACGCGACCTGGCACTGCATCGCACGACGATGGCCGCGCTCCGGCTGGTGCTCAACGACCCGGTCGCGGCGGAAGTGTCGCGGCGCTGCACCGAGCGCACGCGCGAGCTGATGCTGGAGCACGTCGAGGACCCGGTGACGGCGGAGCTGGTGATGCTGGTCGGCGAGGGCCTCTACATGCGTGCGGCGCTGGGCGAAGAGGTGACCGACAGCCTCCTGGCGCAGATCGAGGACATCGCGGACCGGATCGAGGCCGGGGCCCCGGCCAACGCGACGGTCGGGACAGGGCACGGCAAGGGCTGAGCCGCCGGGAACGGCAGGCGAGAAGACAGCCCTCGTGAAGCGAAGCCGAATCGCGCCTGGACCAGTTCCGCACATCGACGCACCCGCCTGAACCGGCTAGCCCGAGGGGCGTCAGGGGCACCAGCCAAACCTGCCAAGGCGACGGTCGGGACAGGGCACCCGCGAGGACTGCGCCGCCGGGAACGGCACGATAGAAGACAGCCCGCGCAGGTCAGGCTGGCCCGAGAGCAGCCAGCGGCACCAGCCAAACCGGCGAAGGCGACGGCCGGGACGCGGGGCGAGGCAAGGGCTGAGCCGCCGGAACGGCACGCGAGAAGGCAGCCCGCGTAAGCGAGGCCGAATCGCGCCGAGGCCAGTTCCGCAGGCCGAAACACCCACGCAGGCCAGGCTGACCCGAGAGCAGCCAGGGGCACCAGTCAAACCGGCCAAGACGGCCAAACCGGTACCCCTGAAGCGCACCGTCAGCGCTGCCGAATCACACCCGAGCGTGACACCCCAAGCAAGCGCCCGAACCGAACACCGTCGAGAAAACTCAGCGAACCAGCCCGTACACCCGCTCGATCTCCACCGTCAGCACCAGCCGCCGATCCGCCACCATCGCCGCGCGGTACTCGTCCCAGTCCGGGTGCTCGCCGGCCACCTTGCGATACAGCGCGATCAACGCCTCCACCGCCTCGTCGTCCGGCGCCGAAGCGACCGGCGACAGCACCGCGCGCCCCTCTGCCACCGCGTACGACCACCCATTCGACGACGCCACGTGGTAGCTCACCCGCGGATCCCGGCGCATGTTCTTCGTCTTCGCGCGCGTGTCCGTGATCGATACCTGCAGCTGGCGAGCGTCGCGGTCGAAGTAATGCGTCACGGTCGACAGCTGCGGACGGCCGTCCCGTTTCAGGGTCGCCAGGACGCCCTGCTTGCCCGCCGCGATCAGGTCGTAGAGCGCTGTGTCGTCAGTCATGCCTCTATCAAAGCCCCGAACGAGGGATCTGTTCCCGCGCGAACCCCCGATGACCAGCAGCGTCCCCATATCGGGAGAAACCGGACGATACCCCTCCGGTTGAAATCTGCTTGCATGCGGCAACTAAAGTGTGTTGTGACACAACCACGGGTCGACCGCTTGCGGAATCCGCCGTACGGGCACACTCTTGCTCTAGGCAACTAGTTGCAGTCGCCAACCAATGGTTTGCTCCACCCCAAGGAAGA
Source organism: Amycolatopsis orientalis DSM 43388 (assembly GCF_000411975.1). Classification (GTDB taxonomy): domain Bacteria; phylum Actinomycetota; class Actinomycetes; order Mycobacteriales; family Pseudonocardiaceae; genus Amycolatopsis; species Amycolatopsis orientalis_D. The sequence goes on from NZ_ASXG01000015.1 coordinate 179,292, forward strand.
CCCACATGGCACCTCAGAACTCCGCCGTCAGGCCAGAGGCCGACCTCGACCTTGCCGACCAGCTCGGACACGAGCTGGTCCGCTTCATGCGCTTGATCAACAAGGCGAAGTCCCAGGTCGCCAAGCACGGACCGGACGGGATCGAGAGGGCCGCGTACGCGATCCTCTTCTGCCTCGTCCACGAAGGCCCGCAACGCACCAGCAAGCTGGCCGAGTTCCTGCACTCGGAGATCTCCACGATCAGCAGGCAGTCCAGCTCGCTCGTGCAGCACGGACTCGTCGAACGGCAGGCCGACCCCGAGGACGGCCGCGCCTGCTTGCTCGCCCCGACCGCCGAAGGCCTCCGCGTCTTCGACGAAAACCGCAAGCACCGCGCCCGGTGGCTGGCCGAAGTACTCGGCGATTGGAGCCAGGAGGAGCGCGAGACGCTCAACAAGCTTCTCGCGCGGCTCAACACAGGTATCGAACAGAACAATCCGTCGCTGTCGGACAGCATGGCGGCGGCACAGGCCAAGGGGGCCTCGAACGCATGACGTCCACCGTTGAAAAACAACCTCAGTCGCGAGGGGGAGCGCCCGCTGAAAACAGCGAGAGCGGTCCGCGGCTGACCCACCGCCAAATCGTCACGATCATCAGCGGCCTGATGTGCGGCATGTTCCTCGCCGCGCTCGACCAGACGATCGTGGGAACCTCGATCGTCCGGATCGCCAACGACCTGCACGGGTTCGACCTGCAGGCGTGGGCGACCACGGCGTACCTGATCACGTCGACGATCGCCACGCCGATCTACGGCAAGCTGTCCGACATCTACGGCCGCAAGCCGTTCTACCTCGCCGCGATCGCGATCTTCGTCGCCGGTTCGGCGGCGGCGTCGTTCTCGACGTCGATGTACGAACTGGCCGCGTTCCGCGCGGTGCAGGGTCTCGGCGCCGGCGGTCTGATGTCGCTGGCCATGACGATCATCGGCGACGTGGTCCCGCCGCGGGAACGCGCGCGGTACCAGGGTTACTTCCTCGCCGTGTTCGGCACTTCGACCGTGCTCGGCCCGGTGCTCGGCGGCTTCTTCGCCGGCTTCGACACCCTCGGCGGCCTGCACGGCTGGCGCTGGGTGTTCCTGATCAACGTGCCGATCGGCGTCATCGCGCTGTTCGTCGTCGCGAAGGTGCTGAACGTCCCGCACAACCGCCACGACCACAAGATCGACTGGTGGGGCGCGCTCACCATGGTCATCGCCGTGGTGCCGTTCCTGATCGTCGCCGAACAGGGCCAGAAGTGGGGCTGGGGCGACACGAAGTCGATCTGGATGTACGGCATCGGCGGCGTCGGCGTGGTGCTGTTCATCGTCGTCGAAAAACTCATGAAGGACGCCGCGCTCATCCCGTTGCGGCTGTTCAAGAACTCGACCTTCACCGTCGCCATCATCGGCGGCGTGATCGTCGGTGTGGCGATGTTCGGCGCGATCACGATGATCCCGCAGTACCTGCAGGTCGTGCAGGGCTACACGCCGACCCAGTCGGGCCTGCTGATGCTGCCGCTGATGGTCGGCATCATGTCCGCGTCGATCATCTCCGGCCGGATCACGTCGAAGACCGGGCGCTACAAGATCTTCCCGATCATCGGCACCCTGCTGATCGCCGCGGGCGCGTTCTTCTTCGCCCAGGTCAAGTACGACACCCCGATCTGGCACCCGCTGGTCGCCGCGCTGATCATCGGCCTCGGTCTCGGCCAGTGCATGCAGACGCTGATCATCGCGGTGCAGAACGCGGGCCCGCGCAAGGACATGGGCGTGTCGACCGCGTCGGCCACGTTCTTCCGCCAGATCGGCGGTACCGCCGGTGTCGCGGTGTTCCTGACGATTCTGTTCAACGTGCTGCCGGACAACATCACCAAGGCCTTCGGCGGGCACCTGCCCCCTGGCGCGGGCAGCAAGCTCGGCGACGTGTCCAGCAACACCAGCGTCATCCAGACGCTGCCGGAAGCGGTGCGCACGCCGATCCTGATCGGCTTCACCGAGTCCATCACGACGGTCTTCTACACCGCGGGCGGCGTCGCGCTGCTGGCCACGCTGGTGCTGCTGTTCATGAAGGAGATCCCGCTGGCGGGCATGAACCCGGCGGCGGCCGCGGTCGAAGGCGGCGAGGCGCTGCTGGAAGGCCTGGACGAGCCCACCCCCGCCGCGGACGACACCGCGGAGCTGAAGACCGCGGGTTCGCTGTTCGAGGAAGGACCGAAGGAGCCAGTGCTCGTCGGAGCAGGAGGGAAGCACGCGTTGACCAACGGGCACGGGGACGCACAGGCGGTGGCTGACGCCCGGCCGATGCCGATCACCAACTCGGTGGCCGACGCCGAATTCGGCACGACCGCCGGCTCGGGCGGCGTCCCGGTCACCGGCCACGTGCGCCGCCAGGACGGCAGCCACGTGAGCGCGGCCGCGCTGACCCTGATCGACCAGCAGGGCCGTCAGGTGGCACGGGCGACCGGCAACGGCGACGGCAGCTACTCGATCCCGACCCAGGGTCCGGGAACGTACGTGCTGATCGTGTCCGCTCCGGGGCACCAGCCGCAGGCCTCCAGCGTGGTGGTCGGCGGGCACCCGGCGAACCTGGACGTGACGCTCACCGGATCCGGCGAGCTGACCGGCGTGGTCCGTTCGATCGGCACCGCGACCCCGCTGGCGAACGCGACGGTCACGCTGACCGACTCGCGCGGCGAGGTCAACGGCGCGTTCATCACCGCCGAGGACGGCGTCTACACCTTCAGCGGCGTCGGCGCCGGGCAGTACACGCTGGTCGCGAGCGGCCCGCACTACCGCCCGGTCGCGGTCACGCTGACGGTGCCGGACAGCGGCGTGCTGCGCCACGACGTCGAACTCGCCGGCGCGGTGCTGCTCCAGGGCGTCGCTCGCACCGAGGGCGACCGGATCGTGCCGGACGCGCGGATCACCGTGCTCGACGCGAACGGCAACGTCGCGGCGGTGGCCCGCACCGACAGCGAGGGCCGGTACGTGGTCAGCGACCTGCCGATCGGCTCCTACACGGTCGTGGCGAGCGGCTACCCGCCCGCCACCAGCCAGGTGACGCTGAACGACGGCGAAGCCCAGCACGACGTGCGGCTGGGCTACGACCAGGCGCTCGACGAGCTGGTCGATCGCGCATGAGCGGGGGCCTGCGCGCACAGCTGCGCTCGAACGGCGGATGGCCGGTCGAGAACGCGGTGCTCACAGTCACCGACTTGAACGGTCGCCAGGTCGCGCGGCAGGTCACGGACGCGAAGGGGGCAGTGGTCACTGACCCGCTGCCCCCGGGCGTCTACACCGCCGTGATCACCGCGCCGGGGTACACGCCGCTGGCCCGCACCGTGCAGATCGGCTCCGACGGGGCCGGCCTGCTCGGCGACATCGCGCTCATGCCGGTTTCCGGTGCGATCGAACTGCCGCCCGAGGGGCCGTGGACGATCGACCCGATGCACTCGTCGGTGGTCGCCACCGCGCGGCACATGGGCATCGCGAGCATCAAGGTGCGGTTCCCGGACGTGGCCGGGCGGATCGATGTGGCCCGGCCGGTCGAGCGGTCGAGCGTGCGCGCCGAGATCAAGGCGGGCAGCATCGAAAGCGGCATCAAGATGCGCGACGACCACCTGCGTTCGGCCGAATTCCTCGACGTCGACGCGTATCCGCTCATCACGTTCGAAAGCACCGGGCTTTCCCAGCTCGGCACGGACAACTGGGCGCTGCGCGGAGTGCTGACGCTGCACGGCGAACGCCGCGACGTCACGCTCGACCTGCGCTACACCGGGCACGGCCCGGACCCGTGGGGCGGGGTGCGTGCCGCGTTCCACGCCGAAACGCAATTGCACCGCAACGATTTCGCGATCAACTACAGCGCGATGGTGCGGGCGGGCGTGGCCGCGATCGGCACGACCGTGAAGGTGGAGCTGGACATCGAGGCGGTGCAGGGCGAGTCCCTGCCGCAGTTCTAGAGAAAACCGCGACCGGCCGCCCGGGAACTGTTCCGGGCGGCCGGTTCGTTGTCCTGGGCGAAAAGGGTGAACAGTCTGGTTATCCCAGGAATACCCAAAGTCACCAACTGCGGAGGATTCGATGGTTGCGTACTGCAGCCGCGCCCAGCCACGTAGGCTCTTCGCGTGAACCTCGACGCCGCCCAGCCCGCGCACGCCGCGGGAATCGGCCTGAGCTGGCTGGACACCGCCGGCCCGGTGCTCGTCTGGGTCATCGTGCTGTCGTTCGTGCTCATCGAGTGCGCGCTCATCATCGGCCTGTTCCTGCCGGGCGATTCCCTGCTGTTCGGCGCGGGCGTGGTGCTCGCCCAGCACGGCTCGGACCTCAACGCGTGGCTGCTGTCCGGGGCCGCGCTGGTCACCGCCGTGTTCGGCAACCAGATCGGCTACTACATCGGGCGCGGCGCGGGCACCACGCTGATCGCCCGGCGCGGTGGGCGGATGCTCAACCGGCACAACCTCGAACGCGCGCAAGCGTTCCTGGACCGCAAGGGATTCTTCGCGATCGTCGCGGCCAGGTGGATCCCGTGGATCCGCACGCTGGCCCCGCTCATCGCCGGTGCCGCGCGGATGGATTCGCGGCGCTTCCTGCTCGCCACCACCGTCGGCGGGCTGCTGTGGGTGCCGACGCTCGTGCTGCTCGGCTACTACGGCGCGGGTCTGCTCGACGCCATCCCGTGGGTCAAGACCGCCGCACTCTGGGTGAGCATCGCGTTCTTCGTGTTCGGCACCGCGTACGGCGTGCTGCGCTACCGCCAGGAAATGCGGCGTCCGGTCGAAGAACCCGACGACGCGCACGCCTGAGTTTCAGGACGGGTCGGACCAGACTTCCAGCTGAATGCCGTCCGGATCGCGGAACACGATCACCGCGGAGCCGGCGAAGGTCTGCGATTCCGTGGCGGGCAGGTAGGAAACGCCGTACTCCCGCAGGCGGTCTTCCCATTCGGCGACCTCGGCCCGCGACGACACCGAGAACGCGACGTGGTCCAGACCAGTGCGGCGTTCGTCGAAGGCGGGTCTCTCGGTGTCCGGATGCTGGACCAGCACCACGGAGAAGCCGTCTCCGGCCGAACGCAGAACTACCTTGCGCACCCCGGTTTCCGGGTCTTCGCGCCGATGGCTTTCCTCGAGGTCGAGCACCCGGACGTACCAGGGAACACTTCGGTCCACATCGGTCACGGTGAGCGCCAGATGGTGCACAGACGTGAGCTTGGGCATGACTTTCGCGGCCGTCCTTTCAACCCCTCGGTCCAGACTCGCACACCGGGACAACCGCTACGGGCGAGTTGACCGAGTTCCGGGGTCAATCGTGATCTGCCTGTCGCCCGGCGTCTCACTGTCCGAGATGGATCAGCGGCCGCCGCCGACCTCGAGCACCGCGCCGACGGTGAAGGACGCCTCCGGGGACAGCATCCACAGCACGGCCGCGGCGATCTCTTCCGGCTGGCCGGCGCGCTTGAGCGGGATGGCCGGGCTGAGCCGGTCGAGCCGGTCCGGCATCCCCGCGGCGGCGTGCAACCCGGTATCGACCAGGCCGGGGGACACGACGTTGACCCGGATTCCCTCGTCGGCGACCTCCCGCGCGAGGCCGAGGCTGAGCGTGTTGACCGCCGCCTTCGACGCCGCGTAGTGCACCCATTCGCCCGACGAGCCGTTCCGCGAAGCCGTGGACGAGACGTTCACGATCGCTCCGCCGGAACCGCCGTAGCGCGTCGACATCCGCCGCACCGCCTCCCGGCAGCACAGGAAAACGCCGGTGACGTTGATGTCCAGCACCCGCCGCACGGTCTCGACACGCTGCTCGTCGAGCCGGCCGGGTGTGTTGCCAGTGATGCCCGCGTTGTTCACCAAACCGACGAGCGGACCCAGCTCGGCCGCCGCCGAAAAAAGCTCGCTGACCTGCTGTTCATCGGACACATCGGCCCGGTGCGCAAGCGCTTGCGCACCGCGGCTCCGCACCCGGTCGGCCACTTCTTCGGCCGGAGCCGGGTCGCCGGAGTAGTTCACCACCACGTCGTAGCCACGGGTCGCGGCCAAATCACAGATCGCCGCGCCGATCCCCCGGCTGCCGCCGGTGACGACCAAAACCCCCACAGGTCACTCCCCACTTGGCTTGAGCGGCTCGACGAACTGGGCGTCGAGCCAGCGCATCTGCGCCATCCACATCCACCACGTCGCGTCGTCCGGACAGTGCTGCCCGTCCACCGCTTCGCCCCGCAGCCACGCTCCCAGCAGCGCGCTGATCGCCGTGCACACATCGAGCAGTGCGCGCCCCCACCACCATTGGTGCATCGGCGTGTGCAGCTCGAGGACCCCGCCGTGCTCGGGCAGCACCGACAGCGCCCAGTCCAGCCGGGTTCGGACGTCCGCGAGCACCTCCGGTTCGGCCGGCGGCACGTCGCTGGCCTCCCGCATCCGTTCCACCAGCAGCGCCAGCCTCGGATCCGCGAAGGGGGCCTCAAGGTCGGACAGCCGCCGGTCGACCAGCGCTCGCAGTCCGTTCAGGTGCGTGCGGACGAGCGGGACGTACGGCGGGTACAGCACGGCGATCCGGGCTTCGCCGGCCCGGTCCCAGGTGACCGCGCCGGCGTAGGGATCCGTCGTCGCCGGATCGGAGAACATCACCTGCGCAGAGCCTGCTCAGAGGGCGAAATTCGTCAGCGGCAGGTTCTCGAGCACCAGGTCGGCGCGGTCGCGGGTGCTCGCGATCAGGTCCGCGTTGCGCTGGTCCGAGCCGAGCGCGCGCTGCCGCGCCTCGACGAGCGAACGGCCGTAGCGCCGGTGCCGGGACACCAGCCGCTCGATCCGCTCCGGCTCGTCCGGAGCGAGGAACCACGCCTCGGTGAGGTACTGCCGCACGCCGCTCCACGGGTCGTCCGGAAGCAGCAGGTAGTTGCCCTCGGTGATGACCAGCTGGACCTCGGGCGCGACCGGGACGGCACCGGCGATCGGCTCCTCGATCTCCCGGCGGAACTCCGGCGCGTAGACCGTCTCGCGGCCCTCGGCGAGCCGGCGGATCAGGTGCACGTAGCCGGCCGCGTCGAAAGTGTCCGGCGCGCCCTTGCGGTCGGTGCGGCCGAGCCGCTGCAGTTCGACCTGGGCCAGGTGGAAGCCGTCCATCCCGACGACCGCGGCCCGCGAACCGAGCGCGTTGGCGATCGCCCAGGCCAGCGTGGTCTTGCCGGAGGCGGGCGCGCCGACGATGCCGAGCACGTGCCGTTCCCGCGGTTTGGCCAGCTTCTCGGCCCGCGCCAGCAGATCCTCGAACGCCGTCATCGCACTCCCTCTTCTCCGCTCTTCGCCAGCTTCCCGACCGGCCCGGTCCACGAACGCGGCCCCACGTGCCGGACCCGCTCCGCGGCCACCGCGTTCGCGTATCCGATCCAGTCGGCGACCGCGCCTTCCCGCGTCGCGACCGCGTACGCGAGCGCACCGTGCCACACGTCTCCGGCCCCCAGGGTGTCCCGCGCTTCGACGAGCGGCACGGGGACCTGCCCAGAGTCTTCCGTAGTGCTCCAGGCGACCGGCTCCGGGCCCGCCGTCGTGATCGTCACTGACACTCCGCGTTCGGCCAGACTCGGTGCGGGAGCACGGAACCGCGCCGAACAGGCTGCCACGTGGACCAGGGGCAGCAACTGGTCCAGTACCGGTTTCCAGCTGCCCGCGTCGAGGACGACCGGCACTCCGCGGGTGCGGGCTTCGTGCGCGACAGCAAGCGCTAGCTCGGGATGATGCCCGTCGACGAGGACGGCGTCCACGCGTTCGAAAACCGGCGCCAGGTCCGGCACTTCGAGCGGCTCGTCGGCGGCGGCGTTGCGGGAGACGACGGTGCGTTCGCCGTCGCCGTCCCGCACCACGACCGCGCTGACCGGCGGAGCCTGGGCGCGTGCTGGAGCGAGATCGACCAGGGCAACGCCGCAGGCTTCGAGGTCCGCGCGGGCGAGCGCGGCCAGCGGGTGGGTGCCGAGGGCCGTCAGGAGGGTCGCTTCGGCACCGAGCGCGGCGACGGTCACCGCGGCGTTCGTCGCCGGCCCGCCGGCCGCGACATCCACCTGCAGCGACTGGACTTTCTCGCTCGGTTCCGGGAATTCCGCGACCCGCTGTACGACGTCGACGGTGCACAAGCCCGCCAGCAGCACTCGCACGTCAGGTCAACCCGGCGTGCGTGGTGGACGCGACCTCGACGACCTCGCCGGTCTCGTCGAGCTTCAACGCACCGGTGAGCAGGCCGACCACCTGGTTCATGCTGTGCGTCTTCGGCGACACCACGGCGACGCGTTTGCCGAGCCGGTGCACGTGGATCCGGTCGGCGATTTCGAAGACGTGCGGCATGTTGTGGCTGATCAGCACCACCGGGAGACCGCGGTCGCGGATCCGGCCGATCAGCTCGAGCACCTTCGCGGATTCCGCGACGCCCAGCGCGGCCGTCGGCTCGTCCATGATCACCGCTTTGGTGCCGAACGCCGCCGCGCGCGCCACCGCGACGCCTTGCCGCTGGCCGCCGGAAAGCGTTTCCACCAGCTGGGTAATGGATTTGACCTGGATGCCGAGGTCGTCGAGGATCCGCTGCGCTTCGGTGCGCATGGTCGCGGTGTCGAGCTTGCGCAGCCCGATGCCGAACGGTCCCTTGAGCCGCTTTTCCCGGCCCAGGAACATGTTCGACGCGATGTCCAGCGCCGGCGCGACGGCCAGATCCTGGTACACGGTCTCGATTCCGTAGTGCCGCGCGTCCAAAGGGGACTTGAAGTGGACCGTCTTTCCGTCCACTTTGATCTCCCCGGCGTCCGGCACCACCGCGCCGGACAACGCCTTGATGAGACTGGACTTTCCGGCCCCGTTGTCGCCGACGACGGCGAGCACTTCGCCGGGGTAAAGGTCGAAATCGGCACCGTCGATGGCGGTGACCCGGCCGTAGCGCTTCACCAGGCCGCGCGCGGAAAGGGTGGGCTGCTGCTCGTTCGAGGAAGTCATGACTGCTGCTGCCTCCGTGCGATCCGGTCCACGACCACCGCGGCGATCAGCAACGCGCCAGTCGCCAGGTCCTGGTAGTTGCCGTCCACGCCCATCTGCGTCAGTCCCGAGCGCAGCACCGCGACGACCAGCGCGCCGAACAGCGTGCCCAGCACCGAACCGCGTCCGCCGAACAGGCTCGTGCCGCCCAGCACCACCGCGGTGATCGAGTCGAGGTTGCCGAGCTGGAACTGGTTCGGGTCGGCGTTCGGCGTGCGGCCGAGCGCCTGCCACGCGGCGATGCCGAAGCACAGGCCGGCGACGAGGTAGACCGACAGCACGGTGCGGTTGACCTTGATGCCGGACAGCCGCGCGGACTCCGGCGCGTTGCCGACCGCGTAAACGTGCTTGCCCCACGCGGTTTTCGTGAGCGCGTACCAAACGGCGAGGAACATCAGCAGCGCGAGCGTCATGCCGTAGGTGATCGGGATGCCGCCGAAGAGGTACCGCTTCGTGCCGAGCCAGGTGAGCAGTCCGTCGGACACCGGAACCGCTTGGCCGCCCGCGATCAGCTTCGCCACCGCGGTCAGGCCGGTGAACGTGCCGAGCGTGATGATGAAGGCGGGCAGCTTGATCCGCGTCGCCAAGGTGCCGATGAACAGGCCGACGACGACGGTCAGCGCGACCCCGGCCAGCAGCGCGAAGAAAACGTTCGTGACCGCCGCCAGCTTGGCCATCACCAGCGTCGCCACGACCATCGACGACGCGTTGGAAAGGTCGATGCCCGCGATCAGGATGATCAGCGTCTGGCCGAGCGCGAGCGTGCCGACCACCAGCGACTGCTGGACCACTGTGGACAGATTGTCCAGGTCGAAAAAGGTGTCCGTGGCGAAGGAGAACACCAAGATCGCCACGATCAGCGCCAGTGCCGGACCGACCGCCGGGGCGCGGAGGAAAAACTCGCCGAGCGTTTCGCGCTCGCGGTTGTTGACCGTTTTAGCCGTCGCGGTCGTCATTTCCCGCCTCCCCAGCAGTTCTGCAGCCCCCAGGCGGTGTCCTTGCTCGGCACTCCCGGCATCGGGTGGTCGGTGATCGCGGTGGAGCCGGTGTTCACGAACCCGCTCGGCTTCTTCCCGGTCTTCGCGTACTCGACCGCCGCGAGCACGCCCTGCTCGGCCATCTTCCGCGGGAACTGCATCACGGTGACGGCGAACTGGCCGTTCTTGACGTTCTGCACTCCCTCGCAGCCGCCGTCGATCGAGCCGACGACGAGCTGGTTGTTGAGCCCACGCGCCTTCAAAGCCGCGTACGCGCCGCGGCCCATCGGCTCGTTCATCGTGTAGACCGCGTTGAGGTCGGTGGTGCGCTGCAGGAGGTTCTCCATGCCCTGCTGAGCGAGGCTCTGGTCGCCGTTGGCGTTGGTGTGGCCCTTGATCTCCGGCGCGCCGTCCTTGAGCCCGATGCCCTTGAGGAAGCCGCCGTGCCGCTGGGTGTCGACCGAACTGCCCGCCGTGCCGTCGACCATCAGCAGCTTCGGGTCCGCGCCCTTGAGCGCCGCTTTGACGTACGCGCCCTGCTGCTCACCCGCCGCGAAGTTGTCGGTGGCGAAGGTGGCGTCGACCGCGTCCGGCGGTTCGGTGGCGGTGTCGAGGGCGATCACCAGGATGCCGGCGTCGCGGGCGTCCTTGATGGCCTTGAGCACGCCGGTGGACGAACTCGGCGTGATCAGGATGGTGTTGACGCCCTGCTGCATCAGGTTCTCGATGGCGCGCACCTGACCGTCGTTGTCGCCGTCGAACTGGCCGGCGAGAGCGCTGAAGTCGGCGCCGTTGGCCTTGGCCGCGGCGGCCGCGGCACTGCGCAGTTCGACGAAGTACGGGTTGGTGTCGGTCTTCGTGACGAGGCCGACCTTGGCCTTGCCGCTGCCGGTCCGGGAGCTGCCGCCCCAGTGCCGTTCGACGGTGCACCCGGCGGTGGAGACCGCGACAGCGGCCGCCAAGGCGAGTGCGGTGAGACTCCGGTGTCTCATGGAGATGCCCTCCGAATCGAGGTGCGAGCTTGCCGATGGACGGGAAGGTAGACAGACTCACTGCTAGACGCAAGCGTTTGCGCAAACGCTTGGCAACGCTCCTGGTTTCGCTCTCCCGATGAAGGACGGACATGCCGCGACCTCGCTCGACCCGCCCGACCCAGCGTGACATCGCCGAAATGGCGGGTGTGTCGATCACGACCGTCTCGCACGTCGTCAACGGAACGCGGGCGGTGGCCGAGGAGACGAAAGCCGCGGTGCTGCGCGCGATCGAGACGACCGGGTACACCGGCGACGCGATCGCGCGCTCGCTGGTCACCGGGGGTACGCGGTCCATCGGGATGGCGATCTCGCTGGTCGCGAACCCGTACTTCGCGGCGCTGATGCACGCGATCGAGCGAGAGGCGTCGGCAAACGGATACACCGTGCTGCTGGCGGACACGCACGACACCGCGGCCACCGAACGGGACGTGGTGCGCGCACTGCGCTCGCGCCGGGTCGACGGGCTGCTGATCACGCCCGCGCCCGGCGACGGGTCGGTGCTGGGCGAACTGGTGTCGCTGGACGTGCCGACCGTGCTGATGGACCGGCTCACCACGCGGACCGACATCGACCAGGTCGGCGCGGAGAACATCCAGGCGACCTCGGCGTTGACCGCGCATCTGGCGTCGCTGGGCCACCGCCGGATCGGGATGATCTCCGGCGCGCCCGGGCTCACGACGAGCGACGAACGCGTGCTGGGCTACCGGCTCGGCCTCGGCCGGTCGGGTCTGAGCTGGTCGCCGGATTTGGTGGCGTGCGGACACTCTTCTCGCGACGGCGGCGGCTTGGCGTTGAGCACGCTGCTGGCGCTGCCGGATCCGCCGACCGCGCTGGTGGTGGCCAACGACAGCATGATGGTCGGCGTCCTGCACGAGGCGCGGCGGCGGGGGTTGCGGATCGGACAGGACCTGCCGGTGGTGGTGTACGACGACGTCGAATGGGCCGATCTCGTCGACCCGCCGCTGACGACGATGGCCCAGCCGATCGACGAAATCGGCCGCCGGGCGGTGCAGTTGCTGCTGGCTCGGCTGGCGGATCCCGGACGTCCCGCCGAGACTGTGCGGTTGCCGCCGACCCTGCGCCACCGGGCTTCGTGCGGGTGCGCGTAGCCCTGGTCTTGGCTGCCCCGCGTAACCGCCGCGCGGGCCGTTCACTCACCTCAGTGATTCTCGGGACCCGATCGTCTCGACCCCTCTCAGTGCTGCCCCGACTGTGGCTACTGTTGGGTAGGTACCGACGACGAGGGCCGGGAAAATGACCGTTCTGGCGCCGGAAGTCTCCCACTGGGACCTGCCGGTCACCCATCGGTTCGGGGTGGCATTGGGGAGGCACGCCAGCCCGTACCACGACCAGCTGCTGCGGGCCATCCGCGGCGCTGCCGCACGCGCGGGCTGCGATCTGCTGCTGGCCGACACCGGCGATTCGCCGCGCGAGGAAGCCGAAGTGCTGCGCGCACTGCAGGCGGACCGGGTCGACGGCGTCCTTCTGGTGCCCGCCCCCGGTGACGAGGCAGTGGTGAACGGGCTAGTGCGCGGTGGCGTGCCCACGGTCTTGGTCGACCGGATCGCCGGCCGCAACGACGTCGACCAGGTCGGGTCGGAGAACTTCCAGGCGATGTCCGCGCTGGTCGAGCACCTGGCCGCGCGTCGGCACCGGCGGATCGCGCTGATCACCGGCACCGAAGGCACCACGGTGAGCGAAGAACGCGCCCTGGGCTACCGCCTGGGCCTGGGCCGCGCTGGGCTGCGGTACCACCCGGAACTGGTCGCCTCCGGCCAATCCACCGCGGGCGGCGCGGCGCGGGCCGCCGCCAAACTCCTGGACGGGTGGCCTTCGCCGACTGCCCTGGTGGTCGCCGGGGAGGCGATGCTGATCGGGGTGCAGTGGGAAGCGCACCGGCGCGGCATCCGGATCGGGTCCGAGCTGGCGGTCGTCGGGTACGGCGACATGGACTGGGCGCGCACGGTTTCGCCCGGCGTGACGACAATGGCGCAACCGATCTCGGAAATCGGCCGCCGAGCGGTGCAGTTGCTGCTGGCGCGCTGCCGCGAGCCGGAGCGTCGGCCGGAATCCGTCCGTCTCGCGCCGCGGTTTTTGCACCGCGCTTCGTGCGGTTGCTGAGTTTTAGAGGGTAGCGGCAGCTTCCAGTAGCATCCATCCTCCAATTTGGACAGACAGGTCCCGTTCCGCTTTGCCCGGCGGGTTCGGGGCTGGCTTGTCCCAGTAGGCGCTGAACAACGGTCCGGTTTTCTCTTGCGCCGCCCCGTTCCAGCAGGCTTCCGCTGACTGTTGCACTAGCTGTTTCGCGGTCTCCGCTTCCGGACGGGGCAGGCTTTTGGCCGCGAGCGCGAGATATCGGGCGGCGATCGCCGAGAAGAGCCCACCGTCGCCACCCTCGGAACCAGGGAGGATTCCTTGTGGTGCCAGGTGTTTCTCGACCGCGCGGATGGTGCGGGCGGCGTCGTCCCAGCGGGACTGCTCCAGGCATGCACCCAGGAAAACCCCTTGGCAGTACGAGAAAATATGCTTGACCACTTCGCCGGTGTCCGCCCGGATCCCGTCCCAGACCAGGCCGGTCTCCGGGTCGACCAGGGTGTCGGTGAGCCATTGCGTCATCGCGCCAGCTCGTTCTTGATCACCCGTACGGGCGTGAAAGATGGCCGCCGGACCGTTCGCGGGGGTATTCTTGAAGGAGTCGCCTCGCCGCCACCAAATTCCTCCGCCAAGGTCTTCTGTCCAGCCTTCGTGCAGCCGTTCGCTGATCGCCTCGATGGGTTCGTCCACAGTGGATAGTTCGAGTTGGCGTACTCGCTGCAGCGCCAGGCCTAGCCAGGCTATGTCGTCGTAGTAGTCGTTGACCCAGGAGCCGAAGTTGCGGCGGTGCACCGTCGTGATGAAGCGGGTGATCAGCCGCGTGCGCTCGCGGGTGGGGTGCCGAAGTTGCGCGTCGACGAGGCTGTCCAGGAGGTGGGCTTGCCACCAGTAGTTCCAGTGCCAGTGGAGCCGCTGGCCAAGGGTGGGCGGCCAACCGCTGCGGCCTAGGACGGTGCCGGGGAGTGCCCAGAGGCGGCGTAGGTGCCTGGCACAGACTGCCCGCTCAGCCGCGGCGGCACGGTCGGCTGCGTCGGCACGGTCGGCCGCGTCGGCACGGTCGGCCGCGTCGGCACGGTCGGCCGCGTCGGCACGGTTGGCCGCGTCGGCACGGTTGGCTGCTGGGCGTCCAGCCGTGGCAGCACGGTTGGCTGCTGTGCCCTCATCTGCGGTGTCACGATCCGCTGCGTCGCCACGATCGGCCGCTGCGCGCCCAGCCGCGGCTGCACCTCCCGCTGCGGCAGCACGGTCGGCCGCACCGGTGCGGTCGGCCGCTTCGGTGCGGTCGGCTGCGGGGGCACGCTTGCCCGCGTCAGCATGGTCGGCGGCTAGACCGTCAGCCGTGGCAGCACGGTTGGCTGCTGGCCCCTCAGCTGCCGCGCCACGCTTGGCTGCGTCGGGGCGACTGGCTGCTGCGTCCTCAGCCGCTGGGGCACGGTCAGCCGCTTCGCCGCGTTCGACTGGGTCGGTTGCTCCCTTGGACGGGCCTGCCGAGCGCTCGGCCGACGCCGCGCGCTCCGCCCCATTCGCCGCCCGATCTAGAGGATCAGCCGCTTGCGGCGCAGAACGAGCCGCGTCGTCGTGCGCGGCAGGGTCGGCGGGCTCCGCTGAATCGGCACTCATAAGGCGATTCTGCCTGCGCTGCGGCGAACTTGCCTCTCCACGCCGAGGCCCGGGCGACTGCCCGCTGGGGAGCGTCGGCGCAGAACCAGGCGGCCAGCATCAAGGCGGACCTCGTGAGTGCTGGTACCGGTTCTAACCGGCGTAGCCACTCACGAGCCCCCGGTCACCAGGCCTGGGACAGGTCCGCGTGCTGCCGAATCCACGTGTGCATCACGATTCCGGCCGCGACGCCCGCGTTGATGGACCTCGTGGTGCCGAACTGAGCGATGGACACCACTTTCGCCGAGTCGGTCTGGGCTGCTTCGGACAGGCCGGGGCCTTCCTGGCCGAACAGCAGCAGGCAGTTCCTCGGCAGTTCGGCGGTTTCCACCGGCTCCGCGCCGGGCGTGTTGTCCACGGCCACCACGGTCAACCCCTCCGCGGTGGCGAAATTCAGCAGGCTGGCGACGTCCTCGTGGTGGCGGAGGTGCTGGTAGCGGTCCGTCACCATCGCGCCTCGGCGGTTCCAGCGGCGGCGGCCGACGATGTGGACCTCTGCGGCGGCGAAGGCGTTCGCGGTGCGGACTACCGTGCCGATGTTGTGGTCGTGCTGGAAGTTTTCGATCGCGACGTGGAACGGGTGCCGTCGGGTGTCCACATCGGACACGATGGCTTCGCGGCGCCAGTAGCGGTAGGCGTCGACCACGTTGCGGCGGTCGCCGTTGGCCAGGAGTTCGGGGTCGTAGCGCGGGTCGTCCGGCCAGTCGCCTGGCCAGGGACCGACGCCGACCTCCTCGCGGTTCACCCACTCGGTGGGGCCCGCTTCGGGGTGTTCCGTCGTCACGAAGGACGATTGTCGCTCAGCCCAGGCTGACGCCGTGCGCCGGACTGTCGTGGTGGCGGTGCCGCCACTGCAGGTAGGCACCCAGGTACGAGATCACCAGTACCGCCAGCGCTACCACGACCACCACCGGCAGAAGCGAGCGCGGGATCACCGTGCCGTAGAGGTAATACGCGTTGAACCCGCCGGGCAAGTCGCCCAGCCCCTGCTGGTGCCGGAACAAATTCTCCAGCGCGGTGAGCGGGCACGGAATCGGCGTGACATTGACCAGCACGCCCCACACCGCGAAGAAAACGTGCACGAAAATGACCTTCGGCCACCGCCACGCGAGGAAGCCGCCGAAGCCGATGAAGAGCAGGGCGAGGATGTGCACCGCCACGGTGACATCGGCGAGAACATGCGCGACCGTCGTGTCCACCTTCGCCCCCTTCCCAGTGCACCTACCAGCGACGTTACTCCGATTACCCGCCCAGGGAACGGGAAATAGGGGGACCTGATGTGATGTTCGACCCACCGGAGCAACGAGTTCACCCAGCAGGTAACGGAGGGATCACTCCGGGTAGGAGACCGTGCGGTATGACTCCGTTCCGTGCCCACGGATCGCGCGAGAAAGCGGGCGGAAGCGCGGGACTAGCCCAAGCCCGGCCTGAGCTCGAGGTCATGAGGCCGGGGCCGCGCCGTCCGGGCCCGCTGTCGTACGGACGACGTCGACGGGGTGCGCGAACTCGATCGAGAGCACGTCATCGATGCCGAGAACGACTTCGTCGAAGCCGACAGGACCGGCGAGGAAAGCCGCGGGGAGCGTTCAGCCAGTGAACGCGGCCCCGTCGATGTCCGTCACCACCAGGCGGATGCGCGCGTCCGCCCACTCGGTGCCGTCGAGCACCTTGCGCACTTCGGATTCGGCGGCAGACAGCAGGGGCGGCAGGGGCAAGCGCAGAGCCACCACCCGCACCTCCACCGATTCGGCACTCAGGTCGACTGACCCGCCGGCCGGGTCAGTGGGGAGCCAGCTGATCTCCGCGGCGATGCTCGTCGCGGGGCAGAGGCCGTCGATGGCGGACAGGGCGTCGGCGAGTCTTCCGGTCAGCGAACGCGGATCGGTCACTGCCGCCCCACTTCGATGTCCAATATGGACACTCGGACGGCGTCCACCGAACGGCCGGTCTGCGCGAGGACTTCCCGGGCCACCGCGCGTTGCACGGCGCGGCCCACGGCGGCGGCCTGGTCCGCGCCCGAGACGACCACGTCGACCTCCACGGTCAAGCGGTCCTCGTGCGCACGGACCCGGACGCCGTCCGCGGGAGCCGGTTCCAGGCCCTTCCAGCGTTGCCGGGCTTCCCGGGCCCAGGCGGTCGCCAGGCCGCGCAGCCCGGGTTCCAGGCGCACGACTCCGGCGGTTTCGGCGGCCGCCCGGGCGGCAACGCTCGCGATCACCGGGGCGGCGATCACGTATTCGGCGGTCATTCCCCGTCCTCGTATACGTCTTCCACCAGCAGATCCAGGCTGACCAACGAAATACCTACTCGCGAGGTCGCGGCAGCGGACACCAGTTCTCGTACGCGGGCCAACGTGTCCGCGCCGCTGGTGTTCCCGAGGCGCACCGCGAGGGTGAGTTCGACCTCGACCTGGGCCGCGCCGGACGAATCGACGCCGACCTTGCGCACCCGCACCCGGCGGGCGCGGACGTCGCCGGCGGAGTCGGCCGCGTAGCGCAGCACGACCGCGACGGCTTGCTCGCTCACTTCGACAGAACCCGGCTCGGTCGCGGAAAGGTCCAGCATCTGGCCGCGGCGCACTTCGGCGCGGACGGCCGACATGATCCGGCCGAACAGGTCCGGCGGGGTCGGGTCCGGTTCGTCGATCAGCTCCTGCGTCGCCGAGCGCAGCGCCAGCAGGCTGTCCCGCGCGGTACGGCAGTGGACGCAGTCCGCCTGGTGGTCGTCGACCTCGTCCAGGTTCTCCCAGACCGTCTCCAGTTCCCGGCCGCACGGCAATTCGTAGTCCTGGTTCACCTCCACGGCTTCATCACCTCCGCCAGCTGCGCGCGGGCCCGGGCGATGCGTCCCCGGACCGCGGTGGGGTTCGCGCCGACGATCTCGCTGATCTCGTCGTACGAGCGGCCGTGCACTTCACGCAGCAGCCAGCACGCCCGCTGCTGCGGGGTGAGCGTCTGAAGTGCCTCGTCGAGCGCCGCGAGCTGGCCGCTGACCTGTGCCGCGTGCTCGGGCTGCGTGTCGCGCCGCGGGGATTCGGCCAGGTCGAGGTCGACGTCGGCCTGCGGGCGGCGCGCCCGGATCACGTTGAGGCAGCGGTTGGTCGTTCCGCGGTACAGCCAGCCGACGAACGCCTTGTCGTCGTTCAGCTGCGCCAGCTTCCGCCACGCGCCGAGGAACGCTTCCTGTACTACGTCCTCGGCGTCGCCGCGGTGATGCAGCATCTTCAGGGCAAGCCGGAACATCGGGCCCTGGTAGCGCTGCACCAGCTGTTCGTACGCGCGCACGTCGCCGTCTCGCGCACGGCTGACGAGGGTGGCGTCGTCGAGCGGGACACTTGTCGTGGTCACGGCACCCCCTTCCGCTAGGGGGACACCAGGAGGCGGGCATTCGTCACGCACGCATTGTGAGTGACTGTGCTCACTCCCGCTCGGCCGAGCCTCGGTCGAGCCTCAGCTGAGCCCGAGGTCGTCCTTGTTCAGCAGGTACCGGTACTCGAGCCCGGCCTTCTCGATGGCTTCCCGCGCGCCGGTGTCGCGGTCGACGACCGTCGCCACGCCGACCACGGTGGCCCCGCTCTCGCGCAGCGCCTCGACCGCGGTGAGCACGCTGCCGCCGGTGGTGGAGGTGTCCTCGACGGCCAGCACCCGCTGCCCGCGCACCTCGACGCCCTCGATCCGGCGCTGCATCCCGTGTTCCTTGATCGCCTTGCGGACGACGAACGCGTCGAGCACCACGCCCTCGGCCGCGGCGGAGTGCAGCATCGCCAGCGCCACCGGGTCCGCGCCGAGGGTGAGCCCGCCGGCCGCGACGTAGTCCCAGTCCGCGGTGAGCTGCCGCAGCAGCTTGCCGATCAGCGGGGCGGCCGCGTGCTGCAGCGTCGCCCGCCGGAGGTCGACGTAGTAGTCGGCTTCCTTGCCCGAGGCCAAGGTGACTTTGCCGTGCACGACAGCCAGTTCGCTGACCAGCCTCGCCAGTTCGAGCTTCGCAGTTTGATCCAACCCGGGGTACGCCACGGCCGAGAGTCTTACACACGCCACCGACAACTTCCGCGAGTCACTCCCCGGTCGCGACGGCCGTCACCGGACGCGTCCGGGTCGCCACCCAAGCGGGCAGGACCGCGGCGAGCAAGGCGAGCACGATCGCGGTCGCGATGATCACCAGGTAGACGGACACTGGTCCCTCCGGCAGCACCCGGCCGGTCGCGACGAGACAGAACGGCACGATCGCGCCCGCCGACACCACGGTGCCGAGCAGGATGCCGATCGCGGCGATCAGACCGCCTTCGCCCGCCGCCATCCGCAGCACCTGGCCGCGGGTGAACCCGCCGAGCCGCTGCAGGCCGAACTCCCTCCGCCGCCGCGAAGTGGCCATGACCAGGGTGTTCACCACGGAGATCACCGTGTAGCCGACGATCATGCCGACCAGCAGGTAGTTCACCCACGCGCCGGTCTCGTCGCCCTTGGCGTTCGCCGCGGTCAGCGTGCCGCGATCGCCGACGGACACCGGGAGACCAGCGGTGGCGGCGGTCAGGCTTCGCGTCAGCCGGGCCTGGCCGACACCCGGTTCGGCGCGGACGAGCACCTGCCGGGCCAGACCGGACGTGGTGTGTGCGGCCAGCAGATCGGCGGGCAGCAGGAGTTGTTCGGCTCCGGGCCGCTGGTGCACGATCGCGACGACGCGAAGGGTCCGGTCGCTCCCGTCACCGAGACGGAGCGTGACGGATTCGCCGACCGACCGCGACACCTCCGCGGTGTCCGGCAACGCGACCGTGTCGCCGGTGAGGTCGGCGAGGTTGCCGCGCACGACCGTGGCGGCGTTGGTCGTGGCGTCAGTCAGGCCGAGTGCCGGGTAGCCCTTCTTGGTCTGGTTGTCGTCGAACGGCGCGATGAGGTACGCCCGGCTGGTGACGTACGGCGACACCGTCGCGACGCCGTCCGCGTGCCGGATTCGGTCGATGGCTTCCGGAGAAATCCCGGTGGGGCCTGCGACGACCGCGTCGGCGCGGAGGTCTTCGACGAAGGCCTGCGCGGAGGCGGCGGTGGTCGTGGTCTGCAGGTAGATGTTGGCGGTCGCGATACCGACGGCGAGCATGATCGGCGTTACCGCGCCGGCCACACGGGTGGCGGCGTTGCGCGTGTTGGTGATCGCCAGCCAGCCGGTGACGCCGCTGACCAGCCGCATCGGGCCCTGCAACAGGATCGCGGTCAGCTTCGTGACGCCCGGGCTGATCATCGCGACGCCGATCGCCCACAGCATCACCGCCGGACCCGCGGTGCTCGCCGCGATGGGTCCCGTCATCACCGCGAGCGTGACGATGCCCAGCGCGGTCCCGCCGCCGAAGCACAGCAACGCGACGATCAACCGCACCGGAGTCAGCCAGCCACGCGGCACGGAGGCCTCGGCGAGTGCCTCGGTCGGCCGGATGCGACTGACGCGGAATCCGGCCACCAGCGCGGAAATTCCGACGGCGAGCAGCGTCGCGCCCGCCGCGATGAGCATCGGGATCGCACCTTGGTGGAACTGCACGGCAGGCGAGATGAAGCCGCCTGAAGTGAACTGGTCGAACAGCCACCGGCCGAACACCGGGCCCAGCGCGGCCGCGACTCCGGTCGCGAGCACGCCGATGACCAGCGCTTCGCCGAGAACCATGCGGCGCAACTGCCGCGGAGTCGTGCCGATCGCGCGCAGCAGAGCCAATTCCCGCTGCCGCTGCCGCACCGACAGCATCAGCGTGCTGGCGATGACGAACACCGCGACCGAAATGGACAGTCCACCCGCGACACCGGACAACGGGATCAGCCGACCGCCGCTCGCCTGTGCCTCGGGGAACTCGGCGAGGCCGCGCTCATCCCCGGTCAGCACGGACACCCCCGAACCGAGCTGCAAAGCAGCCGGATTGTCCGTGACCACGCCGAAATAGTCCACCTTTCCGGGATGCCCGGAGAGCTGGTCGGCCACGTCGTCAGCGAAGAACACGTCGGAACTGTCCACGGTCCGGGCAACCCGGTATCGACTGAACTTTCCTTGCACCGCAAGGTCAACCGTGCTTCCAACGGAAGCACCGCTGGCGGCGGGCAGCACCACTTCGGCGGCGCGCGGCGCGGGACCGGGCAGCCGAGCGGACTCCCAGCCATGCGCGACGAGAGGCTGCTTGCCCAGCGACACCGGGAAATTCACCTCACCGACCACAGTGGACACGCCGGGTGTCGCGCGGATCGTCTCCGCCAGCGACCGGTCCAGCCGGACCCGTTCGGGCAGCGCGACCGACTGCGTCTTGGGCTTGTCCGAATGCTTCCGCAGCTCGAATTCCTGGGTCCCGGCCACGACGGCCGACGCCCAGGCCAGCCGATGCGGCGGCGTGGCGGACCGGATCCCGGTCTCCATCAGGCCGGCGCAGGCGGACACGATCACCGCGCCGAGGAACGCGGCCACGAACGCGGCGACGAACCCGCCGGTGCGGAAACGCAAGGTGCGCAAGGCGAGAGTGAACATCAGAAGCCGCCCACCGGCACCCGGTCGGCCCAGGCGCCGAGGTGCGTCATGCGTTCCGCGACCGCCGTCGCGGTCGGCCGGTGCAGTTCTCCGGCGACGCGGCCGTCCGCGAGGAAGACGACCCGGTCGGCGTACGACGCCGCGACCGGGTCGTGCGTCACCATCACGACGGTCAGCCCGCCGCGCACCGATTCCGACAGCAGGCCCAGGATTTCGGCCGCGGTACGGGTGTCGAGCGCGCCGGTCGGCTCGTCGGCGAACAGCACGGCCGGACGGCTGACCAGCGCACGGGCGATCGCCACCCGCTGCTGCTGGCCGCCGGAGAGCTGTCCCGGCAAGTGCTTGCGCCGGTCGCTCAGGCCGACGTGCCCGAGCATCTCGGCGACGCGCCGGCGGTCCGCCCGGCGGCCGGCCAGCCGCAGCGGCAGCACGACGTTCTGCTCGACGGTCAGCGCGGGCAGCAGGTTGAACGCCTGGAAGACGAACCCGACCCGGTCCCGGCGCAGCTTCGTCAGCTGAGTTTCGGACAGCTTGCCCAGTTCCTGGTCCGCAAGCCGCACCGAACCACTCGTCGGCCGGTCGAGGCCGGCCGCACAGTGCAGGAATGTGCTTTTGCCGGAGCCCGACGGGCCCATCACCGCGGTGAAGCCGCCGCGCGGGAACGACAGGCTCACCCCGTCCAGTGCCGTCACCCGGCCGTATTCCTTGCGGACGGATTCGAGCTGCACCGCTTCCCCAGTCGCCATGGGGGAAACGCTATGGATTGCCGGGGGAAAACACCCTGGGGCGCGCCCGCCGGGACGGGGTAGGGCTCTCCCTACCTCTCAGGTGCGGCGGCGGTTGCCGAACCCGCCGGCCAGCTTGCGCAGCACCGGCCGCGGCAGCAGTCCGCCGATCCCGACGAGGGCTTTGTACTGCAGGCTCGGCACCGAGACGACCTTGCCGCGCCGCAGGTCAGCGAGGGCTTCGTCGACGACCTGGGCCACGTCGAGCCAGAACGCCTTCGGCCCCTCCCGCCGCAGACCGGCCCGCTCGTGGAACTCGGTGTGGGTGAAGCCGGGGCACAGCGCCATCATCCGCACGCCCTTCGGCAGGGACATCGCGATGCCCTCGGTGAACGACGTGACCCAGTTCTTGCTGGCGGTATAGGTCGAGCCGCGGCCGGAAAAGAAGCCCGCGACGCTGGAGACGTTGATGACGTCGCCGCGCCCGCGGTCGACCATGCCCGGCAGCGCCGCCCTGGTCAGCTGCAGCACGGCGGTCACGTTGACGTCGAGCTGACGTTGCAGGTCCTCGGCCGGGATCTCCCAGAACTCGCCGCTCAGGCCGAAGCCCGCGTTGTTGACCAGCAGGTCGACCGGCCGCGTTTCGAGCAGCTCGGCGGCGCGCCTGCGGCCGTCCACTTCGGACAGATCGGCGGGCAGCACGGTCACCTCGACGCCGTGCCGCGCGCGCAGCTGCTCGGCCAACGCGGTCAGCCGTTCCTCGTCCCGGGCGACCAGGACGAGGTCGCGCTTCTCGGCGGCGAGCCGGCGCGCGAATTCCGCGCCGATGCCGGCGGTGGCTCCGGTGATCACAGAACTGGTGGTCATGTGGGTGAAGCTACCCGTTTTTCAGCTGCGTTCGCGCTGGTGGCGCAGTATGGTCCGGCGCATGGGCAAGCACTCCAAGCGGACGCCCGGATATCTGCCCCGGATGGCCGCCGGTGCGGCACCCCTCGCCTTGTTGCTCGCCGGCCCGGCCGCGGCGCTGGCGGACACCCCGCGCGGGGGCCTGCCGCTCGACCTGCACCAGCACGGTTCCTCCTCCGACCTCCAATTCTCCCGCGACGAGACGGTCGCGACGCACGACCTGCCCGCGTCCGCCGCCTCGGAGCTGCACCAGGCGCTCGCCCCGGAAGCCGCCAGCCAATCCCAGACGCACGACCTGCGGCTCGGCGAGCCCGCGCACGCGGTCACCGGCAACGACCTCGGCGTGCACCACACCCAGCCGTTCGACGGTGCGCACGTGGCGGGTCTGGACCAGTCGATGCGGCACGGCGTCCAGCTGCCGCACGGCGTCGACGCGCTGTCGGCCAGCAAGACCGGTGCCGAGACCGGGCTGGCCGGCCGGTTCTCCGGCGACCTGATGGGCGGTACCCGCGTCGAACGCACCTCCGCGGACGCGGTCGACCTCGGCCCGGCGGGATCGGTGGTCGCGAACTCCGACGAGAGCGTGCTCGGCCAATTCACCGGCAAGCTCGACGTGACGCGCCTGGAGTCGACCGAGCGGCACAGCGTGTCCGGCGACCTCGGCCCGGTCCACACGCTGGCCGCGACGAGCCAGTCGACCGCCGAGCGCACCGACCGGTTCCACGGCGAACTGACGGCCGCGGACCTCGCGGCGGCACGCGTAAGCACCGCTTCTACTGTGGGTGTTCCGGTTACCCGGAGCCAGCACGTGGGCGCCGAAGTGCTCGGCAATCCGGTCATCGACAACGGATGGACAGTTTCCGGACCGCCGTTCACCTTTTCGCCCGGCTGAGTTCATCGAGTCGCCCGGTCCGCTTTCGGCAATCGAGTCCGGAGTGTTTCCGGATCGTGAAACGGTCCTCGGTCCGAGCCGTCGCGAGCTGCGAGGCTTCACCCGTTCGACGTAAGCGAGGTCGGGTTTCTTTTACCCACCGTGGTGATTCGGTGCGAGAATCCGGGCTCGACCAGGTGGGGCCACGCCCGGGAGAGTCCCGAGCGGGAGGCCGGCATCCGCTTGGATAGCCTGCGGGGCGTGGTCGACCTCGAATCCGTTGCCGCCGAAAAGGCGTCGCCGACAGCTATCGGCAAGAGCCAGGCCGGGCGTCGGGCTCGGTTGCTCGCTGCGGTTTTCGGAATCGCCGGCGCGATTCTCGCGATCGCGGTCCCGTTCCTGCCCGTCACACTCGAGCAAACCACCCTCGACTGGCCGACCGCTCAGGGCACGAGAGCGGTGTCCGCCCCGCTGACCGCGCAGGCGCCGATCTCGCTCGACGCGAAGGTCCCGTGCGCGACCGCGCGGGCGCTCGACGCGCGCACCTCCGGCAGTGCCGTGCTGTTCAGCACCAACCCGCAGAGCTCCAGCATCGGCTCCGTCACCGGCATGGCGCTGCAGGTCAACGACGGACAGCTCACGCTCTCCTCACAGGGGCAGCAACTCGGCTCGGCCCCGCTCGGCGACGGCGACTGCACGATCACCGTGCACTCCGACGCGAAGCACACGACCGCGTCCGTCGGCGGGAACCGGCTGGCCGACGTCAGCGACGACCACCGGCCGCAGCTCACCGGCTTCTTCTCCGACCTCACCAACCAGGACGACACGCACGGCCTCTCGGTTTCCGCGCAGGTCGACAACCGCTGGGCCAGCACCGCGACCGGCATCAAACTGGCCGCCATCGTCCTGTCGGTGCTCTGCTTCATCGGCGCGGTGCTCGCGCTGTACCGGCTGGACCGGCTCTCCGGCCGAAGCGCGCCCCGGCTGGCCGCGCGCGGCTGGTGGAAGCTCAAATTCCTCGACGTAGCCGTGCTCGGCACGCTGCTGGTCTGGTGGCTGATCGGCGCGATGACCGCCGACGACGGCTACTTCACGACCATGGCGCGCGTCCGCGGCGACGCCGGGTACATCGGCGAGTACTACCGGTGGTTCGCCGCGCCGGACGCGCCGATGGCGTGGTTCGTCGACGTCTACGCGGCGATGGCCAAGGTCAGTTCGCTGACGCCGTGGATGCGGCTGCCGTCGCTGCTGATGGGTATCGCCTCCTGGATGCTGATCAGCCGGGGCGTGCTGCCGCGGCTCGGCAGGCAGGTGCGGATCAGCAGCGCGGCCGGCTGGGCGGCGGGCGCGGTCTTCCTTGCCTTCTGGCTGCCCTACGACAACGGCCTGCGCCCGGAGAACCTGGTCGCGCTGCTGTCGCTGATCTCGATCTGCACCGTCGAACGCGCGGTGGCGACCCGGCGGCTGGGCCCGGCGGCGATCGGGCTGACGGTCGCGGCGCTGTGTGTCTCGGTCAACCCGCACGGGCTGATGGCCGTGCTGCCGTTCGTGGTCGGGCTGAAACCGCTGGCGAAGATCGTGCTGCGGCACGCGCGCCAGTTCGGCTGGGTGCCGGTGCTCGCCCCGATCGCCGCCGCCGGATTGGTGATCCTCGCGCTCATCTTCTGCGACCAGACGCTCAGCGGCGCTCTCGAATCCGTACGGCTTCGCTCGTCGCTCGGGCCGACCGGGGCCTGGTACGACGAGCTGGACCGGTACACGATGCTGTTCAGCAACGGCCCGGACGGCTCCATGACGCGCCGGTTCCCGGTGCTGTTGATCTTCCTGTGCCTGGCGACCTGCGCGGTCGTGCTGCTGCGGCGCGGGAACATCCGCGGGGCCGCGCTCGGCCCCAGCCGTCGGCTGCTCGGCATCAGCGCACTGTCCTTCGTGGTCCTCGCGCTGGCTCCGACCAAACACTCGCACCACTTCGGCATGCTGGTCGCGGTCGGCGGCCCGCTCGCCGCGCTCACCGCGTTGTCGACCAGTACGACGGTGCTGCTGTCGCGCCGCAACCGCGCGGCGTTCTTCGCCGGGTTGATGGTGATCGTCGCGCTGGCCTCCACCGGGCCGAACGCCTGGTGGTACGTGTCGGCGTGGGGCGTGCCGTGGTTCGACCTGCCGCCGCAGATCTTCGGCATCAAGCTGAGCACGATGGCGCTCGTGGCGGCGGCGGTCGCGCTGGCCGTAGCGGCGATCGAGCACATGAAGCACAACGAGCACGAACCGTTCGTACCGCCCGCGCCGGTGGCGAAGTCCGACCTGGAAAACCGCGGCCGCGCCCTGCGGCTCGGGCTCGCGCCGCTGTCGACGGTGTGCGCGATTCTGGTGCTGTTCGAGGTCGGCAGCATCGCCAAGGGCATCCAGAAGCGCTGGGACACCTACAACATGGGTGCCGACAACATCCGCCAGCTGGCCGGGCAGAGCTGCGGGCTGTCGGACTACATCAAGGTCGAGCGCGATCCGAAAGCCGGGCTCCTCGAAGCCGCGCCGCAGCAGCCGACCACCGCCGCGCCCGGCTGGCAGGTGCCCTCCGACGCCGACCGCGGGACCACGCCGAAGGACTGGCTGGCCAGCACCCAGAAGGGCTTCGTGACCAACGGCGGACTGCCCTCGGACGACAAATGGAAGCCCCCGTACGACTTCGGCACCGACGCGGCGCCTATCTGGGGCAGCTACCACAAGTCCGGGGACGGCGCGGGCGACCTGCGCACCCCGTGGTATTCGATCCCGGAACGGGCGCGCGACGGCTCAGTGCCGATCGTGGTTTCCCTCACCGGCAAGCCCGACGACCCGAACTCGCTGACCGCCGAATTCGGCAAGAACACCCCGGGCGGGTTCGAGGTGCTCAAGCGCGAAACGCTCGACGCCAAGAAGAAGAACACCGATTGGCGGGACGCGCGGGTCAGCGTGCCCGAGGGCGCCGACCAGGTGCGGATCGTGGCGAAGGGCCGCGGGCTGGGCGACGACGGCTGGTTCGCGTTCAGCGCGCCCCGGGCGCCGAAGATCGCGAAGATGACCGACGTGGTCGGGAAGGACCCGGTCTTCCTGGAGTGGGCCGCCGCCGCGCAGCACCCGTGCCTGCGGCCGTCGTCGATCCACAACGGGATCGCCGAGGTGCCGAAGTACCGGATCAGCGCGGGCGACGACCTGCGCACGGTCGGCCGGTACTGGTCCTCTCCGGCGGGCGGCGGGCCGTTCGTGTGGATGGACGCGAGCACCGAGATGCAGGCGCTGCCGACGTACCTGGAAGGCGACGTCGAACGGGACTGGGGCACGTTGTACGAGGTGAAGCCCGAGGTCGCGAACGCGCTTCCGGCTTCGGCGGCGTTGCACCAGCAGTCGGTGACGCATTCCGGGATCTGGTCGCCTGGTCCGCTGGCCAAGCCCGCCAACCCGACCGGCGAGACGTAACTCGCACGTGCGGCGAAAAGGGCCCCTTGATTCGTTCAAGGGGTCCTTTTCGCTTTTCAGGGGCGGTATCGGGTGAATTGCTCGTTCATGATCAGAAACGCGCCGAGACCGTGGAAATCGTTGGTCAGCCGTTTCCGCGCGAAGTAGAACTGCAGGTCCCCGACGTTCGTCCCCTCGCAGATGTCGGTGATGTTCGTCAGCCCGTCCGCCCCGACGGACACCTTCTGCAACACCCCGGCATAGCCGCGCCGGGCGACCGAGGCGTAGGAAGCGGGCAGATAGCCGCGCTCGATTCCGCGGGAGACGGTGAACGCATACATCGAGGACGCGGACGTCTCCAGCCAGTTCCCGTCGTCCCCGCCGTGGTCGACCACCTGGTACCACCGGCCGGTCCGCGGATCCTGGAACCGGCGATACCCCTCGGCCAGGAACTGGACGATCCCGACCAGCTCCGGCCGCCGGGGATGGTCGGCGGGCAGGACCTCGAGGATGTCGATCGCCGCCATCCCGAACCAGCCGACCGCACGGGCCCAGTGGAAGCTGGAATGCTTGCCGGGACCGGTCGCCCACGGCTGGGTGCCGCTTTCGTCGTAGGCGTGGTAAATCAGGCCCTTCGCGGGTTCCTTGAGATGTCCGAAGTAGACGGACAGGTTCTTGGCGGATTCCTCGTAGCAGTACGTCGGGTCCTGGAAAACCTTGCCGTACAACGCGAGGAACGGCTGCGCCATGTACACCCCGTCGCCCCACAGCTGGTGCTGGCGGCTGACCGCGTGCCACATCCCGCCGTCGCTCGTGCGCGGGTAAGTCTCGAAGCGTTTGCGCAGCTGGTCGGCGGCCTTGCGGTACTTCGCGTTGCCGGTTTCGTTGTACAGCAACGGAAGCATCTGACAGGCGCGCATCGAGTCGAGGCTGCTGAAGCTGTTGGAGATGCCGTCGTCGGTGATGAACCGGTCGTACCAGGCGAGGACGTAATCGAGGTACCGGCGTTCTTTGGTGCGCCGGTAGAAGAGGTACTGACCGTAGAAGTAGAGGCCGAGCGGGTAGCTCCAGCCGCCGATGGACTCCGGGGTGTAGCGCTTCATCGTGGAGTCGATGACGGCGCGGGACCAGTCGCGCACCGTCCGCGCCGCCGCGGCCCTGGGCAGCGCGAGCGTGCCGAGCGCCGCCGCGGTCCCGGTCAGCACCGATCTTCTCGAGAGGGACATGCGCGGGTCCTTCCTGCTGTCGGCGGCGGCGGGAAAGGCTGTCGAACGACCTCTACTCGGCACCGGAGCGGTCCGGCAAGGTTCCTGTCCGGCTTGTCCGCCGTGATCGCTGGACAGGCGCAGCGGGCCGTCCGGTCAGCGGGAACCCGTCCGCAATGGACAGCCGAACCGGGCGATTAGCCGATTTGTCGACGCGACCTGGACGGTTCCGGCCAAACGGGGCGCGCCGACACGGTGCCGCCGTCCCGGGAGGAGGGCCCGGCAGCGATACCCTGACCGGCGTGGGTATCTCGGCGTGGATCTGGTTCGTCATCGCCGCCGTCGCGCTGGTGGCGGGGCTTGGCCTGCTCTTCGCGGACCGGGCCAGGGAAGGCTCGCGCAACCGTGAGCGGCAGCGCTGGGCCCAGTTGCGCGGCTGGCAGTTCGTGGAAGAGGACGAACGGCTGCCCCGGCAGTGGTCGGGAGGCGCGATCGGCTACTTCGGCGCCGACGCGGCGGTGAACGTCGTCGCGGGCTCCACCTTCACCTCCGACGGCCGCCGCCCGGTGTTCATCTTCGACATCGAGTCCCAGGGCCAGGTGCCCGCGGTGGTCGTGGCCGTGCGCTGCAACAAGACGCACCGGGTGCCGGTCGAGATGTGGCTGTCGAGCGTGCCGTTCCAGCGCGAGAACATGCCGGAGATGCTCGGCCCGATCGGCCAGCGCTACGCCTTCGCCGACGACTCGGAGGGGGCGCGCCAGGTCATCACCCAGGACCTGGTGGACGCGGCCGACCAGCTCGGCGGCGACGTCGGCGTGGCCTGGCTGGAGAACGAGTGGGTGCTGGCGAGCGTCGTGCCGGGCGCCGGGCCGTCGCGCCTCGAGCGGCTGCTGCGCGACCTGGGCGAGATCGCGGACATCGTGGACCCGTTCGACGAGGACTACGACTCGAACCGGACCTGGACGCCTTCCGCGGGAACCCCCGCTGGCCCGCCGACGAGCGCCCCGTCCCCGGCGGACACCACGGCGACCCGGCCGGTCGACACACGCACGGTCGACACGACGGCTCCGTCTCCGGCGGACACCCGGATGACCGAGCGGCAGCCGTCTCCGCCCGCACCGCGCACTCCGCCGGGCCGGGGTGAGGTTCCCCCGCCTCGACCGGTGGAACAAGATCGACCCGAGGACGCCTCCTCCTGAGACCCGGAAACCGCCCGGTCGCGCTTCAGCGGCCGGGCGGTTTCGTTTTTTGCGACTTGGAAGGTCCGTACGGGCGACGACGCGACTGACTTCCGGGAACCGGCCGGTGCCCGCGAACGACCTCCAAACACAGTGAAGGCCTCCCCGCGGTAACTCCGCGAGCAGGCCTTCACTCACCACGTCAGACCCGCGACACCTTCAGCGTGTCGCCGGCCTCCAGCTCGGGCAGGTCCACCCGCACGGTGTCCCCGTCCCGGACCTCGCCGGACAGCAGTTGCTTCGCCAGCTGGTCTCCGATCGCCGACTGCACCAGCCGGCGCAGCGGACGGGCGCCGTAGATCGGGTCGAAGCCGTTCAGTGCCAGCCATTCCCGGGCCCCGTCGGTCACCTCGAGGTGCAGGCGGCGCTGGGCGAGCCGCTTGGCCAGCCGGGCGACCTGGATGTCCACAATGGACGTCAGTTGCTCGGTGCCGAGCGCGTGGAACACCACGATGTCGTCCAGCCGGTTCAGGAACTCCGGCTTGAACTGGCGCTGCACGACCTCCATCACCGCGTCGCGGCGCTGGCGTTCGTCCAGTGCCGGGTCCGCGATCGCCTGCGAGCCGAGGTTCGACGTCAGGATCAGGATGGTGTTGCGGAAGTCCACCGTCCGGCCCTGGCCGTCGGTCAGCCTGCCGTCGTCGAGGACCTGCAGGAGCACGTCGAACACGTCCGGGTGCGCCTTTTCGACCTCGTCCAGCAGCACCACCGTGTACGGGCGGCGCCGGACGGCCTCGGTGAGCTGGCCGCCCTGGTCGTAGCCGACGTAGCCCGGAGGGGCGCCCACGAGCCGGGCCACCGAGTGCTTCTCGGAGTACTCGCTCATGTCGATCCGCTGCATCGCGCGCTCGTCGTCGAACAGGAACTCCGCCAGCGCCTTCGCCAGCTCGGTCTTGCCGACGCCGGTCGGGCCGAGGAACAGGAACGATCCGGTCGGCCGGTCCGGGTCCGCCACGCCCGCCCGGGCGCGCCGCACGGCGTCCGCGACGACCTGGATCGCCTGGTCCTGCCCGATGACGCGGCGGTTCAGCTCCTCCTCCATCCGGAGCAGCTTGCCCGTCTCGCCTTCCAGCAGGCGGCCGGCGGGAATGCCGGTCCACGCGCTGACCACGTCGGCGACGTCGTCCGCGCCCACCTCTTCCTTCAGCATGACGTTCTGCTTGCTGGCCTCGTTCGCGGCCATCGCGGCCTCGAACTCCTTCTCCAGCGCCGGAATCCGGCCGTACCGCAGCTCAGCGGCCTTGCCCAGGTCGCCGTCGCGTTCGGCGCGTTCCGATTCGCCGCGCAGCTGCTCCAGTTGCTCCTTCAGCTCCCGGACGGTCTCGATCGAGCCCTTCTCGTTCTGCCACCGGGCGGTCAGCGCGGTGAGTTCCTCGCGCTTCTCGGCCAGTTCGGCACGCAGCGCGGTCAGCCGTTCGAGAGAAGCGGCATCGTCCTCTTTGGACAGCGCCATCTCCTCGATCTCCATGCGCCGCACGGCCCGCTCGACCTCGTCGATCTCCACCGGACGCGAGTCGATCTCCATCCGGATCTTCGACGCGGCCTCGTCGACCAGGTCGATCGCCTTGTCCGGCAGGAACCGCGCGGTGATGTAGCGGTCCGACAGCGTCGCGGCGGCGACCAGCGCGGCGTCCGTGATCCGGACCCCGTGGTGCACCTCGTAGCGCTCCTTCAGCCCGCGCAGGATCGCGATGGTGTCCTCCGGCGACGGCTCGCCGACCAGCACCTGCTGGAAACGGCGCTCCAGCGCCGGGTCCTTCTCGATGTGCTGGCGGTACTCGTCGAGCGTGGTCGCGCCGACCATCCGCAGCTCGCCGCGGGCGAGCATCGGCTTGATCATGTTGCCCGCGTCCATCGCGCCCTCGCCGGTCGCGCCCGCGCCGACGATGGTGTGCAGCTCGTCGATGAAGGTGATGACCTCGCCCGCGGAGTCGGTGATCTCCTTGAGGACCGCCTTCAACCGTTCCTCGAACTCACCGCGGAACTTGGCGCCGGCCACCATCGACCCGAGGTCGAGGGCGACCACTCGCTTGCCGCGCAACGATTCCGGCACGTCGCCCGCGACGATCCGCTGGGCCAGGCCCTCGACGATCGCCGTCTTGCCGACGCCCGGTTCGCCGATCAGCACCGGGTTGTTCTTGGTGCGCCGGGAAAGCACCTGCACGACGCGCCGGATCTCGGTGTCGCGGCCGATGACCGGGTCGAGTTCGCCCGAACGCGCGCGTTCGGTCAGGTCGACGCCGTACTTCTCCAGCGCCTTGAACGTGCTTTCCGGATCCGCGCTGGTGATCCGCGCCGAACCGCGCACCTTCGCGAACGCCTCGCGCAGCGCGTCCGGCGTGGCCCCGTGCCGCTTGAGCAGGTCCGCGACCTGGCCGCCTTCGGTGGCGAGGCCGACGAGCAGGTGCTCGGTCGACACGTACTCGTCCCCGAGTTCGGTGGCGAGCTTCTGCGCCTGCGAGAGCGATTTGACCGCGGGCGCGTCGAACTGCGGCGTCGACACGGTCGCGCCGGTCGCCGACGGCAGCGCGTTGATGATCGGCTCGAGCTCCTTGTGCACCGTCTCCGGGTCCGCCCCGACCGCGGTCAGCAGCGGTGCGGTAGTCCCGTCACCCTGCGCCAGCAGGGCGCCCAGCAAATGGGCGGCCGATACGTGCGGGTTGCCGGCCACGGTGGCCGCCTGCGCCGCGGACGAGATCGCCTGCTGGGTCTTCGTGGTCGGGTTGAAAGCGTCCATCCCTCACCTCATGCGTTCGTGGAAATACCTGGTGACAGGCCCGACCAAGGCCCATCGACAGGTATAACGTCAGCAAAGTTGAGTCTGTTCCGCTCAACTCTGAATTGGTGCCACCGCGGCCGCGGGCAGCCTCGGTGCCAGCCTGCCGAGCCCGAGCGCGGCGAGGCAAGCGCAACCCCCGACCAGCACCCAGGGTAACCAAGCCGCCACGGAAAACAACGACACGACCGCCGGAGCGAGCACCTGAGCCACAGTGAACGCGTATTGGAACGCGGCGAGGTAACGGCCCTTCGCTTCGGGTGGCGCGGCGGCCTCGGCGAGGGCGCCGGAGCGCGGGCCGAACACCAGGTCACCGGCAGCGAACACGAGCGTGGCGGCCAGCAGATACGGCACCTGCCAGCTGCGCGGCACCAGCAGCACGCCGACGCTCGTCAGGCACCACGCGGCGAACAACGCCGACCCGGCCCGCATCGCGCTGATCCGGGTGAGGCCCCGGGTGAGCCGCAACGCGATCGTCCCGCCGGCGCTGGTCATGACGGTCAGCAGGAACAGGATCGCGCCGGGCAGCCAGGTCGGCGCGTGCAGCCGGTCGAGCACGAACACCGGGGTGCCGATGAGGAAGAAGTCGAGCGACAACCCGAACAGGCCGCTCAGCAGGATCAAGGTCAGGTACGGACGGTTGCGCAACACTCCGCTCCGCACGCGCGGCAGGGGCGCGAACCGGCGGCCGGGCGGGAGGAACAGCGCGACGAGACCCGCCGCCACGAGGAAGGTCAGCACATCCACGACGAGCGCGACGGAGTAACCGCTGTCGCCGAACCAGGTGAGCAGTGCCGAAGACATCAGTCCGCCGAGCCCGAATCCGCCCGCGCGCACCATGCCGACTTCGGCGAACGGCCGGTCCTTCGGCACGTCTCCAGCGACTTCGGAGACGAGCGCGAAGAGGCAGCTGTAGAACAATTGTTGGCCGGCGCCAAGAAGAATGGCCGCCACCACCACGCCGCCGAGGCCGTGCGCGAACAAGTACGCGCTAATTCCGGCAGCCTGCAACAGTTGCGCCGCAAGAACTCCTGCTCTTGGCCCAGCGCGATCCACCAATCGCCCGGCCAGCGGCGGCATGAGCAGCCCTGCCGTGGTGCCCAGGGTGACCGCGGTGCCCGCTTCGACGAGCGGGACCCCGATCACCCGCGTCACATAAAGCAGTGCGAGCGGAAGGAAAAGTCCGGAACCGAAGTTGTCGATCCCCATTGCCAGCAACATCGCGACCCTGCTTCGCGTCACGTATTCGACGCTACCTCCGGGGGAGGGGGACGAGGCAGGGCCGGGAGGGCGCATCGCCGGGCGGCAAATGCCACTCGCAGTAGAAAGCTCGTGAGTGTCTGTCGCGGTTAGCCCCGAAACAAACACTCACGAGCCACTTCATTCGACGCTCAGTGTTCCTTGGTGTCCAACGAACTCTCGCTCGACGGCTTCGCTGAGTTCGACATCATGCTGTGCCGCCGCGCCGTCTCCGACCGTCATGGGTTCGGCGTGCGGCGTGAATCCGTGCGCGGACACCGTGAGCGTGTAGGCGCCCGGTTCGATTCCCGTGAATCGGTACGCGCCGTCGCCGCCCGCGATGTGCGTTGCGGTGACAGTGCCCAGTCGGTCGGTGAGAGTGAGTACCGCGCCGGCGACGGCGGCGTGCCGACCGGCCACGCGTACGCGACCCGAGATGGTGCCCTGGCTGTCCAAGAGCAAGTCGTGCCAACGCGCGTTGCCGTTGAGGTACACGGTCGACACCGCGGGCCGCGTCGAGCCAGCCGTCGCGAGAAGCACGTGCTCGCCCACGGTGTTCGCCGACAGCTCGTACGCACCGGTACGTCCGGTACGGCCGACGTCGACCTGCCGTCCTGTCATATCGGTGAGCGTGAGCACGACACCGGACACTGGCCGACCGGCCGCGTCGAGAACCCGGCCGCGCAGCACGCTGGTCATCTCGACCGGCGCTTCGACCACCGAGATGGCCTCGGCCGAAACCGCGGACGGTGCCGGCGCATCCGCGTCGAGGGTCCGGCGCAGCGGCACCTCCTTCATGAACAGCACCGCGAGGAAGGTGACCACGGCGATGCAGCCCGCGACGAAGAAGACCGTGCCGGTCGCGTCACCGAAGGCCGCGCGCACCACCGGCTGCAGCGTCGGCGGCAGCGAGGAGATGGCGAACGTGCCGCCACCGCCGGAAACCGCGCCGCTCGAGTGAATGCCCATCTGCGACAGCGAGTTCGCGATGTTCGTGGCCACCCGGGCGGCGAGCACCGCGCCGAGCGCGGACACGCCCGCCGCGCCGCCGAGCGACCGGAAGAACGTGACGACCGAGGACGACGAACCGATGTCCTTCATCGCGACCGTGTTCTGCACGACCAGAACCAGGTTCTGCATCAGGAAGCCCAGTCCGAGGCCGACCAGCGCGAGATAGCCGCCCATCAGCGTCAGGTTCGTCGCGTGGTCCACCGTCGAGAGCAGGAACAGCCCGGCCAGCAGCGAAATCCCGCCGGCGATCATGAACGGCTTGGTGCGTCCGGTGCGGGAAATGACCTGCCCGGCTCCGGTGGAGGCGACCGCGAGGCCCAGCACCATCGGCAACGTCATCAGACCGGCGTGCGTCGGCGAGAAACCGCGCGCGATTTGGTAGTACTGCCCGAGGAACACCGAACCGCCGAACATCGCGGTGCCGACCGCGAGCGAGGCGAGCACCGACAGCGTGAAGGTGCGGTTGCGGAAGAGCCGCAGCGGAACCACCGGCTCGGCGACCCGGGATTCGACGAACACCGCCAGCGCCAGCGCGACAATCGCCCCGCCGACGTACGCGACGCTCGACCAGGAAGCCCACGCGAAGCTGCCGCCCGCCAGCGAAACCCAGATCAGCAGCAGCGCGACGCCGCCGACCAGCAGGGTCGCGCCCAGCCAGTCGATCCGCACCTTGCGCTTGAGCACCGGCAGCTTCAGCGTCCGGCCGAGCACGATGAACGCGACGACGGCCAGCGGCACGCACACCCAGAAACACCAGCGCCAGCCGAGCGGCGAGTCCACGATCAGCCCGCCGATCAACGGGCCGGAGACGGTCGCGACGGCGAACACCGCGCCGGTGTAACCGGTGTAGCGGCCCCGGTCGCGCGGCGCGATCATCGCCGCGATGACGACCTGGATCAGCGCCTGCAGCCCGCCGAGCCCGATGCCCTGCACCGCGCGGTAGGCGATGAGCTCGGGCATCGACTGCGCGATCCCGCCCAGTGCCGAACCGGCGGTGAAGACGACGATCGCGATTTGGTACAGCAGTTTCTTGCTGAACAAGTCGGAGAGTTTGCCCCAGATCGGGGTGGTCGCGGTCGACGTCAGCAGCGTCGCGGTGACGACCCAGGTGTACTCGCTCTGCGAACCGTGCAGGTCGGCGAGGATCGTCGGCAGCGCGTTGGACACGATGGTCGACGACAGCAACGCGACGAGCAGGGCCAGCAGCAGGCCGGTGAAGGCCTTGAGGATTTCCCGGTGCGTCATCGGCTGCCCGGATGCGGTTTCTTCCACTTTTCGCTACTTCACTTTCCCGCGTGCGGCGCGCCGGCGCAGTACCCGGAGGGGCCGAGCGTCGCGCGCAGACCTTCGTTCAATTCGGCGAGCTGCGACGTGAGGCCGGCGATCCGGTCCTCGTCCCAGCCGCCCAGTGCCGTCTCGAAGAATTCGAGGTACTGCTTGCGCCACTGTTCGAGCCGGGCGAGACCGGCCTCGGACACGCTGATCAGCGACGCGCGGCCGTCCTCGGGGGCGGGGCGGCGCTCGATCAGCCCGGCGGCCTGCAACTGGGCGATCTGCCTGCTGATCACCGACAGGTCGACGAGCCTGCGCTTGGCGACCTCGGACGGGCGCGCCTCGCCGTGCTTGGCCAGGTCGGACAGCAGCATCGCCGAGGCCGGGTGCAGCCCGGGCTCGTTCTGCCACGCCTGCATGATCCACAGGTGCTGGAGCTGGGCGGACGCCTTCAGCTCCCGCAGCAGTTCGAGCCGCACGTCGTCAGCTGGGCTCATCGTTCCTCCCGGGCCTCATGCCCACTTGCTTGTACTCTACAAGTTTAGATTCAAAGGTTGCGTAGGACAACTATCTATTCGGTGAGCTGCCCCACGTCCCGACTGGCCGGTAACCCGACCGGAGCAACGATGCGGGCATTCCGCCTCAGTACGGCTACTCTGCGGACCAGACGCCCCGCGATGCCGACGCGGCGAGCACGTCGTGGACAACGAGGAGCAGGAGTGGCGAATTCCCCCGCGCGGCGCGAGCCGCACCCGACCACCTCGGCCGCCCTGCTCTCGTGACCTTTCCCTCCCAGCCCCCCGGCCTCCGGTCCCGACCCATGAACGACGACAGCCCGATGACAGCCGATTCGATCAGCCCGCTCCCGCGGAGCTCAGCCGCGCCCCGGCAGGCGCCCGCTGCCGTCGTCGCGATGGTGCAGCTCATCCGCGACACCTGGGCCAAATCGGAGCCGTACGCCCCGGAGATCTCCCAGTTCTTCTACGGGATGCTCTTCACCCTCGCGCCCGCCACGCGCGATTTCTTCCCGATCAACATGGAAGTGCAGGGCGGCCGGATCATCCGCGCGCTGGCCCGCGTCGTGCAGATGGTGGACCGGCCGGACGACCTGCTGCCGTTCCTGCGCCAGCTCGGCCGCGACCACCGCAAGTTCGGCGTCGCCCCCAAGCACTACGAGGCCGTCGGCACCGCGCTGCTGGCCGCGCTGAAAAACCACCTCGGCCCGGACTGGACGCCGGAGGTCGAGCGCGCGTGGGCGGAGGCGTTCACCATCGTCGCGCGCGTGATGCAGGAGGCCGCGGCGGCGGACGAGAACCCGGCGTCCTGGTCGGCCACCGTGATCGAGCACCGGCGGCTCACCTGGGATCTCGCGCTGGTGCGGGTGATCCCGGACCAGCCGGTGCCGTATTCGCCGGGCCAGTACGTGAGCGTCGAGGTGCCGCAGCGGCCGCGGCTGTGGCGGTACCTGTCGCCGGCGAACGCGCCGCGCGAGGACGGCGGCATCGAGTTCCACGTGCGCGCGGTCGACGGCGGCTGGGTGTCCCGCGCGATCGTGAGCCACACGCAGGCGGGCGACGTCTGGCGGCTCGGCCCGCCGCTGGGCCGGATGACGGTCAACCGCGAGCAGTCGCGCGGGGTGCTGATGGTCGCGGGCGGCACCGGGGTCGCGCCGCTGCGGGCGATCCTCGACCACCTCGCGCTGTGGGGCGAGAACCCGAAGACCCGGCTGTTCTACGGCGGACCGACCCGCGAAGACCTCTACGACCTGGAAGAACTGCGCGCGCTCGCGGCGACCAACCCGTGGCTGACCATCACCCCGGTCGTCGAACGCGGCGACCATCTGCCCGGGTGCGAACACGGCACGCTCGCCGAGGCGGTCACGCGGTACGGCGCGTGGCCGGACCACGACATCCTGGTGTCCGGGTCTCCGGCGATGATCCGCGCGACGGTGTCGCGGATGCTGGTCGCGGGCAGCGCGCTGGACCAGATCCAATACGACCCGTTCACCGCGGACTGAGCGCGATCCGGCGCACGTGGCTATCGTCGGCTGCCATGGACATCCGGATTCCGGCAGCGGACGGCGAAATCGGCGGTTATCTGGCAGTGCCTAGCGGCACCGGGCCGTTCCCCGCGGTGGTCCTGATCCACGACGTGCTCGGGCTGAACCAGGACGCGCGCGAGATCACCGACCGGTACGCCGCCGCGGGCTATCTCGCGCTGAGCCCCGATCTGTACTCCCGCGGCGGCCTGATCCGGTGTGTGAAGCGGACCTTCCAGGACCTGTTCACCCGCGAGGGCAGGGCGTTCGCGGACATCGAGGCCGCGCGGACGCTCGTCGCCGGACGCGACGACGCGACCGGCAAGGTCGGGGTCGTCGGCTTCTGCATGGGCGGCGGGTTCGCGCTGGTGGCCGCCTCGCGGGACTTCGACGCTTCCGCGCCGTACTACGGGCAGCTGCCGAGGGATCTGTCCGTTTTGGACGGTGCCTGCCCGATCGTCGGCAGCTTCGGCGGCAAGGACCTCTCGCTGCGCGGCGCGGCCGCCAAGCTCGAAGCCGCGCTCACCGAACGCGGAATCCCGCACGACGTCAAGGAATACCCGGACGCGGGGCACGGCTTCGCGAACCACTACCGGCCCGCGCCGCTGGCCGCGCTCGCCAAGGTCGCCGGGATGGGCTATCACGAACCGTCCGATTCGGACGCTTGGCGACGCGTCACCGCGTTCTTCGAAGAGCACCTGAAGTAGCGCTCAAGCAGCCGGAACTACCGCCAGACCGCCTCGGCGCGTTCGCTGGCTTCCGCCGTGAAGTAGTCGCCCGTCTCGAGGTCCTCCAGCAGTGCCGGGTGGCGCGGTGTCCAGCCGAGCAGCTCCTGGGTGTGCGTGCTGGAGGCGGGCACGTCAAGCGAGAAGAACCTTGCCAGGAATGGGTTTCCGAGATGCTCGGCGGCTTCTTCGAGCGTCAGGGACGCCGTGGGGATGTCCAGCAGTTGCGCGATCTTCTCCGCGACACTCTTGATCTCCACGATTTCCCCGACCCCGTGCAGCATGCTTCCCGCCGGCGCTTTCTCCAGCGCCAGGCGGAAAAGCACCGCCGCGTCTTCGCGATGGACGGCGGGCCAACGGTTCGTACCGTCGCCGAGATAGGCCGAGACTCCCGCCCGGCGCGCGCCCGCGATGAGTGCCGGAATGAAGCCGTGATCGCGCGGTCCGTGCACGGTCGGCGCGAGCCGCACGACGCTGGCACGGACACCCCGGTCGGCGAATCCGAGGCAGGTTTGCTCGCCGGGAATCCGGAAGTACGCGACTGAGTTCGGATCGGCCGGGTCGAGTTCCGTGCTGACCTGGTCGGCCTTCAGCACCAGCGTGCCGGACGTGCTGACGAACGGCTTGCCGGTGCCGACCAGTGCCTGGCCCAGCGCGTCGATCGCCTCGCAGTCGCGGCGGATGAGGTCGTCCGGGTCGGCGTAGCTGCCGCCTTGGGCCATGTGCAGCACGCCGTCGGCGGCTTCGGCGCCGCGGCGGAGGCTGTCGAGGTCGTCGAGCGAACCGCGGTGCGGCGTCGCGCCCAGCGACTCCAGCCGCGCGGCAGCAGCGTCCGAGCGAGCCAAACCGGTGACCGAATGCCCGGCCCGGATCAGCTCGGCGACGACGGCCGGGCCGGTCTGCCCGGATCCCCCAGTGACGAACACATGCATGAAAGGCTCCTTAGTGTCAGTCACTGACTCTACGCGTAGCGACAGTGACTGACGCAAT
The DNA here is from genome assembly GCF_000411975.1 of Amycolatopsis orientalis DSM 43388. GTDB lineage: Bacteria > Actinomycetota > Actinomycetes > Mycobacteriales > Pseudonocardiaceae > Amycolatopsis > Amycolatopsis orientalis_D. The sequence continues at coordinate 219,003 of NZ_ASXG01000015.1, forward strand.
GTGGTGTCAGTCACTGCCGCAAACCGCGGGTAGGCTCACCACGTGCCACGGAGCGGAGCAGAAGCGCGCAGCCGCCTCAAACAGGCGGCGCTGGAGCTGTACCGGGAAAACGGGTTCGACAAGACGACCACCGCGGAGATCGCGGCCCGGGCCGGCGTCACCGAGCGCACCTTCTTCCGGCATTTCCCCGACAAACGCGAGGTGCTCTTCGACGGCGAAGCCGACCTGCGCGAGGACCTGACGAAATCAGTCGCCGAAGCTCCGGAAGGCCTGGCCCCGCTGGAAATCCTGCTGCGCGCCTTCCGGAAGGCCGGGCGGATCATGGAACGCAATCTCCCGTTCGCCGAGCCCCGGCGGGACTTGATCGCGGCGACGCCGACGCTGCGCGAACGCAATCTGGCCAAAGCCGCGACGCTCGCCGAGGCGCTCGCGGAAGCGTTGCGGCAGCGAGGCGTCGAGGATCGGTTGGCGGGGTTGGCCGCCCACGCCGGATGGGCGACGTTCCACCACGCCACGCAGGCCTGGATCAGCGATCCGACGCGCGCGTTGGACGACTACCTGGACGAGGCGTTCGCCGATCTGCGGGCACTCGGCGCGGAGGTCCAGACAGCGAAAGGCCCTCCCGCGTCGTAAACGCGAGAGGGCCTTCGGCGCCAAACTCAGCGGCGCTTGGGTTTCCACACCACCAGCGACGTGTTCTGCCGCAGCGGCACCAGATCCTTGCGATAGGACGCGTGCACCGCCGCGGCGGCCTGTTCAGCGGCCGCGTAGGCAGCGGCGAGTTCTTCGGTCAGCTCGTGCACCCGGGACCGCAGCGCGTCGACCTGGTTCTCCAGTTCGATGATGCGCTTGATGCCGGACAGGTTGACCCCCTCCTCCTGCGAGAGGCGCTGGACCTCGCGCAGCAGGGCGATGTCGCGCATGGAGTAGCGCCGCCCGCCGCCGGCGGTGCGGCCCGGCGAAACCAGGCCGTGCCGGTCGTAGGAGCGCAGCGTCTGCGCGTGCAGCCCGGAAAGCTGGGCCGCCACCGAGATCACGAACACCGGGGTGTCCTCGTCCGCGCCGTGCGGGAGTCCCGGATTACCGCCGAACATCACCCTCACCTGCCTTCGAGCAACTCGGTGATCTCAGGCCGCGGATCGTGGCCCTTCATCGCCTCGGCGTAGGCCTCGAGCGCCGCCCGCGCCTTGTCGTCGAGCTTCGCCGGGACCGCCGCCTCCAGGGTGACCAGCAGGTCGCCCTGCGCGCCGTCCCGCTTCTGAATGCCCTTTCCGCGCACGCGCAACACTCGTCCGCTCGCGGTACCCGCGGGCACCTTCAGCGACACCTTGCCTTCGAGCGTCGGCACCGTGAGCGTGGTGCCCAGCGCGAGTTCGGTGAAGTCCACCGGCACGGTGAGCGTGAGGTTGAGGTCCTTGCGCCCGAACAGCTTGTGCGGGGCCACGTGCACGCGCACGTACAGATCGCCCGCCTGCGCGCCGCCGCGTCCGGGCTCGCCCTGTCCGGCCAGCCGGATCCGCTGGTCGTCCTTCACGCCCGGCGGGATCCGTACGGTGAGCGTGCGGGTGCGGGTGCTGATGCCCTCGCCGCCGCACTCCGGGCACGGGTCGTCGATGATCTTGCCCCGGCCGCGGCAGTCCTGGCACGGCTCGGAGAACGCGAACGCGCCCTGGCTGCGGCTGACCAGCCCGGACCCGCTGCAGGTCGGGCAGATCCGCGGCGAGGTCCCCGGCTTCGCGCCGTTGCCGCCGCAGGTGGCACAGGTGGCCGGGCTCGACAGCCGCAACGGCAGCGTCGCGCCCTTGACCGACTCGAGGAAGTCGATCCGCACATCGGTCTCGACGTCCGCGCCGCGCTGCGGCCGGTTCGCCGTCGCACCGCCGGCCCCGCCCCGGCCGCGGCCGAAAATGCCGCCCAGGATGTCGCCGAGCCCGCCGAAGCCGCCCTGCTGTCCGGCACCGGCCTGGGTGAACAGGTCGCTCATGTCGAACCCGCCCGCGCCACCGCCCGGGAAGCCGCCGAAGCCGCCCGCGCCGCCGGAGCCGAAGAGCGTGCGCGCCTCGTCGTACTCCTTGCGCTTGGCCGGATCGGACAGCACGCCGTACGCCTCGGACACGGCCTTGAACTTGTTCTCGGCCGCGGTGTTGCCCGCGTTGGCGTCCGGGTGGTTTTCCTTGGCCAGCTTGCGGTAGGCCTTCTTGATCTCGTCCGTGGTCGCGTCGGAGGAGACACCCAGCTCTTTGTAGAAGTCCTTGCCGATCCACTCCCGAGCACTCATCGGGTGTCTCCTCCTTTCGCTGCGAACCGATTGTTACTGCTGACCGGACTCATCGACCGAACCGTCGAGCGGCAGTTCGCCGCCGACCGGCGGATCGACCGGCTGCTCCGCGGGGGCCGCCGCCGGCTCGTGGTCGGTCACGCCGACCAGCGCCGCCCGCAGCACCCGCTCGCCGAAGCGGTAGCCGCGACGCATCACGAGCGTGACCGTCGGGCCCTTCACGTCCGGGGACGTGTTGTGCTGCACGGCCTCGTGGATGCTCGGGTCGAATTCCTCGCCCTCGGCGCCGAACGCTTCCAGTCCGGCCCGTTCCAGGCTGCTGACCAGCTTGTCGGCCACCGCCTTGAACGCACCGGTGAGGTCGCCGTGCTGCTCCGCGCGCTGGAGGTCGTCCAGCAGCGGAAGCAGATCGCCGACCACGGACGCCTTCGCGCTCTGCACGACGGCCTCGCGGTCGCGGTCGACCCGCTTGCGGTAGTTCGCGTACTCCGCCTGCAAACGCTGCAGGTCGGCAGTGCGCTCGGACAGTTGCTTTTCGATATCCGAGGCGGCCGGAACGGCTTCGTCCACGGAATCGCCGAGCGAGGGGCCCGCGTGCTCCACGGGCTCCTCACCAGCCGGAGTGTCCTCCGCGGCGGGCGGGCGGACCTCGCCGGTCTGCGGGTCCACCCGTCGCCGATCCCGCACGACTACCGGTTCCTCGGGGCCAGTGCCCTCGGTCTCGGAGTGGCGGGGGGTCACTTCTTCTCGTCCTCTTCCACGATCTCGGCGTCAACCACGTCGTCCGCCTTCGACTTCGGAGCGTCGCCCGCGGCACCGGCCGCGCCTTCCGCACCCGGGGTGCCTTCGGCACCGGCCGCGCCCGCGTTCGCGTACAGCGCGCTGCCCATCTCCTGCGAAGCGGTGTTCAGCTTCTCGATGGACTCGCGGATCTTGGCCGAGTCGGTGCCCTTGAGCGCCTCGTTCGCCTCGTCGATCGCCGACTTCACCTTGCCCTTGAGGTCCTCGGGCAGCTTGTCGTCGTTGTCCTTGACGAACTTCTCGGTCTGGTAGACCAGCGTCTCGGCCTGGTTGCGGGTTTCCGCTTCCTCGCGGCGCTTCTTGTCTTCCTCGGCGTGCGCCTCGGCGTCCTTGACCATGCGCTCGATGTCGTCCTTCGGCAGCGCGGAGCCACCGGTGATCGTCATCGACTGCTCCTTGTTCGTGCCGAGGTCCTTCGCGGTGACGTGCACGATGCCGTTGGCGTCGATGTCGAAGGTGACCTCGATCTGCGGCACGCCGCGCGGGGCGGGCGGAAGACCGGTCAGCTCGAACATGCCGAGCTTCTTGTTCGCCGCCGCGATCTCGCGCTCGCCCTGGAACACCTGGATCTGCACCGACGGCTGGTTGTCGTCCGCCGTCGAGAAGATCTCGGACCGCTTGGTCGGGATCGTGGTGTTGCGCTCGATCAGCTTGGTGAACACGCCGCCCTTGGTCTCGATGCCCAGCGACAGCGGGGTCACGTCGAGCAGCAGGACGTCCTTCACCTCGCCCTTGAGCACGCCGGCCTGCAGCGCGGCGCCCACGGCGACGACCTCGTCCGGGTTCACGCCCTTGTTCGGCTCGCGGCCGCCGGTCAGCTCCTTGACCAGGTCGGCCACCGCCGGCATGCGGGTGGAACCGCCGACGAGCACGACGTGGTCGATGTCGCCGACCGAGATGCCCGCGTCGCGGATGACGTTGTTGAACGGGGCCTTGGTGCGGTCCAGCAGGTCCGAGGTGATCTTCTGGAACTCGGCGCGCGACAGCGTCTCGTCGAGGAACAGCGGGTTCTTGTCCGCGTCCACCGTGATGTAGGGCAGGTTGATGCTGGCGGAGTTGGAGCTGGACAGCTCGATCTTCGCCTTCTCCGCCGCCTCGCGGATGCGCTGCAGCGCCATCTTGTCCTTGGTCAGGTCAATGCCGTTGGCGGCCTTGAACTTGTCGACCAGCCAGGTGACGATGCGCTCGTCCCAGTCGTCGCCGCCGAGGTGGTTGTCCCCGGAGGTGGCGCGGACCTCCACGACGCCCTCGCCGATCTCCAGCAGGGAGACGTCGAAGGTGCCGCCGCCGAGGTCGAAGACCAGGATGGTCTGTTCCTTCTCGCCCTTGTCCAAGCCGTAGGCCAGCGCGGCCGCGGTCGGCTCGTTCACGATCCGGAGCACGTTCAGGCCGGCGATCTGGCCGGCCTCCTTGGTGGCCTGCCGCTGCGCGTCCTCGAAGTAGGCCGGAACGGTGATCACCGCGTCGGTGATCTCCTCGCCCAGGTACGCCTCCGCGTCGCGCTTGAGCTTCATCAGCACGCGCGCGCTGATCTCCTGCGGCGTGTAGGCCTTGCCGTCGATCTCGGTCTTCCAGTCGGTGCCGATGTGCCGCTTCACGGACCGGATCGTGCGGTCGACGTTCGTGACGGCCTGGTTCTTCGCCGGCTGGCCGGTGAGCACTTCGCCGTTCTTGGCGAAGGCGACGATGGACGGGGTGGTACGGGAGCCTTCCGAGTTGGCGATGACCGTCGGCTCGCCGCCCTCAAGGACGGCGACGACCGAGTTGGTCGTGCCGAGGTCGATGCCGACCGCTCGCGCCATGGTGCTTCCTCTCGTGTGCTGGGCTGGGTTGCTGCTATGTTCGTGACCTGCGGTTTCGAGGCACTCTTGAGTACCTTCTTAGCAGGTTCTCGAGGTCTCGCGCACGGCCTGGTCCACCAGACTTGAGCCGACTGCACTCAACCTTGCTATCAGGATAACGGCGCACCCCCCGGTCTTGTTCCCGGGTTCACCCGCAGAATTCGCCCCGCGGCGGTGTGACGCCACTCACCAGGTAACTGGCCTCGGCACGCCGCACGCACTCGGAGTTGAGCAGCCCGGTGTGGCCGTCGCCGAGGTACGTGAGCAGCGCGGATCCGTCGATGTGCGCGGCGAGCCCGCGGGCCCACCGCAACGGCGTCGCCGGGTCGTGCGCGCCGCCCACGACGAGGATCGGCGGCGCTCCGTGCACCGGCTGCGGCCGCGGCGGGTTCAGCGCGGGAAGCGGCCAGCCGGTGCAGCCCGCGGAGAGGTCCCAGTACTCGCTGTAGCGCCAGCTGTGCGGGGCGACCGCGCGGATCACCTGGGCGGTCGCGCGCAGGTCCGCCGGCCCGGTGAACGGCGACGGGAAATCCTGGCAGCCGATCGACCGGTACGCGCCGTAGGTTTCGCTCGCGAACTGTGCGCTGGTCGCGAGCGCGCTCGCGTCCGGGTCCGCGAGCGCACGGCTCAGCACCGGCCACTCGGCGGGGAGATAGAGGTGCCCGTACGCGCCGGAGGCCAGCTCTTCGCCGGTGGCCTTGCGGCCCAGCGCTTTCGCGTACGCGCCGTGGCTGACGAGGTCGTCGTAGCGGGCGAGGGCGTTCTTGCCGTGCAGCGCGCAGTCCGTCGAGCGTTCGCACCACGCGGAGAACCGCAGCAAGGCGTCCTCGGTGGCAGCGGCTTCCTCGACCATCGCCTGCCGCATCGGCCGGGAGTGGTCGACCGCGCCGTCGAGCACCATCGTGCGCACCCGGTCCGGATGCTTCGCCGCGTACACCGCGCCCAGCTCGGTGCCATACGAGACGCCGAGCCAGGAGATCTTCTGCTCGCCGAGCGCGCCGCGGATCGCGTCGATGTCCTCGGCGGCGCTTTGCGTGTCGACGTGCCCGAGCAGCGGGCCGGTCTTGACGAGACAGTCCTCGCCCGCCGCGCGGTTGTGCGCGACGAAGGCGTCGTACTGCTGGCGCGTGCTGGGGAAGAGGCCGATCTTCGGGTCGTACAGCTTCTCCTGGGCGCAGCTGATCTTCGGGTTGGTGAACCAGACGCCCCGCGGATCGAAGCCGATGATGTCGAAGCGGTCCCGCAGCGGTTTCCGCGCTGAGCCGATGACCTTGGGGTCGAGTCCGCCGAAGCGCACGAAGCCCACCCCGGAGCCGCCCGGCCCGCCCGGGTTGACCAGCAGCGAACCGATCCGGTGCGCCGGGTCGGCGGCGGGCAGGCGGGTGAGCGGGATGCGCACCGTGCCGGTTTCCGGATGGGCGCGGTCGATCGGCACCTCGATCTGGCTGCATTGCGCGGTCGGTTCCGGCTGGGTCCCGCACGGCGTCCAGGTCAACGCCGGAGTCGGTGCGCTGACCAGCGGAAGCATGGCCAGCACGGCGGCGGCCAGGTTCATGCCCGGCGCACCTGCCCCGTCCGGTCGTCGGCGGAGGTGCGGAGCACGACCGCCTCCGCGTTCCGGACGACCCCCTGCTGCACCGGGATTTCCACCACCGCGACCGGCGTCGTGACCTGCGGTTCAGGCGAGTGGCCGAACGCCGCGGTGCTCGCGAACGCCCCCACCGCGCCCGCCAGCACCGCGGCCAGCAGCCGCGTTTCGAGTTTGCGCATGAGGTGTCTGTTCTCCCCTTCAGACGGCCTTGACGGTGACGCTGCCGCTGTCCGTGTTCAGCTCGAGAGTTTTCGTGTCCGGACTGGAGTTCTGCGGAAGGTCGATGCTGCGGCGCCCGCTGTCGCTGGTGCCGGTGACCTGGTAGGACCCGGCGCGCGGCACGGACACGTCGATCCGCCCGGAGTCGGCCCGCGCCTTGACGTTGTTCGGCTGGGTCAGGCTGAGCTCGATCCGCCCGCTGCCCGCGGAGACGTCGACCGGCCCGCGCAGGCCGTCGCCCGCGATCCGGCCGGACTGGCTGTGCACCCGCACCTCGCCGACGTCGTGCAGTTCGGCCGCGCCGCTGTCCAGCTGGAGCTTGACCGGCCCGGGCACGTCCCGCACCTGCGCCGCGCCGGAATTCGCGGTGACGTCGACGCTGCCGACGCCCGCGAAGTCCAGCGTGCCGGAGTCGGAACTGCCGGTGACCGGAATCCCCGCCGGGACGATAAGCTCCAGGTCGGCGGTGCAGTTGCGGCCGCAGTCCAGGATGACGAGCTGGTCGCCCTCGACGCGGTAAGCGTCCCCGGGCTGTCCGCTGAAGTGGTAGCGAAGGGTCTGATGCACGCGAGCCGCGCCGGGCGCGGTGCGGATGCGCACGTCCCCGGAGTCGTTCTCCAGCTTCACCCCGCGGATTTCCTGAGTGAGCGTCGCGTCCCGCGACACCGTGGAACCGAACCCCCACCCGCCGAATCCGATCGCCACCCCAACGCCGATCACCGCGATGCCGGCCAGTGCCAGAAGCGGGCGTGCCATGTCAGTTCCCCTCAGTACCACTCTCGGCTTGTCTCCAGAGACGGTAGAAGGAGCGGACCCCCGGGGACATCCGGTAAACCCCCCGAAACATCCCTGAGGCGGCGACGGGAGGGCCGGGGTCCTAACCTGGCGGCCGGAGAGCCCCGTGAATCAGGAGGAACCCATGCCCCAGCCGCCCAACCCGTACGACTACCTGCCGTCGGTTCCCTCGTTCACCCTGCGCAGCACGGACATCGCCGACGGAGAAACCCTGGCCCAGCCGCACCTCTCGGGCATCTTCGGCGCCGGCGGCGAGGACCGTTCGCCGCAGCTGGCGTGGGAAGGCTTCCCGGAAGGCACCCGCAGCTTCGCGATCACGGTCTACGACCCGGACGCCCCGACGGCCAGCGGCTTCTGGCACTGGGCGGTGTTCAACATCCCGGCGTCGGTGACTTCGCTGCCGTCCGGTGCGGGGGACGCCGCGGGGACGGGGCTGCCCTCTTCGGCGGTCACGCTCAAGGGTGACGGCGGAGTAAAGCAGTTCCTGGGCGCCGCGCCGCCTCCCGGACACGGGCCGCACCGGTACTTCTTCGTGGTGCACGCGCTGGACGTGGAGACGCTGGACGTGCCGGAGGACGCCACGCCGGCGTTCCTCGGGTTCAACATGTTCGGCCACACCCTCGGGCGGGCCACGTTGGTGCCGGTTTACGAGAACAAGGACTGAGATTCCGTCGTGGGGCCGGGTGCCACCGGCCCCACGCGACCGTCCGAAAAGGACTTCGCCCGGGCGTCAGTGCACCCCCTCGCGTTCGAGGTACCGCCCGTCCGCGTGCTCCGCGAATCCGAACTTCCGGTACAGCTCGTGCGCGTCCGAGGTGTGCAGCATCCACCGGAAGTTCGCCCCCGGCCCGTGGTCGATCATCTCTCGCACGATTTCCTTGCCCAGCCCGGCGCCGCGTGCGTCCGCCACGATGAACACGTCGGAGAGATAAGCCATCGCGACTCCGTCCGAGAACGCCCGCGCGAACCCGACCTGACGACCGCTCTCCGCCTCGTACGCCCCGACCACTCGCCAGGCGGTCCGCACCTGCTGCTCGACGTGGTCCCGGGTCCGCCAGCGCGACCAATACGCCTCGGTGGACAGGAACTCCCACACGACGTCGAGATCCACCCGCGAGACGTCGTCGTCCAGCTCGTAAGCACCCACAGTCCTCATGGCGGCAAGGTAATCAGCGCCGTCAAGCGGGTTTGAGCAGATAATCCACCACCGGCCGCAGTTCCTCCGCGGACGGCGGCTCGTCGTCGATCAGTCCCTGGATCAGCAGGCCGTCGATCCCGGCGAGGAACACCCGGAACGCGACCTCGTCGTCGTGCCGGACCATCGACGTCAGCACGTCCAGCCACCGTCGCGCCGCCGGGCGCAGTTCGGGTTTGCGGGCGGCCAGCAGGTACAGCTCGTACTCCGCCATCGTGCGCCCGCGGCGCGGCCCCAGTGCCTCCGCGAGCAGGCCGGCCACCTCTTCCGCGCCGCGGCTGCCACGCGATCGGGCGCGGTCGATCATCCAGTACACCTCGGTCGCCATGTCGCGCGCGCACGAAATCAGCGTCGCCACGAGCAGGTCGTCCAGCGAGGAGAAGTGGTACGTCGTGGACGTCGTCGGCACCCCGGCCTCGGCCGCGACCGTGCGGTGCGTGACCCCGGCGACACCGTCGCGTTCGATCACCCGCAGGGTCGCTTCGATGATCTCCGCCCGCCGCTTCTCGCCGCGGGCCTTGCGGCCGTCGGTCTGGATTTTCACGACTGGCTCCCGACCTCGATCAGCACCACCCCGCCGATCACGAGCACGAGTCCGGAGATCATCGCGACGTTGATCGGCTCCTGCAAAAACAGCACGCCGACCAGCGCGACCAGCGCCACGCCCGCCGCCGCCCAGATCGCGTAGGCCACCCCGATCGGCAACCCGAGCTTCAGCACCCGCGACAGCGCGAAGAACGCCAGCCCGTAGCCGACGACCACCAGGATCGACGGCGTCACCTTGGAAAAGCCCTCGGAAAGTTTGAGCGAGACGGTGGCGGTCACTTCTGCGGCGATGGCCAAAGCGAGGTACAAGTAAGCACCCATACCCGAGAAAGTACCTGAACGATCGTCCCACTTGCTAGCGAGGCGTGCACCACATCGGTGGGACTTGGGACCGGCTTACCGGTTACCCATCAGTAAGAAGCGTTACCCTGCTCGGCACCGGCGCGCTCGCGCGGCGGCACCACCACACCGGACGAAAGGCACCCGACGATGGGCGCTGTACAGCTGACGCTCGGGGGGATCTCCGTCCTCCTGGGCATCGTCGCCTGGGGAATGTTCATCGCGACCATTGCCCGCTTCGTGCGGGTGATCAAGCTCGGCCAGCCGGACGCGACGCGCAACGGCCCCTTCCTGCCGCGCTTGATGACCCTGATCAAGGAGTTCGCGGCACACACCCGCATGGCCAAGTTCCGCCAGGTCGCCCCGTGGCACTGGCTCGTCATGTGGGGCTTCCTGATCGGGTCGCTCGCGCTGTTCGAGGCCTACGGCGAGGTGTTCGTGCCGACCTGGGGCTGGCCGATCCTCGAGGACTGGTCGCTGTGGAGCCTCCTGATGGAGCTGCTCGGCGTCGGCACGGTCGTCGGCGGCGTCGCGCTCGCGATCATCCGGCAGCTGAACCACCCGCGCCGGGCCGACCGGCTGTCGCGCTTCGCCGGCTCGAACTTCAAGTGGGCCTACTTCGTCGAGGCCGTGGTGATCATCGAGGGCATCGGCATCATCGGCGTGCGCGCGGGCAAGGCCGCGATGCACGTCCACGAGACGCCGACCTGGGCCGCGTTCGTGTCGAACCCGCTCAGCGAGCTGCTGCCCTCGAGCGCGGCGCTGGTGTCGGTGTTCGCCTTCATCAAGCTGATGAGCGCCACGGTCTGGCTGATCGTGGTGGCCCGCACGATGACCATGGGCATCGCCTGGCACCGGTTCAGCGCGTTCTTCAACATCTACTTCAAGCGCGAGGCGGACGGCGGGGTCGCGCTCGGCGCGGTCAAGCCGATGATGAGCAAGGGCAAGGTGCTCGACCTCGAAGAGGCCGATCCGGACGAGGACACCTTCGGCGTCGGCGCGATCGAGGACTTCAGCTGGAAGGGCTGGCTGGACTTCTCCACCTGCACCGAATGCGGCCGTTGCCAGTCGCAGTGCCCGGCGTGGAACACCGGCAAGCCGCTGTCGCCGAAGCTGCTCATCACGCAGCTTCGCGACCACGCCTACGCGAAGGCCCCGTACCTGCTCGCGGGCGGCAAGCGTGACATGGCCGGCGATGAGATCGGCCTGTCTGGCGACAACATGTACGCGGGCATCGACGTCCTCGCGATCGCTGAGTCGCAGAAGGCGCTCGTCGGCGACGACGGCGGCGTCATCGACCCGGACGTCCTGTGGTCCTGCACCTCCTGCGGCGCGTGCGTCGAGCAGTGCCCGGTCGACATCGAGCACGTCGACCACATCGTGGACATGCGCCGCTACCAGGTGATGATCGAGTCGTCGTTCCCCACGGAGCTGAACGGCATGTTCAAGAACCTGGAGAACAAGGGCAACCCGTGGGGCCAGAACGCCAAGGACCGTCTGCAGTGGACGGAGGACCTCGACTTCGAGGTCCCGGTCTTCGACGGCGACCTCGGCGACGCGGAGTACCTGTTCTGGGTCGGCTGCGCCGGCGCGTTCGAGGACCGCGCGAAGAAGACCACTCGCGCGGTGGCCGAACTGCTGCACATCGCGGGCGTCAAGTACACCGTGCTCGGCTCGGAGGAGTCCTGCACCGGTGACCCGGCTCGCCGCGCGGGCAACGAGTTCCTGTTCCAGATGCTGGCGCAGCAGAACGTCGAGGTGCTGAACTCGGTGTTCGAGGGACGGGAACGCAAGGCGCGCAAGGTGGTCGTCACCTGTGCGCACTGCTTCAACACCCTCGCCAACGAGTACCCGGAGCTGGGCGGGCAGTTCGACGTCGTGCACCACACGCAGCTGCTGAACCGCCTGGTGCGGGAGAAGCACCTGACGCCGGTCGCGCCGGTCGCCGAGGACGTCACCTACCACGACCCCTGCTACCTGGGCCGGCACAACAAGGTCTACGACGCTCCCCGCGAGCTCGTCGGCGCGTCCGGGGCGCAGCTGCGCGAAATGCCGCGGCACGGCGACCGGTCGATGTGCTGTGGCGCGGGCGGCGCGCGGATGTGGATGGAAGAGAAGATCGGCAAGCGGATCAACGTCGAGCGCGTGGACGAGGCGCTCGGCACCGCTCCGTCGAAGATCGCCACCGGCTGCCCGTTCTGCCGCGTGATGCTCACCGACGGCGTCACCTCGCGCCAGAGCGACGGCATGGCGAGCGAGAAGGTCGAGGTCGTGGACGTCGCGCAGCTGCTGCTGACGGCGGTCAAGCGCAAGCCGGAGCCGGCGCTGGTCGCCTCGGGCGCGCCCTCGCTGGACGAATCGGACGCGGAGCTGTCCGCCAAGCCGGACGTCCCGACCGACGAGAAGCCGACCGGAACGCCGTTGCCCGAGGGCGACGACTGAGGTTCTCGCTGAAGACGGCCCCTGGCATCCGCGGATGCCAGGGGCCGTTTTTTCGCGCGACCCGGGACATTTGTCAGTGCCGGATGATGATGTTCGGCCCGGGGCGGCGCACGCGCGCGCTGCGACGCTCCCGGCATGACCTTCCGGAAGACCGCAGTCGCCGCACTGGCCGCCCTTTCGCCGTTCTTCGCCGAATTCCTGCTCGGCGACCAGTACCTGTCCGGCCCGCCGCAAGCGGGTCGGCAACTGGTCATGTTCGCGATGTTCGTGACGCTCTACGGGGCCGGCGCGGTGTTGATCCGCGAAGCCGCGCGGCGGATGAATCGCGGCTGGCCGACCATCATCGCGCTGGCGCTCGCGTACGGCGTCGCAGAAGAAGGACTGCTGACCCAGACCCTCTTCAACCCGCACTATCTCGACCTCGATCTGCTTAAGCCCGCGTACGTTCCTTGGCTGGGTATCGGCGGACAGTGGACTGTGTACGTGCTGACGCTGCACGTGGTGTGGAGCATCGCCACGCCCATCGCGATCGCGGAAGCCTTCTTCGGCCGTACGTCGTGGTTGCGCAGGCCTGGGCTCTGGGCATGGAGCGGCGTATTAGCCATCGGCTGTGCGGCGACGTTCTTCGTGAGCTACCAAATGAGGCATTTCCTCGCGTCTCCGGCACAGCTGGTCGGCGCGTTCCTCGTCGCCGCCGTACTCGTATTCGGCACACTTCGCCGCACTGTCACCCCGAAGCCGGTGCGCGGCAACGGTTGGCTCGGCTTCGCGGTCGGCGCAATCGCAAGCACGCTGTTTCAGGTCGTCATGCAAAAGTCGCTCCTCCCTCCGTGGCCGAACGTGGTCGTGATGCTGGCGTTGGAAGCGGCAGTGGTTGCGTACGCGATCCGCGTGCGTCCTCCCGCCATTTCGCTGGCCGCGGGTGCCACCGTGACGTACGGCTGGGTCGGGTTGCTGTCGGCCGTGAACGCGGGCTTCGCCGCGACAGTCGAACAGGCGGTGCTGGTCGCGGTCGCCTTAGCCCTCGTCGTGGCCGCTGGTAGCAGGCGGCGTACCCCGCAGGGCAGTTAGTCTTTCCGGCGTGAGCGACGAAACGGAAGGCGGCGGCGAAAGCACCCTCACCGTCGTACTGGCCGGCGGGGTGAACCTGGCGATCGCGGTGCTGAAGCTCGTCGCGGGCATCATCACCGGATCGGGCGCGATGCTGTCGGAGGCCGCGCATTCGGTCGCCGACACCATCACCGAGGTCCTGCTGCTCACCGCGTTGAAACGGTCGGAACGGCCGGCGGATCGCCGCCATCCGTTCGGGTACGGCAAGGAGCGGTACTTCTGGTCGCTGCTGGCCGCGGTGTCGATCTTCGCTTCCGGCGCGGTTTTCGCGCTCTACGAAGGATTCACCACCGTTTTCGGCGAGGGCGCGGAGCAGACGAAACCGATCGTCGGCTACATCGTGCTGGGGCTGGCTTTCGCGATGGAATCGGTGTCGTGGGCGCAGGCGGTCCGCCAGGTTCGCCGCGACGCGAAGGCCGAGCAGCGGCCGTTCTTCGCTTACCTGCGGATGATCGACGACCCGGCCCCGAAGACGGTGCTGTTCGAGGACTCCGCCGCGCTGATCGGCCTGCTGCTCGCGTTCGCCGGGATCGGGCTGCACCAGCTGACCGGCTCGGACGTGTGGGACGGCCTCGCCTCGATCCTCATCGGCGTGCTGCTCGCGTGCGTCGCGTACTTGCTCGGCAGCACGAACCGCGGTCTCCTGGTCGGCCGCCAGGCGGATCCGCGCCTGGTCCGCGGCATCCGGGACCACCTCGGGGCCGCGCCGGAAATCGACGCACTGGTGGACCTGCAGACCATGCTGATGGGCACCGACCACGTTCTGGTCTGCGCCCGCGTGGACTTCGACGACGCGCTCGGCGCCTCCGACCTGGAACACGCGTGCGTGCGGCTGGCGGACGAACTGAGCGAGCGGTTCCCGGACGTCTCGGAAGTGTTCATCGAACCGGTGCCGCGGACGGATCCGAAACTGCGCGCGACAGTGCTGGCCCGATACGGCCTTCCGCCGCGGCCGAATCAGTAGCCGAAGTCCTGCGTCCAATACCGGCCGTCGGTCGCGACGCCGACGCCCAGTTTCGTCAGCGAGCAGTTGAGGATGTTCCTGCGGTGCCCGCTGGAGTTCATCCACATCCGCATCACCTGGTCGGCGCTCGTCGCGCCCTTCGCGATGTTCTCCGCGCCCGGCTTGGGGTATCCCGCGGCGGTGATGCGGTCGGCGAAGCTCTCGCCTTCCGGGGTGTCGTGGGAGAAATAGTCGCGCTGGGACATGTCGTCGCTGTGCCCCTGCGCCGCTTTGTCGAGATGTGCTTCCTCGGCCACCGGGTCGCAGCCCGCCTTCTCCCGCTCGTCGTTGACCAGCGCGAGGACCTGCCCCGTCAGCGTCGGCGCGCTGCGCGGTTTGGGGGAGGCCGTCGTACTGCTGCTCGTCGGAGTGTCCTCTTTGGACTCTTTAGCGGGCGGCGGCAGCGGTGCCGGAGTGGCCGACGTCGACGGCGGCGACGGCGGCGTTGACGGCGGCGGTGCCTGCGTCGTCGCGGGCGCGCTGGTGCTCGGGGTCGCCGACGTGGAGGACGCCGGCGACACCGCGAACGGCCGCAGCGCACCCGCGGACGTCTCGTCGTCGCGCGTTTCCGGGACAGCGACGCTCAGTGTGCCGAGGTGCCCGGAGCGCAGCGCGAAAGTCCCACCGGCTGCTCCGAGCCCTCCTAGAAGAACACTGAGAGTCACCGTCACCGCTCGAACGCGCACACTAATGGAGGACACAGCCGCGGAAACTATCACGAACTGATTACGATGGTTACCTCCAAATGGCGCAGCGGCCGGAGACCCACTATCGGGCGTCGAGAACCTCGAGGTACCCGTCCGTGCCGTTGACCCGGATCCGCTGTCCGTCCTTGATCAGCCGCGTCGCGTTCTGGACTCCGACGACCGCGGGCAGGCCGTACTCCCGGGCGATCACCGCGCCGTGCGTCATCTGGCCGCCGACCTCGGTCACCAAGCCGGTGATCGCGACGAACAGCGGCGACCAGCTCGGATCCGTGTACGCCGTGACGAGGATGTCGCCGGGTTCGAGAGCGGCGTCGGCGAGGTCCAGGATGACGCGGGCGCGTCCTTCGATGGTCCCAGCCGACACCGGCAGCCCGACGAGCGCGCCTTCCGGCAGGTCCGCGCGGCGGTACTTCCCGGAGAGCGCCTCGCCGTCCGACGTGAGCACGCGCGGCGGCGTCAGCGAGGCAAAGGACCGGAACTCTTCCTTGCGCCGCCGGATCAACTCGCGGTCCACCTCGTGGGTCCGCACCACCTCCCGGAATTCCCGCAACCGCAAGAAAAAGAGGTCTTCCGGCTCATCGAGCACTCCGGCCCGCACCAACCGCCGCGCCTCGTCCAGCAGCGCCTGCTTGTACGCGAAATACCGGCTGACCATGCCGTACTTCGGGTATTCGCGATATCCGGTGAACGTGCGGACACGCTCGATCATCCGCTCGGTTTCCTCGGCCTTCGCCACGCCGTCCGGCAAGGCGCGCAAGCGTTCCAGCACGTCCCGTGCCTTGTCCAGCGCCTCCCGCCGGCCTTCTTCGAAGCGCCGCTTCCCGGCCCCCGGCTCGAAGTTTTTGATGTTGGACAACAACATCGGCACCAGCGCGACCGGCTGTTCGCTCCATCGCGGCCGGGTGATGTCGATCTCACCGACGCAGCGCATGCCGTACTTGTCGAGGTATCCCTGGATCGCCGCGCGCGATTCCTCGCCGCCGGGCAGCTTCGGCAGCTCGTCCAGGAACCCGTTGTCCTCGACGTCCTGCAGGAAAGCGCCGACCTCGGGATGGTTCCGCACGACGTCCGCGACGTCGAGGAGCGCCAGGCCCATCTCCGCGGTGACGTTGTGCGGAACGGACTGGGTGAGTGTGTCGGCGACGTTCTTTTCGCCCAGCCAATCCCGCAGGTGGTCGTTCAGCCACCAGGACGCCTGCATCGCCGCGGTGAACACCTGGTGGCTGCGCGGGTCGAAGAGGATCCGGCGCAGTTCCTTGATGTCCTCGAAAATGAAGTCGAGCAACTCGTTGCCGGACTTCGTGGCGATTTCGCGCCGCAGCGTGGCGACGGAGGCTTCGCTGTGCCCGATCAGCTCGGTGACGACGGCCGGATCGGTCTCGATGGTGGCCGGGGCGACGCCGGGCACCTGCGCGCCGGGCGCGTCTTCGTCGGCCAGCGGAAGGAAGCCCTCGCGGGAAAGCACGGTCTCCAGCGCGTCTCCCATCAGCGGGTCGGTTTTCCCGGCTACCTCAAGGAAACCGGCGCGGCTCTTGGGCACGGTCAACAGCGGGGTGGCGTCGGCGAACAGCCGTCCGCCCGCCTCTGCCATCGGCCGCGGGGTCGTCAGCTGCCAGACCGACAGGCCCAGCGGCTTCATCGCGTCGGTCATCATCTGCTGGTGCCCGACCGAGACGTAGACGCGGTTTCCCTCGCCGGTAGCCTCCGGAATCGGGAACAACGTGGTGATCGGGCGGCTCTGCACGATCTGGAACTCGTCGTCGGCCAGGCACCATTCGATGTCCTGCGGGCGGCCGAAATGCGCTTCGATCGCGCGGCCGAGTTCCACCAGCCGCACGACCTGGTCGTCGGTCAGCGCGGCCTGGTCCCGCTGGTCCTCGGCGATCGGTTGCTCTTCGGTACCGCCGCCCTCCACGGCCAAGACGGCGCGCTGTTTGGCGGAAATCTCCTTATCGATGATCTCGCCGTCGCGCACCTGGTAGTGGTCGGCGTTGACCAGGCCGGACACCAGTGCCTCACCGAGGCCGAAGCTGGCCTCGACCGTGGCGACCTTCCGGTTCGACGTCACCGGGTCGGCGGTGAAGAGAATCCCGGCCGCCTGCGGGAAGACCATCTGCTGCACGACCACGGCCATGCGGACTTTCCGGTGGTCGAAGCCGTTGCGCAGCCGGTACGTCACGGCGCGTTCGGTGAACAGGGACGCCCAGCACCGGCTGAGGTGCCGCAGAACCGATTCCGCGCCGATGACATTGAGATAGGTGTCCTGCTGACCAGCAAAGGAAGCCCCGGGAAGGTCCTCCGCGGTGGCGCTCGACCGGACCGCGTAGGCGCGGCCGTCGACTAGCGCGTCGGTGATCTCCGCCGCGAGATCGTCCGGGATGGCGATCGCTTCCAGCGCCTGCCGGACCTCCGCGCTGCCTGCGCTGATCGCGTCCCGGTCGTCCGGATCGAGGTTCGACAACCGGTCCAGCGGCCCGGCCAGTTCCGGCGCGTTCGCGAGGATCCGCTCGAACGCTTCCGTCGTCACGCAAAAGCCGGGCGGCACGCGGACCCCGTCGATCCGCGCGAGTTCGCCCAGATGCGCGCCCTTGCCTCCGACGAGCGCGACCTGCTCCCGGTCGATCTGCTGGAGACCGAGCACGTAGCTGCCCATTCGTTCGTTTCCCCCGTCTGTGGTCGTTCTCGGCTCTCGTTCGCCGGCGAGCGGCAGCCTGTGTCGGCTGGAGATTCTGCGGTACCACCCGGGTCTTGCGGCAAGGCCCCCACTGCGTTATAAGTTAAATACGGCAGGGAGAGATGTTCTTCGCTGCCTTTTCTTTTGCCTTCCTCACGGGCCGACCTTCGTCGTCGTGGTGGCCTCCGTCGAGACTGTCCGACCAGTCTGGTCAAGCGCGATCGCGCTCGTTGTGGTGGTGACGTCCGCGCGAGCCGAAAGCGTGCAGGCGCGGATGACCTGCTCGCCCGGAGCCAGCTGGGGGACGGTGAACGAGCAGGCCGGGTCCGCGTCGCGAACGGTCACCTCGTGCAAGGGCGCGTCCCCGGTGTTGCGGAGGATGCTCACGTACGTCACCGGGTCACCGGGCCGGATGGGCTGGCGCAGGTAATCGCGGCGCAGGTCCAGCGCTGGGCGAAGCACCACGTAGTCCGCTTTCCCGGTCGCGGTGACCGGCGGTCCCCACGGGGCAGCGGCGGTCGCGGTGGTCTGCAGGGCAGTTGCCGGAGCCACGCACTGGTAGCGCTGGGTTCCACCGACCGGAAGCTCGGCGAAGGTGTGCCCGCAGGCCGGATCGCCAGTCACCCGGACGTCGTGCAGCGGCTGGTCGCCGGTGTTGGTCAGCACGACCTCGAACGGCACCGCGTCGTCGGCTCGATACGCGCTGCCGGCGGCGTGTTTGGCGACGGTCAGCGCGGGCTTTTTCACCTTGAACGACGCCTGGGCGGAAGCGCTCACGGTGCGCTGCGTCGGGTCCGTTCCGGTCGCCTTAGCGGTGTTCGTGAAGCCCTCCGCGCCCGCGGTGATCGTGCACTGGTACTCGAGCTGCGCGTCCGGGGCGAGGCTCGGGATCTGGTGCCCGCAGGCCGGGGTGCGATCGTCCACAACGGACACCGCGGTCAGCGGCACGTCCCCGACGTTGCGGACCAGCAGCGAGAAGGTGACCTTGTCGCCCTGGCGCACCTCGTACGGCTGGGCGGCCTTCATCAGCGCGAGTTCCGGGTGGATGACGTCGATCTTCGCCGACCCGGACGCGGTGACCGGGCGATTCGTCGGGTCGGTGCCGGTCAGTGCGGCGACGACGGTGAAGTCGTCCGGCTTGGCCTTCACGGTGCATTGGTAGCTCTGCCCGGCACCGGGGTCGAGGCGGTCGAATTTCTTCGTGCAGGCGGGGTCGTTGCTGGTCACCGCGGTGAGCGGGACATCGCCGGTGTTGGTGACGGCGACCGTCACGGTGAGCGGGTCGCCGGCCCGCGCGACGGTCGGGTTCGCCGAGGTCGTCACGGTGAGCGCGGGGTGGATGACGTCGACGTGCGCGTCGGCGGACGCGGTGAGCGGCGGACCGGCCGGCGGGGTGCCGGTCACGTGCGCGGTGCTGACCGCGTCGTCGGCCGGGGCGGGGATGGTGCAGTCGTAGGCCTTGTTGGCTTTCGGAGCGAGGGTGTCCAGGTCTTTCGCGCACGAGCCCTGGTCGGCGACCTGGACGGCGGTCAGCGGGGCGTCGCCGGTGTTGGTGGCCGTGATGGTGAAGGTGACCGGGTCGCCAGCGCGGAAGGGACCGCCGTGGACGGTCTTCGTCAACGCCAATCCCGGGTGCACGACGGTGAACGCGGCGTCC
The DNA here is from genome assembly GCF_000411975.1 of Amycolatopsis orientalis DSM 43388. Lineage (GTDB taxonomy): Bacteria > Actinomycetota > Actinomycetes > Mycobacteriales > Pseudonocardiaceae > Amycolatopsis > Amycolatopsis orientalis_D. The sequence continues at coordinate 238,201 of NZ_ASXG01000015.1, forward strand.
GCCGTGGCGGTTACCGTGCCGCCGATCGGGTCGGCGGCGGTCACCTTCGCGGTGTTCGAGTAGCCGTCCTGCCCGGCTTTGACGGTGCAGGTGTAGTGCTGTTCTTCACCGGCGGCCAGCGCGGGCAAGTCGCGGACACAGCCAGGAGTCTTTTCGTCCACAATGGACACCTGGGTCAGCGGGACGTCTCCGCTGTTGCGCACGGTGACGGTGAAGGTGACTTCGTCCCCCTCGCGCACCTGCGTCGGCGCGACAGTCTGGGCGAGCTGGACGGCCGGGTGGATGACGTCGACGTGCGCGCTCGCGGTCGCGCTGACCGGGCGGCCGGACGGATCGGTGCCGGTGACCGTCGCGTCGCTGGTGAGGTCGTCAGTCGCGGGCCGGGTGCAGGTGTAGGTCTGCTTTGCCTGCGGGGCAAGGGTTCCCACCCGCTTGACGCATTCCGGCACGGCGGGGTCGGCGACCTGCGTGTCGTGGAGTTCGGTGTCGCCAGCGTTGGTGACGGTGAAGGTGAACGTCGCGGGCGCGCCCGGGCGCACGACGGCGGGCGCGACGCTCTGTGCGAGCGTGACGAGCGGATGGATCACGTCGATCGCTGCCTCGGCCGCTGCGGTCACCGGCGCTCCGACCGGCGGTTTCGCGGTGACCTGCAGTGCTTCGGTCACGTCGGTGCTCGGTGCGGTGGTGGTGCAGTCGAACGTCCAGTTGGCACCCGGGGCGAGCGCGTCGCGCTGCTGCGCGCAGCCTTCGGCGCGGGCCATCGAGGTGACGGCCAGTCCGGTGAGCGGCACATCCCCGGTGTTCACCACGATCACGTGCACCGCAACGGCGTCGTTTTCGCGGAACGGTCCACCTTGGACACTCGCGGTCAAGCTGACCGCCGGGTGCTGCACGGTGAACGACGCACTCGCCTTTGCGCTGACCGGGCGGCCAGTCGGGTCGGTGCCGGTGACGGTCAGGTCGTTCGGGAAGCCCTGGGCCCCGGCGACTGTGCCGCAGGTGAAGGTCTGCTTGCCTTGGGCAGCAACAGTTCCGAGAGTTCGGGCGCATTCCGCGACCCGGTCGTCGGCCACCGTGACGTCATGGAGTTCGGCGTCTCCGCTGTTGCGCACTGTGACGGTGAAGGTGACATGGTCCCCCTCGCGCACCTGCGCGGGCGCCGCGGCGACAGCAGCCTCCAACGTCGGGTGAACCACGTCGACCCGCGCCTCCACAGTGGCGCGCTGTGTCGTGCCGAGCTGATCTTTACCAGTCGCGACCACGGTGTTGGTCACGTCGTCCGCAGGAGCTAACTGTTCGCACTTGTACGTCTCGACCGCGTTGGGTGCCAGCGTGCCGAACTTGCGGACACAACCGGGCACGCTGTCGTCGGCTACCGCGACGTCGTCGAGCGGCACGTCGCCAGCGTTGCGCACGGTCACGGTGAAAGTGACGCGGTCCCCTTCGCGCACCTGCGCGGGGGAGACCGCAGCGGTGACCGCCAAGGCCGGATGGATCACCGTGACAGTGGCCGAAGACTTGGCGGTGACCGGTCGGCCAGTCGCGTCAGTACCCGTCGCGGTGACGCTGTTTGTCGTGGTGCGCGCGGGTTTCGCGGTGCAGGAGTAGGTCTGCTCGGTGCCGGGGGTGAGCACGCCGAAGGACCGCGAGCATTCCGGCGTGGTGTCGTCGGTGACGTCCACTGGGTTGAGCGGACTGTCCCCGGTGTTGCGCACGGTGACCTTCCAGGTGACCTGATCCCCGCCGTGCACCACCGGCGGAACGGCCTCCTTCGAGACCGCTACCGCGGGCGTGATGAGGGGGACTTTCGCGTCCGCGGTCCAACTGACGACCTTGCCGAGCGGGTCGATCCCCTTCACGGTCGCACTGGCTCCGTCCGGCAGCGGCACGCTCGCCGCGCAGGTGCCGACCACCGATTGCCCCGGCGCGAGGGATCCGATCGCGCGAGCGCACGAGGGGACCGCTGGGTCGCCAATGGTCACGTCGTGGAGCGGAACGTCGCCGGTATTGGTGGTCTTGAGCGTGAAGATGGCCTGATCGCCAGCACGGTAAGCCGGTTTGTCGACTTGTTGACTCAACAGCACGGCCGGACGGAGGACATCGACGTTGCTGCCCGCCGAAGCCGACAACCGCTCCCCGCCGGAACCCACGCCGGTCACCTTGACCGCGGAGACGAACCCCTGCTCCGGCGCGGTGAACGTGCATTGATAACGCGTGCTGGCCCCTGGCGCCAAGGTGCCGATCTTCTTGCCGCACTGCGGGTTCTGCTCATCCACGACGTCCACATCGGACACCGCGTCCGAAGCCGGGTTCGTCACGCTCACCGTGAACGTCACCTGGTCGCCAACGTGCACCCGATGCGGTTCGGCGGCCGTCGCGACCTGCAACGCCTGCGCCGGCCGGGCCTGCGCCGCGGGCAGGGCAGCGGTCAGCAGAGTGGCCGTCAGGCCGAGGACTAAGAGCAGACGTTTCCCGGCCGAAACCATGCGGGCAAGTTTTCCACCATCCGGTGACGCCGCGGCGATTTCCTACCCGGCAGTGGGATTACCTCACTCCGCTGAGCGATTGGTGAGACGCACGGTTGACTCGTGGGTGATGGCCGCTGCCTGTTCGAGAAAGCCGATCACCGTTTGGAGTTGCTCGTCGGAGTAGCCGTCCGCCACCGATTTGGTCGCCGAGACGATGTAGTCCCACAACGGCGCGGAGCGTTCGACGGTCGCCGGGTCGACTCGGACGAGAACCTTCCGCCGATCGTCTGGATGCGGCATTCGGTTGACGATGCCCTTGCGCTCGAGCCGGTCGACCAGCGCGGTGACGGACGCCGGCGCGAGCCCGGCGTACCCCGCCAGCTCCTTCGGAGTGAGCGGACCGAGCCGGGCGAGGTAGTCGGTGACCTTGCTTTCGACCGCGGACAGCCCGCTCTGCTCAGCGATGGCGGTATGGAACATGACCGTCTCGGTCGACAGCTTCCGGGCCCGAAGCAGCAGCTCAGCGACCAGATCCTCGCGCTCGCTTGACATGCCCCGAAGTCTAGCGAACTATTTAGTTCGATAGAACGAATTACTTTCCAAGATATTCCAAGGGGTGAATCATGTCGCGAGTCTTGATCGCGGGCGGGGGCATCGCGGGGGCGATCACCGCGATCGCGCTGCACGAGGTGGGGCACGAACCGGTGCTGTACGAGGCGTACGACCGCAGCGCGGAGGGGGTCGGCGCGTTTCTGACGCTCGCCGTGAACGGCCTCGACGCGCTGACGCCGTTGGGACTGAAACCGCTGGTCAAAGAGCTGGGTTTCGACACTCCGCGGATGACGCTCGGGCTCGGCAACGGTCGCCGGCTCAGCGAGTTCCCGCTCGGCGGCCCGCTGCCGGACGGCACGGTGAGCCAGACCGTCCTGCGCTCCGACCTCTACGTGGCGCTGCGCGACGAAGCGGTCAGACGCGGCGTGCCCACGGAGTTCGGCAAGCGGCTGACCGACGCCAAGCAGAACGCGGACGGCGTCACCGCGCTCTTCGCCGACGGCACGAAAGCCCACGGCGACCTGCTGATCGGCGCGGACGGGCTGCGGTCGACCGTCCGCCGGATCCTCGATCCCTCCGCGCCGTCGCCGCGGTACGTGCCGCTGCTCAACACCGGCGGTTTCGCGCGCGGGCTCGACCTCGACGACGAGCCGGGCGTCATGCACATGGTGTTCGGCCGCAGGGCGTTCTTCGCGCACGTGCTCGCTCCGGACGGCGCGGTCTGGTGGTTCGCGAACGTGCCGCACGCGAGCGAGCCGACGGAATCCGACCTCGCCGCGATGCGCGGCCCCGGCTGGCGGAAGCGGCTGCTCGACCTCGCCCGCCCGGATCGCACGCCGGCCACCGCGATCATCGAGGCCAGCGAAAACATCTACGAACCGTGGGCGACGTACGACTTCCCGACGGTCCCGGTGTGGCACCGCGGCCGGATCGGCCTGATCGGCGATGCCGCGCACGCGACGTCACCGGCGGCCGGCCAGGGCGCGGCGATGGCGATCGAGGACGCGGTGACGCTGGCGAGGTGCCTGCGCGACGTCTCCGCCCCGGCGACCGCGTTGACGACCTTCGAGGCGTTGCGCCGCGAGCGAGTGGAAGCCGTTGTGGCCCAAGGCAAACGCAACGGCGATGCCAAAGCCCCGGGCCCGATCGGCCGCGTGCTCCGGGATTTCTTCATCACGCGCGCGCTGCGCAAACCGGCGGGCGACGACCCGAACCGGTTCATGTGGGACCACCGGATCGACTGGGCGGCCCCGGTGCGGGCGGCCTAGCGCCAGGTGTCGACGCGGTGGAAGTTCTTGTACGCACGGCTGGGCGTCGGCCCGCGCTGCCCCTGGTAGCGGGAGCCCGCCTCGCTGGAGCCGTACGGGAATTCCGCGGAACTGGACAGCCGGAAAATGCACAGCTGGCCGATTTTCATCCCGGGCCACAGCGTGATCGGCAGGTTCGCGACGTTCGACAGCTCGAGCGTGATGTGCCCGGAGAAGCCGGGGTCGATGAAGCCCGCGGTGGAGTGGGTGAGCAGCCCGAGGCGGCCGAGGGAGGATTTGCCCTCGAGCCGTCCGGCGAGGTCGTCGGCGAGCCGGACCTGCTCGAACGTGGACCCGAGCACGAACTCGCCGGGGTGCAGCACGAACGGCTCGTCGCCCTCTTTTTCGACCAGCGAGGTCAGCTCGTCCTGCTGCAGCTGCGGGTCGATGTGGGTGTATTTGCTGTTGTCGAAGACCCGGAAGTACCGGTCGAGCCGGACGTCGATGCTGGACGGCTGGACCATGGCAGGGTCGAAGGGGTCGATGCCGAGACGGTCGGCGTCGAGCTCTTTGCGGAGGTCACGGTCACTGAGCAGCACGGATGCAGCCTATCGGGCGGCTGGGCACGGCCGGGGCGCCCCTCCGCTCGAAGACCGCGTTCATCCGCTTGAGGTACCGCCGGCGGCCGAACGCGCCGAGCGCTTCCTGCAGCGCAGTCGCCCCGGGAATGAGCTGGCGGACGGTTTCCGCCGCGTAATTCACGCCGGCGGCGGCGAGCACCGCGGCCTGCGCGACCGGGTTGTCCGGCAGCCCGAGAAAGTCGGCGTTGTCGCGCCCGAGCACGAGCCGGCTGATCGCGGAATGCACGCCGACGTTCACCTGCGCGAGCACTTTGCCGGCGGCCCCGCGCCCCTCGCCGATCGCCGCGTGCGCGTCGACAAGGGCGCGGGCGAGCCGTTTGGAGTCGTCGTCGGGGATGAACTCGGTCGCGGCGAGCATCCAGAGCAACCGCCAGGCGTCGTCCTCGTCGGCGGGCAGGAGTTCGTCGTCGACGCCCATCAGCCAGCCGACGTAACGCCAAAGATGCAGGATGTCGGCCTTCTCGCGGGCGGTGTAGCGGAGGCCGAGCAGCTGCGTGCCGAAGACGTAGACGAGCGAGAAGAGCAGGAGAGTGCCCGCGGTCTGCACCTGATTGACCGGCCGGTCCCACCGGTCGTAATCCCAGTCGGGCCGGCTGTTCATCGCGCGCCGGACGTGCGCGTGCACGAGCCGGATCCGCAAGGCGGCTTGATATCCCGTGCGGTGCTTCTCGAGCGCCCCTGGAGTCGTGACGTCAATCCACCACGCCGCGGTCTCCACCAGCCGCCGCGGTGCCCGATGCTCGATCTCGCCGGTGCCGACCAGCGATTTCGTCGCGCGGGAGGCCAGGTAGCCGCCCATGAGCGACATGTCGCCGAGAGGGAAGAGACCAAGCAGCCCGGCGCGGGTGATCGCCTTCGCGCCGCTGACGAGCCTTTGGTGATCGACCCAGTACGGAGTGGCTTCCACGTGGTCGATGAAGTCCTGCAGCTCAGGCGGCGCCTGGCCGCCACCGAGCGCCTCCTCAACCCGACTTCGCTGGCGCGGCTCCCGGTGCAGCCACTCGACGACCGCGTCGGCCAGATCGTCCTGCTGCTGGGCGAAGCTCCGGAGCCGCTTGATCTGGCCTTCGTCGGCGGTGGCGCCCCGGGTCCGGGCGGCCAGGCGGAACCCGCCTTGGCGGAACATCTCCGGGGGCATCTCGGGGTCGTCCATCGCGCACCTCCGCACCGTGGGTCGACAACAAGTGTTGTCACTTCGCTGGCGGAGCGTCAAGACGTGCCCCGCTGGACATGGGGGTGCCGCGGTTGTGTATGCTGGCTGGGCACTGCGGATGTAGTTCAATGGTAGAACATCAGCTTCCCAAGCTGAATACGCGGGTTCGATTCCCGTCATCCGCTCTCTTGGCTGTTTCAGCAGCTCAGTAGGGGCGCTTTCCGGAATGGTAAGCGCCCCTACTGCTTTTCTCCGGGACCATTTCGCGGCGCTATTTCCGCTCTCGGTGCGGAGCGAGCGGGCGGCACCTCAGAGGCCGGGCGCTTTGGCCAGGTTGGTGCGGAACCACCGCCGCGGCCGCGATCGGCGTTGCGTCATCGGTTGCGAATGCCGCAGCGTTCGGAGAAGGGGTGTCCATCATGGACGCTAAGTGCTCACGCATCCCGCTGCCCGACCCGGTTGCCACCTGGGTTTATCCCGCCTCGGTCATCGCGTCTTCCCTCGGGGCCGACGAAGCAGCCCTCCGGTGAAACCAGAACAACCCGCACAGCACCGCCAGCCACACGACGCCCACGATCAACGCCAAGCGAGTGTCCTCGGCGAACGCCATCACCACGAAGATGAACACCATGAACACCATCGTCAGCACCTGACCCACCGGCCAGAACGGCACCGGGAAGGCCAGCTCGGCGGCAGGCGACGAGCGGCGAGACCGGTAGTGCGTAAGCAGGATCATGAACCAAACCCACACCGTCGCGAACGTGCCTACCGAGGCGATCAGCAGGAAAGCGCTGTCCGGCAACAGGTAGTTCAACACCACAGCCAGGCTCAAAGCCGCAGCGACCACCAGGACGGTCATCCACGGGATGCCATTGCGCGTAACCCGGGCCATGACCGCGGGGGCTTGGCCACGACGAGCCAAACCGTAGATCATTCGGCCGGCGCCGAAGATGTCGCTGTTGATCGCGGACAGCGCGGCGGTGACCACGACGATGTTCAAAACCGTTGCGGCGGAGTGCAAACCCAGCCCGGCGAAGATTTGCACGAAGGGGCTGCCGGAGGTGCTGATCGTGTTCCACGGGTTCAGCATCATGATGATCGCCAAAGTCGCCACGTAGAAAAGCAGCACCCGAACGGGAACCGTGTTGACCGCCTTGGGCATGGCGGTGCGCGGGTCTTCCGACTCGGCCGCGGTGAGGCCCAGGATTTCCGTGCCGCCGAAGGCGAACATCACCAGGGCGAACGATCCCAGGAAACCGCCAACACCATTGGGGAACCAGCCGCCGTGGGACCACAGGTTGGTGACGCTGCCGGAATCACCGCCGAGGCCGAAGAGCAGGATTGCCGCGCCGCCGAGGATCATCGCGACGATCGCGACCACCTTCACCAGGGTGAACCAGAACTCCAGTTCACCGTAAACCCGTACGCTGACCAGGTTCGCGGCGGCGATGACCAGAATCGTCAGCACCACCCAGATCCAGCGCGGCACCTCGGGGAACCAGAATCCCATGTACACCGCCAAAGCCGTGACGTCCGCGACGCAGACGATCACCATCTCGAACGCGTACGTCCAGCCGGTCAGGAAGCCGGCTAACGGGCCCAGGTGTTTCCGCGCGTATTCGCCGAACGAGCCGGGTGCCGGATCGTTGACGGCCATCTCGCCCAAAGCGCGCAGCACGAAGAAAATCGCCGCGCCACCGATCAGATACGCCAGCAGGACGGACGGCCCGGCCTTGGCGATCGTGTCCGAGGAGCCGTAGAACAATCCGGTGCCGATCGCCGAGCCCAAGGCGATGAACCGGATGTGCCTGCCGTTCAACCGGCGGCTCAAACCATCCCCGGACTTCGTCGTCATCGACGCCTACCTCCCGAAATCGGCGGCCCGCGGCGCAGCGGCGCGCGAGCGGGTCGGCACAGTAGAACTGATCCGGCCCCGGCCGCCCAACCTACGACGACGGGAAAGCGTCTGCGATTTCAGACGGTCCACAAAGGACGTCAGCCTTCCACCAATTCCCACGGCGCGCCCGGCTCGGCGCGGTCGAACACCTGGCCCGGCGCGGCGAGCAGGGTCGGCACGACGTCCGGGTACAGCCGCACGACGTGTTCCAGTTCCAGGCCTTCCACCTCGAAGTCCTCCGCCTCGGGGACCTCGAACCCGACGAACAGCCACGTCCCGTCCTGCTCGCGGACGACCTGGCGGACCGCCCGCGCCGGAGCGTCGGCGGTCGTGCCGATCTCGGTCAAGCCGGTGCTCAGCTGCACTTCTTCCAGCGGCGAACCAGGATGCGTCCAGGCGGCGATCCGGGCTTCGCGGTGGGCGAGGTCCTCGTCCACGTCATCGGAATCCGACACCGAGCTGAGCAGCCAGGTCCGCCGTTCCGGATCCCAGTCCGCGGCCATCCCGGCCGGCACGCCGGCCAGCGCGACCAAGTGCGGCAGCAGGGTCACCGCCTCGCGCAGAGCCATCGCGCCGAACAGCTGGCGGTTGACCTCCATGTCCTCTTCGAACTCGGCGCCGTCGCTGATGAACCAGTCGTCGTCATCGTCGAGGACGACGAAGGCCAGCTTCTCCGGATGATCCACCAGCTCGTGCGCGATGATCACCGGGGATTCCGGGTCCTGCCGCAGCGGCCATCGTTCGGACATCTTCACTCCCCGTCGTCGATTACCTGCAACCACTCGGCATCCGGCGCCTCGCGGAAAAACACTTCCCCCGGCTCCGCGTCCAGCAGCTCGACCACGTCCGGATACAGCTCCGCCACGTGCCCGAGTTCCAGGGTGTCAACCTCGACCTCGGTCTGCTCATCGGGGTCCGGCACCTCGAAGCCGACGAACATCCACGTGCCGTCTTCTTCCCGGTTCGCATAACGCACGCCGCGGGCCGGTGCGTCCGCCGCGGTGGCGATCTCCGTCAACCCGAGACTGAGGTACGCCTTGTCCGTCGGCGACCCGGGATGCGGCCAGTCCGCGACGCGAGCCGCCCGTCGCGCGGAAGCTTCCTCGTCGTCGTGCGGATCGGTCGGCGAGAGCAGTTCCCAGGTCGCGGTCTCCGCGTTCCAGTTCGCGCCCATCCCGGCGGGCAGCTCGGCCAGCGCGGTCAGCTGTGGCACCAACTCGACGGTGTCGTGCAGGCACATCGAGGCGTACCGCTCGCGGTTGCGCTCCGCGTCGCCGCTGAGCTTGGAGCCGTCGCTGACCAGCCAGTCGTCTTCCTCGTCCAGCAGCACGTATTCGAGCCGCTCCGGATGCTCGACCAGACTCTGCGCGACGATCACCGCGGCGCGCGGATCCTGCCGCATCAGCCAGTCTTCGGACATGCCCGCTCCCCACCTCGCGTCCCCGTGCGGGCCCATCCCACCAGACCCGTCCGCTCAGGTGCACAGCGCGTCTCCGGCAGGAAATTCCACGTACGTTGGATTAGGCTCGGCGGCATGGTGCTGCCCGAACGTCTCGCCCGGTTCAACCGCGTGGTCACCAACCGGGTCACGAAACCCTTCGCCGACAAACTGCCCGGATTCGGGGTGGTCGTGCACCGCGGCCGGAAGTCCGGCCGCGAATTCCGCACCCCGCTCAACGTCTTCCGCACCGACGACGGCTTCGTCGTCGCGCTCACCTACGGACCGGACTCCGACTGGGTTCGCAACGTCCGCACGGCGGGCGAGGCGGAGCTGATCACCCGCGGCCGTAAATACCGCGTGCGTGATCCAGAACTCGTGCATGATGAGTCGCGCCGGCCGATGCCGCCCGGGGTGCGGCAGTTCCTCGGACTGGTCGGCGTCACGGATTTCCTTGTGCTGAAACGAGAATAAGGGGCGGGATGCTCACCGGGAAGCTAGTGCGGCTGCGGGCGCTCGAACCGTCGGACGCCGACTCGCTCTACCGATGGATCCACGATCCGGAGGTCGGCCGGTATATGACCAGCGACTACCCGCGCTCACTCGCCCAGTTGCGCAAGCGGGCCGAAGACCGCCCGGTGAACACCTACGAGAACGTCGTGCTCGGCATCGAATCGATCGACGCGGGCAAGCTGATCGGCGTCGTCGACCTGCGAGACGCTCGCCCAGAGGTCGGCCGCGCCGAGTTGGACATCTACCTCGGCGAGACCGACCACTGGGACAGCGGTTACGGCACTGAGGCGTTGAAACTCATGTGCCGCTACGGATTCAACGTGATGCGGCTGCACCTGATCGCGCTCTGGGTGGTCGCCGAGAACGAGCGCGCCCGGCACGTCTACCGCAAGGTCGGGTTCGTGGAGGACGGCAGGCACCGCGAATGCCATCGCGGGCCGGACGGCCGCTACCACGACATGTACCTGATGAGCCTGCTCGAGCCCGAACTGAACGACTGAGCTAGCTCTTGACCTGCCGCTTGCCCCACAGGCTCGCGGCCAGCGTCACGCCGATCGCGGCCAGCACGACCTGGGTGATGATCTCGAGCCAGTCGATGCCCTTGGTGTCGGCGTAGCCGAGGCCGCGGGCGATCGCGGTGCCGACGAACGCGGCGATGATGCCGACGATGATCGTCAGCCAGATCGGGATCGCTTGCTTTCCAGGGGCGACCAGCTTGCCGAGCAGGCCGAGGATCAGGCCGATCACGATCGCGCTGATGATGCCGGAAACCGCCATGACGAACTCCTTCTGCCGAGAGGACCGGGCTCGACCGGTTTAGCCCGGAACCCGGAGGGCCAAACCCGGCTTACCGCCCGACTGGGGTAACCGCCACTGGAAGCACGGAAAATGCCCCGGTCCGGGGTGCGGGCCGGGGCATTTTTCCAGCGAGTGCGATCAGAACGCGGCTTCGTCCACGTCCATCAGCGCGTTGTCCGCGGCCTCGACGATGGCGCGGCGCGAGGTCAGCTCCGGCAGCACGGTCTTCGCGAAGAACGACGCGACCGCCAGCTTGCCCTCGTAGAACGGCTTGTCCTTGGCCGACGGGCCGTTGTCGAGCTTGGCCAGCGCGACCTCGGCGCCCTGCAGCAGCTTCCAGCCGACCAGCAGGTCGCCGACCGACATCAGCAGCCGCACGGTGTGCTGGCCGACCTTGTTGATGTTCTGCGGGTCTTCCTGCGACGAGGTCAGGTAGCCGATCAGCGAGCCCAGCATGCCCTGGGTGTCCTCGAGCGCCTGCTTGAGCAGCGCGCGCTCGTTCTTGAGCCGGCCGTTGCCCGCCTCGGACTCGATGAACTTGGTGATCTCGCCGGCCACGAACGCGAGCGCCTGGCCCTTGTCCCGGACGATCTTGCGGAAGAAGAAGTCCAGCGACTGGATCGCCGTGGTGCCCTCGTACAGCGAGTCGATCTTCGCGTCGCGGATGTACTGCTCGATCGGGTAGTCCTGCAGGAAGCCGGAACCGCCCAGGGTCTGCAGCGACTGCACGAGCTGCTCGGTGGCGCGCTCGGAGCCGACGCCCTTGACGATCGGCAGCAGCAGGTCGTTGACGCCGTGTGCCAGCTTCAGGGACGCTTCGTCGCCCTCGCCGGTCCACAGCTGGTCCTGGAAGGACGCGGTGTAGAGGTAGACCGCGCGCAGACCCTCGGCGTACGCCTTCTGCAGCATCAGCGAACGCCGCACGTCCGGGTGGTGCGTGATCGTCACGCGCGGCGCGGTCTTGTTGAGCATGTTCGGCAGGTCAGCGCCCTGCACGCGCTCCTTGGCGTACTCCAGCGCGTTCAGGTAGCCGGTGGACAGTGTGGCGATCGCCTTGGTGCCGACCATCATCCGGGCGTACTCGATGACCTGGAACATCTGCGCGATGCCGTCGTGCACCTCGCCGAGCAGCCAGCCCTTGGCCGGGGTGCCGTGCTGGCCGAAGGTCAGCTCGCACGTGGTGGACACCTTGATGCCCATCTTGTGCTCGATGTTGGTGACGAAGGCGCCGTTGCGCTCGCCCAGTTCGCCGGTCTTGGAGTCGAAGTGGTACTTCGGCACCAGGAACAGCGAGAGGCCCTTGGTGCCCGGCTTGGTCTCGATGCCGGGACCCTCGGGGCGGGCCAGCACCAGATGCATGATGTTCTCGACCATGTCGTTCTCGGCCGAGGTGATGAACCGCTTCACGCCGTCGATGTGCCAGGAGCCGTCCTCCTGCTTGACCGCCTTGGTGCGGCCGGCTCCGACGTCCGAACCGGCGTCCGGCTCGGTGAGCACCATGGTGGCTCCCCAGCCGCGTTCGATCATCAGCCGGGCCCAGTGCTTCTGCTCTTCGGTGCCGTTCTTGTCCACGATCATGGCGAAGTTCGGACCCGCCAGGTACATGAACAGCGGGGCGTTCGCGCCGAGGATCAGCTCGGCCGCGGCCCACTGCACCGTCGGAGGAAGGCCGAAGCCGCCCAGGTCGTTGGTGAGGCCGAGCCGCCACCATTCGCCGTCCACGAGCGCCTGGTAGCTCTTCTTGAACGAGTCGGGGATGGTCACGCTGAACGTCTTGGGGTCATACACCGGCGGGTTGCGGTCGGCGTCGGCGTAGGACTCGGCGAGCGGGCCGGTGGCGAGGTTGTTCAGCTCGGAGAGCACGCCGCGGGCGGTCTCCTCGTCCGACTCGGCGAGCACGCCCTTGCCGAGCCGTTCCTGCACGCCGAGCACCTCGAAGAGGTTGAACTCCAGGTCTCGGACGTTGCTCTTGTAGTGGCCCATGTCGTCACTCCGTGTCGTGTTCGGCTTTCCGGCCGGGCACTGGTTCCCTTACTCGCCGGTAACATCAGGATATTACCTACGAGTAACCAGAGCAAGCGAATCCGCCCTTCCAGGGGTGGGCATTCGCTCGGAAAACCGGGCCGACCAGGAGTCCGACCTCACCGGGTGCTGCGCGCCACGGCCTCCTGCACTGCCTGGGGACCGGCGCTGTCGTCGAGCTGGGGGACGAGGATGCCGCTGCGGAACGCGATCGTCACCGCGTGTGTCCGGTCGCGAGCGGAGAGCTTGCGCAGAATGCTTTTCACGTGGGTCCGCACGGTTTCCACGGACAGGAACAGCAGTTTCGCGATTCCCGAGTTCTCCAGCCCTTCGGCGACGAGCTGCAAAACCTGGTACTCGCGGCGGGAAAGCGGCATGGCGCCCTTGGGCTGCACGAGCTGACCGTCGACCGGAGCGGCTCTTGGCGACGGCTCGCGCTTGGGTCGGGCGGTGAGCGCGGACAGCGCCGGGTCGATGTAGCGCCGGTCGTTGTGCGCGCGCCGGACCGCTTCGGCGAGCCGCCGGGAATCGACCGCCCGCGGGACGATGGCGTGCGCACCCGCGCCGATGGCGGCGGCGAGGTACTGCTGGGTGCGGTTGGTGTCGCGCACGAGCGTGACCAGCACGAGTGCCGGGTCGCCCGCGTTGAGCAGTTTCGCGAGGTGGCAGTTCGGGTCGAGCGCGGAGTCGAGGATCACGACGTCCGGGCGGACCTGCTCGCACAGCTGCATCGCCGCGTGGTGGCTCGCCGCCTGTCCGGACCAGTGCAGGCCCAGCGTGCGGTGCACCATCGCCGCGATGCCCTCGCGGAAAATCGGGATCGGGTCGACGACCGCGACCCCCAGGCTTCGACCGCCGGCTGGCTGACCGGCCGACATGGGCGTTCGGTGGGGCTCGATGCCACGCATCTCGGGCCTCCGTCCATCTCGGTCGCTCCCGGTGACGGGCACACCCCCTCGGCGTGCCGGCCGGTCCCCCCTGCCGGAACCGGCCGGGAACGACACCTTGTCCCTAGTCCGACTCCGCCGAGAGCAGCTTGTGACGCGGTTTCCCCCTCATGGCCGTAACGGCTGGTCGCAGCAAACTCTGCGTAGAAAATGGCCGTCGAAATGCGGGGAGACGGCGCAGTGCGGGTCCGCCCGGACGGGTTAGCTCTACTGAGGGTTTAACTGCTCGGGTGAATCTCCGATGACCGCCTGTGCGCGCAGCCGACCGAACTCCTCGGCGAGGGTTTTCGGGGTCCAGTGCGCGTTCAGACCGCTCGGATTGGGCAGCAGCCAGACCCGAGTTGTCCCGATTGTCCGGTCTTGCGGCCCGACCGCGGCGCGGCGATCTCCGAACGCGACGCGGTAGGCAGTGATTCCCACCACTGCCAGCCAGCGCGGGCGGTACTTCTCGACCTTCCTGGCCAGAATCCGGCCGCCTTCACGGAGTTCGCCGTCAGTCAGCTCGTCGGCGCGGGCGGTGGTCCGGGCCACGACATTGGTGATGCCGAGGCCGAGGTCGAGGAGCTGGTCCTGCTCGCTCGGATCCAACAGGCGAGGGGTGAACCCGCTGGCGTAGAGGGCCGGCCAGAAGCGGTTGCCGGGACGGGCGAAGTGCAGTCCGAGCGCGCCGGAGTAGAGGCCGGGGTTGATGCCGCAGAACAACACGTTCAGGTTGGGGGCCAGCACGTCCGGAATGGTGGTTCCGTGCGCGGCGGCTTGTTCGGCCTTGGTGGGTTTGGCGGGCATGCGACCCAGTTTCCGGCACGCTGGACGGCATGAGCGTGACGCCTGACGGCTGCCCGGTCGACCTCTATCGGGCACTGCCGCCCGCCGGCGAGCCGGAGGTGATTCACGGCGCGATCCCGGCGGGCGCCGAGGTGCTCGAACTCGGTTGCGGAGCGGGGCGCGTGACGCATCCGCTGCTCGCGCTCGGGCATCCGGTGGTCGCGGTCGACGAATCGGCGGAGATGCTCGCGCACGTCACGGGCGCGGAGACCGTGTGCGCTCGGATCGACGAGCTTCGGCTGGACCGGCGGTTCCCGGTCGTCGTGCTCGGCAGCCATCTGGTCAACGGGCCGGATCGGCAGGCGCTGCTGGCGGCGGCGCGGCGGCACCTGGCCCCGGGCGGGCAGCTGCTGGTCGAATGGCATCCGCCCGCCTGGTTCGACCAGGTCGCCGACGGCTCGGGCGGCCAACTGGGCGAGGTCCGCATCGCCGTCGAAGGCGTCCGCCGGAACGGCGACCGGCTCTCCGCCACGGTTGTCTACCGCCTGGGCGAACGAACCTGGAAACAGTCCTTCACCTGCGAAACCTTCCCCCTCGAACCGGCTCTCGAGCGGGCCGGGCTGAGGTTCGAGCGCTGGGTTGCCGCTGACCGGGATTGGTTCTCCGCACGACCTTCGAACGCGGGGTAGCCAATCGGGCGCCCCGCTCGGTAGCCTGTGTGATCTCTCGCACAACGGCGTCGATGAGGAGAGCACATGCAACTGTGGCTAGTGCTCGGCCTGGTAGCACTGATCATCGCCATCGCCTCGTTGATCGTGATCCTGGAAGACCGCCGCGCGGCGCGCCAAGCCGCGATCGCGAGACGAGCCCGGTTAGCGCGTCTCGGCGAGGTCGATCCGCTCGCTCCGGGCAGGCTCCACGCGGAGGGTTGAAGAGATCGGCCTGAGGGCGAGCAGCAGCGCCCCGGCCAGCCAGCCGAGGCCGGACCCGAACGTGTTGGTCATGAGGTCGTCGACGTCGAAAATCCGGTAGACGAACGGCGCGGTCCCGAAGTTGGCCGTGAGCTGGGTGATCTCGACGGCCAGTGAGGCCGCGAAGCCGATCGCCAGTGCGCCCACCAGGCCGCGCCGCCACAGCACCCGGGCGAAGAATCCGAGCGGGACGAACAGCAGCACGTTCATCGCGGCCTGCTGGAACGTCTGGGTGGCGAACCAGTCCGCCGCCGGGAGGCCGTGTTTCACCAGCTCGGTGTGGATGTCCGCGATCCACTGGAACGGCTCCAGCTGCACGGTCTGCTCCAGCCGGCGGCTGTTCGGGCCGGGCAGCGGAAGGAAGACGACCGCCAGCGCCATGCACGCGTAGAACACGACCGCCGCCGTCGTCACCAGGCCGCGCAGCCGAAGGCGGCCGTAGCGCGCGAACTGGAGCACGAGCTGCGGGACGAGGATCGTCGCCCAGACGGCGAGGAACCCGATGAACCCGTACTGCAGGGCGGTGACCTGTGCGTTCGTCATGCCGAGAACGCTATTGATCGTGCCGTCGCGGCACTTCGGTCGAAAAGCCCGAGGGTCTGGACCACGGATCGGCCAGATGGCCGAGTGCGCGCCGACCGATCGGTCAGCCGTCGCGCGAAGGGGGTTCGTCGTCCCGGTCCACCCGCTCGGAGCGCCAGGCCGCGAAGACGGTGCCGCCGATCAGCAAAACGACCACGCCGAGCACCAGCACGACGAGCTGCAGTTCCATTTTGTCCCCCTCGGCACCCACCGCACAGATCGCCGGCCAAGCGGCGAACGTTACCGAAACTTCCTCCGGGACCAGCCGTTCCGCTCTGTTCAGGACCGTCCGATTTGGGCAGACTGCTTCGCCGGGCGTCCGCATCAGGGGTCGAGCGGGCGCGAACACCGGAGGAAACATGAAGCTCTTCACCCGGCTCGCGGCCACCGCCGCGGCCGCACTGGCCACGGTGGCCGTCACGAGCGCACCCGC
>NZ_ASXG01000016.1 GCF_000411975.1 Amycolatopsis orientalis DSM 43388
CTCTTCCGATCTGATCCCCCGGGCCATACTAGTACTGGATGCATCTGCAGGATATCGCGGCCGCCATCTGCCCTACGTTTGAGGGTTATAAGCTGGGTAGTATTACTCCTACTAACGGGCTGCATACCTCCATCTTCTAGCAGGTGTGGTCAGCTTCTCAGTGTAATCGGAAGGGACCTGTGAAAAAAAGGTTCAAAAGCACTGATGGGCAAGTGTTCTCCAGACGGTCTTAGAACGGACATTAGCGGTTTTGACAGATAAGGATCCCCCGGGCCATACTAGTACTGGAAGATCGGAAGAG
>NZ_ASXG01000017.1 GCF_000411975.1 Amycolatopsis orientalis DSM 43388
AACCGAGCTGTGATCCGAGGATTTCCGAATGGGGAAACCCAGCACCAGTGATGTGGTGTTACCCGCCGGTGAATATATAGCCGGTGCGGAGGGAACGCGGGGAAGTGAAACATCTCAGTACCCGCAGGAAGAGAAAACAAAAGTGATTCCGTGAGTAGTGGCGAGCGAAAGCGGAAGAGGCTAAACCGATTGCATGTGATACCTGTCAGGGGTTGTGTGGTCGGGGTTGTGGGACCTGTCTTCTCAGAGCTGACACTCTGGGCGTGATGCGGCATGGTTAGCGGAACCGCTTGGGACGGCGGGCCGGAGCGGGTGAGAGCCCCGTACGCGAAAACTGTGTTTGTGTTGTGTGACGGTGTTCCCGAGTAGCAGCGAGCTCGTGGAATTTGCTGTGAATCTGCCGGGACCACCCGGTAA
>NZ_ASXG01000018.1 GCF_000411975.1 Amycolatopsis orientalis DSM 43388
CACCTGCGCCGCGGTCGCGGCGTCCTGCGCGAGCTTGTCCGCGTCCGTGAGCGGCACGTGCCGCGCGTCCTGCGCAGCAACTCCCGCACTCGTCATCGGGAACCTCCCTCGGGCGTGGTACGGGTGACGAGGGCGTGGCAACCGCCGTCGCAGGCAAACACCTGCGAGCCGGTCTCGAAGGAGAAACCAACCGGGCGGGCCGGATGCGGTGCGGCGATGAAGTCGCGGTGGCAGACCACGCACGCCAGCCCGTCAGCCTGGACCGGGGTGAGCCCGTCGTAGAGCGTCGTGGGGTTCATCGGCGGCCTCCCCGGGTGGTGTGCACGAGTTCGGTGATGGCCATGAGCCGGACGATGGTGGCGGCGGCCAGTAGCGCGGGGACGATGAGCGCGATCCAGGTGGCGGTGGTGTTGCCGATCTTCACCACCACCAGC
>NZ_ASXG01000019.1 GCF_000411975.1 Amycolatopsis orientalis DSM 43388
GGCTGCTCGCGGTCGCGTACGGCGGGTTCGGCCTGGGCTTCGGCCTCCTGAACCCGCCGATCACCAACGCCGCGGTCAGCGGTATGCCCCGTTCGCAGGCCGGAGTCGCCGCTGCGGTCGCGTCCACCTCCCGGCAGGTCGGGCAAACCCTCGGCGTCGCCGTCGCTGGCACCGTCCTCGCCGCCGCGGCCACCCCGCTCACCGGATACGCCGCCGCCTGGTGGACCGTCGCCGGCGGGACCACGCTGATCATCGCGCTCGCCATCCTCGCCACCACCGGCCGGGCGCAAGCGGGAGCCGCGCGGGTCGCCCGCCGATTCGCCGACGAACCGAGCGCCGAACCGGCCTAACCGAGCCGGGGTGAATCGGGCAGAGCTGTGGTCCTTCCGTCGCCTCTCGCGTTCAATCGCCCCGCGGCGGCGCGGGCGTCTCCAGAGTGGAAGACGCCCGCACCGTCGGAGGAAAGGCACCAGCCGCATGTCCACCTCGCCCGAGACCCCGGCCCTTCCGACCGCCCGCCCGGACGGCTGCCCGTTCGATCCGCCCGCCGAGTACGCCGCGTTGCGGGAGACCGCGCCGGTGACGCGGATCCGCTGCCCGGCCGGGTTCGACACGTGGCTGGTCACCCGCTACGACGACGTCCGCGCGGTGCTCGCCGACCCGGCGCTCAGCTCGCGCGGAGCCTCGTCGGTGCACGTCAAAGCCGATCTGGACCCGGATGCCGAGGTCGATCCCGGTTCGATCATCCAGCTCGACGGCGCGGAGCACGCCCGGCTGCGCAAGACGGTGGTCGCCGAGTTCACCGTCCGGCGGGTCGAGCGGCTGCGCGAATACGTCCGCGAGCAGGTCGAGAGACACCTCGACGCCCTGCTCGCCAAGCCCGGCCGCGCCGACCTGGTGCAGGACTTCGCGCTGCCGATCCCCTCGCTGGCGATCTGCGAGCTGCTCGGCGTCCCCTACGCCGACCGCGAGCTGTTCCAGCGCCAGAGCGGCGTCCTGGTCAGCACCGACCAGGACGGCGAGGCGATCCAGCGGGCGTACCACGAACTGGCCGGCTACCTGGGCACCCTGTTCGCCGGCAAGCAGCAGTCCCCGAAGGACGACCTGTTCAGCAAGCTCATCGTCCGCGCCGAGGCCGCCGGGGAAGCGCTCGACCTGGACGAGCTGGCCATGCTCGGCCTCAGCCTCCTCGTGGCCGGGCACGAAACCACCGCCAACATGATCGCGCTCAGCACGCTCGTGCTGCTGGAACACCCGGAGCAGCGCGCGCAAGCCCTCGCCGACCCGCCGCGCGCGGTCGAGGAACTGCTGCGCTACCTGTCGGTCGTGCAGTTCGGCGTGCTGCGGTACGCGACCGAAGAGGTCAAGGTCGGCGACCAGACGATCGCCGCGGGTGACTGGCTGATCGCCGCGCTGAACTCGGCGAACCGCGACGAGGACCGTTATCCGCACGCCGACCAGCTGGACTTCGCCCGCGAATCGCCGCGCACGCACGTCGCCTTCGGGTTCGGCGCGCACCAGTGCATCGGCCAGCAGCTCGCGCGCGTCGAACTGCAGGAGGCGCTCACTGCGTTGTTCCGCCGCGTGCCGGACCTCCGGCTGGCGGTGCCGAAGGAATCTCTGGCCTACAAGCACAACGCGCTCGTCTACGGCCCGGAGGAGCTGCCGGTCGCCTGGTCCGCGTAGTTCGCCCGGCCGGTCCGCGACCCGCCGGGTTAACCTCGTCGCGCACACCAGCGCACCGCAGGGGGAACCGATGGACGCGGACCAGCCTTCGCGCAAACGCGACGCGACGGCGACCAAGGCCGCGCTGCTGGACGCCGCGGCCGACCTGTTCGCCGACCGCGGCTTCGACCGCACCACGGTGCGCGACATCGCGAACCGCGCGGGCGTCAACCAGGCGTTGCTGTTCCGGTACTTCGGCAGCAAAGACGCGTTGTTCGAGCACGTGATGGCGCGCGGCGGCCTGGCACAGGTCGAGACGACCCCGCCGGAGCGGCTGTTCTCCGCTGCGCTGCGGAGCCTCCTCGACGGCGACGACGCGGCATCCCGTTCGATCGAGACCTACCTGCGGTCCTCCGGCACGGATCGCGCCGACGAGGCTCTCCGCGCGCAGCTCGACGCCGAGTACACCCGCGCGCTGTCCGGGCTCACCGACCAGCCGGACGCCGAACTCCGCGCCGACCTCGCGATGGCGTGGCTGCTCGGCATCGGGCTGGTCCGCTCGGTCACCCGCAAGGAACCGCTCGCCACCGCGCCTGCCGACGAGATCGAGCGGCTCATCAGGCCGGCCGTGCGCACCCTGCTCGAACGCAGCAAGTAATTCGCTACGGCCGAGCACTGCCCGCCGATACGGTCACCGCATGTTTCCGCCCGCCGCCACCGCGGCCGAGTTCGACCAGCTGACCCGCGAGGCTCTGCTGCCCGCGGTACGAGACCTCCTCCGGACGCTCGGCGAACCCGCCGAACCCGTGCCGTTCGCCGACGGTTCCCTGCCGGTGTACGCCGTCGGCGACGAGCTCGTCCTGAAGCTCTACCCGCCGGTCTACCGCGACGAGCTGGCTACCGAGCGCGCCATGCTGGAAGTCCTGCACGGCAAGCTCCCCGTCCCCACCCCGGGCGTGGTGCACGCCGGAACCCGCGACGGCTGGGGGTACGTCGTGATGGAACGGCTGCGCGGGCGTCCGCTCAAGCAGGTCTGGCCGGAACTGTCCACAGCGGACAAACTCGGCCTCGCCCCGCGGATCGGCGAGGCGTTGTCCGCTTTGCACTCCGTGCGCGACCCGGCGTTGTCCGTGCTCGGTCCGCCGGACTGGGCCGCGTTCCTCGCCGGGCAACGGGAAAAGCTGGTCGAGCACCATCGCAAGACCACCCTGGACGAACACTGGCTGGCCCAGCTTCCGGAGTTCGTCGACGCGGTCGACCTGGGAACGCCGGAAACCGCGCCGCTGCACACCGAAGTCATGCGCGACCATCTCATGGTCACCCGCGACGGAGACGGCTGGCGGCTGTCCGGCCTGTTCGATTTCGAACCGGCGATGCGCGGTGCACCGGAATACGAGTTCGCCGCGGTCGGTCTGTTCGTTTCGAGCGGCGACTCGGCATTCCTGCGGAGTCTTCTGCTCGCTTACGGTTACCGTCCGGCCGACCTCGGGCCGGACTTCTCCCGCCGCTGCCTCGCGTACGCGCTTCTGCACGTCTACAGCAACTTCCACTGGTACCTGGAGGTGCTCCCGGCCCCGGAAAAACCTACTTTCGCCTCCCTGGCGGAGGCATGGTGGGGCGGATGAGGGGTACCCCCGGACTACGCCGCGACATACCCCGTAAAAAGGAGTGAAATACGCGACAACCCGGCAATCGCGACGGACACTGGCACCGAATCCCGGGTACACAGGGGACCGGGACAGAAGGAGGACCGCCGTGACTGCCGAGTTGAACTATCGGGAGCGGGCCACCCTGCGTGCCGTGGCCGAAGGGCACGCGGAAATCAGCTGCAGCTGCGAACCGGACCTGTTCGTCGACGGCTTGAGCTGCTGCGACCAAGGCACCGTCCGCGACCTCGTGCGCAAGGGGCTGATCGAGCCCGCCGAAGACGGAGCGTGCGGCGAGCGGGTGCGCGCGGTGCTCACCGACGCCGGAGTGCAGGCCCTGGGCGAAAAGCCGGTCGCGGCTTGATCTGCTAGGGGCGCGACTGCCCGCGCACCCACTCCTCCCCCAGCTCGACCGCGACCGCCTCGCCGCCGGTGAGGTCGGCCAGCCAGCCGGTGAACCGGTCCTCCTCGCCGGGAGCCAGCCCGACCTCGAAGTGCGCCGCTGCCTCGAAGCGCGTCTCGTGCAGCACGTACGGCGAGGCTCGGAGGTCGTTCTCGAAGCGACCCGCCCGGGCGTAGTCCATCGTCACGTCGAACAGCCGCAATCGCCGGTACTCCACCAGGCCGACCGCGTCCAGCGCGTCCGACACCGCTTGCCCGTACGCGCGGATCAAGCCGCCCGCGCCCAGCAGCACCCCGCCGAAATGCCGCGACACCACCGCGACCGTGTCGGTGACCTCGCGGCGGCGCAACACCTCCAGCATCGGCACCCCGGCCGTCCCGGCGGGCTCGCCGTCGTCGCTCGACCGCTGGGTGCGGCCGTCCGGGCCCAGGACGAACGCGTGGCAGTGGTGGCGCGCCGCGGGCTCGGCCCGGCGGCGGGCCGCGATGATCTCCCGCGCGGCCGCTTCGTCGGCCGCCGGAGCGAGCGCGCACCGGAACCGTGAACGCCGTATTTCAATCTCGTGCAGCCCGGCGACCGCCACGGACAGATAACGATCAGTCATCGGCGCTCCCCCTCACGACCCCCAGTCAACCAGCCGCAAGCACGGGGTTGACACCGGGAGGGCAGGCAGGTTTACGCAGGTCAGCGGCTTCGCTGACCGCGTGGCGGGAGAGACGGCCCGACATATGGGAGTACCCCGGAGGGCGTCAACGTATGCGTGGTCTTTCCCACGAGAGCGCGATGACGTATGTCGATCACAGCGAATTCACACTATCGTCATAAGACCCGGCGAACCCGGGAGTCACCACCACGCGCCCCGGCCGGCCCCCACCACACAGGCTGACCGACCCCGGCGCGTGCGTCTGTACAGCGACGTGCAGAACAATTTCCGCCGCCCATCGCCGTGCGGTGACAAACCATCCGGCACCCGGCCCGGTCGTCGACCGGCCGCGGTCAGCCACGCATCGCGACGCAGTGCCGCGCCCCGCGACGGCGGAGGCACCGGATGGTTTCCCTTCTCGACTGACCATCGCGGTTCCGGACCACTTCGTTAACCGGTTCAGTACTGAACCCTCCTTCGGAGTGAAAGAAACCGCGCCAACGCCTTGGGAGGCGGCCAGCCGTGACCCACCGTTCGAGCACCCCGGCCACCGACGGCCTTTACGACCCCGCCTACGAGCACGATGCCTGCGGGGTGGCGTTCGTCGCGGACCTGACCGGTCGCCGAGACCATCAGATCGTGGCGAAAGCCCTTGTCGCGCTGAAGAACCTGGAACATCGCGGGGCACGCGGGGCCGAACCGGACACCGGGGACGGCGCGGGCCTGCTGATCCAGGTTCCGGACGCGTTCTACCGCGAGGTCGCCGGGTTCGAGCTCCCGCCGGAAGGCAGCTACGCCGTGGGCACCGCCTTCCTGCCGAAGGACGAGAAGCGCCGCGGCCGCGCCATGACCACCATCGAGCGGATCGCCGCCGAGGAGGACATGCGCGTGGTGGGCTGGCGCGAGCTGCCGGTCGACACCGCGCACTGCGGCCCGACCGCGGCGCAGAGCATGCCGCATTTCACCCAGCTGTTCCTGGCCGGGCGCAAGAACAATCTCGACGGTCTCGCGCTCGAGCGCGCCGCCTTCTGCGTGCGCAAGCGCGCCGAGCACGAACTGGCCGAGGACGACGTTTACTTCCCGTCGCTGTCCTCGCGCACGATCGTCTACAAGGGAATGCTGACCGAGCCGCAGGTCGAGAAGTTCTTCCTCGACCTGACCGACGAGCGCGTGACGAGCGCGATCGGCCTGGTGCACTCCCGCTTCTCCACCAACACTTTCCCGTCGTGGCCGCTCGCCCACCCGTACCGCTACGTGGCGCACAACGGCGAGATCAACACGCTCAAGGGCAACCGCAACTGGATGGACGCCCGCGAGGCGCTGCTGGAGACCGACCTGATCCCGGGCGACCTCAAGCGGATCTACCCGGTCATCACGCGCGGCGCGAGCGACTCGGCGTCCTTCGACGAGGTGCTGGAGCTGCTCCACCTCGGCGGCCGGTCGCTGCCGCATTCGGTGCTGATGATGATCCCGGAGGCGTGGGAGAACCATCAGGAAATGGACCCCGCGCGCCGCGCCTTCTACGAATTCCACTCCACGCTCATGGAGCCGTGGGACGGCCCGGCGCTGGTCGCGTTCACCGACGGCGCGCAGATCGGCGCGGTGCTGGACCGCAACGGCCTGCGCCCCGGCCGCTACTGGGTCACCGACGACGGCCTCGTGGTGCTCGCCAGCGAGGTCGGCGTGCTGGAGCTGGACCAGGCGAAGATCGTCCGCAAGGGACGGCTGGAGCCGGGCCGGATGTTCCTCGTGGACACCGTCGCCGGCCGGATCGTCGAGGACGAGGAGATCAAGGGCCAGCTCGCGTCCGAGCACCCGTACGACGAATGGGTCGAGGCCGGGCTGCTCCGCCTGGAGGAACTGCCCGAGCGCGACCGCGAGGTCCCGCTGCACGCCGCGCTCGTGCGCCGGCAGCAGGCGTTCGGCTACACCGAGGAAGAGCTGGAGACCATCCTCGAGCCGATGGCCCGCACCGGCGCGGAGCCGATCGGGTCGATGGGCAACGATTCGCCGATCGCGTCCCTTTCGTCGGGTTCGCGCCCGTTGTTCGACTACTTCATCCAGCTGTTCGCCCAGGTGACCAACCCGCCGCTGGACGCGATCCGCGAGGAGCTGGTGACCGCGCTGGGCACGCAGATCGGCGCGGAGCCGAACCTGCTGGCCGCGGACGCGTCGTCGTGCCGCCGGATCGTGCTGCCGTTCCCGGTGCTGGACAACGACCAGCTCGCGAAACTGGTGCACGTCAACGACGACGGCGACCTGCCGGAGTTCCAGGCGGTCACCGTGATGGGCCGGTACAAGGTGGCCGGCGGCGGCGAGGCGCTGGTGCAGCGGCTCGACGAGATCCGGGCCGAGGTGTCCGAGGCGATCGAGGACGGCGCGCGGCTGATCGTGCTGTCCGACCGCGGGGTCGACGCCGACCACGCGCCGATCCCGTCGCTGCTGCTCACCGGCGCGGTGCACCACCACCTGGTCCGGGAGAAGACGCGCACGCAGGTCGGCCTCATCGTCGAGGCGGGCGACGCGCGCGAGGTGCACCACATCGCGCTGCTGATCGGCTACGGCGTGGCCGCGGTGAACCCGTACCTGGCGATGGCGACGGTCGAGGAGATGGCGCACCGGGGCCTCATCCCGGGCGTGACTCCCAAGCAGGCCACCGCGAACCTGATCAAGGCCCTCGGCAAGGGCGTCCGCAAGACCATGTCCAAGATGGGCGTGTCCACGGTGGCCTCTTACACCGGCGCGCAGATCTTCGAGGCGGTCGGCCTCGGCGCCGAGGTGATCGACACCTGTTTCACCGGAACCACTTCGCGGCTCGGCGGCGTCGGCTTCGACACGCTCGCCGAGGAGGTCGCGCAGCGGCACGTGCGGGCCTTCCCGGTCGACGGCGTCCGGGCGAGCCACCGCGAGCTGGAAACCGGCGCGGACTACCAGTGGCGGCGCGAGGGCGAGCCGCACCTGTTCAACCCGCAGACGGTGTTCAAGCTGCAGCACTCCACGAGGTCCGGGAAGTACGAGATCTTCAAGGAGTACACGAAGGCGGTCAACGACCAGGCCGAGAAGCTGCTGACGCTGCGCGGGCTGTTCGACTTCAAGTACGGCGAACGCCCGCCGGTGCCGATCGAAGAGGTCGAGCCGGTTTCGGAGATCGTGAAGCGGTTCGCCACCGGGGCCATCTCCTACGGCTCGATCTCGATGGAAATGCACCAGACGCTGGCGATCGCGATGAACCGCCTCGGCGGCAAGTCGAACACCGGCGAGGGCGGCGAGGACCCGGAGCGGCTGTACGACCCGGAGCGGCGCAGCGCGGTCAAGCAGGTCGCGTCCGGCCGGTTCGGCGTCACCAGCGAGTACCTGGTGAACTCCGACGACATCCAGATCAAGATGGCGCAGGGCGCGAAGCCCGGCGAGGGCGGGCAGCTGCCCGGCGGCAAGGTGTACCCGTGGATCGCGAAGACGCGGCACTCCACGCCGGGCGTCGGGCTGATTTCCCCGCCGCCGCACCACGACATCTACTCCATCGAGGACCTGGCGCAGCTGATCCACGACCTCAAGAACGCCAACCCGGACGCGCGCATCCACGTGAAGCTCGTGTCCGAGGTCGGCGTCGGCACCGTCGCCGCGGGCGTGTCCAAGGCGCACGCGGACGTCGTGCTGATTTCCGGCCACGACGGCGGCACCGGCGCCTCGCCGCTGTCGTCGATCAAGCACGCGGGCGGACCGTGGGAGCTGGGCCTGGCCGAGACGCAGCAGACGCTGCTGGCCAACCGCCTGCGCGACCGGATCGTGGTGCAGACCGACGGCCAGCTCAAGACCGGCCGCGACGTCATCATCGCGGCGCTGCTCGGCGCCGAGGAGTTCGGTTTCGCGACCGCTCCGCTGGTGGTTTCGGGCTGCATCATGATGCGCGTATGCCACCTCGACAACTGTCCGGTCGGCGTCGCGACGCAGAACCCGAAGCTGCGCGCGAAGTTCAGCGGCAAGGCGGACTACGTGGTGAACTTCTTCGAGTTCATCGCCCAGGAGGTCCGGGAGTACCTGGCGGAGCTGGGTTTCCGGTCCGTCGAGGAGGCCGTGGGCCACGCCGAGCTGCTCGACAAGCGCAAGGCGGTGGACCACTGGAAGGCCGCCGGGCTCGACCTGTCGCCGATCTTCCACGTGCCCGAGCTGCCGCCGCGCGCGGCCCGGCACCAGACCGTCAAGCAGGACCACGGGCTGGACAAGGCGCTCGACAACACGCTGATCCAGCTCGCCGAGGGCGCGCTGGCCGCGGGCGACAAGGTGCGGCTGGAACTGCCGGTGCGCAACGTGAACCGCACCGTCGGCACCATGCTCGGCTCGGAGCTGACGAAGAAGTGGGGCGGCGAAGGGCTTCCCGACGACACCATCGACGTCACCTTCACCGGCACCGCGGGCCAGTCGTTCGGCGCGTTCGTGCCGAAGGGCATCACGCTGCGGCTCTACGGCGACGGCAACGACTACGTCGGCAAGGGCCTGTCCGGCGGCCGGATCATCGTGCGGCCGCCGAAGGAATCGCCGATCGTCGCCGAGGACCACATCATCGCGGGCAACGTGATCGGTTACGGGGCGACGAGCGGCGAGATCTTCATCCGCGGTCAGGTCGGCGAGCGGTTCTGCGTGCGCAACTCCGGCGCGCTGGCGGTCGTCGAGGGCGTGGGCGACCACGGCGGCGAGTACATGACCGGCGGCCGGATGGTCGTGCTGGGCCGGATCGGCCGCAACTTCGCGGCCGGCATGTCCGGCGGCGTGGCGTACGTGCTGGACCTGCCCGCGCACCGGGTCAACCCGGAGATGGTCGACATCGACCCGCTGGACGCCGCGGACGCGGACTTCCTCCGCGAAACCGTCGAAAAGCACTACAACGAAACCGAATCCGCCGTCGCGCGGACCTTGCTGGCGGACTGGGACAGTGCGGTCGACCGGTTCGGCAAGGTCATGCCGAAGGACTACAAGCGCGTGCTCGCCGCTCAGGTGGCCGCGGAACGCGACGGGCGGGACGTGAACGAGGCGATCATGGAGGCCGCACATGGCTGACCCCAAGGGCTTTCTGACCACCACGCGCGAGGAGCCGAAGCGGCGTCCGGTGGACCTGCGGCTGCTGGACTGGCGAGAGGTCTACGAGGACTTCGCGACGACCAAGCTGGAAAAGCAGGCCGGGCGCTGCATGGACTGCGGCATCCCGTTCTGTCACCAGGGCTGTCCGCTCGGGAACCTGATCCCGGAGTGGAACACGCTGGTGTGGCGGGAGGACTGGCAGCTGGCCGCGGAACGGCTGCACGCCACGAACAACTTCCCGGAGTTCACCGGCACGCTGTGCCCGGCGCCGTGCGAGACCGCGTGCGTGCTCGGCATCAACGACGACCCGGTGTCGATCAAGCGGGTCGAGATCTCGATCATCGACCGGGCCTTCGAGGAAGGCTGGGTCACGCCGCAGGTCCCGGTCGCGAAGACGGGCAAGAAGGTCGCCGTCGTCGGGTCCGGCCCGTCCGGGCTGGCCGCGGCGCAGCAGCTGACCCGCGCGGGCCACACCGTCGTGGTCTACGAGCGGGCGGACAAGATCGGCGGCCTGCTGCGGTACGGCATCCCCGAGTTCAAGATGGAGAAGTTCCGCCTCGACCGCCGTCTCGACCAGATGCGGGCCGAGGGCACGGAATTCCGGACGTCGGTGAATGTCGGCGTGGACATCACCGTCGAGCAGCTTCAATCCGAGCACGACGCGGTGGTGCTGGCGGGCGGCGCGACGGCGTGGCGCGATCTGCCGATCGAGGGCCGGTCCGCCGAGGGCATCTACCAGGCGATGGAGTTCCTGCCGCCGGCCAACCGGGTCGCCTCGGGCGAGCTGGCGGAGTCGCCGTACTCGGCCAAGGGCCTCGACGTCGTGGTCATCGGCGGCGGCGACACCGGCGCGGACTGCGTCGGCACGTCGCACCGGCAGGGCGCGAAGTCGGTGACCCAGCTGGAGATCATGCCGAAGCCGCCGGAGACGCGCTCGGAAGCGCACCCGTGGCCGATGTACCCGATGATCTACCGCGTCTCGTCCGCGCACGAGGAGGGCGGCGAACGGCTGTACTCGGTCAACACGCAGGAATTCCTGGCCGACGAGAACGGCCGGGTGCGGGCGCTGAAGCTGGTCGAGGTGCGCAACGAGGACGGCAAGTTCGTGCCGGTCGAGGGCACCGAAACCGAGCTGCCCGCGCAGCTGGTGCTGCTGGCGATGGGCTTCCTCGGCCCGCAGCGCGAGGGCCTGCTGACCGAACTGGGCGTGGAACTGGACCAGCGCGGCAACGTCGTGCGGGACAAGAACTTCCAGACCACTGTGGACAACGTGTTCGTGGCCGGCGACATGGGCCGCGGCCAGTCCCTGATCGTGTGGGCGATCGCGGAGGGCCGCTCGTGCGCGGCCGGCGTGGACGCCTTCCTGACCGGCCGGGACGTGCTCCCGGCCCCGATCGCGCCGACGGACCGGCCGATCTCCTGAGGACTCGGAGCAGGCGCGTCACCGTCGCCGCGCCTGCTCCGTTCAGTCTCGGGGCCAAGCGCGGCAACGGCGCCGCGCTTCGCTCCGTTCAGCTTCGGGGCTGACGCGTCACTGGCGCCGCGCCGGTCCCGGCTGTCGGGCGGGTGCGACAACGGCGTCGCACCCGCCCCTTTTTACTCCGCGACACCGTCGCGGTAGGCGACCTCGCCGCCACCACGGTCGCGCCTCGTCCGGCGCGATCGGCTGCCCGGTCGCGGTCCGCCGGTTGACCATGTCGTGGATGCTCAGCAACTGCGACGCCGATACATGGAACCGCGAGATCTCCTTACGCCGCAAGGAAGAGTCCGCTGGAACCTGCACGCTGCGGTCTGCCGAAATGGAACGCAAACTGTGCTAGGAATGCCGCTGCTCGAAGCGGACGCACTGCCGCCCCGGCTGCGCGACGACAGTTCCCTCCCGCTGCTGCTGTGCCTGCGCAGCGCCGCGCTGCGGGTCAGTACTCGTTCTTGATGACGAAGTAGGACCCGCGGATGGTCCCGGCGAGCTTCGACTTCTGGCGCGCGAACTTGAACTTGTCGGCGAGTTCCTCCGGCACGTCCATCCCGTCGGAAAGCTTGAACCCGACGGCGCGCTTGCCGCTGTCCTCCAGCGTGTACATGACGTTGATCGACAGGCCGCTCTCGTAGAACACGTAAGCCATCCGGATGCCGTCGACCTCGAATTCGGTCGCCTCGAGCGGCCGGGAGGAAATGACGAGATCGCGTTCTTCCTTCAGGATCCGGTGCACCCAGTCGACGGTCTCCGGCGCCTCGGCGGCGGGCTCGACGGTGAAGACGTGGTCGTACTTGTTCTTGAAGTAGCGCGCCTCGTTCGCCCGCAGCCCGGCGAGCGCGTCCGCGACCGGAGACGACTCCAGGCCGACAGTCGACACGGTGGTGAAATCGACGGCGTAGGACATGATCCGCACTCCCGGGCTGGGTCTGGTCGCGACTTCCGGAGAGTACCCCGGGCTCGCGACCGCTCGCGACTCGTTCGGCGGGCCTGCCGGACTAGCGGCCGGCTCGGTGCTCGCCTCCCGCCCTCGCCGGTCCAGTCCGATTGCCGACCCGGATTTCCCTCCCGGACGCCCGGTGGGGGAATTTCGTGCAGGGCTTACCGTGGCCGGGTGCGCAACCACCTGATCGACCTGGCCGTGGCGCTCGGCGTGCTCGGCCTGACGCTGGCCGGCGAACCGCCGGACGCGGGACGGCCGTGGTTCTGGCCGATCGCGGTCGCGGCGACAGTCCTGGCGGTGCTGCTGCGCCGCCGGTTCCCGCTGCCCGCGATGCTGGTCTCGGTCGGCGTCGCGCTGGCCACGCCGCCGCTGTGGGGCACCTCGGTCACCCTCTACACAGTCGCTTCGCTGCGCGGGCTCCGCTGGCCGACCGCGGTCGCCGTGCTCGCGGAAACCGGACTGCTCGTGTCGTTCAGCCGGCCGTCGAACCTGTCGGACTGGAAGACCTTCGGGTTCGCCGTCGCGCTGATGGTCGTCGTTCCGGCGCTGGCCGGGCTGTGGATGCACCAGCGCGCGGCCCTGCTCGCCGCCCTGCGCGACCGCGCGGAGCAGGCCGAACGCGAGCGGGATCTCCTCGGCGAGCGGGCCGTGACGGCCGAGCGGCGGCGGATCGCGCGCGAGATGCACGACGTGGTCGCGCATCGGGTCAGCATCGTCGCGCTGCAGGCCGGCGCGCTTTCCGTGCGGGCCAAGGACGACGAGACCGCACAGCTCGCCGAGGTGATCCGCGAGTCGAGTTCCGCCGCGCTCAACGAATTGCGGGACATCCTGCGGGTGCTCCGCGACGACGGTCCGGAGCCGCGCTCGCTGCCGGCCCCGTCGCTGGCCGGGATCCGCCAGCTCGTCGACGACCTCGCAGCCGCCGGCTCGCGGGTGCGCGCCAGCCTGCCGGATCCGATGCCGGACGTGCCCGCTCCGATCGGGCGCGCGGCGTACCGCGTGGTGCAGGAGGCTCTCACGAACGCCGCGAAACACGCGCCGGGAACGGAGATCGACGTGCGACTGTCCGCGTCCGACGAGGATCTGATCGTCGAGGTGGCCAACCCGCTCGCCGCTTCGGCCGGGCTGCCCGGCGCGGGCTACGGAGTGCTCGGCATGCGCGAACGCGTCACGCTGACCGGCGGCACCTTCCACGCTGGCCCGGACGGTGCGGGCGGCTACCGGGTGCGGGCCGGGTTCCCGGTGCGAGCGGAGGAAAAGTGCTGAAGATCCTGCTGATCGACGACGAGGTGCTGGTGCGCAGCGGCATCCGGATGATCCTGGAGTCCGATCCGGGAATCGAGGTGGTCGCGGAAGCCGGTGACGGCCGCGAAGCGCTCGCCCTGGTCCGCGAACACCGGCCGGACCTGGTGCTCACCGACGTGCAGATGCCGGACGTCGACGGCCTGGAGGTGACCCGCCAGGTGACCGCCGAACCGGATCCGCCCGCGGTGGTCGTGCTGACGACGTTCGACCTCGACGAATACGTCCACGAAGCGCTGCGCCACGGCGCCACGGGGTTCCTGCTGAAGGACACGCCGCCGCGCGAGCTGGTCAAAGCAATGCACGTGGTCGGCAGCGGCGAGGCCATGCTGTCCCCGTCCGTCACGCGCCGGCTGCTGACGCATTTCGCCACCGCCGCCACCCCGACGTCCGCCCGCGCCCGGCTCGAACCGCTGACGCCGCGCGAAAGCGAGGTCGCGGTGGCCGTCGGACAGGGCTCGAGCAACGCCGAGATCGCCCGCGGTCTCGGGCTGAGCGAAGCGACCGTGAAGGTCCACTTGGGACGGATCATGGCCAAGACCGAAGCCGCGAACCGCACGCAGGTCGCGATTCTGGTGCACGACGCCGGGCTCGCCTGAATCGTTGTCCCGCGCGAAGTGGCCAGGTCCTATGCTCGACGCCGGGTCGGGGGGCCGCTTCGAGGGGATCCCATGCCGCCGCCGAAACCGGCCGGGCCGAGTTACGAAGACACGCCGCCGCCACAGATGCGGCCACGCGGCGCCAACGGCTTCGCGATCGCGTCGCTGGTCCTGGCGATCCCGGCGTTCAGCCTGCCGCTGAGCATCGTGTTCGGCATCATCGCGCTTCGCCAGACCCGGGTGTTCGGCAACCCGGGACGCGGGCTCGCGCTCGCCGGGCTGTCGATCAGCGGCGTCTGGCTGGCTGTGCTTTTGATCGGGCTCGCCGCGCACGATCCCGCAACGAGCCCGGACCCGCTCGCGCACGCCCGCGCCGGCGACTGCTTCCGCTCCGGCAGCCCCGTTTCCTGCGCGGACGCCCACGACACCGAGGTGTTCCGGGTGGTCCCGCTGGCCGGCGGCGATTCGCTCCGCGGTGCCTGCGCGGCCGCAGCCAAGCAGTACCTCGCCAGCAGCGTCCCGCCGGAATACGTGCATCTGGGCGGCCGGCAACCGTCCGAATCGGATTCTCCGGGGCAGCACGCAGTGTGCACCCTGGAAACCGACTTCCCCACCACCGGCCGGGTCGTGCACTGACCGGTCAGAGGGCTCCCGGCGGCACGAACGGCAACCCGCCCGGCGCGCCCGCCTCCGCCAGCGCCGTCAGCATTCCGGTGTCCACTTCGGACTGGATCGCGTCGGCCAGCCGGTCCAGCATGTCCTCGCGCAGCTCCGCGAATCCCGGCGCCCCCTCGGCGGCCCGCCATTCGATCCCCGCCTGCGCCGCCGCTTCGGCAAGCCAAGCGCGCCGGAACCCGTCGTTCTCGAACGCGCCGTGCCACGTGGTGCCCCAGACCGAGCCGACGCGGTAACCGTCCAAAAACGACTCCGCGTCCGCCGGGCCGGCACT
Source organism: Amycolatopsis orientalis DSM 43388 (assembly GCF_000411975.1). Classification (GTDB taxonomy): domain Bacteria; phylum Actinomycetota; class Actinomycetes; order Mycobacteriales; family Pseudonocardiaceae; genus Amycolatopsis; species Amycolatopsis orientalis_D. The sequence goes on from NZ_ASXG01000019.1 coordinate 14,701, forward strand.
GCCGTGGTGGATCTCGTACGCGTCCACCCGGTGCCCGCGCCATTCCCCGGACGGGCGGCCGAGCACCTTCTCCCCGGCGAACTTCACGCGGGTCGGCAAGAGCCCGAGCCCGTCGACGAAGCCCGCGCCGGATTCGACATCGTCCTCAATGGACTCCGCGAGCATCTGGTACCCGCCGCAAATGCCCAGCACCGGACGTCCAGCCGCGGCCCGGGCCAGCACCGCGTCCGCCAACCCCCTGGTACGCAACCATTTCAGATCGTCCACAGTGGCCCGCGAGCCCGGCAGCACGACCAGATCCGCCGCGGCGACGGTGTCCGGATCGGCCGTCAGGCTCACCGTCACCCCGGGCTCCGCCGCGAGCGCGTCCACGTCGGTAGCGTTGGACGCGCGCGGGAACCGGACGACGGCGACCCGCAACCCGCGTTGGGCGGCTTCGTGCCGCCAGCCGGCCGCAGCGAGGGCGTCCTCGGAGTCGATCCACACCCGGTCCAGCCACGGCAGCACGCCGAGCACCGGCCGTCCGGTCGCCTTCTCCAGGCTGTTCAACCCCGGCCGCAGCAATCCGACGTCCCCGCGGAATTTGTTCACCAGCCAGCCCGCGACCAGTGCCTGGTCCTCGGCCGACAGCAACGCGAGCGTGCCGAACATCGCCGCCAGCACCCCGCCGCGGTCGATGTCGCCGACGACCAGCACCGGCAGGGAAAACCGCCGTGCCAGGCCCATGTTGACGTAATCGCCGGAGCGCAGGTTGATCTCCGCGGGACTGCCCGCGCCCTCGCAGACGACGAGGTCGAACCGTTGCTGCAGCTCGGCATACGCGCCGAAGGCGATCTCGGCGAGCCCCGCCCGGCCGGTGGCGTACTCGCCGGCTTCGAGGGTGCCGTACGGCTTGCCGAGCGCGATGACGTGACTGCGCCGGTCGCTGCCCGGCTTGAGCAGCACCGGATTCATCGCCGCTTCCGGCTCCGCCCCCGCGGCTCGCGCCTGCAGCCACTGCGCGCGGCCGATCTCCGCGCCGTCCGCGCAGACCATCGAGTTGTTCGACATGTTCTGCGCCTTGAACGGGGCGACCCGCACGCCCCGGCGCGCGAACCAGCGGCAGATTCCGGCGGTGACCAGGCTTTTCCCCGCGTCCGACGTGGTACCGGCGATCAGCAGCCCGCTCATCGCGCCACCGTAACCCGCCCCGCGGCCGCTCCGGCCAGCCGCCCCGTCCGTCGCTGCCCGCTCACCGAGCCACCGCGATCCCGGCCGCGACCGCCAGCGCCGCCGCCCCGACCAACCGCGACAAGCGCACGGCCCGGCGCAGATCGCTCGCCCCGGGCGGCCGCCCGTTCCCCAGCGCGCTCCGGCGCTCGACCTCGCCGTGATACGTGTTCGTGCCGCCGAGCCGGAGGTCCAGCGCCCCGGCGAACGCGGCCTCGACCTGTCCCGCGTTCGGGCTCGGATGCGCGCTTCCGTCGCGCCGCCAAGCCCGCCAAGCCGACCGGGCATGCCCGCCGGCCAACGGCGCGGTCGCCGCCGTCAGCACCGCGCCGACGCGGGCCGGCACCAGATTGGCCCAGTCGTCGGCCCGCGCGGCGAACCAGCCGAAGTTGCGGTGCCGCGGCGAGCGGTAGCCGATCATCGCGTCGAGGGTGTTCACCGCGCGGTAGCCGAGCAGCCCCGGCACCCCCGCGACCGCGCCCCACAGCAGCGGCGCGACGACCGCGTCCGAGGTGTTCTCGGCGATCGATTCGGTGGCCGCCCGGGCCAGCTCGGCCGCGTCGAGACCGGTCGCGTCGCGCGCGCAGAGGTGGCTGAGCCGCTGCCGGGCGGGGGGCAATTCACCCGATTCGAGCAATCGCGCCATTTCGCGGCCCTCCGCGGCGAGCCCGCGGCCGCCCAGGACGGTCCACGTCGCCGCGGCGGTCAGGACAAACCGGACACCCGGCCGGTTCCGGGCCGCCCGCTCGGCAAGCAGCCCGAGGCCGGCGGCGGACCCCGCGCAGACCGCCGCGTACGCCGCCCCGCGCGGCTTGGAATCCGCCCACCACCAGCGTTCCAGCTGGCCAGCGGCGGTGCCGAAGGCGGCGACCGGATGCCCTCGCCGCGGGTCGCCCCACCACGCGTCGGCGGCGTATCCGGCGATCAGCCCGGCCGCCGCGGCGGCTTGTCGGAGTGGCACGTGGCGAACCGTAGCGCGCGGGAGAGAATGCCGGGTATGACCAAGCTGACGCACCGGCTCGCCGGGTCTCTCGAAACCCTGGCGCAGGCCCTCCGCCGGTACGGACGCGACGACGGCAAGGTGCTCGTTCTCGGCGGGGTCCGCTCGGGCAAGTCGAGGCACGCGGAGCGGCTCGTCGCGCACCACCCCCACCTCACCTACGTCGCTCCCGGCCTGCCCCCTTCGGCGGAGGACCCGGAATGGGCCGCCCGCGTCGAGGCGCACCGGGCCCGCCGGCCGCGGCACTGGACGACGGTCGAGACCACCGACCTGGCGACCGTGCTGCGCACCGCGACGAGCCCGTTGCTGATCGACTGCCTCGGCACCTGGCTGTCGCGGGTGCTCGACGAGGTCGGCGCGTGGTCGGGCAAACCGGGCTGGGAGCGCAGGCTGGACGACCGGCTCGAGGATTTCCTCGCCGCGTGGAGCCAGGCCCGGGTGCCGATCGTCGCGGTCAGCAACGAGGTCGGCAGCGGTGTGGTGCCCGCAACGGTGTCCGGACGGCTTTTCCGTGATGTGCTGGGCGCACTCAACAGCCGGGTGTCCGCCGACAGCGACCGGGTGTCGCTCATCGTCGCCGGGCGGGCGCTCAATCTTCCGTGAGGAGCTAGCCGTGCCGCGTTTCGCCATTCCCGCCCCGGACGCCGCCGCCCGCGCCGCCGCCTTGGAGCGGCTCGACGGCCTGGTCAAGCCGGTCGGCTCGCTCGGAAGGCTGGAAGAGCTCGCGGCTTGGCTGAGCGCGGCGCACGGCGTGGTTCCGCCGCGCCCGCTGGACGACGTCCGCGTGGTCGTCTTCGCCGGCGACCACGGGGTGTCGGCGCAGTCGGCCTACCCGCGCGAGGTTACCGCGGCGATGGTGCGCGTGTTCCTGGCCGGGCGCAGCGGGGTGACCGTGCTCGCGGCGCAGGTCGGGGCAAGCGTGCGGGTAGCCGACATCGCGGTCGACTGGGACGCCGCGGACGTTCCCGACGAAGTCACCGCCCACAAGATCCGGCGCGGCTCGGGTGCGATCGACGTCGAGGACGCGTTGGCTCCCGGCGAGGCACTTGCCGCTTTTGAGGCCGGACGGGCCATCGCGGCCTCGGAGTCCACTGCGGACCTTCTCATCCCGGGCGACATGGGCATCGGCAACACGACGGTGTGTGCCGCGGTGGTGGCTTCCGCCCTCGGCCTTCCCGCGGCGGAAGTGGTGGGAACCGGAACCGGCGTGTCCGGGGCGGCTTTGGAACGCAAGACCTCGGTGGTCGCCGCGGCACTGGCGCGCCGCCCGGTGAGCGACCCGTTCGACCGGCTGACCGCCCTCGGCAGCGCCTGCCTCGCCGCGACGGCCGGATTCCTGGTGGAAGCGGCCGTCCGGGGAATTCCGGTGGTGCTGGACGGAATCTTCTCCGCGACGGCGGCGCTGGTGGCCCGGGACATCGCGCCGGGAGCCGAGCAGTGGTGGCTGGCCGGCCATCGCTCGACCGAACCGGCGCAAGCGTTTGCGTTGAAGGCGTTGGGGTTGACCCCGATTCTGGATCTGGGCCTGCGCCTCGGCGAGGGCAGCGGGGCGGTCCAGGCGGTGCCGACCCTGCGGGCGGCGCGCGCGGTGATCGCGGAGATGGGCTTGCTGGCGGACCTCGGGTGAGCTGGTTGCGGGAAGGGCGGGCGTTGCCCTGGTTCAGGCGTGGGGCCGCGGTTCGGTGCGGGGCGCGGCCGGAAGATCGGCTCGGGTCTCTAGCCATGGGGCCGCGGCTTCTGCACGGGGCTCGGTCCCGGGCACTGCCAGCAGGCCGGCGCGGGACCCGTTTCGCCGAGGATCGCCCGTGATCCCGCTGAGCGACGGCATCCGGCTCGCCGCAGGAACCCTGACCACCGTCCCCGTCCCCGCCCCGCGCACGATCGATCGGCAGGTCGCGGGCGTGGCGATGACGCTCGGCCCGCTCGCCGCGCTCCCCCTCGCGGCGGTGGCCGGGCTCATCGTGGCGGGCGGGGTCGCGCTCGGACTCCCCGCGCTGGCCGTCGCCGCGCTGGCGCTGGGAGCGGTAGCCCTGGGCAGCCGAGGATTGCACCTCGACGGGCTCGCCGACACCGCCGACGGCCTCGGCGCCTCCTACGACCGCGCGAAAGCCCTCGACGTCATGCGCCGCGGCGATTCCGGACCGACTGGGGTCGCGACGCTGCTCTTCGTCCTGCTCGTCCAAACCGGTGCGCTGGCCGGCGCGATCTCGCACGGATACGGGATCGCCGCCGCGACCCTGTCCGTCCTGTGTGGACGATGCGTGCTGTCGCTGTGCTGCGCGCGAGGGGTCCCGTCGGCCCGCCCGGAGGGGCTGGGCGCGACGGTCGCCGGATCGGTTCCGGTTCTGGTGGCCGCGGCGGTGTTCGCGCTCGCGGCGGGAGGTGCCGCGTTGACGCCGGGATTGCCGTGGTGGCGCGGGGTTCTCGCGGTGGTGCTCGGTTACGCGGCGGCGGCAGTGCTGCTCGCCCGATGTGTCCAGCGCATCGGCGGAGTAACCGGTGATGTTCTTGGCGGCTGCGTCGAGGTGGCGGTGGCCGCTGCGTTGCTGGCAACTGCCTGAACCGCGAACCGGCGGACGCTGCTCGCAGCATCATTCGGCTCCCAGACTGCGACAAGAGCCGGACCCGTGTTACCAAGGGAACCGTCCGCGACGAATGACCGAGAGGACCTCGTGGCATCCAGTTCGCCCGCACGCCTCACCCGGCGTCAGCTGTTGCAGTTGTCCGCCGGGCTTTCGGTTCTCGCGACGGCCGCCTGCAGTTCGCCGCCGAACAACGCGATACCCAAGCCGGACGGGGCGCTCGGCGCGAACTTCAACGCCGATCCGGACACCATGGGCTGGGACGAGCTTCAGCGGTCCGGCGCGAAGTGGGTCCGCGGGTTCACCGCGATGCCCGATCTGGACAAGCAGGACGCCGCCGAGAACCCGACGATCAAGACCCTCCGGGAAGCAGCCGATCGCCAGTACGGGACCGTATTGTCCCTCAAGTTCCCGTACTTTCCCGAATCCCACCAGCAGATTCCGCGGCCTGGCACCCCGGCGATGCAAGCCGATCTCGCGCGGGTCGACAAAGTGCTGCCCGCGGTCCTGGACAAGGTCGACATCCTGGTGATCGGGAACGAGCCGTTCATCGAATGCCCGCGGTCCGACTGGAACAACGGCGCGCTCAACGCATTCTACGAGAACATCGCCACCCACGTGATCAAACAGCGCAGGGGAAAGACCGCCCTCTACCTGGGCGCGCTCAACAATCTCGACGATCCGAAGTGGACGGGCGCGGGCACCGAACGCTGGATGAAATACGTCCGCGACACCCCGGAAATCGAGGGCACCGACATCCACCCGCACGTCGGGGCAGTGGACGAGGTGCAGACGTTTCTGGATTACGTCCTGCCCAGGCTGGGCGGCAAGAGATTCCTCGTCACCGAGTTCTCCCTGGTCCAGCTGTGGAAGAAGCATCTCTCCGACCGGATCTCGGCCGAGTACGCGAGCAAATACCACGTGCCGCAAGAAACCAAGGTCTGGCAAGTCATCCGGAACGCGCTGCGCCAGCCGTTCCCCCAACCGCGATGGGACGATTTCCTCCGCACCAGCCCGTGGTTCGAGAACAACAAGAACTTCCTCACCGACCAGGTGACGAAGTTCCGCACGACCGGCAAGCTCGCCGTCGCCGCCTACGGCATCGACCAGGGCATCGCCGCGCTCAAGGGTGCGGACTTCGGGCCGGATACCCCGCCCTGGCTGCTCAACAGCGTGTTCGCGCGGGCGACCGTCCAGAGGAATCCCGACGGAACAGCAGCGCCGAATTACGCCTGGCTGGACGAATTCACCGCGCTCCAGAACCGTTAGCCAACGCGGTCAAGAAGGCGTCTGTTGTCGCGCGGTCCCGGACAGCGATGCGCAGGTGATCTGGTCCCAGGCCAGGGAAAGTGTCGCCGCGGCGAACGGCATAGCCTGCTTCGCGCAGTCGCGAGCGGACGTCCGCTCCGCCGGCGACTCGGATCAGCACGAACGGGCCGCGCGGGGTGCCGAGCACCGGGATTCCCAGGGCGGCCAAGCCGGATTCCAGGTAGTCGCGATCGGCTTCCGCGGCGGCGGCCAGTTTTTCGGCTTCTTCCAGAGCCGACGGACGACAGCAGGCGACCGTGGCGACGGCGGCCAAAGTGGACACTGACCAGGGCGGCTGCACCGCGCGCAAGCGAGCGATCAGCGACGGTTCACCGAGGACGTACCCGGCTCGCAGGCCGGCCAAGCCCCAGGTCTTGGTGAGACTCCGCAGCACCACGACGCCCGGGATTCGTTCTCCGGCAAGGCTTTCGACCTCTCCGGGTACGGCGTCCAGGAACGCTTCGTCCACCACCAGAACCCGGCCGGGGCGCGCCAGCGACCGCAGCGCCGCGGCTGAGTGCAGGACCGACGTCGGGTTGGTCGGGTTGCCGACGAAGACCAGGTCGGCCGAATCCGGGACCAACGCCGGATCCAGCCGGTAACCGTCCGCTTCAGACAGGATGACCCGGTCGACCGAGCGTCCGGCGGCGCGCAGAGCGGCTTCCGGTTCGGTGAATTGCGGGTGGACCACCACCGCGTGCTTCGCCGGAAGCGAAGCCAGCAGCGTGAACGCTTCCGCGGCACCGGCGGTCACCAGGACGTCGTCGAAGTCCCGGCCGTGCCGGGCGGCGACGGCTTCCGCGGCGCGAGTCGGGTCCGGGTACGCGGCGAGATCGTCCAGGGCGGCCGCGAGTTCCGCGCGCAGCCATGCCGGCGGAGCCGGGAGCCGGACGTTCACGGCCAGATCGACGAGTCCGTCGCCGACTTCGCGATCGCCGTGGTGGTGGAGGTCGTAATCAGCCATGGACCGCCGCCAGGGAGTGCGCACGCACCCGGGCGGCGAACCGGTCCGCCAGTTCCGGATGCCCGGCCCAGTGCACATGCAGGTAGGACGCGTGCAGCGACGCCGAGGCGAAGCCGTCCAGACCGCGATCCCAGCCCCACGCGGCGGTTTCGCCGTGGGCAGGAGCGATTTCGGTGCGGTGGAATTCGTGCCCGGTCACCCGTTGCCCGGCCGCGGCGAGCACGTTGTCCGCGACCGAGACCGCCCGACGGTAGCCGAGCTTTCCCCGCGCGGTCATGGTCGCGTCCGCGGCGACGGCGCCAACCATCGGCAATCCGTCCAGGGAACGGCACAGGTACAGCAAGCCCGCGCATTCCGCACTCACCGGCATCCCGGCGTCGATCGCCGCGCCGACGGCGGTTCGGAGTTCCACATTGGACGACAGCTCAGCGGCATGCACTTCGGGGAACCCGCCGCCGAAGTACAGCCCGGCACAGCCCGGTGGCAACTCCTTGTCCCGCAAGGGGTCGAGGTCCACGACATCGATCCCGCGAGCCGTCAGAAGTTCGATGTTCTCGGCGTAGCGGAAGGTGAACGCGGGACCGCCGGCGGCAGCGAGCGTCGCACGTGGACCGTCCCACTCCGGTCCGGCGTTCCACACCGGACCAGTCAACGCGGGGGCACTCCGAGCCACCCGTACGACGGCTCCGAGATCGACCCCCGCGGAAACCCAGTCCGCCAGCTCCGGCAGCAACCGCTGTGACTCCGCGGCCCGCTCGGCCGCCGGGACCAGGCCGAGGTGCCGACTCGGCGCGTGCACGTTTTCGTTGCGCCGCAACGCACCCAGCAACGGGACGCCGGTCGCTTCCAGCGCGGTGACGATCTCGTCCTCGTGCCGTTGCGAACCCAGCTTGTTCAGGATCACGCCGGCAAGCCGGACGCGGGTGTCGTACTGTGCGAACCCCAGCACGGTCGCCGCGACGCTGCGCGAAGCCGCCGACGCGTCGACCACCAGCACGACCGGTGCGTCCAGCAGCCGCGCGACATGGGCGGTCGATGCGTAGCCTTCGGTCCCCAACGCGCCGTCGAAAAGGCCCATCACGCCTTCGATGACCGCGATGTCCGCACCCGCGGAACCGTGCCGCAGCAACGGAACCAGCGTGTCCTCGCCCTGCAGGAAGGGGTCGAGGTTCCGCGCCGGGCGGCCGGTGGCGAGCGAATGGTAGCCGGGGTCGATGAAGTCCGGGCCGACCTTGTGCCCGGACACGGCGTGCCCGGCGGCGCGCAACGCGGCCATCAGCCCGGCCGCGATGGTGGTTTTGCCGTGTCCGGAGCCGGGCGCGGCGATGACGACCCGCGCTACCACTCGATCCCCCGCTGGCCCTTCTGCCCGGCGTCCATCGGGTGCTTCACCTTCGTCATTTCCGCGACCAGGTCTGCGGCCTCGATCAATTCCGGCGGCGCGTAGCGGCCGGTGATCACGACGTGCTGGTGCCCGGGCCGGGAGGTCAACGCGGACACCACGTCGTCCACCTCCAGCCAGCCCCACTTGAGCAGGTAGCTGAATTCGTCCAGCACGTAGAAATCGTGCGTTTCGGCGGCGAGCCGGCGTTTGATTTCCGCCCAGCCTTCGCGCGCGTTGGCCGCGTGGTCCTCTTCGGACCCCGGCTTGCGCGACCAGCTCCAGCCCTCGCCCATTTTGTGCCACTCGACCGGACCGCCCTGCCCGGTGTCGTCGTGCAGCTTCCCGAGCGCCTTGAACGCGGCTTCCTCGCCGACGCGCCATTTCGCCGACTTCACGAACTGGAACACGCCGATCGACCAGCCCTGGTTCCACGCGCGCAACGCCATTCCGAACGCCGCGGTGGATTTCCCTTTCATCTCGCCGGTGTGCACGGCGAGCAGCGGCCGGTTGCGGCGCTGGCGCGTGGTGAGCCCGTCCTTCGGCACGACAGCCGGTTTTCCCTGCGGCATCAGGCAGCCCTCCCGGTCCGTTCGCGCACCGCCGAAGCCAGCGCTTCAGCGGCCACAGTGGACAGTGGCACGTGCTCGGCTCCCAGGTGCCCGGCCAATTCCGCGGCCAGGCCGAGCCGCATCCGGCCGGTCTCGCAGTCCATCACGATCGTCGTCACGCCGGCGAGCAACCCCGCGGCGGCTCGGGCCCGGGCCACCGCGTCCGGACCGCTCGTGGCGCGGCCGTCGGTGACCAGCACCAGCAGCGGACGGCGGCGCGGATCCCGGATCGCCTCGACCCGCAGCACCCGCGCGGCTTCCAGCAATCCCTCGGCGAGCGGCGTGCGCCCGCCGGTCGGCAAGCCTTCCAGCCGGGCCGCGGCGGCTTCGACACTGATTGTCGGCGGAAGCGCCAGCTCGGCGTCTGCGCCACGGAACGTGACCAGACCGACCTTGTCCCGCCGTTGGTAAGCGTCCAACAGCAGGGAAAGCACCGCGGTCTTCACTTCCCGCATCCGGGCCCGCGCGCCCATCGAGCCCGAAGCGTCCACACAGAACAACACGAGGTTGCCTTCGCGCCCCTCGCGCAGCGCGAACCGCAGATCCGCCGGCCGCACTTCCAGGCCCGCCCCAGACCGGCCCCGCGCCTGCTGATGCGGTGCGGCAGCACGAATCGTGGCGACCAGATGCGGCCGCCCGTCGCGCACGCTGGGCGGTTGCACGCCGATCGTCCGGCCGGTGTCGGTGATCGCACGCGACCGGCGACCGCGTTCGCCCTCGCCGGTGCCCTTCACCCGAAAGACCCGCGCCCGAAAGGTATCCCCGGCACCCACCGTCTTCTGCGGCGAGGACCCGTTCCCCGAAGAGGTTTCGCCCTTGTCGCCAGGCGGCGAAGCGCCATCGGAACCGGACGGGCCGCCCTCCGGCGGAGGACCGCTGTCGTCCGGGCCCGGACCGCCGCCGGAGGGACCGTCGTCGTCCGGCCCCTCCGGCGGCGGCTGCGCGTCCTCCAGCGCCTGTTCCAGCTGCTCCTCGGAAATCCCCGGCGCGTCGAACGGATTCCGCCGCCGCCGGTGCGGCAGCGCGAGCCGGGCCGCGACCCGGATGTCCTCGGTGGTGACCTCGCTCCGCCCGGCCCACGCCGCGTGCGCGACTGCCGTCCGCGCCGTCACGATGTCCGCGCGCATCCCGTCGACCTCGAACGACGCGCACACCTCGGCGATCTGCCGCAGCGCCTCGTCCGGCAGCTTCACCGAGGGCAAAAGCCGTTGCGCCGCCTCGATCTCCGCCGCCAGCGCCGCGTCCGACGAGGCGTAGCCCTCGGCGAAACCGTCCGGATCCGCCTCGTAAGCCAGCCGCCGCCGGACGACCTCGACGCGCTGCTCCGGATCCCGGCTCGACGCCACCTCGACGGTCAGCCCGAACCGGTCGAGCAGCTGCGGCCGCAGCTCGCCCTCCTCCGGGTTCATCGTCCCGATCAGCACGAACCGCGCCGCGTGCGAAACCGAAACACCCTCGCGCTCGACCGTCGCCCGGCCCATCGCCGCCGCGTCGAGCAACGTGTCCACCAGGTGGTCGTGCAGCAGGTTGACCTCGTCGACGTACAGCAGCCCGCGATGCGCGGCGGCCAGCAGGCCGGGCTGGTAGTCGGTGACGCCCTCGGACAGCGCCTTCTCCAGGTTCAGCGAGCCGACGACGCGGTCCTCGGCCGCGCCGACCGGCAGTTCCACCAGCCGCGCCGGCCGCCAGTGCGCGGGAGCGCCCGCCGCGTGCGGGCCGTCCGGACACGCCGGGTCCGGCGACACCGGGTCGCAGGAGAACCGGCAGCCGTCCACCACGTCCACACTCGGCAGCAACCCGGCGAGCGCACGCACCATGGTCGACTTCGCGGTGCCCTTCTCGCCCCGCACCAGCACCCCGCCGACCGCGGGCGAGATCGAGGACAGGACGAGCGCCAGACGCAGGTCCGGCATCCCGACGACAGCGGTGAACGGATAGGGCTTCAAGAGCACTCCCTCGTGGGTCGGCGTCCGGCCGATCATCGCACAGCGAAGCCTTCGCTTAGGGTGGGAAATCGTGCGCGAAGAATCACGCCTGACGGTGGTCGGGATCGGGGCCGACGGGTGGGCCGGGCTCACCCCGGCGGCCCGTGCCGCCGTGCGGCGGGCGGACGTCGTGCTCGGCTCGGAGCGGCAGCTGAAGTCCCTGCCGGAAGACCTCCGCACCCGCCCCTGGCCGAGCCCGCTGCTGCCCGCGCTCGACGAGTTCCTGGCCGAGCAGAGCGGCCGCGTGTGCGTGCTGGCCAGCGGCGATCCGTACCTGTCCGGCATCGCCACCACCCTGCGTGACCGCGGCTATCCGCTCGACGTCCACCCAGCGGTCTCCTCGGCGACGCTGGCCCGCGCGCGGCTCGGCTGGTCGTTCGAGGAAACCGAGGTGGTGACGGTCGTCGGCCGCGCCGTCCACCGCGTCGCGCGAGCGCTGGCCCCCGACCGGAAACTGCTGGTCCTGGGCGGCTCCGCGGCGGAACTGCGCGAGCTGCTCAAAGCCCGCGGATACGGCGATTCCGCCCTGACCGCTTTGGAAAACCTCGGCGCGGACGACGAACGGATCACCGACGGCTGGACCCGCGACCCCGGTCCGCTCACCGTCTTCGCCGTGCGCTGCCAAGGCCCCGGTCTCCCGCTCACCGGACTCCCCGACGACGCCTTCGAACACGACGGCCAGCTCACCAAACGCGACCTCCGCGCGTCCGCCCTCGCCCGCCTCGCGCCAGCCCCGGGCGAACTCCTGTGGGACGTCGGCGCGGGCGCCGGCAGCATCGGCATCGAGTGGTCCCGCGTGCACCCGCTGAACCGCGCCATCGCGATCGAACGCGACCCGGCGCGCGCCGAACGCATCCAGCGCAACGCCGATACCCTTGGCGTGCCGGAATTACAGGTGGTCACCGGTCCGGCGCCCGAGGCGCTGGCGGGGCTCCCCCGTCCGGACGCGATTTTCGTCGGCGGCGGCCTGACCGCGCCCGGCGTCCTCGACCGGTGTGTCGAAACCGACGCCCGGATCGTCGCGCACGGTGTCACCCTCGAAGCCGAGCAGATCCTGGCCGCCGCCTACGCCCGGCACGGCGGGGAACTGCAACGCATCTCCGTGGAGCACGCGAAACCGCTCGGCGGGTTCACCGGATGGACGCCGTCCCGGGCAGTCACGCAGTGGAGCTGGAAATGACCGTTTACTTCATCGGCGCCGGACCGGGCGCGGCCGACCTGATCACCGTGCGCGGCCGCGACCTGCTCGCCCGCTGCCCGGTGTGCCTGTACCCGGGCAGCATGACGCCGACCGACCTGCTCGCCTACTGCGCGCCGGACACCGAACGCGTCGACACCGCGAACCTCAGTCTCGACCAGATCACCGCGAAACTGGTCGAAGCGCATCGAGCCGGGCACGACGTCGCACGGCTGTGTTCGGGAGATCCGTCGCTGTACAGCGCGGTCGCCGAGCAGGTCCGGCGGCTGGAACCGGAAGGCGTGCCGTACGAGATGGTGCCCGGGGTACCGGCGTTCGCCGCCTCCGCCGCCGTGCTCGGCCGCGAACTGACCGTCCCGGGCATCGGCCAGAGCCTCGTGATCACCCGCGCGCAGGCGAGGTCCACCGCGATGCCGGACGCCGAAACGCTGGAGAATTTCGCCCGCACCGGCACGACTCTCGCGCTGCACCTGGCGATCAATCACGTCGAGCGCGTCACCGAAGAACTCGCCGGGCACTACGGCGACGACTGTCCGGCCGCCGTCGTCGCGCTGGCCAGCCAGCCCGGCGAAACGGTGGTCCGCGGCACGCTCGCCGACATCGCCGGACAAGCACGGGCCGCCGGAATGACCCGCGCGGCCACGATTTTCGTCGGCCGGGTCCTCGCCGCGGGCGGATTCCCGGACAGTTTCCTGTATTCGAGCACCCGCGACCGCGCGAGCCAACCGGAGTCGTTGTGACCGATCTGCGCTGGGGCCTGCTGGCCACCGGGAGCATCGCCGCCGAATTCGCCGCGGGCGTCGAGCAAAGCCGCCACGGCGTGCTCGCCGCGGTGGGCTCGCGCACCGCCGAGCGGGCGCGGGAGTTCGCGACCAGGTACGAAATCCCGAAGGCGTACGGCAGCTACGAAGCCCTCCTCGCCGACCCGGACGTCGACGCGGTCTACGTCGCCACTCCGCACGCGCAGCACGAGGAATGGGCGATCCGGGCCGCCGAAGCGGGCAAGCACGTGCTGTGCGAGAAACCGCTCACGCTCACCGCGGCCGACGCGGAGAAGGTCATCGATACCGCGCGGCGCAACGACGTTTTCCTGATGGAAGCGTTCATGTACCGAATGCATCCGCAGACGCGACGGCTGGTCGAGCTGATCGAATCCGGCGCGATCGGCGAGGTCCGCGCCGTGGACGTCACGTTCAGCTTCGACTCCGACGCAAACGACGCGGCCCGCCTCGGCGACCCCGCGCTCGGCGGCGGCGGAATCCTCGACGTCGGCTGCTACTGCACCTCGCTGGCCCGGCTCGTTTCCCAGGCCGCGACCGGAATTCCAGCGGTGGAGCCGACGCGCGTCGCCGGCATGGCGCGGCTCACCGAACGCGGCGTCGACGAGTTCGCGATGGGCCTGCTGCGGCTGCCCGGCGACATCATCGCCCAGCTGTCCTGCGGCTACCTGCTCACCCAAGACGACCACATCCGGATCTACGGGACCGGCGGCCAGCTGTATGTGCCGAAGCCCGCGTGGATCCACGAGTTGCGCGCGCCGGGCGTGTCGACGATCGTGCTGACTCCGTCGACCGGCGAGCCGGAGGTCATCGAAATCGAAGCCACGCAAGGGGTTTACGCCCGGGAAGCGGACTACGTCGCCGCACATGTCGAGGACCGGCAAGGCCCGGAGCTCACCTGGGCCGAAACCCTCGCCAACATGCGCACCCTCGACCGGTGGCGCGCGGCCGTCGGGTACGGCCGATGACCGTCCTGATCCTGGGCGGCACCGCCGAAGCCCGCGCCCTCGCCGCCCAGCTGCACGAACGCGCCGTCCCGGTGGTCTCGTCGCTGGCCGGGCGGGTGACGCGACCGCGACTGCCGGTCGGCGAAGTGCGGATCGGCGGATTCGGCGGCGTCGAAGGCCTTACCGCCTGGCTGCGCGAAAACGGTGTCCGGGCAGTCGTCGACGCCACGCATCCGTTCGCGGAACGCATCGGCACCAACGCTTTCCACGCCACGCGTGCGGCGAGCGTACCCCTGCTGCGGCTCGCCCGCCCCGGCTGGCAGCCGACCGGCGACGATCGCTGGCACTGGGCCGACGACCTCGATGAAGCCGCCGCGCTCCTGCCCGGCCTCGGCACCCGCGTCTTCCTCACCAGCGGCCGCCAGGGCCTGGCCGCGTTCGCCGACCTCGACCCGTTGTGGTTCCTGATCCGCTGCGTCGACCCGCCCGGCCAGCCGCTGCCCCGCGCGCACGAGGTGGTGCTCGACCGCGGCCCGTTCCGGCTCGACGGCGAGCGCGCGCTGATGACCGAGCACGACATCGACGTCCTGGTCACCAAGGACAGCGGCGGCGCGATGACCGCCGCGAAGCTGACCGCCGCGCGGGAACTCGGGCTGCCGGTGGTCGTCGTGCGCCGCCCGCCCCGACCGTCCACTACGGAAACCGCGGACGTCGCCGCCGCCGTCGAATGGGTACTGAAGCAATGAACGAGTCGTTCTACGAAGTCCTGCACCGCCGCCGCGACGTGCGCGCCGAGTTCACCGGCGAGCCGATCGACGACGCGGTCCTCGCCCGGGTGCTCGAGGCCGCGCACGCCGCGCCGAGCGTCGGGATGAGCCAGCCGTGGGACTTCGTGCTGGTCCGCGACCCCGGCACGCGCGAGGAATTCGCCCGCCACGTGCACGAGGAACGCGAAGTCTTCGCCGCGTCGCTGGACGGCGAGCGGGCGGAGACGTTCGCCAAGATCAAGGTCGAGGGCATCCGCGAATCGAGCCTCGGCATCGTCGTCACCTACGACGAGCAGCGCGGCGCCCCGGCGGTGCTCGGGCGGCACGCGATCGCCGACGCCGGGCTGTACTCGGTGTGCCTGGCCATCCAGAACCTGTGGCTCGCCGCGACCGCGGAAGGCCTCGGCGTCGGATGGGTGAGTTTCTACCGCGAACCCGTGCTCGCGGAACTGCTCGGCATCCCCGCCGGGATCCGTCCGGTGGCCTGGCTTTGTGTAGGACCGGTAACGAATCTGGCCGAGGTCCCCGACCTGGAACGGCACGGCTGGCGCAGCCGCGCGCCGCTGGCCAGCGCGGTACACCACGAGCGGTTCACCCCGCGCGACGAGGGGTCCGCGTAAACCGGTCAGGGTGACCCAATAGATTCCTTCTAATGCGTCCGATTGCCGTAGTGCTGGGGTTGCTTTCGGCGCTGTGCGCCCTGGCCTATCCCTTCCTGCCGGTAGTGCAGGACACCGCGGAAGTCGTCTGGCCCGTCGCCTCCGACACGCGTTCCGTCAACGCGCCCTTGACCGGGTACTGGGCACAGGATCTCAAGGCCGAACTGCCTTGCGAGACGATCCGCTCGCTCGACGCGCGCACGAACGGCCCCGCGCTGCTGTTCTCCACCGTCCCGGACGGGCGCACCGGCAAGCACGCGGCCAACGGCGTCGGCATGCAGCTGCGCGTCGACAACGGCGTGCTGCTCGCTTCCAGCCAGGGCCAGCAGATCGCGCAGCAGCCGCTCCCGCAGACCGGCTGCTCGGTCACGCTCGACTCCGACGCCACCCAGATGACGCTTGCGGTCGGCAAGACCCCGATCTTCCACACCACCGGCGACGTCCGGCCGCGGGTGCTCGGCATCTACTCGTCGATCACCTCGGCGCGCGACCCGATCGCGGGACTGCACGTTTCGGTCGTCCCGGACACCCGCTACCAGACCTCGCCCACCACGTTCAAGGTCGTCGTCGGCATCCTCGCCGCGCTGTCGTTCCTCGGCTGCCTGATCGCGGTGTGGCGGATGGACTCCGGCTTCGCCCGCCGCGCGCCGCGCTGGGCCCCGGTCGGCTGGTGGCGGCTGACCGGCCGCGACGCGACGGTGTTCGGCGTGCTCGGCGCGTGGGTCTTCATCGGGCCGGTGACCTCGGACGACGGCTACATCCTCACCATGGCCCGGGTCACCGAGGCGACCGGGTACCTCACGAACTACCACCGCTGGTTCGGCGTCGCGGAGGCCCCGTTCGGCTGGTTCTACCACCTGTACGAGCTGATGACGCACGTCAGCACGGTGCCGCCGTGGATCCGGCTGCCCTCGTACCTGCTCGGCGTGATCAGCTGGCTGCTGATCAGCCGCGAGGTGATGCCGCGGCTGGGCACCCAGGTGCGCCGCAGCCGCGCCGCGGGCTGGGCCGCCGCGGCGGTGTTCCTGGTGTGGTGGATGCCCTACAACAACGGCGTCCGGCCGGAACCGGTCGCCGCGCTCGGGTCGCTGCTGGCGATCTGCGCCGTCGAACGCGCGCTGGTCACCCGCCGGCTGCTGCCGCTGTGCCTCGGCCTGACCGCGGCCGCGTTCACCCTCGCCGCGACGCCGACCGGGCTGATCGCGGTCGCCCCGTTCCTGGTCGCCGGGAAACCGCTGTTCAAGCTGGTCCGGCAGCGGTCGGCGAGCGGATGGCTGCCGATGCTCGCGCCGATCCTCGCGTCCGGCTTCCTGGTGCTCGTGGTGATGTTCGCCGACCAGACGTTCGCGACCGTCCAGGAGGCCACCCGCATCCGCACCGCGGTCGGCCCGAACCTGTCGTGGTTCCAGGAACTCGCGCGGTACCAATTGCTGTTCGAGAACCTGCCGGACGGCTCCGCGCCACGCCGGTTCCCGGTGCTGCTCGTGCTGCTCTGCACGGTCACCTGCCTGGTCGTGCTGCTGCGCCGCGGCCGGATCCCCGGCGCGGCGCTCGGGCCGAGCCGGCGGCTGATCGGCACCACCGCGTTGTTCTTCCTGCTGCTCGCGCTGACCCCGACGAAATGGACCCACCACTTCGGCGCGTTCGCCGCGGTCGGCGCGTCGATGGCGGCGCTCACCGCCCTGGCGACCAGCTCGACCGTGCTCCGTTCCAACCGCAACCGGGCGGCGTTCCTCGCGGTGCTGCTGGTGGTCGGCGCGCTCGCCGCGACCGGGCCGAACGCGTACTGGTTCGTCTCGAAGATCGGGGTGCCGTGGACCACCGGCGCGCCGTCGGTCGGCGGCATCCCGCTGTCGACGATCCTGCTCGGGGCCGCCGCGATCGCCGGGATCTACGCCTTCGTGGAGAACATCCGGGCACACCGGCCGGGGCCGGTGCCGCCCCCGCAGGAAGGCCAGAGCCGGTCGCTGCGGCTCGGTTCGCTGTCGCTGGTCGTGGTGTGCGGCCTCGTCGCGGCGGGCGAGGTCTACACGATGGGCGCGGCGATCTACTTCCAGCGCGACAGCTACAGCCTCGGCGCGGCCAACATCGGCCACCTGTTCGGGAAGAGCTGCAACCTGTCCGACCACGTGATGGTCGAGCGCGACGCGGCGAAGAGCATCCTGCACCCGCAGGCCGAGCAGCGGACCGTGCCGGAGAAGCCGGTGACGCAGAACCCGCCGAACCCGCTGCCGACCCCGGACCAGGACAACGGCCGCGTCCAGACCGGCTTCCACACCAGCCCGGTCGACGACAAGGACCCGCTGGCCGAACCGCCGCACGGGTTCAAGCAGGGCCAGGTGCCGATGTGGAGCAGCTACCTCGACACCCAGACCCGCGCCGGACGGCTGCGCAGCGACTGGTACGCGCTCACCGACCGGACCGAGAACGGCCAGATCGTGGTCGCCACCGCGAGCCAGCCCCGCCGTCCCACGTCGGTGAGCCTGGAGTACGGCGTCACCACTCCCGAGGGCGTGCGCGTGCTGCGCGGCCAGTTCGCGCTCCCGCCGGGCGCGGGCACCGGAGGCTGGAACGACACCCGGATCAACCTGCGCGACCTGCCGCCGGAAACCACGTCGGTGCGGGTCGTGATGGTCGACAACGACCTCACCGAGGACGGCTGGATCGCCGCGTCCGCGCCGCGCGTGCCGACCTTCACCACGCTCACCGACAAGCTCGCCGGCAAATCGGTGTACATCGACTGGCCCGCGTCGTTCGTGTACCCGTGCGCGAACCCGGTGACCTCGCACGACGGCATCTCCGCGATGCCGGACTACCGGATCACCCCCGGCCAGCTCGCCGACGAGGCGAAATGGGCGTCCAGCACCAACGGCGGCCCGAACGGCTGGCTCGAGGAAATCGCAGACGAGCCCGAGGTGCCGAGCTATCTGAGCGGGCAGCCGTACCAGTCGTGGGGACAGCTGCTGCAGATCGAGCCGTACACGACCGGCGTGGCCCCGACGGTGCGGCACGGCGAGAAAACAGTGTGGGGCTGGTGGTCGCCTGGGCCAGGCCCGTCGCAGCCGAACGGCAAGGACCCGACACGCTAGCGGCCTCGTGAGCGGCGGCGCCGGTTCTAACCGGCGCCGCCGCTCACGACGGGCTCCCACCACCCCGCCGAGGCGGAACGGCTGCTACGAGAAGGTCAGGAATAACTGCGCGGGGTCCACACGATCGACCGCCCGTCCGGCCCTTCCTCCACCACCGTGCGCGACGAGCCCACAATGAGCACGCAGCGCATGTCCACTGTGGACGGATCAAGCTCGCCCAGCGTGGTGATGCGGATGTCTTCCTCCGCCCCGCCGACGTCCCGGGCCACCACCACGGGCGTCCCCGGCTCCCGGTGCCGCAGCAGGACTTCCCGCGCGTTCGCCAGTTGGGTCACCCGGGTCCGCGAAGCCGGGTTGTACAGCGCCAGCACCAAATCCGCCGCACCAGCCGCGTCCAGGCGGCGTTCGATGATCTCCCATGGCTTCAACCGGTCCGAAAGGGACAGCACGCAATAGTCGTGCCCCAACGGCGCGCCGACCCGCGACGCGGCCGCCTGCGCCGCCGTCACCCCGGGCACGATCCGCACCCGCGCGCCGGCTCCGTGCCCGGCCGAGACCTGTTCCAGCACCGCGGAAGCCATCGCGAACACGCCCGGGTCCCCGGACGACACCACGGCCACCCGCGCGCCGGTCGCGGCCAGTTGCAGCGCCTCGACCGCCCGGTCCGCCTCGACCCGGTTCCCCGACGCGTGCCGCTGCTGTCCCGCCCGCTGCGGCACCCGCGCGACATACGGCCCGTAGCCGACGATGTGGTCCGCGGCCGCCAGCTCCGCCGAAGCTTCCGGCGTCAGCCACTCCGGCCCGGCCGGGCCGAGCCCGACGACCACGACCTCGCCGCCTTCCGCTTGCACCGAAACCGAAGGAGCGGGCTCACCGTCCACTCGCGACTTGTATGCCGGACTGGGCAGCAAGGCCAAGGAGAAATACGGCACCGACTCCGGATCGACGTCCGCGAACGGCTCCACCCGCTGCTGTCCCCAGGTCGCGCGCTCGACGTACCAGGCATCGTCCAGCTTGCCCGACTCCGCGAGCGCTTCCCGCACGGAACCGAAGGTACGGCCCAATTTCAGCACCGCCGCCGCTTCGGTGTCCGCCAGCCGCCGCGCCAATTCGGGCGCTGGCAACGTTCCCGGCAACACCGTCAGCACTTCGTCGCGCTGCACCAACGGCCGGCCGAGCACCGACGCCGCCGCGCTCACCGACGTCACCCCAGGCACGACCTCGGCCTCGAACCGCCCGGCGAGCCGTTCGTGCATGTACATGTAGGACCCGTAGAAGAACGGATCCCCTTCGCACAACAGCACCACGTCACGCCCGGCGTCGAGGTGCTCGGCGAGCTTTTTCGCGCTCAGCTCGTAGAAATCGGCAATCGCGCCTTCGTATCCGCCGGGATGGTCAGTGGTCTCGGTGGTGACCGGATAGACCAGGCGTTCTTCCAGCTGCCCCTCGCGCAGGTACGGCTCGGCCACCGACCGCGCGATGCTCCGCCCGTGCCGCGCGCTGTGGTAGGCGATCACGTCCGCCTCGCCGATCAGCCGCGCCGCCTTGACCGTCATCAGTTCCGGATCGCCGGGACCCAGCCCGACGCCGTACAGCCGCCCCGTCATTCGACCGCGCTCGCGATCGCGTTCACTGCGCCGACCGCCATCGCGCTGCCGCCCCGGCGCCCGTGCACGACCAGGTACGGCGCGGGCGCGCGCTTCGCCAATTCCACTTTGGACTCCGCCGCGCCGACGAACCCGACGGGCACGCCGATGATCGCGGCCGGTGCGCCGACGCCCTCGTCCAGCAGCTCCAGCAACCGGAACAACGCGGTCGGCGCGTTGCCGATCGCCACCACCGAACCGGGGAGCCGGTCGCGCCACAGTTCCAGCGCGGCGGCCGACCGCGTGGTGCCGAGCCGTTCGGCCAGCCCGGGCACGCTCGGGTCGTCCAGGGTGCACACGACGTCGTTGGCCGCGGGCAAGCGTTTGCGCGTGATGCCGCTGGCGATCATCTTCGCGTCGCACAGGATCGGCGCGCCCGCCTCCAGGGCGGCGCGGCCCGCCTCGACCACGTCGAGCGAGTAGCGCAGGTCGTCGACCAGGTCGACCATGCCGCAGGAGTGGATCATCCGGACCGCGACGCCCGCGACGTCGTCGGGCAGGATCGCCAGGTCCGCCTCTTCGCGGATCGTGGCGAACGAGTGCCGGTAGATCTCGGCCCCGTCCCGCAGGTAGTCGATCACGAAGGTCCCTTTCTCGCCAACGCATCCGCCAACTCGGACGTCCAGCGTCCGTCGACACGGTAGCCGCCGGGTTCGGCGACCACGTCGCGGTGGGCGCCGGACGGCCGTCCGCACCGCCGGGCACAGCCCGAGACGTGCACCCGCTCCCCGTCCGGGACCAGTGTCGCCGCGTCGGCGCGGACGTCGGCGAGAGACTTCGCACACCCCGGCGCGCCGATGCAGGCGCTAAGCTGCGCCGTCGCCGGATCCGTCGAAAGCCCCGCCGCGTGCAGGCGTTCGACGTCGGCGCCGCCCGGCAGCAGGATCGAACGCCACGGCGTGACCACGACGTCGCCGAAGTCGGCCAGCGTGCGCAGCTGGGCGGCACTCAACTGGCCGAATCGAGGCGCGACCCCGACCGCTTCGCCGCCGTCATCGCGCCGGATCCTCCCCACCGTCGGATCGATTCGGCTCGGGCGGGTTTGCGGCGCTTCCCGCGGGCCGTCCGGCAGCAGGGTCGAGGCATCGGCCAGCTCCCCGATCCGCCACGCCGAACCGCGCGTATGCGCAAACGCTTCCGCCACCGTGAGCAGCGCGGACACCGCCTCGTCTCGCGAGACCAGCCAGCCGGAATCCGCTCCCGCCAGCAGCACCACTCCGGTCGTCGGACCGATCGCGCGCCAGCAGACGTCCGTGCCCGCGACGTCCCCGCGTCCGTCGTCGAAGCCGAACAGGAACCGCCCCGGCAACTCGGCGAGTTCCGGCCGCGCGCACAACGCACGATCCAGCTCCGCGGAAAGCCCCCGGACGTCCGCGAGCCCGCCGCGCACCCCGCTCAACGGCGAGGCCAGCACGTTCCGCACGCGTTCATGGCTGGGCGACGGCAGCAACCCGGCTTCGGTCAGCCGCGCCGCCAGCCCCGGACGGCGCACGCCGCGCAGCTGGAGGTTCGCCCGCGAGGTCAGGTGGACGTCTCCGTCACCGAGATCTTCCGCGCAGGAAGCCAAGGCCCGCAAGCGATCCGCGGTCACCCCGCCGCCAGGAAGCCGCACCCGGGCGAGCGGCCCGTCCGCCGCGTCGTGCGTCGCGAAGACTCCGGGACACGCGTCGGCACGCACGCGGGCAGGGCTGGACATGGCGCTCACTGTAACCCGCGGCCGATTTAACAGGCTTGCGATCATATGTAGTACTTCTGCTACATTCCATCGCACAGGCAGGATGGGGGTCATCCAATGAGAGATCAAGCGGACACCGTGCTCCGCGTCGAAGGCTTACGCATGCGCTACGGCGCGAACGACGTGCTGCACGGCACCTCGTTCACCGCGCACCGCGGCGAGGTGCTGTGCCTGCTCGGCCCGAACGGGGCGGGCAAGACCACGACGATCGAAATCCTCGAGGGGTTCCGCATGCGGTCCGCGGGCGAGGTGTCCGTGCTGGGCACCGACCCGGCGCGCGGCGACGAGGACTGGCGGGCGCGGCTGGGGGTCGTCCTGCAGTCCTGGCGCGACCACGGCAAATGGCGCGTGCGCGAGCTGCTCGACCTGCTCGGGTCGTACTACGCGCCGTACTCCAGCGACCGGATCCGCCGCCCGTGGGACACCGACGAGCTGATCGAGGCGGTCGGGCTCGCCGAGCACGCGGGCAAGAAGATCCGGATGCTGTCCGGCGGGCAGCGGCGCAGGCTGGACGTGGCGATCGGCATCGTCGGCCGTCCCGAGCTGCTGTTCCTCGACGAGCCGACCGCCGGGTTCGATCCGCGGGCGCGGCGCGATTTCCACGAGCTCGTGCACCGGCTCGCCGACGACGAGACCACGATCCTGCTCACCACGCACGACCTCGACGAGGCGGAAAAGCTCGCCGACCGGATCCTGACCCTGAGCGGCGGCCGCATCGTCGCCAACGGGTCCCCGGACCAGCTGAGCAGGCAAATCGCCGGCGAGGCCGAGGTGCGCTGGACCGTCGACGGGCAGCGGTTCGTGCACTCGACCACCGAGGCGACGAAGTACGTGTACGAGCTGTTCAAGCAGCACGGCGAAGCGGTCGCCGATCTGGAGGTCCGGCGCGCGTCGCTGGAGGAGACCTACCTGACCCTCGTGCAGCGCGCGGAGTCCGGGCTGACCTCGGCAGGTGCGCGGTGACGGCGCAGGGGACCGCGGCGCGGGCAGGACTCCGCCGCGGGTTCATCGAATTCCGCCAGCAATGGACGAACCGGGACGATCTGATCGGCCAGCTCGTGTGGCTGGCGATGATCTTCGGCACGCTCTTCTTCATGCGCGGCGCGCACCTGCCGGGCACTTCGTTCTCGCTCGGCACCGCGACGGTGCCGAGCGTGCTCGGCGCGGGCATCGTGTTCAACGGCCTGACCAGCGTCGCCGGATCGCTCGTCATCGACCGCGAGGACGGCACGCTGCTGCGCGCGAAGGCGACGCCGAACGGGATGTTCGGCTATCTCGTCGGCAAGGTCACGACGTTCTCGCTGGTGCAGGTCGCGGGCATCGTCGTGCTGCTGGCGCCGGCGCTGTTCCTGTTCGACGGGCTGGCCCCGGACGGGTTCTTCTCGGTCCTGAACCTGCTGTGGGTGCTCGTCGCCGGGCTGGCCGCGACCCTGCCGATCGGCGCCGCGATCGGCTCGCTGATCCAGGACTCCCGGATGCTGGCCCTGGTCATGCTGCCGACGTTCGGGCTCGGCGCGATCTCCGGGATCTTCTACCCGATCACCGCGCTGCCGGTGTGGCTGCGGGACGTCGCGCAGGTGTTCCCGATGTACTGGCTCGGTCTCGGCATGCGCTCGGCACTGCTGCCCGACCAGGCGGTCGTCGTCGAAATCGGGCAGTCCTGGCGGCCGTGGGCGACCCTGGGGGTGCTGCTCGCGTGGGCCGTGATCGGATTGGCGCTGGCCCCGGTCCTGCTGAAGCGGATGGCCCGGCGCGAATCGGGGTCGTCGGTGGCGGCACGACGGGAAAGGGCACTTCAGCGTGTGTGAGGCGCGGTGAGCGAGAACGTCTACAACCGCATCGCGGTGCTGCGCGCCGAACGCGGCATCTCGCGGCGGCAGCTCGCGGACGCGCTCGGCGTGCACTACCAGACGATCGGGTACCTGGAGCGCGGCGAGTACAGCCCGAGCCTGTACCTGGCGTTGCGGATCGCGGAGTTCTTCGAGGTCGCGGTGGAGGTGCTGTTCTCCACCGCGCCCTTCCCGCGGATCGGGGACGAAAGCAAGCCCGCGTGAGGGTCTGCTCACCTTGACGGCGCCCGCGCGCCCGGCGAGAGTAAGAGCGCACACGCGTCGGCACGCGGAGGAACCCGGTGGAAATCCGGGGCGGTCCCGCCACTGTGACCGGCGGCCCCGCGGCCGCCGGCAGCCAGGAACTCCCGCCGGCGTGCCCGACGACCCGGGGCGCGGACACCCCGAGTGAGGAACGCCGTGATCCTGCTGCTGTCCACTTCGGACACCGACCTGCTCAGCGCCCGGGCCAGCGGCGCGGACTACCGGCTCGGCAACCCGTCCCGGCTTCCCCTCGAGGACCTGCCCGGCCTGCTGGAGGGCGCGTCCATCGTCGTCGTCCGGATTCTCGGCACGCCGCGGACCTGGCAGGACGGCCTGGACACGCTGCGCGCGTCCGGCGCGCACGTGGTCGTGCTGGGCGGCGAGCAGACGCCGGACGCGGAGCTGATGAAGCTCTCCACCACGCCCGCCGGAATCGCCGCGCAAGCGCATCTGTACCTCGCCCAGGGCGGTCCGGAGAACCTCACGCAGCTGCACCGCTTCCTGTCCGACACCCTGCTGCTCACCGGCGAAGGCTTCGAACCGCCCGCCGAACTGCCTTCGTGGGGCGTGCTTTCCCGGCCGGCTCCGGCGGGGGACGGACCGGTCATCGGGATCCTCTACTACCGCGCGCACCACCTGTCCGGGAACACCGCTTTCGTGCACGCGTTGGCGGACGCGGTGGAGGCCGCGGGCGGCCGCGCGTTGCCGATCCACACCGCGTCCCTGCGCACGCGCGCGCCGGAGATGATGGCCGAGCTGGCCAAGGTCGACACGCTGCTCGTCACTGTGCTGGCGGCGGGCGGCACGCGTCCGTCGGAAGCCGGGGCCGGCGGGGACGACGAGTCCTGGGACGTCGCGGAAATGGCCGCGCTGGACGTGCCGGTGCTGCAGGCGTTGTGCCTGACCAGCGACCGCGAAACCTGGTCCGCGAGCGACGACGGCCTGTCCCCGCTCGACGCGGGCAACCAGATGGCGGTCCCGGAATTCGACGGCCGGATCATCACCGTCCCGTTCTCCTTCAAGGAATTCGACGACGACGGTCTTCCCCGCTACGTCGCCGACCCGGAACGTGCCTCGCGTGTCGCCCGCATCGCGCTCGCGCACGCGCGCCTGCGCCACACTCCGCCGGCTTCGCGCCGGATCGCGGTGATGCTGTCCGCGTACCCGACGAAACACTCGCGCGTCGGCAACGCGGTCGGCCTCGACACCCCCGCTTCGGCGATCAAACTCCTGCGCCTGATGCGCGAACGCGGCTACGACCTCGGCCCGGACGCCTTCCCCGGCGTCGACCCGACCGGAACCGACCAGCCGGACGGCGACGCGTTGATCCACGCGCTGATCGCCGCGGGCGGCCAGGATCCCGAATGGCTGACCGAAGAACAGCTCTCCGGCAATCCGATCCGCGTCCCCGCCGCCCGCTACCTCGAATGGTTCGCCGCCCTGCCGGTCGAATTGCGAGAAGCGATGGAAGAACACTGGGGCCCCGCACCGGGTTCGCTGTATGTCGACACGTCGGCAAACCCCGAGGGCGACATCGTCCTGGCGTCGCTGCAGTCCGGCAACGTCGTCCTGATGATCCAGCCGCCGCGCGGATTCGGCGAGAACCCGGTCGCGATCTACCACAACCCGGACCTCCCGCCGAGCCACCACTACCTCGCCGCCTACCGCTGGCTGGAAGAGGAATTCGGCGCGCACGCCGTCGTCCACCTCGGAAAGCACGGTTCGCTGGAATGGCTGCCCGGCAAGACCGCCGGTCTGTCCGCTGCCTGCGCCCCCGATGCCGTGCTGGGCAACCTGCCGCTGGTGTACCCGTTCCTGATCAACGACCCGGGCGAAGGCGCGCAAGCGAAACGCCGTGCGCACGCGACCATCGTGGACCACCTGGTCCCGCCCATGGCGCGCGCGGAATCGTATGGCGACCTGGCCCGGCTGGAGCAGTTGCTGGACGAACACGCCAACATCGCCGCGATGGACCCGGCGAAACTCCCGGCGATCCGCGCCCAGATCTGGACGCTCATCCAGGCCGCGAAGCTCGACCACGACCTGGGCGTGGAAGAACGGCCGCACGACGCCGAGTTCGACGACTTCCTGCTGCACATCGACGGCTGGCTGTGCGAGGTCAAGGACGCCCAGATCCGCGACGGCCTGCACATCCTGGGCGAGGCCCCGGCCGGCGAGGCCCGCGTCAACCTGGTCCTCGCGATGCTCCGGGCCCAGCAAATGTGGGGCGGCAAGCAAGGCGCCGTTCCGGGTCTGCGTTCCGCCCTGGGCCTGAAGGAAAACTCGGACGCGCCGCTGTCCGAAGTGGACGCCATCGAGACCACCGCGCACACGCTGGTTTCAGCCATGGAGAACCACTCGTGGTCGCCTTCATCGGTTTCCTCCGTCGTCACTGAGGTCTTGGGGGCTTTCGATGCCGAAGTCGCCCGCGTCCTGACCTTCGCCGCCACCGAAATCGTCCCCCGCCTGGCCGGCACTTCGTCCGAAGCAGACGCGGTACTGCACGCCCTGGACGGCGGCTACATTCCGGCAGGCCCCAGCGGTTCTCCGTTGCGCGGCTTGGTCAACGTCCTGCCGACCGGCCGCAACTTCTACACGGTGGATCCCAAGGCGATCCCGAGCCGCCTGGCGTGGGAAACCGGCCAGGCCCTGGCGGACTCCCTGCTCCGCCGCTACCGCGAAGACACCGGCGACTGGCCGCGGTCCGTCGGCCTCTCGGTGTGGGGCACCTCCGCGATGCGCACCTCCGGCGACGACGCCGCGGAAGTCCTTGCCCTGCTGGGAATCCAGCCGATCTGGGACGAGGCCTCCCGGCGCGTGACCGGCATCGAACCCATCCCGCTGTCCGAACTGGGCCGCCCGAGGATCGACGTCACAATCCGCATCAGCGGCTTCTTCCGCGACGCCTTCCCGCACGTCATCACCCTGCTGGACGACGCCGTGCGGCTGGCCGCGTCCCTGGACGAACCGGAATCGGACAACTACGTCCGCGCCCACGTCAACGCGGACCTGGCCGCCCACGGCGACAACCGCCGGGCCACCACCCGCATCTTCGGCTCGAAACCCGGTGCCTACGGGGCCGGCCTGCTCCCCCTGATGGACTCCGGGAACTGGCGCGACGACAAGGATCTCGCCGAGGTCTACGCGGTCTGGGGAGGCTTCGCGTACGGCCGAGACCTGGACGGCCGTCCCGCGCGCGAGGACATGGAATCGTCGTACAAACGCATTGTCGTAGCCGCGAAGAACACCGACACCCGCGAACACGACATCGCCGACTCCGACGACTATTTCCAGTACCACGGCGGAATGATCGCCACCGTCCGCGCCCTGACCGGCTCCGCCCCCGCGTCCTACGTCGGCGACTCCACCACTCCCGACGCGGTCCGCACCCGCACCCTGGGCGAAGAAACGGCCCGCGTCTTCCGCGCCCGAGTCGTGAACCCGCGCTGGCTGTCCGCCATGCGCCGCCACGGCTACAAGGGAGCCTTCGAACTCGCGGCGACGGTCGATTACCTCTTCGGCTTCGACGCCACCGCCGGCGTCGTGGGCGACTGGATGTACGAAAAATTGTCGCAGTCGTATGTCCTGGACGAGGAGAACCAGCAGTTCCTGCGGAACGCCAACCCGTGGGCGCTGCGAGGAATCATCGAACGCCTGACGGAAGCCGCCGACCGGGGCCTGTGGGAAGAACCGGATCCGGACTTGCTGGCGCAGATGCGTGAGGTGTATTTGACTTTGGAAGGCGACCTGGAGAACGACTGAACCGGATTGTCGCGGGTTCACCCCTTCGCTACCCGGGTGAATCGGCTCCCAAGCTCAAGCCGCGGCCCAGGGTTGTCCGGGCAGGCTTATCCGGGCAGGCAGCCGACGCTCAACGAGGGCGACTCACAGGTTTTTCGCTGTCCCGCTCATCAACCCGCTCATCACATCGCCGCGGGCCCCGCGCGACGCCTCCGCCGTCCTCCTGTGCAGCTGTGCCGCTGGTGAGCCGGTTGGCGCTGCTCCCTCCTCGCCGGACAGCACCCGACGCTGCCCTCCTCGCCAACCCGCTCACCGCCTCGCCATCGGCTCGCGGCCGCCTCGCCGCACTTCCGCCGTCCCTTTCACCATCTCCACGCAAATCCCGCAGCCGCCGCCTCGTTCCATGGGCCAACCCGCGCCCGGCCACCCCGACGCCACTCCCGCAGCCGGCGCCCCGCCCCTCAGCCAACCCGCGCCCGCGCACCGTGACGCCACACCCGCAGCCACTGACCCGTCCCCGCAGCCAACCCGCGCCCGGGCACCCCGACACCACACCCACAGCCGCCGCCCCATCCCCGCAGCCAACCGGCTCGGACCTCGCCGCGACTCCAGCCCCGGCCCTCCCCGCCAGTGCCCCTTTCGGCCGCACTCACTAGACCACCCGCGGAACCTCCATCCACCCCCGCGAACCTCCGCCAGAACAACCCCAGCCACCCCAGGCCTACCGCCAAGCCCGCCCCGCCCAACCCCGCCACCACCACTGCTCCCGCC